>JAZKDI010000013.1:0-139918 GCA_040387655.1 Bacteroidota bacterium | reverse complement strand
AAAAGATAAAATATTGAACATATAAAAAAGGCTTCCGAAAGGAAGCCTTTTTTATTGTAAATAGAAATAGACACTTAATAAAGAGATATGAAATTGTTTGTATCAAAATTTAAATACAATAAAAAATGAATTTTATTATAAAATATAGTAGTACAATTATAATTATTAAATAGATAATTGTATTTTCGCAAACTGAATTAAATTAATAATAATAAAAATGGCAGTTTTACAAAAAATTAGACAACGCTCACTTCTATTAATACTAGTTATAGGCTTCTGTTTATTGGCTTTTATAGTAGGTGATCTTTTTAATAAAGGTGGATTTAAGCAAACTTCAAAAGATGTGGGTAGCATCAATGGCAAAGACATTTCTTTTGAGGAATTTAGAATCAAAGTAAGTAATGTTGAAAAAAGTGGACAAAACGTATCTGCAACCCAAGCAGCTAATAGAGTTTGGGAACAAGAAATAGCTGTTGCACTATTAACTGCAGAATTTGAAAAATTAGGGTTACGTGTTGGTGAAAACCATATAATCGAAAACTTGAAACAAGATCAAAGTATTGGTCAAAACCCAATGTTTTTGAACGCAGCTGGAAAATTTGACATCGCAAAATTCAGGGAATTCATGAAGTCAAACCCGGAACAGGCACAAATGATCAAAGACAGGGAAAAAGATGCAGCTTTGAATGCAAAATACCAAATCTATTCAACGTTAGTAAAAGCAAGTAGCTATACAACTGAAGCTGAAGGAAAGTTGAAATATGAAATGGAATCGAATAAAGCGAATTTTGATTATGTTTCCATTTTATATTCTTCAATAAAGGACAGCGATGTAAAAATTTCAGATGCTGAACTTGTAGATTACATGAAAAAGAATGAAAAAAAATACAAAGCTGAGGAAGCACGTGAATTAGAATATGTTGTTATTGAAGACAAAGCTTCAGAGTCTGATATTACTGATGTAAAAACCAAAATTAATTCTTTGCTTAGCACACAAATCGTATTCAATGATGAAACTAAGAAAAAGGACACTTTACCAAGTTTTCAAGATTCAAGAAACACTATCGAATTTGTAAATTCTAATTCAGACATTCCTTACGATTCGACTTATATTGCTAAAAAAGACTTGCCTGCGCAAGACGCTGAAGCTTTATTTAACCTTCCTTATGGTCAAGTTTACGGACCATATACTTTTGGGAATTACTACTGTGTAACAAAATCAATGGGTAGAAAAAATGGAGCAAACGTAAAAGCAAGCCACATTTTAATAAGTTATGAAGGAACACAAGTAGCTAACAAAAAAGAAAAAAGAACAAAAGAAGAAGCTAAAGCTAAAGCAGAAATGTTATACGCGCAAGTAAAAGCAAATCCTTCAAGTTTAATGATGTTGGCATTAATGAATTCTGATGATTCATCCGCACAGCAAGGTGGAGATTTAGGCTATTTTGGTGAAAATCAAATGGTAAAACCATTTAACGATTTTGCTTTTTCTAACCCGGTTGGGAAAGTAGGCTTAGTTGAAACTGATTTTGGATACCATATCATTAGCATTACTGACAAACAAGATGCAGTTCGTTTAGCTACTGTTGCTCAAAAAATTGAACCATCAGAAACTACTTCTGATAAAATATTCAACACCGCGGTTAAATTTGAAATGGATGCAAACGAAAAAGATTTTGCTAAAGTAGCTAAGGATGCCGGATTAATGGTTAACCCACCAGCAAAAGTAAAATTAATGGATGAAGGTTTTGGTTCTGTAGGTAATCAAAGACAAATTGTTCGTTGGGCATATGACAAAGAAACAAATGTTGGAGATGTGAAACGATTTGAAGTTGCCAATGTAGGTAACGTAATTGTAAAATTAAAGAAAGTTTACGAAGAAGGTTTGATGTCTATTGCTGATGCAAGATTACAATTAGAGCCAATGTTGAAAAACAAGAAAAAAGCTGAAATGATTAAAGCTAAAATGAAAGGAAGCTCATTAGACGCTATTGCAAAAGCAAATAACACTACTGTTCAACAATCAGTTGATATGACATTGGAAAATGCATCTTTACCTGGAGTTGGTCCTGAAAGAAAAGTAGTAGGAACTGTTTTTGCCCTTGGTGTAAATAAAATTTCTGCTCCTATAGATGGAATCTCTGGAGTTTATGTAGTAAAAGCCACTGCTATTAACAAAGGAATAGTTTTAAAAGACCATGCAGATTATGTAGCTAAATTAAAAGCACAAACTGCCTCTTTTGCAGGAAGAATCATCCCAGCTTTGAAAGTCGATGCAAAAATCGAAGACAATAGAGCTGAGTTTAATTACTAATTTCTATAAGCTATAAAAGTAAAGTCCCGTCTGGTTTTTAAAAACTAGACGGGACTTTACTTTTTATCCTAAAACTATTTGAAATAAATGTGAAATTATAATATCATCTCATTATATGAAAGAATAGTTTTGTATCCTTTCTCTTCAAAATAATGAGTTGGGTCATCTTCAGCAACTACAAGAACAAAATCCCCGCCCCAAGCACCAAGACTTTTTATAGTCCCATAAAACTCAGGAAACAAAGATGCTTTTATTGTTGGTAAAGTCAAAATATTACTTAAAATAGCCTCATGTTGATTCAATAAATTTGAAAATTCTTCTAGAGATTCGGCTTTAATAATCGATTTAGTAATACCGTCAATAAACGGAATCATAGCTTCAATATTATTACGCTTTTTAAAATAAGTAGCTATTGCCGATTTACTGTTTTGTTTTTTGTTCAAATAAACAAAATAGAGCTTATCAATAAAATTTGGGTGGAAATTTATCGATTTACTGATTGGCTTTTCGTTTTCCAAATGAAACAATATTGGGGTATTGTTTTGGGCGCAAGCGATGTCATATCCACTTCCTCCAAAACTGTTTCTTAAAAGTACAAATGCATCAATCTCTAACCATTGGGCAATATTATTGATTAGTGTTGAAGAAGTGCCAAGTCCCCATTTTTTAGGAAATGTAAGTTGAGTAGTTATAGTATAGCCTATAGAATTTTTTATAAAATTTGGATTTTGCAAATAACCATAATGCAAAATTTCAATTAAAGTATTTTTCTCAGGGTCGTTTTCTTCCTTTTTATTATCAATTATATCTTGAAATGGGATATTGTTTTGAAACCAAATACTTCCATCAGCATCAAAACTTTTCCAATATATAATATTGTTAGCACCTTCTTCAACTATTAAGTTTTGTCCAAATTTTGTAGGCAATGCCAAAGCTTCAGCACCATCAAGAACTAAATATTCAGCGGTAAGTAATAATTTTCCGTTACTATAAAATGTTTTTTTCATTGTGAATTGGCATTGAAAGAATCCAGAAATTATTTTCTTAAATTTTCAATAAATGAAACTACATTGCTATGAGAAACCACATTGTTTTTAAAATGCTTATTGATTCTCTTTCTCTCTTCATCAGTCGTATTAAACTGATTTAAAATATTATTAAGATGCATTTTCATATGTCCTTCTTGAATTCCAGTAGTTGTAAGTGATCGCAAAGCGGCAAAGTTTTGGGCTAAACCGGCGACTGCAACCACCTGCATTAATTCTTGAGCAGAAGGCTTTTCAAGCATTTCCAATGACAATTTAACTAATGGATGTAAGGAAGTTAGTCCGCCTACAGTCCCTAAAGCCAATGGAATTTGTATCCAAAAACTAAATATGCCATTTTCAATTTTCGCATGTGACAAACTGGAATATTGCCCTGATCTGGAAGCATATGCATGAATTCCAGCTTCTATAGCGCGAAAATCATTTCCTGTAGCAAGTACTACAGCATCGATTCCATTCATAATTCCTTTATTGTGTGTAACAGCACGAAAAGGCTCTACTTTTGCAATTTGAATGGCTCTTATAAATTTCTCAGCAAATTCTTGTGGATTTGGAATATTTTTTTCGGCTAAATCTTCAACCGCGCATGAAACTTCGGCACGCACTATACAATTAGGGACATAATTAGACAAAATACTCATCACAACTTCAATGTCTTTTTCTGTTTCTGAAAAAGAATCATTAACTGAAGCTTCTTCTTTCAATGTTTTTGCAAATTGCTCTAAACACGAATTGATAAAGTTCGCACCCATTGAATCTTTTGTTTCAAAAGTAGCATGAAGCTGAAAATAATTTTCGAGTAAAGCCGTTTTGTTTCTAAGCTCAATAGCAAGAATTCCCCCTCCCCTTTTTTGCATGTTTTTAGTAATGCTTTCGGTATCAGAAAAGAATTTAGGTTTAATATTTGAAATGAATTTTTCAAGTTTTGCTACATCACCGCTATACATGAAATGCACCTGCCCTATTTTTTCGGTATTTAAAACCGTAGCCTTAAAACCCCCACGGCTTGACCAAAACTTAGCAGATTTTGATGCCGCAGCAACGACAGAACTTTCTTCTATTGCCATGGGAATGGTTTTATATTTACCATTAATAAGAAAATTTGGCGCAACACCTAATGGAATATAGAAATTGGAAATAGTGTTTTCGATAAATTCATCATGCAATTGCTGTAGCTTTTCATCGGCATTCCAATATTTTTTAATCAAAGAAATCGCTTCCCCGGTATTTGAAAAATAATTTATGGCAATCCAGTTTATTTTTTCTTCTTTGGATAGTTTAGAAAATCCAGCAACGGCATTATTCATTATTATAAATTTTTAGGCAAAGATAAGTTTTCAAATGTAAATTATAGTCTATGGGAAGTAAGTTACTATAAAAAAGGTGTTTGTAACAAAAAATAAACTTTGATGACTAACTAAATCTGAACCGAATGTATATTTGTTTAACAAAAACGTGAGAATGTCCAAAATTTTCACTAAAATTGGAAGTTTTTTCCCCTATACCGATATGAAAAATATTAAATTGTTTGCTGTATTGTTCTTACTGACTTCGTTTTCAGTTATTGGACAACAAAAAATTACTGTTGATGAAATTTTTACTGGTGCATTTCGAACAAAAGGAATGGACGAATTGCAGTCAATGAAAAACACAAATCAATATACAGTATTGAATTTTGACAGAGCAACTAGAAGCATGCAAATTGATTTATATGATTTTGCTACCCTTAAAAAAGTAAATACCTTAATTGATACAAAAAACAATGAAGCTTTAAAAGACGGAATTGACAGTTATACTTTTGATGCTGCTGAAAAAAACATACTAATTGCTAATAACAGCGACCAGATTTTTCGTCATTCTTTTGTTGCCGATTATTATTTATACAATATTGAAAGCAAGCAATTGACAAAGTTAGTTGATTATAAAATTCAGGAACCAACTTTTTCACCAGATGGAAGCCAAATCGCTTTTGCCAAAGAAAACAATTTATTTATTTATAACATTGCATCAAAAACCACTAAGCAGATAACTACTGACGGGAAGAAAAATGCCATCATCAATGGTATTACTGACTGGGTGTATGAAGAAGAATTTGCTTTTGTAAGAGCGTTCGATTGGAATAAAGCAGGAGACAAACTAGCTTATATCCGCTTTGATGAAAGTGCTGTGCCAGAATTTTCAATGAGTATTTTCCAAAAGAACTTATATCCTTCAATAGAAACTTTTAAATATCCTAAAGCAGGAGAAAAAAATGCATTGGTTTCCTTACAATTATATGATGTAAAAGCCAATTCAACTAAAGAAATCAAACTTGGCAACTATAATGATTTTTATATTCCGAGAATAAAATGGACAAACGACACTAATGTATTAAGTGTTCAGGTAATTAATAGGCACCAAGATAATTTAGATTTGGTTTTTGTTGATGGAACTTCTGGAACTGTAAAAGTAGTTCTAAACGAAAAAGACAAAGCATATATTGATATTACTGACAATTTAACTTTCTTAAAAGACAATAGTTTTATTTGGACCAGCGAAATGGATGGTTTCAATCATATCTATTTGTATGATAAAAACGGAAAATTTAAAAACCAGGTTACAAAAGGAAATTGGGAAGTTACCGCGTATTATGGTTTTGACGAAAAAACAAATACAGTTTTCTATCAATCTACAGAAGACGGTTCTATCAACAGAGCGATTTACAGAATAAGTCTTAACGGAAAAACTAAAGTACGTTTGTCACAGTCTACTGGAACAAATGCGGCAACTTTTAGTCCAAATTTTGATTTCTACATCAATACTTTTTCAACTGCTACTCAACCTACAACCTACACTTTGAACAATGCCAAATCTGGAGTTCAAACACAATCGATTGTAAATAATGAGGCTTTATCTGAAAAACTAAAAGCCTATAATTTACCACAGAAAGAATTTTTTGTTTTAAAAACCGAAAAAGGAAATGAATTAAATGCATGGATCATTAAACCAAAGGATTTTGATGCCAATAAAAAATATCCTGTTTTTATGTATCAATATTCTGGTCCAGGTTCACAACAAGTAAATAACGAGTGGAATTCGGCTGATGATTACTGGTTTATGATGTTAACTCAACAAGGTTATATTGTTGCTTGTGTAGATGGTCGTGGAACAGGTTTTAAAGGAGCCGCTTTCAAAAAATGTACACAATTAGAACTTGGAAAATACGAAGTACAAGATCAAATAGATGCAGCAAAAGTAATAGGGAATTATTCCTTTGTAGATAAAAGCAGAATCGGAATTTTCGGTTGGAGTTATGGTGGTTTTATGGCTTCCAACTGTATTTTTCAAGGAAGCGATGTTTTCAAAGCGGCAATTGCAGTAGCGCCGGTAACAAGCTGGAGATTTTATGACAGCATTTATACTGAAAGATATATGCAGACTCCACAGGAAAATGCAAGTGGTTATGATAACAATTCACCAATTACACATGTAGATAAACTAAAAGGGAATTTTCTTTTAATCCACGGAACTGCAGATGACAATGTACATGTTCAGAATTCCATACAAATGATGGAAGCGCTGATTCAAGCAAACAAACAATTTGATTCACAGGTTTATCCTGATAAAAACCATGGTATATTTGGTGGTAAAACAAGAATTCAATTGTATAATAAAATGACGAATTTCATTAAGGAAAAACTATAAAAATTAATTAACCAACTTAACTAAATAATTAAACATGAATGACGCAACAGTAAAAACAGGACATCCAAAAGGGCTTTGGGTATTATTTGGAACTGAAATGTGGGAAAGGTTCAACTTCTACGGAATGAGGGCAATTCTTACGCTATTCTTAGTAAATTCATTAATGATGAAAGAAGCGGATGCTTCATTGATATATGGTGGTTTTTTAGGGCTTTGTTATTTGACACCAATGCTTGGAGGTTTTGTTGCAGATAGATTTTTCGGAAATAGAAACTGTATTTTATTAGGCGGTTTGATGATGGCTGTTGGACAGTTTTTATTATTTGCCAGTGCTAGCATTTTTGGAACAAATCTAAGTCTAGCCAATACTTTGATGTGGTCAGCTTTAGGTATAATAATTTTTGGAAATGGATTCTTTAAGCCAAATATTTCTTCAATGGTTGGGAGCCTATACCCAAAACAGGAAAAGACAAAATTAGACACTGCCTTTACTATTTTCTACATGGGAATTAACTTGGGTGCATTCCTTGGTCAATTAATTTGTCCTATAATTGGAGATGTAAAAGACTCAGCTGGTGTTAGAGATATCCATGCATTTAAATGGGGATTTTTAGCAGCATCGATAGCAATGTTAATTGGCACTGCCGTTTTTTACTTTTTAAAAAATAAATATGTAGTAACCCCAGATGGAAAACCATTAGGTGGCTTGCCTTCTAAAAATGATGCATCAGATTTTGAAGAAGGAGAAGCTCAAAAAGCTGAATTTTCTCAAACTGCCTTAATTGGCGCGGGTATTGCGTTCTTAGTATTAGGGGCAATTATCCATTTTGTTTTTGATCAAAATTTGATTTATACTTTAATTTATTCAAGTGGTTTATCTTTAGCAGGATTAATTGTATCTGACAGTTCATTAACAAAAGTAGAAAGAGATAGAATCTTTGTAATCTATATTGTAGCTTTCTTCGTTATTTTCTTTTGGGCAGCTTTTGAACAAGCGGGCTCTTCATTAACATTTATTGCAGACAATCAATGTGATAGAAATTTCTTTGGTTGGGACATGCCGCCTTCAATGGTTCAAATATTTAACGGATTGTTTGTTGTTGTTTTTGCAGTTCCATTCAGTATGCTTTGGGATTATTTAAGAAGTAAAGACAGAGAGCCAATTTCTCCTATGAAACAAGCTTTTGGGTTATTGTTAGTTGCATTGAGTTATTTTATTATCGCATACAATGTTAAAGACTTAGGGAACGATGGTCTTTTAGCAATCAAATGGTTGATTTTATTATATTTAATTCAGACTTGTGCTGAATTGTGTTTATCACCAATAGGTTTGTCACTTGTAGGAAAGCTTTCACCGAAACGTTTTTCTTCATTGCTTTACGGGGTGTTCTTTTTATCAAATGCATCAGGTTATGCATTAGCAGGAACTTTAGGTTCTATTATGCCAGCAACTGGGGATAAATTTAACAAGGCTAAAGAATTAGGAATTGATTTACAAGCTGTTTTGGACAAAACTGTTACACCAACAGCTGAACAATTAAAATTATTGGCAGACAATCAGATTAGTCCAACCAACCCAGTTTTTGCTGGATTTGAGATTCACAATTTATTTGAATTCTTTATGGTTTTCGTTATTCTTTGTGGAATTGCTTCTGTAATCCTATTTGCTTTAACACCAAAATTAAAAAAATTAATGCACGGTGTTCGTTAATTTTTTTAAATAATTTATATCTTTCAAACCTACAAGAGCTTCTTGTAGGTTTGTTTTTTTAATGCTTAATTTATATGGAACAGAATCAAACTTTAGAACAGATTCAGAATTTTAAAGGTAAATATCCAAAACAATTGTGGTATTTGTTTTTTAGTGAAATGTGGGAACGCTTCTGTTTTTACGGAATGCGTGGCATGCTATATTTTTATATGGTTCATTATTTATTAATGGATAAAGAAACTGCAAATTTACAATACGGCGCTACCCAAGCATGGGTATACGCATTTACATTTATTGGGGGTTTATTTGCTGATAAGATTTTCGGATTTAGAAAATCATTATTTTGGGGTGGATTATTAATGATTGCTGGAAGTGTAATTTTAGCAATTGATCCTAAATCATTTTTCTTTGTAGGAGTTAGTTTTAGTATTGTGGGAACCGGTTTTTTTAAGCCAAATATTTCATCAATGGTTGGAAAACTCTATAAAGATGGAGATTCCAGGACTGATGCAGGTTTTTCATTATTCTATGCAGGTGTTAATCTAGGTGCTTTGATTGGTGGTTATCTTTGTATAGCGATTGGGAAGGGTCAAATGTTGCAGAATTTAATTCCTAACGAGTTAAAATGGAATGTTGCTTTTGGATTAGCAGCTGTAGTTATGATAATTAGCTTACTGACTTTTACGAAAACTCAAAAAAGTTTAGGTGAAATTGGTATTTCACCATTAATGCATTTAAGTTCTACAAGGAGAAAATTTTATGAATGGGCAACATACATTGGTTCTATATTAATTATCCCTATAATTATTATAATGGTGTCCAATACTGTTTATACAGATTATTTCATGTATGCTATTGGCCCGATTTCCATTTTTTATTTAGCATACGAAATGAAGGGTTTTTCAATTATTGAAAACAAAAAATTAATAGCCGCAGTAATATTTATGTTGTTTTCAATTGTCTTTTGGGCATTTTTTGAACAAAGCGGTGGCTCTTTAAGCGATTTCGCAGCAGAAAATTTGAAGAGTACAGTTTTAGGAATTCCATTAGATCCAAACGGTGTAAATAATTCTGCAAATTCATTCTTTGTTATTGTTTTTGCAGCATTAGTGGGATTAATTTGGTTGTGGATGAATAAAAGAAAGATAGAACCGAATACTATTATTAAATTTGGCTTGTCTTTCCTTTTTTTAGCAGGTGGATTTTGGATTTTCTATTATACAAAATTTTTCGCAGATTCTTCTGGAAAGACATCTTTGGATTTATTTACGTTTGGATGGTTTATAATTACCTTTGGCGAATTGTGCTTATCTCCTATCGGAATGTCTGCAATGACAAAATTGTCACCCCAAAAAACACAGGCAGTAATCATGGGAATGTGGTTTTTAGCAAGTGCATACGGGCAATATTTTGCGGGATTGCTTGGGGCAAATATTGCTAAAGCTTCAAAAAACGCATCCAATATAGAGAAACTTTACGTATATGCTGAAGGATACAAGCAATTAGCTATTTATGCATTAATAGCAGGAGTAATTATGATCCTAATTTCACCTTTTGTGAAAAAATTAATGCAGGATGTAAAGTAAATGACATTACGTGGTATTGTTTTTGTATATATTTGTAAAAAATAAAATTATGAGAAAAATATTTATTACTGCTCTAATCGTATTAGGTTCGTTTGCAGTTCAAGCACAAGAATTAAAATGGGAAACTGATATTAATGTCGCAACTAAATTATCCCAAAAAACAAAAAAACCTTTATTGATGTTCTTTACAGGAAGCGATTGGTGCGGATGGTGTATCCGTTTGCAAAAAGAAGTTTTAAAAACACCTGAGTTTGCAAAATGGGCGCAAAAGAATGTAATTTTAGTTGAACTTGATTTTCCAAGAAAAACTGCCCAGTCGGAAGAAATTAAAAAACAAAATGGGGAATTGCAACAAGTTTTTGGAATTCAAGGTTATCCTACTGTTTGGTTTGTTAATGCTGGAAAAAAAGACGGCAAAACTAATTTTGAAAAATTAGGAAGCACTGGTTACATTGCAGGTGGGCCTACAGTTTGGTTAGAAACAGCTAATACTATTATTAAAAATGGTATGCCAAAATAATTAATTTTCTATTCTATAAAATCCCTTTTCGCCAGTTGCGTGAAAAGGGATTTTGTTTTTTATACAAGTTGCCTTCCATATTTTTATGTAACTCTTGAAATTAGATCCATCAGCCACTATCACTTTCGGATTTATTGTTTCTATCAAACGCTCCAAATTCAATTTAGGGGATTGTGTAATAAGCAAAACATCAGGTTTTATTTTATTGGAATAAACTCCTAAACTATCCACTATTAAAATTTTATTATTGTTGAAGCAAGCCAAGTTTTTAATGTTTTCCCTCTTTTTTAATTCACTAAAATTCGCAGTTAAGTAGGGTTTTAAATTATAATTTTCATTAAGTTTCTTATCTATAACTCCATAATAAGCAATTGTGCTTTCACCATTTCGCTCCGTAATCAAAGTGTTTTTTTTAACATCAAATACAATCCATTCCTTTTCTGCTTGATTGCTCCATCGGGTAATAAAAAAAGACAATTGAAAAACGATAATACTTACTAAGGCGATTCTCAGTTTATTAAAATTTGGTTTTTTAAACCAAATTATTACAGCAAAAATCATTAAATACAAACTCAGCAACATTTGCCAATTAAAAGGGATATCCTTAAAAATAAACTGTTCAAACGAAGCTACCCATTTTATAATTGTATTGAGAAAAAAAACAAATAATTCCAATGCTTTTGCTAAAAAAACCGGCACACAATTTATAACTGCCAAAAGCATTACAAAAACCCCTAATGCCATAATAATACTCAAAAAAGGAATAACAATTAAATTAGTCACAAAAAACAAACCTGGAAATTGATGGAAATAATAAACACTCAATGGAAAAGCTCCTATTTGAGCTGCAAAAGATACCGTTAATATGTCCCAGAAGTATTTGGCTATTCTGTTTTTTGGATTCCAAAGTACATTCAACAATGGTTGTAACCAAAGAATAAAAAACAAAGCAATATAACTCAATTGAAAACCGACATCAAACAAAAATGAAGGCTGAAAAAGTAAAATTAACAGTGCAGAAACCAATAAAGTATGGAAAATATTGGTACTCCTTTTTAAATACATTCCTACTGCCACAAAAGAAAACATAGTAACCGAGCGTATTACAGAAGGAGAAAATCCAGCTAAAATAGCAAAGCACCATAAAGAAAGGACAACTATTAGCAGTTTTAATAAATTTCCGAATCTATTTTTTGGCAACGGTTGAAGCAAGAGATTAATGAATAGTAATATAAAGCCAACATGCAACCCTGATACAGACAAAATATGAATTGCTCCTGCAAATTGATAGTCATTTAAAATTTCCGGAGAAATATCTTGCTGTTGCCCTAAAATAAGAGCGACAATAACGGCTAATTCTTCTTTTGCAAAATCTCTTTTCTGAAGGTTTTTTACAATTCTGCTTCTAAGCAAATCCGAATAATACCAAATATCCCTGTCTATAATGAGATTTATTTTTATAACATCGGCATACATTTGCGCTAGAATAGATTTATTTCTTAAATAGTTTCCGTAATCAAATTGATTAGGATTACTTGGTGCTCTATGCTTAAAAACAAATCCTTTAATTTTGAGATTTGTGCCTATCTGAAGTTTTTGATTTACCTCTTTTTTATGAAAATTAATTAGAATTCTACCTGTGCTTTCTTTACTGTCAATTTTTTTAACAATAGCGATGTAGCGGTCATTTAGAAAAGAGCTTTTCAATTTTTCACGCAAAACAATTTCAAGTATATGCTCTGATTCGTAATTTTTTACAAGATGGCTATAATTATTTTTCTGAAAGAAATCAGTATGAACTGTTTGAGTAGTAATCCCAATTAAAAATGATAAAAAATAAGTGGCGATACCAAAATAAATCTTTTGACGATAATCATTTCGAGCTAAAAAGTATGTTGTCCCTAGACCAATAAACGAAATCAGTAGAAACAAAAAAATAAATGTGATTTCAAAATTGGCATAATATGAAATTAAAATGCCCAGTACAAACCAAATAGTAATTCTCGTTAAAGGAAACTGAAGTATTTTCATGATTTAAAAACTCGATTAAATCATTCTGTTTATTTGCGCAAAAGTCCTTTTGTAATATGCTTCTTTTGTTGAGGAAAGAATAACTCCACTTTGTGTTGCCGAATGAATGAATTTTATTTCATCCTTCGAAACTTCAACAATGATCCCCACATGATTGATTACGCTTTTGCCATTGGTTTTAAAAAATATTAAATCCCCTTTTTGAGCTCGTTTAATGCTAATTTTTTTTCCAACTTTAGCCATATCGGTTGAAGACCTTGGCAGTTCAATATCCTGTTCTTGAAACGTACTGTATATAAAACCTGAACAGTCATAACCGCTTTTAGTTGTTCCTCCCGTTTTGTATTTTACTCCTAATCTACTGGTCGCAGTTTTAATTAATTTCTTAACTGTTTTAGTGCTTTTTTCTTTTTTTACTATTGTAGTAGTTTCTTTTTCAGAATCGGATCTTGTAGTGACAATAGGCGAAGAAGATTTGCAACTTGCAAACAAAATGGCGATTATAAAAAGACGGAACAGTAGTTTCATATGGCGATTAAAAAGAAATTGTTTTTTTACGAATTTAGTAAATTTAGTAGTCCGTTTTAAGATATATTTTCCACAATTAATTTTGCGGTTTTTTCGCTTGTTCCTACTCCACCTAATTTTGTTTCCAATATTTCATATTGATTCAAAATCTGACTTCTATATTCAGGTTCCAATAGTTTTTTAAGTTCTTTCTTAATGTTTTTTGGATTGCAATTATCTTGAATCAATTCGGCTACCACTTCTTTATCCATTATTAAATTCACTAAAGAAATGTATTTAAGAGTAACCACTCTTTTTGCGATTTGATACGATGCCCAGCTTCCTTTATAGCAAACCACTTCTGGAACTTTGAACAGGGCCGTTTCCAATGTTGCTGTTCCGGAGGTTACTAATGCAGCGGTAGCATGACTCAATAAATCATAGGTTTTATTCGAAATAAAGTACACATTTTTGTTTTTCAGAAATTGAGAATAAAATGAAAATTCCTGACTTGGCGCACCAGCTATTACAAATTGATACTCTTTAAAATCATCAACAACACTCAACATCACCGACAACATTTTTGTAATTTCCTGTTTTCTACTTCCGGGAAGGATTGCTATTATTGGTTTGTCTTCAAGATTGTTTTCTTTAAGGAAACTCGGCTTATCAGTACTTGTTCGATTATGAATTGCATCAATTAAAGGATGCCCCACAAATTCTACTGGAAAGTTATGCTTCGTTTCATAAAAATCCTTTTCGAATGGTAAAATGACGTACATTTTATCAACATCCCGCTTTATTGCTTGGATTCTATTTTCTTTCCATGCCCATATTTGCGGTGAAATATAATAATGTGTTTTGAAGTTTAATTTTTTTGCCCATTCAGCTATGCGCATATTGAATCCCGGGTAATCAATAAAAATAATCACATCAGGCTGAAATTCTAAAATATCAGCTTTGCAAATTTTGATATTTTTTAAAATAGTTTTCAGATTAAAAATCACTTCAATAAATCCCATAAAGGCTAATTCGCGATAGTGCTTTACTAAAGTTCCTCCAACGGTTTGCATTAGGTCACCTCCCCAAAATCGAATGTCGGCAGAAGGATCTTTTTTATATAATGCTTTCATTAAATTAGAACCGTGTAAATCCCCTGATGCTTCACCAGCAATGATATAGTATTTCATATCTGTAAAATATTTTTTTTAGCGGTCATATATGGTAATTGCCTTTTTATTAATTAATGTTCGCTTTTGCAAACTTTGTTTATTTGTGGCGATTTCATCTTAAATAAAAAAAGCTAATATGGCTAAAACAATAAAAGTCGCAATTATTCCTTGAGCGATGGAATCCTTGTCAAATTTTAATAATATAAAAAACACGGCAAGGTTTAAAATCGCCCCTAATTTGAGGACTAAACCTAAAATCCCTGCATCCAAAACCATTTTGAAATCGGTAAAAAGGTTATATGGCGTAAAAATAAATAAATATAAAAAAGCCCCGATAAAGGCAGTTACCCAGCCTATTAAAAAACCATATAATAAATCGATATATTTCATAGTGTCTATTTTAAGTTCCAAGTATTTAATTGTTGTATGGTATGATGAGCTGTCAAATCAAACTGAAGAGGAACAATAGAAACATAGCCATTCGCTAATGCCCACTCATCAGTATCTTCTCCATTGTCTTGGTTTACAAATTCTCCTGTAAGCCAATAATAATCCTTACCTTGTGGTGTTTGTCGTTTATCAAATTTTTCCATCCAAATAGCTTTGGCTTGACGGCATATTTTAATTCCTTTAATTTCGTTTTCTTTTAATTTTGGGAAATTTACATTCAGAACAACTCCTTCAGGCAGTGCGTTTTTCAGGACTTCAAGTGCAATTTTTTTAATAAATGATTTAATGGCTTCAAAATCCGCATTCCAATCATAATCAGAAAGTGAAAACCCAATTGCTGGAATACCTTCGATTCCAGCTTCAACGGCGGCACTCATCGTACCTGAATAAATAACATTAATAGACGAGTTTGAACCGTGGTTCACACCTGATACACACAAATCAGGTTTTTGATGCAAGATTTCATTTACAGCGAGTTTCACACAATCTACTGGCGTTCCAGAACAACTGTATTCAGTAGTAATAGCATTGTCACCAGAAACTTTATTTATATATAAAGTATTGTTTATTGTTATAGCATGACCCATTGCACTTTGTGGCTTATCCGGCGCAACGACAACCACACTTCCTATTTCTTCCATAACCGAAATCAAAGCCCTAATCCCCGGAGCAGTTATCCCATCGTCATTTGTAACTAAAATTATCGGCTTTCTCATTAGTATATGGCAAATTTTTAAATCGTAAAATTAATCAATTTTATAGGAATGCAGCTAATTTTGCATGTTTAACAAAAAATTAGGCTGATGAGTATATTCTGGCCTGATTTTTTATGTAATTTAGTTCAAAAATAATAATGACCCCAATTTTGAAATATATGAAAAGGAATTATAAGATTATAGTGGCAGTTCTTGCCTTGTCTGCAGTGCTTTGGAGTTTTATTCCTAAAAGTGCGAATGGCGACCCAGAAAAAGATAAATTACTAATAGAATTATTGACTTTTGTTATTGAAAAAGGCCATTATAAACCTGCCGATATTGATGATAATTTCTCTAAAGGAATATACAAAGATTACATGACGGCTTTGGACCCATCAAAAAGATTTTTCCTGCAATCGGATATTGATGAATTTTCAAAATTTGAAACTCAATTAGATGACCAAATCAAAAATAAGGATTTGGCCTTTTTTGACTTGACTTATAGTCGATTAATGCAACGCATTGAAGAAAGTAAAAAATATTACAAAATCATTTTGAATCAACCATTTGACTATAATGTAGAGGAAAGTTTCAATACTGATTACGAGAAGTTGCCTTATTCAAAAAACACAGCCGATTTACAGGAAAGATGGAGAAAACAGATAAAATTATCAACGCTTTCTTCTCTAACTGACAAACAGGAGTTACAGGAAAATTTAAAAAATGGTATTGTAGATACTAAAGGCGAAAAAGCATTTGACACCGAAAAGAAAGAACCTACTACCCCGAAAACATTTGAAGAGCTGGAAAAAGAAACCCGTGAAAGCTCTTTAAAATCGTTAAATGAATATTTCGGTTTCATCGATGAATTAAATAGAGATGATTGGTTTGCAGTGTATATCAACACTATTGCTTCTCGATTTGACCCGCATACTTCTTATTTTGCCCCAGAAGAAAAAGAACGTTTTGACGTGAGTATGTCAGGAAAACTAGAAGGAATTGGCGCAAGACTTCAAAAGAAAAATGACCTTACTGAAATAACCGAATTGATTTCTGGAGGACCAGCATGGAGAGGAAAAGAATTGGAACCAGGCGATGTGGTTTTAAAAGTAGCGCAAGGAAACAAAGAAGCGGTGGATGTTGTAGGGATGCGATTGGATGATGTGGTTAAAAAAATCAAAGGTCCTAAAGGAACTGAAGTGAGACTGACCATAAAAAAAGCCGACGGTACTATAAAAATCATCACTATAATAAGAGACGAAATAGAAATCGAAGAAACTTATCTTAAGTCAAGTATTGTTGAAAAAAACGGGTTAAAATACGGGGTTATTTATTTACCAAAATTCTACATCAATTTTGAAAATCCAGATGAACGTGATTCTGGGAAAGACATGGCTATTGAAGTAGAACGTTTGAAAAAAGAAGGTGTAAGCGGGATCGTTTTAGACGTTCGTGATGATGGGGGTGGATCTCTAAAAACAGTGGTTGATATTGCTGGTTTGTTTATTGAGCAAGGTCCGATTGTACAAATAAAATCGGCTGCAGGCAAAAAAGAAGTTCTGTATGACAAAGATAAAAAAGTACAATGGGATGGTCCATTAGTAATCATGGTAAATAATTTCTCAGCCTCTGCATCAGAGATTTTAGCTGCAGCAATTCAGGATTATAAAAGAGGGGTTATCATTGGAAGTAAACAGACTTATGGCAAAGGAACGGTTCAAAATGTAATCGATTTGAATCAATTTGTCCGTAGCAGTTCTATTGGTGATTTGGGAGCTTTAAAAACAACTACCCAGAAATTTTATAGAATCAATGGTGGTTCCACCCAGTTGGAAGGTGTGAGCAGTGATGTGGTTATGCCAGATCGATATTCTTATTCAGAAATGGGGGAACGCGATGTGGACAATGCAATGCCTTGGGATAAAATAGAAGCGGCTGATTATACTCCTTGGGACAAGCAAATTAATTTTGATGCAGCTATTTCAAAAAGTAAAAAAAGAATGGCTCAAAACCAGCAATTTCAATTAATTGATGAAAATGCCAAATGGATAAAAGAAAAAAGCGACGAAAGTGTTTATAGCTTAAAACTTGACAATTTTAAAGCTGAGCAAACTGCCTTAGAGGAAGCTGCAAAAAAATACAAAGCTATTATTGATTACCAAAATCAATTGAAATTCATGTCGTTGCCTTATGAAGCCGAAGCCGTAAAAGGGGATATCACATTAAAAGAAAAAAGAGAAAGATGGCACGAAAGTTTATCAAAGGATGTGTATGTTGAAGAAGCATTAAACGTTTTAGATGATTTACAGACTAAACCGGTTATAAAAGGATCAGTTAATTTAAAGAAAAAAGAAAAACTGGTTAAAACCTAAAAAAAATAAAACAAATAAAAGCCCCAAATCAATAATTAGGATTCGGGGCTTTTTCTTTAGAAGGATTATCTTAATTTTTGTAGTTTCTTTTGTGTTTTTTCAACATCCTTTTCCAACTCTTTTATCTTAATTTGTTGTTTGCTGATTTTGATGTTTTCTTTTTCTATTTCAATTTCAGTTAGTTTTCCTTTTGCTTTTTGTTTCTGGAATTTTTGAGTCATTTTATCCAGCTTTTTGTTTTCTTTATCCAGCTTTGCTTGGTATTTATCTAAAGACTCTTCCTTATTAGCAATTTTATCCTGTTTCTTATCGAATGCTTTTTTTTCTTTCTCAAAATCCTTTTGTTCCTTCTCTCTTTTCTCAGCTTCTTTTAATGCTTTTTTCTCTGCTGCTAATCTTTCGTTCAATTGTTTGGACTCAGCTTTAAGTAGTTCTTCGGAAATCTTATTTTCCACATTTAATTCTTTAGTTAAAACCTGTATCGAATCTTTAGTTACGGTTTTAATTTCTTGCGCAAAAAATGCCTGGGCACTTAAAACAAATAAGGCGGTAAAAAATATTTTCTTTTTCATAATTTGATATTGGATTAATGTGCAATGATTCGGTACAAAACTAATGATTGTAATTCGTAAAATTTTGCCAATAAATAAGAAAACTTAAATCGCTTTCATAAACTTCTTGAATTCTTATTTTGTAACAGCTAATATGACTCCAAAATCTCCATTTGTTTGAATCCAATTTTTATCTGGACAATAAGTTCTGGAAACAAATCCGTCTAAATACAAGGCGTTTTTACAACCTTGTTTTTTAAAATATTCAGCTAAATCATAAAAATTTATTTCCTTTTTTGACATCACAAATAAGATTTCATTATTTGGCAAAATACCAACACCGTTCCTGATATTTAAATTGGTAGAATTTTGATTAAAAGCTGCATGTATTTTACCATCTATAACTAACATTGGCCCAGATTGTGTGGCGTAATCAATATTCTTATTATATACAAAATTTTGTGTAGCAATAATATATGGAATCTTCTCTGAAGTTATATAGAAAACACCATTTGGTTTAAGATAAAAATTTCCATTACCATTTGTAGTATCAATTACGGCCTTAATAATTTTGTTTTCAATATAAAGACCTTGAGGTGAATGATCTTTATTATACATACCGCCATTCGTTGCAAACAATAATTCTATATTGTGGCTTTTAAGCCAAGTCTTTAAATTTTTGGCATTCTTAAAATTCTCTTGTTTTTCATTCTTCAAATAAAAAGAGACATTTAATTTTTTAGGATTTACTGTATAGCATACGAATAGGTCATCGTCCAATTTGTTTGAATCTGAATGAATACAAAATCCAAAAGAAAAGGATACAATTAGTATTAATAATAGAGTGGTGGCTTTTCTTTTCATGAAATAAATTATTTAAATCCTTAAACTCCTTGACCACCCTACCATTCATTAATTTTATTGGCATCCATTTTCAGGAATATAAAGAGAAGTATCGTGAAGCCCCATAGTCCTGAACCTCCATAAGAAAAGAATGGCAATGGGACACCTATAGTTGGAAAAATACCTAAAACCATAGCGATATTAACAAAAAAGTGAATGAATAATATCCCAGCTACACAGTAACCATAAACACGACTAAATTTTGTTTTTTGTCTTTCTGACAAATAAATCACCCTTAACATTAAACCTAAGAAAAGTAAAATCACAACGAGAGAACCTAAAAATCCCCATTCTTCCCCTACAGTTGTAAATATGTAATCCGTATGCTGTTCTGGAACAAACCCTCCCTTAGTTTGTGTTCCTTCAAGAAACCCTTTACCAAACCAACCTCCCGATCCAATTGCAATTTCTGACTGATTAGTATTATAACCAATACCTTTCATATCTACTGCTCTTCCTAAAAGAATATTGAACCGGTCTCTGTGATGCTGTTTAAATACATTATCAAAAACATAGTCAACTGACAAAATAAATCCAGACATCATAACAAATATCAAGGTACTAGCAATGATATTTCTATTAATGTTTTTGCTTTTTATATAGATAAAAGAAATTATTAAAAAGATAGCTAATATGATATAATAAGCCTCAAACACTAAAGTAAGTACAAATAGCAAGATTGCTACAAAACCGGTCCAAATATACCATACTGGCAGGCCTTCCCTATACAATACTAAAATAAAAATACTATAAATCAAGGCGCTTCCTGGGTCTGGTTGCGGAAGAATTAATAGTACCGGCAAAAAAACAATCAATAAAACCTGTATCTGTCTGTTTGTGTCTTTTAAATTGACTTGGATATCACTTAAATATTTAGCCAAAGCTAAGGCAGTGGCGGCTTTTGCAAATTCTGATGGTTGTAACGTAAAAGTACCTATTGCATACCAGCAACGTTGTCCAGCTATTGTTTTACCAAAAACAAATAATCCTGCCAATAGAATTAATGCAACTGCAAAAATGATACTGGAATATTTTTCATAAAATTTACCATCTACTGATAGAACCATAAAAATCAACGGAACGGTAAGGAAGATAAACATCATTTGTTTACCATAGATTTGGGTAAAATCGAATAGGGAAGCATCTTCAACGGTTGTTGACAAAGATGAAGAATATATGTTCAGCCAGCCTAAAACCACTAAGACAATATAGATAATTACGCTTATCCAATCTAAGTTACTCGATACACTTTGATTTCTCATTTATGCTTTTAATTCTTATCTATCTTAAAACAATTAATTTTCTTGTTCTTCTCCAGGAATAGTATCTTTTGATTTAATGTTTTTTGCCCTCCAAATGGAATCCATTCCTTTTTGGGTATATTTATTATATTCAGATTGCAAACTGGCAGCCAACATTCTTTTTTCTAAATCAGTCCTTGTGATTTTTCCTCTCAAATATTTTTCAATCATTAAACTCGCAATCGGCCCCGCATTTCGAGCTCCAAAATGACCGTTTTCTACCAAAACTGCTATGGCAATTTTAGGATTGTCCTTGGGAGCAAATGCAACAAATATCGAGTGGTCTTGTAATTTCACTCGCTTGCCGTTTATTTTAGTATAGTTTTCGGCAGTACCCGTTTTTCCACAAATATCAATTCCTTCAACTCGCAAACCATTTCCTGTCCCACCTGGATAAGTATATACCCCAAAAAGGCCTTCGACTACTGGGTCAAAATATTTTCTATCAATAGTAGTAGTGTGCCTTTTTCTAAACTTTGGATCAATAACTTCGTCCTTAATTTTTTTGATAATATGAGGCGTATAATAATAACCTCTATTCGCAACTGCTGCCATCATATTTGCTAGCTGAATTGGCGTCATAAGTACTTCTCCTTGCCCAATAGCATTGGAAACAATCGTTTTACTATCCCATCGCCAGTTAGGATACATTCTTTTATAGGTTTTTGATGTTGGCACTTTTCCCCTTTTTCCTGTCGGCAAATCATATCCCATGAATTGTCCTAGTCCGAAACTTTTCACATGGTTGCTCCAAATATCAACAGCTGCAGATGGCTGAACATATTTGTTAATAGTTTTCATATATACACTACCAAAATAGGTATTACAGGATAAAGCTATACCGTTATATAATTGATGTGGGCCAAAACCATGGCATCTCATAAATCTTCCCCTTGCGTAACTGAATCCGTGATGGCACATAAATGTAGTTTGCTCATCAATGACACCTTCTTGAAGCCCTATAAGACCAGTTAAAATTTTGAAAGGCGATCCTGGTGGATATTCTGCTAACAATCCCCTATCATATAATGGTTTAGATATTGAATCGTTATATAGTTTGGTATAGTTTTTTGAACGTTGACGACCAACTAATATTCCTGGATCATACGATGGTGCGGTTACCAATGCTAAAATTTCTCCGGTTCTCGGCTCTATTGCAACTATCCCACCTCTTTTATTAATCATCAATTCCTGACCATATTTCTGAAGTTCTAATGAAATAGTAAGATTGATGTCTTTTCCTTGTTTGGCTATGGTGTCAAATTCGCCTTCTTTATAAGAACCAATTTCCCTATTGTATTTATCTTTCTGGATATATTTCACGCCTTTGATTCCACGTAAGATGGTTTCATAACTTTGTTCTACACCTTGCATCCCAATTAAATCGCCACTATTATAATACGAATTTTTCTTAATTAATTCATCATTAACCTGTGTAATAAAACCAAACACATTGGCGCCAAAATTTACCTGATAATCGCGAAGTGAACGTTTCTGGATATAAAATCCTTCAAATTTTCTGATTTTTTCCTGAAAAGCTGCATATTCTAATTTATTCAACTGTGGCAGAAAAACCGAAGGCAGCATTGGACTATATGTTTTTGCTTTTTTGATTCGGTCGATAAAAAAAGCTTTGGATATATTTAAAAGCTCACAAAACTCAATAGTATCGGTTTCTTTCATCTCCCTTGGTATTACCATTATATCATAAGAAGATTGATTGGCAACAAGGAGTTTTCCATAACGATCATAAATATAACCTCGCTCAGGATAGTCATATTTGATTTTTATAGCATTGTTTTCGGATTTTAATTTAAAGGAATCATTGACAATCTGAAGATAAAAAAGACGAAAAACCAGCAAAACACTTATCGATATGATAATAGCAGGCAATAATATTTTTCTCATCGTCTTTTTCCTTTAAAGATATAAATTAAAAGAACACAAATTAGTATAGTAAAAATAGTACTGAATATCGTTCTTAATAATATCATCCATATAAAACTTACCTGAAATATCTCTAATATAAATAAGGAAAAATGATGAACTACAACAGTAATTAATATAAATGAAAAGCGCTCGGGCGTTAAAACATCAATTATTCTAACGGTTTGATATTCATAGCTTAATCCAAATGAAAATTTAAAAACCGATGGACGAATGTAAGCTAAGATTAAACAGGATGCAGCATGAACCCCGCCAGAATTACAAAAAAAATCCATCGTAAGGCCCAGCAAAAAACTTGTTATCAATAAGCCTGATTTATTACCATTTACTGGATATAGAATAATAAAAAGAATATACGGAAATGGATTAATATAACCTCCAAAATCAATATTATTAAAAACAACGATTTGAGCTGCAAGCAACAATATAAAACGCAAAATGTTATACAGTAGCGTACTATTCATTTTTTTTTGTTGTTTTTTCTAAATTAATAATTTCTTGCGTGTCTTTGCTTTTAATGATATAAACGTGACCCAGATTAGTCATATCGTTAAACAATTTTATATTTAATGTATAAAAATTGGTCTGGTCATCAATATAAATTTTATCAATAGTTCCAATTCCTATGTTTTCTGGGAAAATTTTAGAAATTCCGCCAGTAACCACTGTATCTCCTTTTCTTACTTCAGCAAGTCTCGGGATATCTATTAATTGCACAAAACCAGTGTTTTTTCCGTTCCAAATCAATGAACCAAAATGATTCGTCTTTTTGATTTTTGCGTTGATTTCTGATTTTACATTTAAAATACTGATAATAGTTGCGTAGTTTTCTGAAGTCTTATCTACGATTCCAATAATCCCGGCACTATTAACAACACCCATATCGGCTTTTATTCCGTCTTTGGAACCACTATTTATAGTTAAATAATTTTCGTGAACATTATAAGAATTATGAATCACTTTGGACACAATAATATTGAATTGATTTACTCCTTTTAAACTATCTAGTTTTGGAACAACTGTAGAATCTTTTATGTTAAATAAAAGGCTTTTTAGTTTTGCGTTTTCAAGTGCCAGTTCTTCGTTTTGACCTTTTAGGTTCAAATATTCCGTCACACGGTTGATTCTTTCATAGACACCACCCGATACGAAATTAGCAGAACTAATCACTTTGCTTCTATGATAGGAATGTGATTGGATAGTAAGTACTAACGAAGTTATTAAAAGCAACAAAAACAGTAGCTTAGTACTGTTTTTAAATATAAAATTAAATATTTGTTGCATTTTTTAACTGTATAATGTAATTTGTATAATGTAAACGGTATGTTGAGTACTGTTTTCTAAATACTGAACACTCGATACTATTTTATAAGGATACTTCTAAACTTAGGAATATTTTTTAATGCCATTCCAGTTCCACGAACTACTGCTCTTAATGGATCTTCTGCAATATAAACCGGCAGGTCTGTTTTTTGTGAAATTCTTTTGTCCAAACCTCTCAACATTGATCCACCACCCGCAAGATAAATTCCCGTGTTATAAATATCGGCAGCTAATTCTGGAGGAGTTTGAGACAATGTTTCCATAACGGCATCTTCAATTCTTTGAATCGATTTGTCTAATGCTTTCGCTATTTCCCTATAGGAAACATCTACTTGTTTTGGTTTTCCAGTTAATAAATCCCTTCCTTGAACAGACATTTCTTCTGGTGGGGAATCTAAATCTTCCAATGCCGCCCCTATCGTGATTTTTATTTTTTCTGCAGTACTTTCTCCAACAAAAAGGTTGTGCTGGGTACGCATATAATAGATGATGTCATTTGTAAAAACATCCCCTGCAATTTTCACTGATTTATCGCACACGATTCCGCCCAATGCAATTACTGCAATCTCTGTGGTACCACCTCCAATATCAACAATCATATTTCCTTTTGGTTGCATGATATCGATACCGATACCAATTGCTGCAGCCATAGGCTCATGAATCAAATAAACTTCTTTTCCGTTAACACGCTCACAAGATTCTTTTACGGCGCGCATCTCCACTTCGGTAATTCCAGAAGGAATACAAACCACCATTCTAAGTGCTGGGGTAAACATTCTTTTCTTTAATGCTGGAATACTTTTGATAAACATGTTTATCATTTTTTCCGAAGCATCAAAGTCGGCAATTACACCATCTTTTAACGGCCTTATGGTTTTGATGTTTTCATGCGTTTTACCTTGCATCATGTTTGCCTCTTTCCCTACGGCAATTATTTTACCAGTGATTCTATCACGGGCAACAATTGATGGACTATCAATAACAACTTTGTCGTTGTGGATGATTAATGTATTCGCGGTACCAAGATCTATCGCAATATCCTCGGTCATAAAATCAAAAAATCCCATAAAGTTTTAAGGGTTTAATTATGTAAAAAAATTAATGCACAAAGTTAATCAAATTAATGTTTAAAATGACGTGTTCCTGTAAATACCATTGCAAGTTTATTTTCATTGCAATAATTGATACTCAATTCGTCTTTTATAGAACCTCCAGGTTGTATTACCGCTGTGATACCTGCATTTTTTGCAATCTCAACACAATCTGGAAAAGGGAAAAAAGCATCACTCGCCATCACGGCCCCGTTTAAATCAAATCCAAAATTATTTGCTTTTTCAATTGCTTGTTTTAAGGCATCTACTCTTGAAGTCTGTCCTGTTCCAGAAGCGATTAAAGTTTTGTTTTTTGCAAAAACAATTGTGTTCGATTTTGTGTTTTTACAGATTTTCGAAGCAAATATCAAATCTTCCACTTCTTGAGCAGTTGGAGCAGTAATGGTAACCGTTTTCAAATGGGCAGCATTATCAGTAACATTATTTTTGTCCTGAACCAAAAGACCATTTAGGCAAGTTCTAACTTGTTTTTGTGGCAACGGAATATCGTTTTGAACCAGTATAATCCTGTTTTTCTTTTCAGATAAAATAGCTATCGCTTCTTCGTCATAAGCTGGGGCGATAACTACTTCACAAAACAATTGGTTGATTTCCTTTGCGGTATCAACATCAATTTTGGCGTTAGCAATTAAAACGCCTCCAAATGCTGAAGTTGGATCTCCAGCCAATGCAGCAAGATAAGCTTCTTTTATAGTTTTTTTAGTTGCTAATCCACATGCATTATTGTGTTTTAAAATAGCAAACGTTGGGTCTTCATTTTTGAATTCCAATATTAAATTTACTGAAGCATCAACGTCTAATAAATTATTATACGACAATTCTTTTCCGTGTAACTTGGTAAACATGGCGTCAAAATCACCAAAGAAAAATCCTTTTTGATGCGGGTTTTCACCATAACGCAACACTTGTCCGTTAGCAATACTTTCTTTATAGTAGGTTTCGTCTGTGTTGAAATAGTTAAAAATCGCTCCGTCATAATGGGAAGAAACGTGAAACGCTTTCGTGGCAAACAATTTTCTGTTTTCTAAAGTTGTTGTTCCATTTTGGTTCGTGATTAAATCCAGCAACAAACTATATTCATTAACCGAAGCTACGATAACCGTATCCTTGAAGTTTTTTGCGCCAGCACGTATTAAAGAAATACCACCAATATCAATTTTTTCGATAATTTCAGATTCAGATGCTCCTGAAGCAACTGTTTTCTCAAAAGGATACAAATCAACAATCACTAAATCAATTTGAGGAATGTCAAACTCTTCCATTTGCTGCACATCGCTTTGATTGTCTTGACGATTCAAAATACCACCAAAGATTTTTGGGTGCAATGTTTTAACCCTGCCTCCAAGAATTTCTGGAAAAGAAGTTACATCTTCAACCGGAACTACAGGAATTCCTAGGTTTTTTATAAAATCTTCGGTTCCTCCAGTAGAATATAAAGTTACATTTTGCTCATGTAATTTACGCACTATTGGCTCTAAACCGTCTTTTGAAAATACTGAAATTAATGCCGATTGAATTGTTTTTGTTGTATTCATTATGTAGTTGAAGTTGAAGATGCAAAAGTAGTTTTTAATGTCAAATTATCCCAATTAGTTAATTAGAAAATTCAAAGAAAATACAACCCGCTTTTTCAATTTCCCAACTTCTATCAAAGATTAGGATTTTGAATAAATTTTATTGAATTTTACACCACTAAAAATCATCTGTTATGGTAGTTTATTTACGGTTATTGAGTGAGAGTTTTACATTTGCTATGAATGCATTGCGCAATAACAAATTAAGGACATTGCTATCTTTACTAGGAGTGACTATCGGGATATTTTCCATTATTGCGGTATTGGCGGCAGTAGATTCTTTAGACAGAAAAATCAAAAAAGACTTAAGCAGTTTGGATAAAAACACCATTTATTTATTCAAGCATTCTTTTGGCCCTACAGATGTGCCAAGATGGAAAAGAGATCAGTTTCCCGAAATAAAATACGATGAATACGAATATTTAAAAACTGCAGTAAACAATACCAGCCAAATGGGGTTTCAGATGTTTACAGGAAGCCAATCGGTGAAATTTGAAGAAAAAACAGTAAGTGATGTCAATATTATTCCGTCGTCTTATGAATTTATAGACATCCAATCCTTAGAGTTTGAAAGTGGCCGTTTTTATAATGAATCCGAATCGAATTCTGGTTCCCCATTAATCATTTTGGGTTATGAAGTAGCAAAAGGACTTTTTGAAGACAGCGACCCCATAAACAAACAAGTGCGTTTATACGGAAGGAAATTCACCGTTATTGGTGTACTAAAAAAACAAGGCGCGGGAATGTTTGGCGACAACAATGACACTTCGGCTTATTTACCGGTCAATTTTGTAAGAAGATTATATGGCGACAACAGCGATTTAATGACACCCGTAATTCTTATAAAACCTGAAAAAGGGATTGACATGGAGGCTTATAAAGCGGAACTTTCTCAGAAATTAAGAAATTACCGCGGATTGAAAACAGGAGAAATAGATAATTTTTTCATTAATGTTTTGTCGGGTTTCACCGATTTAATTGACGGAATCATTTCCCAAATGAATGTAGTAGGATGGATCATTAGTGGATTCTCCTTACTTGTTGGTGGTTTCGGGATTGCCAATATCATGTTCGTTTCGGTAAAGGAAAGAACCAATTTAATTGGAATCCAAAAATCATTGGGAGCAAAAAACAGGTTTATCCTTTTTCAGTTTTTATTCGAAGCTATCATCCTTTCTGTAATTGGAGGAATCATTGGACTGTTCTTGGTTTGGATAATCTCTTTGGTATTGACAAACGTCTTGGAATTTGAATTCGTACTCGGTATGGGCAATGTGATTTTAGGAACTTCACTTGCTGCATTTATTGGTTTAATTTCAGGTATTTTGCCGGCTATTTCAGCATCGAAATTAGATCCTGTGGAAGCGATTAGAACGGGGATGTAGGAATTGAAAAAAAGATAACTAATTATTGATAAATTGCTTATTTATTGATAAGAACTTACTTTTGTCTTAACAATACCTGCCACGCTACATCATAAGAACAGCGCACCTTGGCGGGTTTTTTTTATATAATTAAGATAAATTTTTATATTAGGCTAATCTTCTATAACCTCTTTAACGCATATCCAACTTCTCCAAACTCCTTTTATTTTTCTGTAGAAAGCAAGATGACAAACCGCGTATGGTTTTGTGGTAATTTCAAAAAAAACCAATGCTATCTGATTGTTCCTAATAAAGAGCGGATAGGATATATCTAAGATATGGTGCTGGTTGTATCTATTGCTAAAGGCTCGTACATCTTTTTGCTCAATTATTTTGTAAGGACTGAAGTCGTCTTTTTTCCAAAGGATTGAATCTTTTTGCTTTCTGAAAGCTGTAATTAGATATTCCCTTTCTTTTAGGCTAAGGTGAATAGAATCTTTGTTGAAATTTGCTTTTGTATCATAAATAACACCATTGTCTTCTTTTAGTTTTTTTATAAAATCATCTAAGTAAACGTCTAAAAGTTTATTTATAACTCTAGCTTCACCCTCTTTTATTATTCTATGTTCAATTATATCGGACAATACTTCCTTTGCCAATTTATCCGTTTGTGCAAACGAGGCAGAAAAAATAAAAAGGAAAAAAAGAATAAATAGATTTTTCATATTAGTGATTGAAAAATCAAATGTATTTAAAATAAATGAGATGATTATTTTTTTCTTAAAACTAACATTTCTTCTTTAAGTTCTTCTATCCTCTCACTATTTCCTTTTAGACGGGCTTCATATTGTTCGATTAATTTTTCAGGGATATTAAATGTTTGCTGTTTTGCAAAATAGCCAACGGAACTGTCTTATTAATTTGTTTTAAAGAAGGTTTTGAAAAAAAATAATCATTTACAAAAACCAAATTATTATAACAATTATTACCTATATATTTCCAAAACCAACAAAGTCAAGGTTTTGTAACAAAATAGATGCAAAACAACATTTCTAATACACGATAAACGGCTTTTTAAAAACTGGAATTCTATAGTTTTGACGCACCAATAATTATAAACAAAAAATTAGAATTATGTCATCAACAAACGAAACCGGACACGCAAAAAACGCAGCGAATTTTCAAGATTTAATTGCCTTTGCAACTGGCTATGGAGCGGCTTACAATCCCTCTAAAACTGCATTGAAACTGCCACAGCTAACTGCCCTAAAAACCGCCACAGATACTAAAATAACGGATGTTATCACAAAAAACACCGCATACAACAATAAAGTAAATGAACGCGTGATTGCATTTAGCAATCTCAAAACATTGTCAACCCGTTTAATAAGTGCCTTGGAAGTTACCAACGCAAGTCCACAAATGCTGGAAGATGCCAAAGGTTTTAACCGAAAAATCCAAGGGCAAAGAGCCACGTCTGTAGTGCCCCCTACAGATCCAAACGCTCCTGCCCCTACAACGATATCATCAAGCCAGCTATCCTATGATCAATTGATTCAGCATTTTTCAGCTTTAATAGCGGTATTACAATCGGAACCAACTTATACGCCAAACGAAGTCGAGTTAAAAATAATAACATTAACCTCCAAACTGAACGACTTGATTGCAAAAAACAATGCCGTAGCAACGGCGTACACCAATCTTAGTGTTTCAAGGATTGCCCGCAACACTTCGTTATACGGAACAGACATTGGAATAATTGCTATTGCTGCAGATGTGAAAAAATACGTTAAATCTATTTATGGGGCACAGAGTGCCGAATTTGCGCTAGTAAAAGGCATTGAATTCTTAAAACAAAAAAAATAAGCCATATCTAACGAGGTAAATAGAATAACTTGTTTAGGGTAATTAATATAATGCGTCAGTTCGAGTGTTTTTTGTGTAGTCGCGATAGCTATCGGGGCGAAACAAAAAATGTATGGAGAGCCATTTGTAGATATGCCTCCTCCAGTTATAAATATAGTTCCACCAGTTATAAATATGCTCCCACCACTTTCAAATATACCTCCACCATTTATAAATATGCCTCCACCACTTATAAATATGCTCCCACCATTTATAGCTATGCCTCCACCAGTTATAAATATGGCTCCACCACTTTCAAATATGCCTCCACCATTTGTATATATGCCTCCACCACTTATAAATATGCCTCCACCATTTATATATATGCCATACTAACTTTCATATATGCCTACTCTGTTTGTATTTTTACGTTTCCCATTTAATGCAAACAAAAAAATCCCGAGAACTTCTCGGGATTTTTATATATAAAGGATTTGTTTTTTTAATTTGGGTCTTCCATCTTAAAAGTATCCATAAATGCTGTAGTATAGTTTCCTTCAACATAAGCTGGATCATCCATTAATTGTCTGTGAAAAGGAATAGTTGTTTTGATACCTTCGATAACGAATTCATCCAATGCTCTTTTCATTTTATTGATTGCCTCCTGACGTGTTTGTGCAGTAGTAATCAATTTAGCAATCATCGAATCATAATTTGGCGGAATAGAATATCCTGCATAAACGTGGGTGTCTAAACGGATTCCGTGACCACCTGGCGCATGAAGCGTGGTGATTTTTCCTGGTGAAGGACGGAAATCATTATATGGATCTTCCGCATTGATACGACATTCAATAGCGTGCAATTGTGGCAAATAGTTTTTTCCTGTAATTTCGATACCAGCAGCTACTTTAATTTGCTCACGAATTAAATCATAGTCAATAACTTGCTCTGTAATTGGGTGCTCAACTTGAATACGGGTATTCATTTCCATAAAGTAGAAATTACGGTGTTTATCCACTAAGAATTCTACCGTTCCTGCTCCTTCATATTTAATATATTGAGCTGCTTTTACAGCTGCTTCTCCCATTTTGGTTCTCAATTCATCAGTCATGAATGGTGACGGAGTTTCCTCAGTCAATTTTTGATGACGACGTTGAACTGAACAGTCCCTTTCTGATAAGTGACATGCTTTTCCGAAAGAATCTCCAATAACCTGGATTTCGATATGACGTGGCTCTTCAATTAATTTTTCAAGATACATTCCGTCATTACCAAAAGCTGCAGCCGATTCTTGACGGGCACTTTCCCATGCTTTTAATAAATCTTCTTCTTTCCAAACAGCACGCATCCCTTTTCCTCCACCTCCAGCAGTAGCTTTTAGCATTACTGGATATCCGAATTCTTTAGCAATTGAAGCCGCTTGTTCGTATGATTCTAAAATCCCTACTGAACCTGGAACACAAGGAACACCGGCTTCTATCATAGTAGATTTAGCCGAAGCTTTATCCCCCATTCTATCAATCATCTCCGGCGAAGCCCCAATGAATTTAATATTATGCTCTTGGCATATTTTAGAGAACTTGGCATTTTCAGATAAGAATCCGTATCCTGGGTGAATTGCATCTGCATTTGTAATTTCTGCAGCAGCAATAATACTTGACATTTTTAAATAAGAAAGGTTGCTTGGCGGTGGGCCTATACAGACTGCTTCGTCAGCAAATTTTACGTGAAGGCTTTCTGCATCAGCTGTAGAATAAACGGCAACGGTTTTAATTCCCATTTCCCTACAGGTTCTGATAATCCTAAGTGCGATTTCCCCTCTATTTGCAATTAATATTTTTTTAAACATCTTTTTAAATTTAGATAATTTTATTCCACTACGCGCTCCATACATTCGGCTACGCTTCGGGTGACAATTTGAAAATTAGATAATTTGATTATTTCGACAATTAGATTTTCAAGAAATCTAACAATCTAATAATCCAATAATCTAAAATTAAGATGGGTCTACTAAAAATAATGGTTGGTCAAATTCTACTGGAGACATGTCGTCAACAAGGATTTTAACGATTTTACCTGAAACTTCAGATTCGATTTCGTTAAATAATTTCATTGCTTCGATCACACAAAGAACATCCCCTTTTCCGATAGAAGTTCCAACTTCTACAAATACAGGTTTGTCTGGCGATGGTTTTCTATAGAATGTTCCGATAATTGGAGATTTTACAGTAATATATTTTGAATTTTCGTCAGCAGCTGGTGCAGCAGCAACAGGCGCAGCAGCAGCCGGTGCAGCAGCAACTGGTGCAGCTTGATGCATTGCTTGTGCCATTGGCGCTTGTTGTACATACGTAATTTCTTGAGCACTTCCTTCAACAGTAGTTCTGATGGTAACTTTTACGTCATCCATTTCTAATTTAACTTCTGCAACTCCTGAGTTTGCAACAAATTTGATTAAATTTTGAATTTCTTTTAAATCCATAATATTAGTGTTTTATTTAGTTTTAATTTTATTTTTGATCGTATGCCCATTTCATGTAAATAGATCCCCATGTGAACCCACCACCAAATGCAGCAAATATTAAGTTATCCCCTTTTTTGAATTTTTTCTCAAAATCGAACATTAGCAAACCTAGAGTCGCAGATGTAGTATTACCGTATCTTTCGATATTAACCAATACTTTGGATTCATCCAAATCCATTCTGCTTGCAGTAGCATCTATAATTCTACGATTTGCCTGATGTGCCAACAACCAAGTTACGTTGTCTTTTGTAAGATTGTTACGGTTCATAATAATCTCGCTCACATCTGCCATTCCTTTTACAGCGGCTTTGAATACTGTTTTTCCATCTTGAAAAACATAATGCTGACGGTTTTCAACAGTTTCTTTTGAAGCAGGAAGAATAGATCCACCAGCGTCTATCTTAAGGTAATCCCTACCTATTCCGTCTGATCTTAAATATTCGTCCTGAAGTCCAAGTCCTTCATAATTTGGTTCGAATAAAGCTGCTCCAGCTCCATCACCAAAAATAATACAGGTAGCCCTATCAGTATAATCAATAATCGAAGACATTTTGTCGGCACCTATTACCAATACTTTTTTATAACGACCAGATTGTATGTATGCAGCAGCTGTTGACATTCCGTATAAAAATCCTGAACAGGCAGCTTGAAGGTCATAAGCAAAGGCGTTTACCGCACCTATTTGTGTAGCAACATATACTCCAGTTGCTGCAACTGGCATATCTGCAGTTGTAGTAACCATTATAAGCATATCGATTTCTTTCGGGTCAATATTTCCTTTTTCAAGTAAATCCTGAGCTGCTTTTATAGCAAGATAGGAAGTTCCCTTCCCTTCTCCTTTAAGAATCCTTCTCTCTTTAATTCCTGTTCTGGAAGTAATCCATTCGTCATTGGTATCCACCATAGACTCTAATAATTTATTAGAGAGTACGAACTCTGGCACATAACCTCCTACTGCAGTGATTGCGGCTGTAATTTTATTCATAAAAATTTGCTTGTTTTCAATTCAAATACTGGTTTTGAAAAGTTGTTGAAATTACAAAATTTTTCTAAACCAAAATGTTTTGAATAGGCTTATTTAATACTAAAGTTTTAGACAACAAAAAAAACTCTCACAACGTGAGAGTTCATTATTTGTTTACCATACCCTATTATGCAACAGCAACTTGCTTATCAATAACAACTTGTCCTCTGTAGTACATTTTACCTTCATGCCAGTAAGCTCTGTGGTATAAGTGTGCTTCTCCTGTTATAGGACATGTTGCGATTTGTGCAACTGTAGCTTTATAATGTGTTCTTCTCTTATCTCTTCTTGTTTTCGAGATTTTTCTCTTTGGATGCGCCATTTTACTATATTATTTATCCGTTAATAGTTTTTTTAATTCGTCCCAACGTGGGTCAATATTTTCTTCTTTTGTATTCTTTTCTTCATTTGCTTTTTCCTCGACTCTCAAATCATTTAGTTTGTCAAGGGCTTCAGTCTTTAAAGTCCCGTCTTTTATTCCCGGGTGTACTCTTTTAAAAGGAACTGACAAAGCAATCATTTCATAAATTACCTGTGAAACATCTATTTGATGTTCTCCATGAGGCAAAATCAATAATTCATCATTGTCGTCATTATAAACATCGCCAAACTGAACTACTAACCTCACACTTCCTTTTATAGGCAAATCAAACATTTCGTTTGTCAAATCACAAGGAACGTGAACAGTTCCATTATGCTTTATATTCAACTCCATGAAAGTACTTTTTTTATCTAAAGTTACTTTTACTTTGATATCGGAACTTTCAAACTCATCGTACTCAAAGCTATCAAAGAACGCCTTATTTATTTGATATTCAAACTGGTGTTTGCCTAGTTTTAATCCTATAAAAGGGATTAAAAATTCCTTTAACTGTTTCATCTAAATAGGTTTTATCTTTTGCGGTTTCAGATAGAACTCGCCTGATAATCATCCCGCTACATTTGCCTTTTATAAATAGGCCCGCTTCTTCCTAACAACCATTTGTCCCAAAACAATTGGGGTGCAAAGATATAAAATTATCGTAATATCAAAAGCCTTATGTGCATTTTTTTACTTACGATGATTTTTCTTTTGTTTTTAGTGGTTTTTTACTGATTTCTGCATATTCATTTCTTGAATTATAAATGTCTATTGCTTGAAAAACCGCTTCCTTAAAAGAATTATAATCTGCAATTCCTTTTCCGGCAATATCATATGCTGTTCCGTGATCTGGCGAAGTCCTTACTTTATTTAATCCCGCTGTATAGTTAACGCCTTTACCAAAAGACAAAGTCTTGAAAGGAATCAAGCCTTGATCATGATAAGCCGCAATGACAACATCATATTTTTCATATTGATTGTTGCCAAAAAAGCCATCTGCAGGATAAGGCCCAAAAACCAATGTGCCTTTTTCAAATAATTTTTTTATTACTGGCTTTATAATGTTGTCGTCTTCTTTTCCTATCACCCCACCATCTCCAGCATGAGGGTTTAGCCCCAAAACTGCAATTTTTGGTTTATTGATACTGAAATCCTGAATCAAGGATTGTCTGATAGTTTCTATTTTTCTCTGAATCAATTCTTCTGTCAAGTGCGAAGCCACTTCGTTTACAGGAATATGATCTGTCAACAACCCCACTCTCAAATTGTCTTGTACCATTAACATCAACGCATTTCCTTCTAATTCTTTATCAAGATAATCGGTATGCCCTGGAAACTTGAATTCCTCTGACTGAATATTATATTTGTTAATCGGAGCAGTTACTAAAACATCTATTTTATCTTCTTTTAAGGCTTTCGTTGCAGCAACAAATGATTTTATGGCATATTCGCCTATCTTTTCATCGTTAACACCTGGATTCAAATCCAAACTGTCTTTCCAAACATTTAAAACATTTATTTTTCCAATAACTATTTGCTCCAAAGTATCTATTCCGTGAAGAGGCACCGTTGATTCAAAGTTTTTTCTCAAAAAAGAAAGCACTTTCACATTTGCAAAAATTACTGGTGTACAAAATTCAAGCATCCTCAAATCCTCGAAAGTTTTTAGCACGACTTCGCTTCCAATACCGTTTAAATCCCCAATTGAAATTCCAACAATTATATTTTCTGCTTTTTTGAACATAATTACACCTTATTTATTGCTAATTTTGAAGTGCAAATCTACTAAATTAAAATAAGAATGTTCACAGGTATTATAGAAACCCTCGGAAGTGTAGAAGAAATTAGAAAAGATAACGACAATGTGCATATAACTGTAGCATCGACAATTACCGAATCATTAAAAATTGACCAAAGTGTAGCCCATAACGGTGTTTGTTTAACTGTTGTTGCCCTGACAGGAACCCACTATACAGTAACCGCTATTAAAGAAACGATAGACAAAACAAATCTTTCTGATTGGAAAAAAGGGGATTTATTGAACTTAGAACGCGCAATGAAATTGGGCGACCGCCTTGATGGACATATCGTGCAAGGACATGTTGACCAAATAGGGATTTGCAAATCAATTAAAGAAGCAAACGGAAGCTGGTATTTTACTTTTGAATATGATGAGAAACTAAACAATATCACTATTGAGAAAGGTTCCATTACTATTAATGGCGTTAGTCTTACTGTAGTAAATTCATTAAAAAACGAATTTAGTGTTGCCATAATACCTTATACTTATAAGCATACCAACTTTAAGGATTTTAAAATTGGAACAAAAATCAATTTGGAATTTGATGTAATAGGAAAATATGTATCCCGATTATACGGATTAAATCAATAAAAAAAACTCCAGTTTATACTGGAGTTTTTTTTGAATTATGTTGATGAATTTTATAAAGACCAAAAAAAATAGAAACAAATAAGAGAGCCATAATACCTCCATCAATAGGAAGTCCTGGCGGAGGAGTTGGTGGTGGTGGCTCTGGGACTTCTTGCCCATATGAAGCAGGGATACTCAAAAAAACCGCTGCTACAAATAATACCTTCTTCAAAAAAAATTTCATAATTACATTAAGTTAATCAAAATTTATCAGTTTTTTTATTCCAATAAATTTTAAAACATCCAAACCTTCATCGTCAAATATTCCGCAAAGCTAATAATTCTTATACAATAGAATCCTATTAATCATTATATTAACGTAAATTTTGTATTTATAGGTTTCTTTTTTTTAAACTTTAACTAATAAATAGTTATGTAATATAACTCAAAAAAATCAATAATCCAAATACCAATTGAAAATATCTGCTCTAAATCCTATCGAAAACCAGGTGGTTTCGTTTTTAAATGTAGTTAATGTATCTTGTGTTGGGTCAAAATTTCTATAAACCAAACTTCCAAAAAGCTTTAAGTTTGTTGATGGATTCACTAAATATCCTGCTTGAAAATCTACAATAAATACTGAAGTTGTGTTTCCTTGACCAACTTTAACGCCACTATCATATGGTCTGTTTTCTTCATAGTCCTTATAAATGTTTCCTCCATAGTTGAAACTATCCTCGGCAGTATCAAAATCAAAGCCTCGTTTACCGACAGTCATTTTCAAATCTCCATAAAGCCTTCCTTTTCTATAACGTGCAATAGCAACAAATTCTTTGAAATTACCACCCCATTGGTGACCTAAACTTTGATTATTATGACCGTAGTTTGTCAATGGGTCACTATGCGCATATACATAGGGACGGACATGGTTGAACTCAAATTGGAGCAATAAATTATCCACATTGAAAGCATTGAAATATTTCATCCCAAATTGAAATCCAAATTTATTTTTCCAGCTTTGGTCCTGCTTTTTAACTTCTTCCAATGAAAATTCGTCTAACAAAAACTGTCCATAAAAATTAGTCTGGTTGCTCCACTTATATTTAAAAGTAGCTCCCAACAATGCATTTCCGCTTCTTGATGATGATGCAAATTCAACAGTACGATAAAATATAATTGGGTTTACAAAACTCATGTCAAAACCTCTATTATTAGTATTTGACCATATTACAGATTCAAAAAATCCTACGTTCATTCTTTTGGAAACATTCCAACTGAGGTAATGATTTGCCATGTATTTTGTGGCATAAGTCCTTTCAAGTGATGCTTCAGGACGAATGTCCTTTAGCCACATATAAGTATTCGTATATTTGATTTTCCAAAAATTGGTATTTACTTTTACATACGGATAAGGACTAGCACCATCGCTTTCTAACAAGGAGCGGTAACCGTCTCCAATAAAATTTCTCCCATATCCCATTTGAAGATTAAAGAACCTGCTTGGCGTAAAAGTTAGGTTAGCTTCAGCAGACGGGAAATCATAACTGTCTGTTTTAAATGGTTTAGCTATTCCAATACCAGGAATTACAGCGGGATCCCCACCATCTGGCTTTATGGATTGCGCATAATCATTATAATAATCTGCAAAACGACCTTGACTTTCAAATATAGTGGTTGTGAAATTTATCTGTTCGCCTAAACCACCTTGCAATTGAATTCCTCTAGTGTTCACATAGGTATAATCTGTCTTTCCTGGATTACTGTTTCCCAGCTGCAAGTCAACAATAGGGTTCATGGTAAACCAATAGCCATCGCCTTGAATTTCAACTATGTTTTCATTCCATAATTTTCTGCCCCACCAATCGGAAGTTTTTCTTTTGTTCTTTTCGTTTTCTTCTTTAAGACTAAAGTATTTGGCAACTTCTGAATAAGTATATGGTTTTGAAGCTGTATGATTATTAGTCCCGACTTTGTTCATCGCAAAATCAAAATGCGAATATAAACTATGCGAAAACTGAATGTTCAAATTACTTTTAAACTGAGGATTGTCAAATTTTTTATATACGATTTTATCGTACTCTGTTAATTCTTTTGTACGTTCATTAATTAAGGCTATCGCCTTTTTTTCAGCTTCAGCCTCAGCATAAATCTCTGCCGGGCTTTTTAATGGAATTGCGATTTTAATAGTATATTTTGAATACGTCGCCATACCGTTATACATTGGCGGAGTAATTTTAGGAAATTCTGAAAAAACCCTTTTGCTTTCTGCAATAAGTTCGGCATCATTAGCATCAACATATTGCACTCTGAAATTGCCCTTATCGTCAACTTCAAAAAGAACAATTACGTTTCCTTTAAAATTATTTTGCTTTAGATTTTCAGGAACTTTGAAATTCTTATAAATTAATTCTTGAACTTGATTGTAAAAGCAGGTTTCTAAAGTAGCCGATTGTAAATTTTCACATGCAGGAAAAACAGGAAATTGTTCCACGCTTTTCGTCTCCACTTGTGCATTTGAAAACAAACCGCATAACACAACCAATAAAAAGGTAATTTTTTTCATATAAAATATTCTAATACAAATTTAGCAATCACTTTTCAATTTTGATGTTAAAACTAGTTTTTGTTCGTATTAATGATTTTTCACAAACAAAAAATAATTTTATAAAAACGATACAAGAAATGATATGAGAAAATTGATAAGTATCATCTATTATTTTACCTAAACAAAGTCCAACTATGAAAAAAGTAAATATGGCAGTGAAAACACCTGCAAATAAACCTATAATAGTATATAAAATTCTTTTTTCTCTTGACATAACTAAGAAAAACAAAGTGCTTAACATCACTATCGATTCAAACCTTTTAAATAATCCATCGTCTTTTCCTGAATAGTAATTCATATCAAAAGATGCTATTTTATAATTCAAGAATAAAATAACACTTATAATGATTAAAATTAATATAGAAAGTTTAATGTTTTGAACCATAGTATTTGTAATGTTATAAAAATAAAAAATCCTACCGAAGTAGGACTTATTTATTTGAATTTATTTGTGGCAGCATATTTTTATAAGCTATCAAAACAGCAATGGCAATTATGCTTCCAGTTGCATTAGCACAAACATCTAAAATGTCTGCTCTTCGGGAAACTGTAAATAAATCCTGTGCAATTTCAATTAGTATCCCGTAAGAAAGGGAAACTGAAAAAATAATTCCATAAATCTTTATTAAGCTCCACTTTTCAGTTTTAGAAATTAAATATAAAATCCAAAGTGCCGTAAAAACAAAATGAAGTACAAAATGAACTAATTTATCTGTATTTTTAACACCTACAGAAGGTAAACCACTGAAATTAACTAAACAAAGGATAGCTATAACACATGTCCAAGCTACTGCGCTGTAGAGATAAATTCTTTTATGCTCCAATTAGTGTTTTGTATGCATCGCTAGATAGTAATTCTGCGATTTCTGATTCATTTGCAATTTTTACTTTTACCATCCATCCTTTTCCGTAAGGATCAGAATTTACAGTTTCTGGATTGCTTTCTAAATCATCATTGAATGCTACAATTTCACCAGTTAAAGGTAGGAATAAATCCGATACAGTTTTTACCGCTTCAACCGTTCCGAAAACATCGTCTTTTTCAAGACTTTGATCAAGTGTTTCTACTTCAACATATACGATATCCCCTAATTCTTTTTGTGCAAAATCCGTAATACCGATTGTGGCAATATCTCCTTCAATGCTAATCCATTCGTGGTCTTTAGTGTATTTTAATTCTGCTGGAATATTCATTTTATAGTGTTTTAAAGAGTTTATTATTAAAGCGCAAATGTAAAGTTTAGTATTTTGTTTTAAAAATATTTTTACTTCTAATTTCCAAAATTATATCTAATTGTAAATCCTGCCCGAATATTTGTCATTGGAAACGAAGTAGAAATTACTGCTTTCGAGAAGGAATGGTCATAATAGAAAATAGCCGTAAGATTTTTACTGAACGAATAATCCGCAGTTAATTTTGCTGACCAAATATTTTGTCCACCAGCTAATTGATTATTGTCATAATCCAAGTAACGAACAATTGTCTGGTTTTTTCTATAAGAGAAATCAATTTTCATATTGATATCACTTTTGATAATTCCGGTAGGATCATCAGCCAATTTCGTAGCAAGTATTACATCTTTAAAACGATATCCAAACCCAATTATATATTCATTCCCTTTTACTTCGGTCAATAAATTATTATCAAAACTCATAGACAAAGCACGGTCTTTTTTCATTTCTGCCAAAACCTTGAAAGAGTTTTTCATTTCAAAATCAACTCTCAACAATGGATTGAACTGTTCTACTAAATTGACATTTGCAATTACTGTCTTATTTACATAATTTCCACCCACATCTTGCTTGTTTGGGTCATTGGCATCATACTCTAGATTAGACCTGAACGAATTTAAAGTATAGGAAGCCCTATAACTATGTTGCAAAGAGAAACGTTTGAATGTGTCTTTAAAAAACTTATAACGCATTAAACCACTATATTTTGCTGTCCAGTTTGGTATTGGGAAACTACGGAAGGCTCCTAAAGAAACTCCAGACGCATCTTTTCCAGTATAAGCTGCTAAAAATGATGGTAATAATACCGCCTGACTATTTTTCCCGAAACCTACAGGAAATCCTTCATTTGCTTTTCTGATAAGATAAGTATTGTAATCTGGATCTGTTGGTGCTGGTGCTGTTGCAGGAATTGGATTTGCTCCATCACCATATCTTGGAACTGATCCTCCTCCATAAAAATTGGATGCCAATCGATTCGCTATTATAATTCTATTATCCCTTAAATCTTGAAAAGCTGCAGATTCATCTTCATTACTAGTACTAAATGCTGTTTTAATCAATACGGTAGAAATTGCAAAATTACCATAATTATAAGGTGATTGTGGAGTATAATTTCCTGTAATTGGATCAACATTAAATTGCTCAGAGAAATTATCCGCGAATGTTCTTTCTCCCGTTAAGTCAATTTTTAAATCTGGAATCAAATCAATATTTGCAGTTAAATTCAACGTTTTACTTGTTACTTGAGTAAAATTTTGATTAAACTCAGGGTAATTGGTCAAGTATCCATTTTTAGCAGCTTCATATCTAACATCATCTTGTGAACCAAAAGTAAATCCTAAAGTTGGTTTAGAACTTCCGAAGAACCCAACACCTGGTAAAAATCCCGGAAGTGCCGTTCCCCTATTTTCAGAATAATTGACCTGAATGGTTTTTACACTCGTTAAAATTCCTTTTAATCTGGTTACAAAAATATTGCTAGTATTCTCAGCTGGTATTGGCTGGCTTGTGACTTTTTGTCCTGGTTTCGGCGCAACAACTGGCGCTTTTCTTGTTGGTTTACCCTTTTTAACCAATCCAACATATTTATAAAAACTCTCCATATTGAATGTCGTATTCAATTTATGGGAAGCTGAATTCTGGATTGTATTTCCCAGATTGAAAATTTGCCCATCATCTTCAATAGTAGTCAATGCAAGTGATGAACGCTGCCAATTATAGGTTCCAGTATAAGAATAAGCCGATTTGATAAAGCTTAATGCCGGTATTTTATTTAATGGCAAATCATAGTTCACAACCAATTGCTGGTTATGACGGCCTGTATCTCCTATACTCCAATAGTCATCCCAAATTCCTACAGTATTATCTGTAATATTATCTTCGTCTATATAATTCCTAACAACATTATTAGAACCTGCAGTATAATTTAGTTTTAACGATTTGGTTAAATTATAATTAAATCCATATTGATAATTGAACAAAAAGTTTCTTCGGTAAAGTGGATCCAATCCGATACCTGCTACTTCAACCTGTCTGAATTGTTGTTTGCTGTATTGCCTGTTAATATTGGAACTAAAAGAAATGTTAGATGGCAAATAGTTGAAATTAAAATCCCGCAATAGCTTCCAATAATCACTTTTTTTCAAAAATTTAGTTTTCTTGAAAGGTTCAATTGGTTTTGACTGAAACGAATACGTATAGTCTGCGCTGGTGGTTACTTGCTGATCCCTGAAATTTTCTACATCAAAATCGTGTCGTTCCACTTCATTATAAGAATAGGCCAATGTAATATTCTCTGGGTCGTAAACATGTGGTTTTTGTTTTTCGCCGCGTTCTTTTTTAACACCAATAAAATTAATACTCGTACGTTTTGTGTAATCTATGGCACGGTTTCTAATATTGTCCCTTTCGGCAGCATTGTCTGTAACATCCAATAATTGCTGCAATTTAATATCTTGATTAAACGGGTCGTATTGGGGTGTGATTGTTTCCTCTCCAACCGCATAATTGAAAGGTAAATTAATGCCCCACTTTTTAGGAAGCAATTTTCCTAAACTAAGATTTGTAACTATATTGTATTGCTGAATGTCTTCCCTGCTTCTTTCGTTTGGTCCTTGTTCCAATGCTCCAAAACCAATGGTTGTCTTTTTCCCTGTTGCCGAAACTGTAGCAAAATCAGCAAGGTTTGAATCTACATTCAACACCGCTGCCATACCACCACTATTGTCCATGTCTGACAAACGGAGTTCATTGAACCATACCTCCCCACGAATACTTTCAGTATCGGTACGTTTGTTTTTTATTCCGACCATCAATGTACGCACCAATCCAAAATTAGGGTTTCCTCGAATACCCACACGATGGGTTCCTCTATTCGTATTACTCGCTAAAGAAGGATCTAAATCAAAATCATTTACAAATCGGATTCCGTTACCATCTTCAGCAGGTGGAGTAGCTCCCATTGCTAAAATTTTCAATTTAGTCAATAAACTCAACGAAAGATCGATTTCATTAATTTCTGGCCAAACATCCTCTGCTAACGTTGCTCCTTGTTGGGTTAGTGACAAAGGAATTTCTATCTGATAAAAGTTTTCTGTAAAGTCATTTCCAAAACGGATAAAACCTACCATCTCATCATTTTGAAGTGGAGTTGTATCCCCAATTAGTGCTTCTGCGTGCAAGAACATCTTTAGTTTATTAAACTGACGCATGTCGACACTTACATTTTTGAATACAGCTCTTGAATCGCCAGGTTCAAGTCCGCTTCCAGCAGCTCTTAATGCCAGTGATTGCTCATTTTGATTAATAACAGTATTATTATTATATAATTGCTCCCTTACAACTCCTGGAGGTGAAATATAATTAACCGGTTCCTTATCTGTATTTTCCTGTATATTAACTGAAATAACATCAAAATCTGTCAAATCGTTATTGTTTACAGTAGTAGTTTCTAAAGGATCCAAAGTGTTATTGTATCTTCTCCATTCCCCGCGCACTAAATCCAATGCTCCAAAACGAACGGTAATATTATCATTAAAACCAGTCATAAACATACGCATATAACTAATGCTTCTAAAGTCTGAAATACCCCCAATAGTGTTCTCAAATTGTGACACAGGTATTTTAAACTGTATCCATCTTGCTGTTGTTGATGTAGCTCCCGTAGGTAAATTTACTGCAGGAATATTTTCCCGAATGTCGGTAACGTATTTATCAACACCTACCATCATGTTTTTATGAAGATCAATACTATACTCATAATACCCATTAATGGTATTCATGGTATTGTCCCTATTAATATCTTCAACATCTGGTATTGTTGTAGAGCCTCTGTTCGTATCTGTTACATCTATTGGAGAGTTTCCATCTGTACCATTGTATTTTTTATAACGCTCAAATACAGATCCCGATGTATTTAAAAAATAAGTGTAATCATCACCAGATGGATCTTGTTGGGAAGCAAAATCAGGGAATTTAGCTGCTTCTTCATCGTTTTTCAAACCATCTAAACCTATATCCTGATTTCCTCTATTTCCAGCGTTCGTATCAAAAGCATAAATCAATGATTGTGAAGCTGGCACATTACCCCAAATAGGCTGTGGAGAAGCTAATATTTCGTTAGGTCCCAATCCGTTCTCAAATTGTTTTCTTCCGTCTTTTAATACATCTTCAGAAATAGAACCTAAATTAAAATAGATTTTACCAGTATTAGTAACACTTGCCTCACTGGCAGGATTTCCTGGATCGGAATATGGATCCAATACCCAAAGCTGAATATATTCTACATTTGATTGCTCAAAATTAGTGGAATTGATAGAACGCATAATTCCACCAAAGTTTTCTGTTGGATTCGGCAATTCATTAGTTGCTACAGCTGCAGGATTGTAATTAAAAGGCCCTCTTTCTTTCGGATAATAGGTTAAGTCCAATGTGTTTATTACCTGAGTTTGTCCAACTGCAATATCAGTATTTGGATACAATTCCTGACTATAAATCCTTCTGGTTGAGTTTAACGAAATGTCCTGTACTGATACATCAGATGGTTTTGAAGCATAAAATGTTGGGTCTATAGAATACCATGATAATTTTGCTCTTTTGTATCCATAACTTAAATCATTCGCTGCAGCATTAAAATCATAAGTACTGGTGGTGGATCTTTCTGGAGTAGAAGACAAACTCCAAGCTGTTGGGGATCTCATGTCTATTGCTGTTTGAGAACCTTCAAAATCATCAACATAAATGGTCGATTGCCCTTCAAACTGATCAGCTTTTGGTGTACCCGGTTTTAAGAAAGCGACTTCTCCGCGAATAGAAAGATTAGACGGTACGTCAGTATCTATAAATGGTAATTTGTTGACCATTCTTGTAAAGAAAGGCACTTCTGTTGAAAAATTACCATTAAATCCGAAAATAGTATTGTTTACCGATTCTTGTCCGTAATTTGATTTTTGCGTAAATGGTTTTTCTGTCATTTTCAAAAACGTAGCACCCACTAAAAATTTATCAGAAATTTTATGCTCTACATTTATTCCCATGAACCTTCTGGTCTGTTGACCAAAAACCGAATTATTTTCTACGGAAACTTCTATAGGCGTCGTAGATAATGATGGGTCTAAAATCTGAACTCTACCCAATTGATAATTCACACTATAATCTACCCCTTCAACTAATACTCTTCCTCCAGCTGTAACTACAACTGAACCTCTTGGTACATTGTAAGCGCCAATTGGGATTCCGTCGCCTCCAGTAGATTTGAATTTTCCTTTTAATTGGAACTTGTTTTTGTCCCCATCCTGCAATGCTCGTGATTGTGTCTGACGGTACATGTTCCTAAACACATATTTTGCCTGATTGGCATTATAAACAGCACCATTATAATCTTCTCCAGGGCTAGACCTTAATTTTTCGAAAAGCAATTTTCCGAAAGGTTCTACTGAGGTGAAAATTATCCTACCATTTTGAGTGTCTACTGTAAGTCCGGGTATAAAATCAAAAAAACCATCCCCTCCTACTTGTGGATCATTATTATAATTCAATTTATCTACATTAAACACTTTCAACAATGGTGTGTTACTTACCAAATCCGGTGAAGGTAAAGGCGGTACAATATTGATATAGTTTAACGGAGAAGGATCTGTGTAAAGGATATTGAATTTAAAATCTTCTTTTTGTAATTGAAATGCACCTGGAATTTGATAAATGTTTTTCATCATCAAGTTCCATATCGGAGTTGTTACTCCAGAAGTTGCATTTTCAACACTAGTTAAATTACTTTTAAGCATTTTTAATATCAACGCTTTATTGGAAACTGTAGTCTGATCACCAGTTCCAGTACCTGGATCAGTTGTTCCAACTTCTGTTGCATTGACACCATCGGTTCCAAATTCCCCTACCTGATAGACTTGGTCACCTATGGTATATTGATAGGCAACTGCTAAAACTTCATCATTCGCGAGTCTTTGTTGCAATGAAATATAACCTAATTGGGTGTTGTATGAAAACTCATTTGCATTTAATTTTCTAGCATTTTCAAGCTTGGAGTAGTCTTGACCTTCTGCTACGGTAATTCCGTTAAATCCAGCAGTTACGGTTACTACATCCCTAACATTTTGATTTAAATAACCGGTTCCTGTTCCTGGGTTTGGAGGGGAAAATAAAGCTGGGTCAAATTTATTGTTTTTATTATCCGTTGGAGAATCTGCAGGAACTAAAAACATTCCTGTTGAAGGAGTTAAAACCACTATTTCATTATCATTTAATCCTGATAATTGTGATTCTCCTAAATCTTGTAAAGCAATGATATTACGAAGGTTATTGTTGTTTGCAGTTACCCTATTTTGTCTATTCGTAATCCAAGCTTCTACTCTGGTAATTTGAACCCTGCTATCTACATAAGGGTAATTCCTAAGGGATTCATCGTATTTATTACGGAAATATTGAGATAGAAAAAAGTGTCTGTCAGCATCATAATCCAATCCAAAAAGTTCAAATTCCTGAATGGTTCCGCCACCTTGAGCACTTACGGTTTTTGTTTGTGATTTTTGTTCCGAGAAAATTCCGGTAACTGTAGTTTTCCCAAATTGCAATTGCGCCTTAACCCCAAATAAACTTTGTGCTCCACGAATAAGGGAGCTATTTAGTGGCAGACTTACATTACCTACTTCAATTTTTTGAATAATGTCGTCTTCAGTAGGCGTATATTCCAGTTTAATTAAATTCTGGAAAGCAAAGGTGGATTCAGTATCGTAATTTACGTTTACATTCAGCCTTGTACCTACTTTCCCCATTAAGCTCATACTGATTCTTTGGTCAAAATCAAAAGTAAGACTAGATCTGTTTTTAGGAGAAAAAGATGGATTGTCTTGCTTAGAATAGCGCATTCCCAAATCCATTTCAACAGAACCTGTAGGTTTTACATCAATAGTATTTCCTCCGAAAATACTTTCAAACAATCCTGATTTTACATAATATCTTGGCAATAAATCTTTTTGAGCCTCTTCGCTTCCTTCTTTGTCTCCATCAATTGCATCGGATTTTTTCTTGAAATACTCGCGCATAGATTCGCGCATTACCAATTGATCGTACTCTCTTGGAGTTAGTATTATTGGATAATTGATGTTAAATTCTTCAACCGAATTAGTATATACATAACGGTCCGTTACTGGGTCATAAGTATATGCCGATAGAATACTTGGAGGATTATCGATATCTAATTTCCCTTGATTATAGCCTGGTTCAGTAGATTCCGGATCATCGGGAACTACTTGTGCCTGTATGTGAAAATTGAAGAATAAAAACAGTAAAACAATACTGCTTTTAATATTTTTATCCCAACTTTTTGTATCCGTTTTTTTCAAGTACTATAAATTTTTTAATGCTTGTTTTATAATTGTTTCAACAGTAGCATCGGGATTTTCTTTAACTATTTTTTCTACAACCCTCTCGGCTGCTTTTCTGATAAAACCTAAGACTTCCAAGGCAGATAACGCTTCATCTTTGTTTGTATTGCTTTGGCTCATAGAAACTTCGTCTAAATCATACAACTTTAACACCTTTTCCTTTAGGTCCAAAATTGCTCTTTGGGCAGTTTTGCTCCCAATTCCTTTGATGGACTGAATAGTTGTTACATCACCTGATGCCAATGCATGGATAATTTGTTTCGGTTCTAATGACGACAACATTGTTCTTGCTATGCTGGCCCCGATTCCTGAAACCGAGAGTAGCATTTTAAAAATTTCCCGTTCGGATTTTTCTACAAATCCAAACAAGGTATGCGCATCTTCTTTTATCTGTAAATAAGTAAACAATTTTATAGCTTCAGTAGAAGGCAACAAAGAATAGGTATGCAGTGAAATACTCACATGATACCCTACACCGTTACAGTCAATAACGACTTCTGTAGGTGTTTTTTCAACTAATCTTCCTTGTAACTGTGCTATCATGTTTTAACTAATTTCCAAATATATGAAAAACTTCTATCGAAATTATTCAAAAACCGCATCAGAGGCTATATTTGATGAAATATTTTTATTTAATTTATTCTTTTTTTCTTTTTCTTGGGCATCTACAACTGCTACTGCAACCATATTTACCATTTCTTCAACACTTGCCCCTAATTGAAAAATATGTACTGGTTTGTCCATTCCCAACATTATTGGGCCAATCGAATCCACTTTATACAATTCCTTCAACAATTTGTATGTGATGTTTGCTGCTTCTAGATTTGGAAAAATCAAAGTGTTTATTTTCTTTCCAGCCAATTTAGAAAACGGGAATTTATTTTTTAGCATTTTTGGGTTTAATGCAAAATCGGCCTGTACTTCCCCATCTACAATCAAGTCAGGATAATTGGTATGCAAAAAAGCTACTGCTTCCCTAACTTTGGTTGCACCATCATTTGGCGATGAGCCAAAATTCGAATAGGAAATCATTGCAATTACAGGCTCCATTCCGAATAACCGTACTGTTCTTGCTGTCATTAATGCAATTTTTGCCAAATCATCCGCTGTTGGATTTGGGTTTATAGCAGTATCCGATAAAAACATTGGGCCACGATTGGTCATCATCATATTCGTGGTAGCGATTAAAGAAATTCCCGGTGCCTTATCGATTAATTGCATGATCGGCTTAATAACAGTTGGGTAACTTCTCGAATAGCCCGAAACCATTGCGTCTGCATCACCTTGATTTACCATCATAGCTGCATAATAATTGCGTTCACGCATCCATTTTTGAGCATCCAATAGTTGGATTCCCCTTCTTTGTTTTGATTTCCAATAAATATCCGCGTATTTGTTTCTTGTTTTTTCTTCTTCCTTTTCTTTTGGATCAATAATAGGAACAATTGCGTCAAAGCCAATTTCTTCTTTGAGTTCTAAAATAGTTTCACGGTTCCCAAGTAAGATTGGAAAAGCCATTTTATCTTCAAAGGCGATTTGCGCTGCTTTTAAAACATCTAGATGGTCAGCTTCGGCAAAAACTACTCGTTTAGGGTTTGTTTTTGCTCTATTGGCGAGCAATCGCACCATTTTGTTGTCATTTCCTAACCGGTCTAGAAGTTCTTCTTCGTATTTTTCCCAATTGCTAATCGGGTTCAAAGCCACTCCAGAATCCATTGCAGCTCTTGCAACAGCTGGCGCCACAGTCGAAATCAATCTTGGATCAAATGGTTTCGGAATGATGTAATCACGTCCAAAAATCAGTTTGGTTTCACCATAAGCAATGTTTACTTGTTCAGGAACCGATTCTTTAGCTAAAGCAGCTAAAGCCTTAACGGCAGCCATCTTCATTGCTTCGTTAATTTTTGTTGCCCGAACATCCAAAGCACCACGGAATATGTAAGGAAAACCAAGAACGTTATTTACCTGATTAGGATGGTCAGAACGTCCCGTTGCCATAATAATGTCTTTCCTTGTAGCAATGGCAATATCATAATCTATTTCTGGAATTGGGTTTGCCATCGCAAAAACGATAGGGTTGCTCGCCATTCCTACTAACATTTCTGGCGAAAGTATATTTCCTGCCGAAAGTCCAAGAAACATATCGGCACCTTTTAAAGCATCATTCAAATTAATCCCTGCTTTCCCTTTTGAATATTTACGTTGGAGAGGGGATAAATCGGTTCTGTTTTCAGACAAAACTCCTTCCCTGTCAAACATCGTAATATTATCCGGATTCAATCCTAATAAAACATACAAATTAGAACAAGCCAATGCAGCAGACCCTGCTCCTGAAACCACTATTTTTATATCTTCGATTTTCTTATCGGCAAGTTCCAATGCATTCAGTAATGCTGCCGATGAGATAATTGCAGTTCCATGCTGATCATCGTGCATTACAGGAATATCCAATTCTTCTACTAAACGCCTTTCAATTTCAAAAGACTCTGGAGCCTTTATATCCTCTAAATTAATTCCGCCGAATGTAGGCGCAATGGCTTTTACGGTTTCTACGAATTTATCAATATCCCTAGCATCTACTTCTATATCAAAAACATCTATGTCTGCAAAAATTTTAAACAGCAATGCTTTTCCTTCCATTACTGGTTTTGATGCTTCCGGACCAATATCCCCGAGTCCTAAAACAGCAGTTCCGTTAGTAATAACTGCAACAAGATTTCCTTTTGCAGTATATTTATATACATTGTTTACGTCTTTTGCAATCTCCAGACAAGGTTCCGCAACACCAGGGGAATAAGCCAATGACAAATCCCTTTGAGTCGCATATTTTTTTGTGGGAACAACCTGAATTTTACCTGGAGTAGGTTTGGCGTGGTATAATAACGCTTCTCTTCTTTTACTGTACTTATTCATTTTAATTTTTTTATTCCGACCTGCAAAGATATGAGTATGCAGTGAAAAAGGAAACTTTTAATATGAATGTTTTGTAAAGTTTTTTATTACATTAGCCTAGTCAATTTTGAAAACCAATAAATCATGAGAACAATTAGCAAGAACCAAACTTATAATAAGGCTGATTTTCTATATGTAGCTTCTAGGGCATTGGAGAGAGCTTCGTTTTATGGATTAAGAAGCATATTAGCATTATACATGATTAATAGTTCTATTGCACTTCCAGAAGAAGATGCAATAAAATTTTACGGTTGGTTTGTTTCAAGTTTTTTATTTTCCCAGATTTTTGGTGCTATTTTAGGTGATTTGGTTTTTGGAAATAAAAAAACAATAATCATAGGAGGAATTCTGCAGGCAATAGGAACATTTATGCTTTGTATCCCATCAATAAACAATTTGTATATAGGTATTGTATTAATTTCTGTAGGAAGTGGTTTTTATTCTCCAAATATTCTTGCCCGATATGGCAAATTATATCTCAATAAACCAGAACTTATGGATGCTGGATATACTATGTTTTATTGTGCTATAAATATTGGCGCATTCATGGGAGTTGCGCTAATTGGGTATTTAGGATATGAAAATTACATTCATGGGTTTATAACTGCTGGGATTTTGATGGTATTGTCAGTAGGAATGATACTCTTAAGTAAAGAAAATGAGGAAGCTCAATCTATTAACTATACTGAAAAAAACAGTAGTAAAAGAATTTTAATTATAACAGGTTCTATATTAATCGTAGGGCTTTATTGGTTCTTTTTTGATTATACAACTAACGATTTATTATTTATTCAGAATCAAATTGAAATTTCCGCTTTGGGAATACCTACCGGCGCATGGATGAGCTATAGTACCTCTTTTGTTGTGATTGTAGCTACTTCCTTTTGTATAATATGGTCTTACATTTATTCAAGTTCATTGGCAAAAATGGCTTCAGGGTTTTTTATAGCAGCAGTTGCTTTTGGCATATTATTATTTATCCCAGAAAATGTATCTTCACTAACTCTTTTAATATTGATTATCTCAATTTTTTTACTAAGTATTGCAGAAATTCTTATTGGACCAATATTATATTCAATTTTAACTAAAAATACTAATCCAAAATATTTAGCAATTATAATAAGCTTGTCATTTATCCCTTTTAATTTAGTTATGTTTCTTTCCTTGAGTAATAGCGAAAATAGTGTAGGGTTTTTATCCTTTAAATTAGCTGCAATAATTCTAGGTTTACTAGGAATGTTCCTTTTTGGAATACTGGTGATAAGGAATAAAAAATTCATATAACCGAATAATGTGTTTCTTCAAATTTATTGTCACCGTGCGCAAATTGTTTTTTTATATGTAACTTTAAAATGTAATTATTGAATATCATCATATGAAATTCCATTTATCATATAAAAACACTATCGAATACCTATCGCTACTAATTGCTTTGACAATTATGTTTTGCCTTTTATGGATATTTGATATTTCTATGTCCAACTACAATTTACAGTTTTTTTATTTACTTGTAAATGATGTATGGTTTGCTTTATTGATCGGACTGCTCTTTTTTCCTGTATACCTTCTCTTGAATGCAATTAATAAAAAACTTGCAATAATTGTCATCAAAGTATTGTTTATAATTATCGTATTAATTCAACTTGCCTTAATTCAATACAATCACACTACGCACCTCAACTTAGGGGCTGATCTTTTAGGCTATTCATTATCTGATATTTATTTAACGGTATCTGCTTCTGCTTCCCTTTCGGTTCTAACCTTTCTCCCTTTTGTCCTTTTGCCCCTTGCCTATTTAGGGCTTTATTTTGTCGTGAAGAAATTGGTTTCCAAAAACCCAAAAACCACCGCATTCAGTTTATTTGCTTCTTTAATTGCCTTATCGCTATTGAGGAGTTTCATAGCTGAGTTGTCCAAACACGATTCTCAAAACAAAATTTATTATTTAATAAGCGATATCGGGCGCATTCAAGAAGATGACAGCGAAATTAATGTTGACAATATCACTTATAAAAAAGAATATCCTTTAATGAAACCTTTTCAGGATCCTGATGTTTTAGGGCCTTTTTTTACGATTGACAATCAAAGACCCAATATTGTAATCATCATTGTTGAAGGCTTGGGAAGCGAATTTATCGGTACTAATGAATATGCTGGTTTTACTCCTTATTTGGATTCTTTAATTCCGAAGTCGCTTTATTGGGAAAATTTTGTAAGCAATACCGGAAGGACTTTTGGTGTACTTCCGTCTTTATTGGGGTCTTTGCCTTTTGGAAAAGAAGGATTTCTGGAACTTGATCCGCTTCCTACCCATACTTCATTAATTAGTATTTTGAAATCAAACGGATACAGCACTTCCTATTATAGCGGGGATGATTCGAATTTTGATCGCAGAATTAATTTTCTGGAATACAACGGAATAGACAATGTTTTGGATATCAATAAATTTGGCCCAGGATATACTAAGACCAAAGAAAATTCAGGTGGGTTTTCATGGGGGTATCCAGATGCTGAAATTTTCAGAAAAACTTTATCCGGACTAAACGGAATAAAAAAGCCAAGATTGGATATCATAATGACATTGACTACTCACGAACCATTTGATTTCCCGTCCAAAAAAAATTACTTAACCAAGGTGGATAGTGTCTTTAATTCTAAGCCGTCTGCTTTCAAAGTAATGCGGGATTACAAAGACATTGCGGCCTGTCTTTTATATGCTGACAATTCTATTAAAAATTTTATGCAGGCCTATGCCAAAAGACCTGATTACAACAACACTATCTTTTTCATTACTGGCGACCATCGATTAATCCCTATTCCTCAAAAAGACAAATTATGTCGTTTTCACGTACCTTTATATATTTATAGCCCTATGTTGAAGCAACCCGCTGTTTTCAAATCCGTATCATCGCATTGGAATGTGGCTCCGAGTATTGTTTCTTTTTTAATGAATAACTATAATCTAAACCCATCTATACAAACCGCTTGGATGAGTAGCAGCCTCGATACAGCGAGACAGTTCAGAAACATCCATCAAATACCAATGATGCGGGCAAAAGGAAGTATTACCGATTATATTTTTAAGGATTATTTATATTCTGATGGGGAATTGTTCAAAATCAAAAAGAATTTTGAAACCAAAAAACTATCAAACCGAAAAGTAACCAAAGCTATTTTGGACTCCTTACATGAATTCAAAAAAATAAACGCTTATTTAACTAAAAAAAATAAAATATATTTTGACAATGGTAAAATCGTTACCCATCCTCAAATAAAATTTTCAAAAGAGGAGCTGTTGTTTATTGAAAAAGAAACAAAAGGGTTGAATATGGATCAGGTTTATTCTAAAGCAAGGGATTTTGCATTAAACAATGAACATGAAAAAGCCTTGTTGCTTTGTAATTACATTCTTAATGAAAAGCCTAATTTTGCAGATACCCAAATCCTAAAAGGAAGGGTTTTAGCATGGGATAAAAATTATGAAAAATCAGAAAAGGAATTGTTGGATGCCATTAAAAGATCCCCTTTTTATTATGATGGATATTCGGCTTTGATGGATGTTTATAAATGGTCCGATCAAGATACAAAAGCAATTGCAATTGGTAAAAAAGCCTTAGGAAACAAAATCATTAACGAAGAAATAGGTTTTAAATTAGCAGGCTTATATAAAAAAACCGCAAATTTGAGCAAGGCATCAAAAACCATCGATAGTTTGCTGAAAATATATCCTAAAAACACCGAGTATTTAACTTTTAAAAATTCGCTTAAACGATGATTAAAAAAACCATTTACCTATTGATTTTTTTGTGTTTAACTCAAATTCAGGCACAGGAAAAAAAATACAACGGAAACCCGGACGCTTCTTTTGAAAAAGCCAGGAACCTTGCATTCAATAAGCAACGCAAACAAGCGAAGGATACTTTATTGGCAGTTTTGTCAAAATATCCTGATTATCTAGATGTTCGCGAGTTTTTGGGTACGGTATATTCTTGGGAGGGTGAATATAACAAAGCACGCATAGAATTTGAATCTATTTTCAATAAGGACAAATCCAGAAAAAGTACCTGGATTGCAGCCATAAACAATGAAATCTGGTCTGACATGCCCTCTACAGCATTGGAAAAATCTGCTGAAGCATTGAAAAAATTTCCCGATGACGAAGATCTTTTATATTTAAAAGCTACTGCCCAGGAAAATCTCAACAACAATACTGAAGCTCTACAGACACTAGACATACTATTGCTTAAAAATCCTGAAAATCAAAAAGCTACGGATTATAAACTTAAAATAAATCAAAAATTAAGAAAGAACAGTATCGGAATCAGTTCCAGTGTTGATTTATATTCTGATGTTTTCGATCCTATGCAGTACCATACTTTACGATACAGCCGACAAACAAAATATGGCGGAATAACTGCAAAGTTAAATTTCAACAGACGCTTTGAAGAAAATGGCTTTCAATATGAAATCGATGCGTATCCAAGGATAGCAAAAGGGTTGTATGCCTATTTAAACGTAGGTGTTTCAAACAGTTTCTTGTTTCCTGACTTGAGGTATGGGGCAGAACTATTTAAGGCATTGCCAAAAAGATTTGAAGCCTCCCTAGGTTTCAGGACCTTACAGTTTTCGCAAACTACAACAATTTATACCGGTTCATTAAGTTGGTACAAAGGGAACAGTTATTTTTCCTTTCGCCCTTATATCACACCTGGTGATTCAGGCACGAGTGCTTCTGGAACTTTCACTTATAGAAAATACCGAAGCGATGCCGATAATTATTTTGGGGTAGCAATTGGTATGGGATTCTCACCAGAATTCAACCAGTTTAATTTTTCGGGCGACCAATCATCTATTGTGGAATTGCAATCCCAAAAAATAAACTTTTCTTATTTTTTAACTTCAAAGAATAAAAAACATGCTTGGGGAACACAATTTGGCGTTGCACACCAGGAAATTATTTTTGATCCAGGAAATTATTTTTGGGTTTATTCTATAGGTGTTTCTTGGGACTTGAGATTTAGATAAGCTAAATCTCATTGGTTTTTAAATCCACTATTTCGTCGCATTCCACACCACAATGCTGGAGCGTTTTATTTTGGTATATGTTTTTTTGGTTTATATGAGTGCGGTTGATTAATTTATAGCACGAAGTATTGAATTTCGATTTACATTCGCTCGCTAACTAGGGTAGTATTTATTTTTCAAATATTTATTCATCCAAACGATAATCAAAATTAAGGTTACAAAAGAAATTATTAGAGCCCAAAGAATTGCTCCAATAGGCATAACAAACTCAGGATGTCCAGTAGCGTCATATCTTTTGGATGGTTGTATATCTTCTACAATTTCAAAAGTTATTCTATAAGAAATCAAGCTTGCTAATAATGCAATAACGATACTAAAAATATATCGGATAATTCGTTTCATATAAATTCAAACAGTTAAGTAATAATTCTAAAGAAGTTTATTTGCTTCATAAATTCACCGCTAATGCCAGCGTCTCTTTCGTATTATTTTATTTATCACGAGCGGGAGGCTCGCGCCAGCGTGGCTTTACTTTTTTATGCGTTTTAAAATGTCGCCGAGTTTTTGAGTATCGTCTGAAATTTTTGTACCTACTGAAAAGTAATCGATGCAAATTCTTGTATTTTTTTCAGAAATACAAATCATAACACTTGATTGAGAATCGGAAACATTGCTATTGACGAAAACTGGTTCTGTAATTATTTTGTATGATAAATTATAAATTGAATCTTTAGTTTGCTGAGTAATTTTAAAATTTTTCACTTTTACGTTTATCGGCTCGTAGTAAATTTTGTTGTCTTTCGGAACTTTTTTATAGTCCCAACTTCTGTAATAAACTGAATCTGTTTCGTTATAGATAATGGTTTTCGACACGTTAGTTTCAATGCTGACTTCTTCCCAAGAAGATTTCTTGTCTTTGTCTTCAATAGCTTTTTCTTTACAAGATGTAATTATTAGAAGTGTAAAAAAGAAAAATGTTTTGTAGTTTTTCATAGTTTTATAGTCATTTTTTATCACGAGTGGGACGCTCGCGCCAGCGTGGGGAGCTTGCTTCGCTCGGGTACAAATCCGCGCCAGCGGGTTTTCAATTACATTATTTGAACTTTAACCTCAAGTAAAAAAAATCTTCGGGTTTTGGACTTCCACTTTCGTTCATAAACTTTTCCACTAATATAACTTTTAAAATTAACGAGTTATCTGTTTCCCAAGCAAAATCACCTAGCTCTGCGAAGTCTTCTATTGTCCCAGCGTGCTCCGCAAATGTCTCCTGACTTTGCGGAATTTTCATAAAATGATTATTCATAACTATTGTATTTTACGAATGAATTTGAATGTATAACATTCATAATAGGAATCTTAACAAATTCTATAGTTATAATCATTAAGTATATAGATCTCACGACATCAAACTTATCACCCCAAAATTGGGTGGCTTTGTGACAAACATCAGTATTAATCTATCTGCCAAATACAACAATTAATCATTCTCCTTTTTTTCCTCCCCATAGCTCGGATATACATAATCCTTGCGCAAGTGCTTCTTGGGATTTGAGATTCAGAAAACTAAATTTCATTGGTTTTTAAATCCGCGATTTCTTCACATTCCACACCAAAGCCGGAGCGTTTCATTTCGCCCCAATTTTTTTTCTTACCCAATAGCAAATCTATATTACCTTTTACAGACCATCCTATCGTAAGTAAATGGAAAGTAAATGGTTCTAACAATGACGTTAAAACAAGCTTGAACATGTCTTTCGGTTTTTTATATTGATGAAAGGTAAGTTCTTCAAAAAGAATCGCAAATAAGGAATGTGCAATGGCAAATGTGTATATCAAAGCTAAAAGCGCAATGCAGAAAGGCCAGTTTACACTTCCGTAAAAAATTAAAAAGGTAAAATAGCATAATCCTGAAAACTCAATAATGGGCGCAAGCCATTCAAAAAAGAACCAATACGGATAGCTCAACATCCCTAAAACATTATACTTGGGATTGAAAAAAATGTTTTTATGAATCCACAAAGTCTCTATAGTTCCCCTAGTCCATCTGTTTCGCTGGCGTTCCAATATTTTTTTTGTGTCGGGCACTTCAGTCCAACATAAAGGATCCGGAATGAAAGACACTACGTAGTCTTCATTTTTTTCTTCCATATATTTTCGCATTCGCACTGTGAGTTCCATGTCTTCCCCTACTATATCTGTATTATAGCCTCCTGTTTCAATGGTAATCTCTTTGTTGAAAAAACCAAAGGCCCCAGAAATAATCATCAAGCCGTCCAATTTTCCCCACGCCATCCTTCCTAGTAAAAATGCCCTGAAATATTCTAAAACCTGCACTCTTGGTAAAAACTTGTTTGGCAAATGAATTTTGGCAATTTTGCCGTCTTCCACTTCACATGAATTTGCAATTCGCACCACGCCTCCAGTTGCAATAACCTTGGATTTTGAATATTCCAGAAAAGGCTTGATCATTTTTAGTAATGCTTGTTCGTCAAGGATACAATCTACATCTATACAGGCAAATATGGCGTGATGGGAAACATTAATCCCGGAGTTGATGGCGTCTGCCTTCCCTCCATTAATTTTGTCCACTATAGTCAGTTTATGACAAGAAGCTATTTTTGATTTATAAATTCCCCTAATCGGTTTTGTGTCTATTCTTTCGTTATAAGCAAACGGAATTTCATATAAATCGAAATGAGCAATTAGTTTTTGCATTGTGGAGTCGGTACTGCCGTCATTTACAATTATAACTTCAAAATTTCCATAATGGAGTAACATAAGCGACTTGATGTTCTCAATAATGGTAACCTCTTCATTATAAGCGGGAGCAATAATTGAAATGGGTGGCGTGAGTGGCGATGAAAGGATAATGCGATAATCTACAAAACTATTTTTATGCCTATAATCGATCATTTCTTTTCCAGAGCACATTCCCAAAATTACATACGAAACCGTAATCATTACTGAAAACACAAAAATACCCGAATTTAAAAAAAGGATAATATACTCTGAAATACTCATAATGATTGCTTTTTAATTAATAGTATATCGCATATTCTATAATCTTCACTACTTCCTTATCTGAATTTTCGCAAAGCTTTTTTAAAATTGCCACACCATCTGGCGCAGTTTTTATTACTAGACAAGCCGCAAAAATAATCTCATAGTCATATTTCTTTAAACATTCAAGTAACTTGGGAACATCACTATCAAATATGCCTATCATTTTGAGTGATTCCAAAACATGAATAGTCATTTTTTTGTTTTTCTTTTCTTTTTTCAAGCATTCAAAAAGTGAAGAAAGACTTTTTTTAGAACCTAATTCACCTAAAGTTTTTATTGCCTGCGTTTTTATTTTTTCAGAATCGCTGTTTAATAAACCAAGTACTTTTAATGTTTCGGTATCCTGAATATAATATCCAATGATTTTTAAAGAGAACACAACAACGCTTTCATTTGTTGATTCAAGCCAATTTCCCATTGGCGGAATTTCTAAAACTGAATATTCCATTAATGCATCCAGAATTCGTATTTCATCAAAATCCGACATGTCATATTTAATCTTATTGAAAAAATAGAATGGGTTTTTTTTATTTAATCTAACACATGCTACCCTCGCTTCGGTTCTTACAATTGGATTGGAATGGTTAATAAGGTTAAAAATATAATTTGCCTCATCCTTGATATTCATTTGCGCGGCATCACATATTGCATTTGCCTTAATATGCCAAATTGAAGACCTTAATTTTTTGCTAAGGTCTTTTTCAAAACCAAAAACAATAAACAAATCTTCCAGTTTTTGTTTTATTTCTCCTGAATAACTTTCATGAAGCCTAAAGATTTCCTTTCTTAAAACGGCTCTTGAAAAACTATTTTTTCTATATTTTTTTCCGAATATTTTTTGAATGGGACGATAACTATTATTGGAAAATGTTTCTTGGAGGTTTTCATCAAAAAGATATTCTGAAATAGGTTCTGAAAGTTCCTTCTTGATTTTTTTTCTCCTATTATGTTGTATGTTTTTATATATCCTGCTGATTATTAAAATAGAAAAGAATAAAAAAAACAAGGTTAAAAAAAAGAAAGCCAAGCCCCATATTATTTTAATCATAGGGGTTTGTTCAGAAATTATATTCGGAAATTCCAAACTGCAAAATTGCTTTAACCCTAAGAGTAAAAATAATACCATTTAGTTTCTTTTTATTAAAAGCCGTTTAATTCTAACTATTAATTCGTTCGGGCTGAAAGGCTTGGTTATAAAATCATCGGCTCCCAATTCAAATGCTTCTATAACTGTTTTTTCCAGACCAACAGCGGATAACATAATTATCGGAATGTTTAATTTCAACTCGATTTTTACCTTATTGACTAAATCCAATCCTGTTAAATAGGGCATCATGATATCGGTAATGATGATATCCGGATTTTGGGATAGTATTTTATGAAGTGCTTCTTTCCCATCTGCACATGCAATGACATCATAGCCTTCTTTTTTTAATCTAAAGGTCAAGGTCTGTAACATCATTATATCGTCTTCGGCTACTAGTACTTTCATAATAAATTTATTAAAGCCTTATTCTTGGCTTATTATTAATTCCAATTCCTGGATTGCGGTATGGCACAATTGGATCAAATTTTTGATTTCTGCTTTTACTTTAACTTCTGACGGGTTTTTCTCTAATTCTTTTTCAATAATCAAAACTTTCTCTGTCGCTTTTATTATTCCGAACAACCCAAAAGATGTTTTGAGTTTATGGACTTCTTTTTTTATTTTTTCAAAATCGGTATTTACAACCGCTTCCTCTATTTCCTTTATTGCCAGTGGGGTGTTTTTCAAAAACAAGGCGATGATTTCGTTCATGAATACCTTATCCCCTTCAGCAAAATCCTTTAAATTTTCGAGGTTAATGATATGGTCACTGGAAACTGCTTTTTTTGGCGTTGCTACAAAAGCAAAAACATCGGTTTTATGAATATTGTTATATATTTTTTTTAGCAATTCATAAGGGTCGAAAGGTTTGGAAAGATAGTCTGACATTCCCATGTCCTTGCATTTTTTTGTTTCACTTTTAGAAGCGTGAGCTGTTAATGCAATAATGGGAACATTTGATTGCTCACCCATGTTTTCCCTAATGTAACGAGTCGTATCATAACCATCCATTTCTGGCATTTGTATGTCCATCAAAATAATGTCATATTTTTTTGAATTCATTTTCCTAATGGCAACTTTTCCGTTTTCGGCTATGTCTATTTCCTTGTTCCATTTTTTGAAAATTTTTACTGCCAATAACTGGTTCAATTCATTGTCTTCTACCAAAAGGACTTCTATTTCTTTTATAAAATCCGGGCTTAGTTTTTCCTCGATTTCGTCGTTTACTACCTTCGTTGATTTTTTAGCTCTTTTATATGGAAGGAAAAAGGAAAATTCACTTCCGATTCCAAGTTCGCTTTTCACATTTATACTTCCGCCTTGAAGCTCAATTAATCTTCTGGTTATAGTTAATCCTAGCCCTGTTCCGCCATATTTTCTTGTTGTTTCATTTGATGCCTGATTGAATCTTTCGAATATGGAGTCCAATTTGTTTTTTTCAATACCAATTCCGGTATCTTTTATTAGGAATTGCAGAACCGTACTGGATTCAGTGGTGTCGATTTGAGAAATTTTCAGTGTAACGGTACCTTTTACTGTGAACTTTAGCGCATTGCCTATAAGGTTAATAAGAATCTGGGACAATCTTGTTGGGTCACCGCATAATCTGTTTTTTACCTCTGGATCTATCTCACAGCGTAACTCTATTTGTTGCTCTTTAGCTTGTATAATAAAAAGTTGAATTACCGATTGTATGGTTTTTGCTAAAGAAAACCCGACATTTTCAAATGTCATTTTATTGGCTTCGATTTTAGAGGAATCCAAAATATCATTAATAATAACCATTAAATTATTACTGGCTCTTATTATCGCATCAACATTTTCTTTTTGGTCAGTGTCAAGATTTGAATCCTCAAGAATTTTCGCAAAACCAATAATTCCATTCATAGGAGTTCTGATTTCGTGACTCATATTGGTAAGGAACTGTACTTTTATTTTCCCATATTCTTCCGCTTTTTCCTTCGCCCTAATGAGTTCTTCCTCTATTCTTTTTATTTCTGTAACATCCTGAGCCGTTCCGGACATCATGATTACGTTTCCTTTAGAATCTGTAACCACTTTACCAACACTGTTTACTATCCTGATTGTTCCATCGGGATGTTCAATTTTATGAAAAAACGTATATATTTTATGATCCTTAAAAGCTTGTTGTACTACGCTATTAACATAGTCACGATCATCTGGATGGCAATATTTTAAATAATCTTCATAATTGGGTTCAAATCCTTTTGGACTTAATCCAAATATTCTAAAAAGCTCATCTGACCATGTGATTTTATTTTCAACAACATCCCATTCCCAACTACCTATGTGTGCTGTTTTTTGAGCACCCATGAGTTGTTTTTGGCTTTTGTATAATATTTTTTGAATTCTGTTTCGCTCATTAATGCTTTCTTCGAGGTCGTTTGTCATGTCGTTTAAGGAACTTGCCAATTGCCCCAATTCATCTTTTGAAGTTACTATCAATCTTTCGCTAAAATCGCTTTTAGATACTTTTTGAACTAAGCGCAAATTATCGTTCACCCCTCTAGAGATTCTCAAACTCACAGATACCGTTAGCCATATCCCTGTAAATTCTACGGTTAAAGCAATAACGAGCAATATTTTCAATATTAATCCTTCGAGCCATCTAGAACCATCACCCAGTGTATATGAAAAATCGTCTTCTAATTTTGTAAGCTTGGAATTCAATGCATCGATTTCCTTAAAATGATTGATAATACCTTCTTCGTTAATATTTCCAGATTGGATGTAATCATGGAGTTTATCCGCAGAAGTTTCAAGTTGGCTCACGCGAAAGTCAGCCTCTTTCCATATTGCCAAAGATTTTTCTATATAATAGACTTTGTCGAACCTTTTAAATAATTTAATCATTCCATCAATATCATCAGGATGATTCCGGGCTTTTATGAACCCTTTTCGGGCATCCTCTAAATTTGATGGGGTTTCCATAAGTGCCAACCTTGCCTCACGGTCCCCTAAATTGACTTGTAAAAACTGAAGGTATTCCTGAAAATATTTCTCCTCTTTAGTACGTCCATATTTTCTCAAACTATACACGGCATCTTTCTGTGCTTTTGAATATAATCCTTCGGCCCCTACAAATGCTCTTACTGATGACAAGGTGTTGATTGCAAAAAAAAGAGTGAAAAGTTCCAATGTTATCAATAAAGCCATGATGCCAATAACAAAATAAAGCTTCTTTGCAATAGTCACATCACGAAGCCACTGTCTGACAGATATATCTCTTAAGGAAGCGGAAAGTTTTGTTGCCATTGGAAAGTTTTTAAATTAATAAGAACTATTTCTAGATAATTTTTTAACTATTAGAAATTACCTACAGATTTTCTATGTGAAATTTACAAAATATTTTGTAAATTATATAACAATAAATCAATTTATTTAATTTTAATGCAATTAAAATCTTAAAAAAAATTAAATTTTTTGAACAAATCGCAAGCCTTATGTCAAAAAAGTATAATTTGAGAATATGGCACAATCAATTCTTCCAATAAACGGATAAGGGATTTTAAATTCGTAGAAAATTTAAAAGAGAATTTGGAATAATAAATGAAAAAGGAGAATTGAAGTAATCAAAAAGATGGTTATTTCCACTTTAAGCTTTCCATCAAGTTCTGCATATCGTTTTTGAGGTAACTGGCAGCTGGCATAATAGAATCGAAATTAGGTTTTGCATAAAAATAAACTGAACCATTTACAAAATGCTTTGTACTATCAGTAACATAAAATTGGGTATTTGTAGCGGCATTTCCGTCTACTTGATAAAACATACCATAAACCTTATGGTTCTTATTAATATAAGGTTGCTCTAAAATATCATCTGCTTTGATGACATGCTTATAAGTTAGCCTTTGCGCATCACGAAGTAATTTGTCGATATTATTGCTAACCGGTTTGTAGTTCAAATACACGGTAGCTTTCATTTTTGGATAATTGATTTCAAAACTACAATCTGCTTTTTGTTTTACAATGGCATTTGTATTTACATCAAAAGTAAATGGGCAATCGTTTTTATATGAAACATATTGTGCCTCGGGATAATCCAATCTTAAATAGGCAGATGGTTTGGGTAAAACATCATTTTTGCAACTGAAAAAAGTAATAATAGCAAGTATTGTAAAAGAAAAAAAGAATGTTTTTTTGAGCATTGTATATTTCATCAAATTAAAATGGCAAATCATTTTCCGGCAAGGCATTGCTTGGCGCATCAAAATTAGTGTTTTTTGTTTGTTCAGGAACTGCATTTTGCCTGTTTGCTTCGGTTTCTTTTTTAGTGATAAGAAAAGTAAATTCGGTTACTTGAATTTCATTGGTGAATTTCGTCGTACCGTCTTCCGATTGCCATTGACGTGACTTTATCCTTCCTTCTACATAAATCTTGTCGCCTTTAGAAAGGTATTTTTCACAAATTTCAGCAGCTTTATTGCGCACCACTAAATTATGCCACTCCGTACTGTTTATTTTTTCGTTCGTAGTTTTGTTGATATACGTTTCATTTGTAGCTAATGGAAAACGTCCAATACAATTCCCTCCATCAAAATAATGCATTTTTACATCATCTCCGAGATAGCCAATCAACATCACCTTATTTAGCGTTCCACTCATCGTCGTATATTTTAGATACTCAAATATACGCTTTTTGCATTAGTTCAAAAAATCATTTTCTATAAAATTATAAATAACGATAGGAAACGGGTAGGTTTTTAAAGTTTCATAATCAATTCCGCCACCAGCAGCTCCTTTAATTTTCACTTTCCAGAACTTTATATGCAAATGCTGGTGTGAAAGTTTATGAACCTGATTATTGGATTTCATTTCCTGAATTGAGTGAATTTCAAATTCAAAAAACTCTTTGACAGGTAAAATAATCGCATCTAAATCAACTGCCGATTCTGTTTCAATTAACGGAAATTCGTATAAATTCTCCCATATTCCTTTTCCTAATCTTTTCTGAACTATGGTTTTATTTTCTTCATCTTCAATAATCAGGTAATTGAAAAATCGGTTTTTGACTTTTAATTTTTTTGATTTAACTGGCAATAAATGAACTGATTTTTTCTGTAAGGCAAGACAGCTTTGATTCATCGGGCAAATTTCGCAGTTGGGATTTTTCGGAACACATTGCAGCGCCCCAAATTCCATAATTGCCTGATTGAAAACAGCAGGATTGTCTTTTGGCATTAATTCGAAAGCCAGAGCAGCAAATTCCTTTTTAGCTGACGCAGCAGCAATATCGGTTTCTATATTAAAATAACGGGCCAAAACCCGAAATACGTTTCCGTCTACAACTGGAACGGCTTCATTATAGGAGAAAGAAGCAATTGCAGCAGCAGTATATTCGCCTATGCCTTTCAGTTTTAATAGTTCTATATAAGATTTAGGAAAAACACCATTGCATTGAAAAGCGACATATTGAGCTGCTTTATGCAGATTTCTGGCACGAGAATAATAGCCTAATCCCTGCCAAAGTTTCAAAACCTGCTCTTCATCGGCTTTCGCCAAATCAAAAACTGTTGGAAAAGCAGCAGTAAAAGATAAAAAATAAGGCATCCCCTGCGCTACTCGCGTTTGCTGCAGCATGATTTCTGAAAGCCAGATATGATATGGATTCTGCGTATTTCTCCAAGGCAAATCACGTTTATTTTGTATATACCATTGAACTAATAAGTTAGAAAAATCCATCATTAAATATTTATCAGCAAAAGTAAAAGTTTATATGATTAAATTTTAATTGTTTAAGATTGATTAATTGTTTTTTTAATTCCTATATTTGCGCACTCAAAAAAATAATAAAACATTAATAATAAGAAAGAAAATGACGAAAGCAGATATCGTAGCGAAAATTTCAGAAAAATTAGGTCTTGAAAAAGGAGATGTTCAAGCAACAGTAGAAACATTTATGGAAGAGGTTAAAAACTCTTTAGAAACTGGAGATAATGTTTATTTAAGAGGTTTTGGTAGTTTCATCATTAAAACCAGAGCAGAAAAAACAGGAAGAAATATTTCAAAAAACACAACGATTAAAATTCCAGCTCACAATATTCCAGCATTTAAACCTGCTAAAATATTTGTAGAAGGAGTTAAAACGAATAACGAAGCAAAATAATTTATTAACCAATAAAATCTATACGATATGCCAAGTGGTAAAAAAAGAAAAAGACATAAGGTAGCTACGCACAAACGCAAGAAAAGAGCGAGAGCTAACCGTCACAAGAAGAAAAAGTAGTCTAAAACTACTTTTTTCTTTTTAGAATAAAGTTCATTGAAATCGAGAATTCAGTAATCAGTTTGCAGTAGCAGTAAGCAGTCGGTCTGCTAACTGAACACTAAAAACTGCCCACTGTTTTCCACCGGGACACAATACCTGTTAAAATATTGTTTAATCCATCCTTACAATTGAATTACGATTGAAGATTTGAGATTTGAGATTTTAAAATTCCTAATTCTACAATCATTAATTCATAGTACGGATAAAAATTTACAGTGTGAATAAAGAATTAATCATTAGATCTAGTTCCGAAGCCGTAGATTTTGCCTTATTAAAAGATGGAAGATTAATAGAATTACACAAGGAAGAAGAAAAAAGCAACTTTCAGGTTGGTGATATTTTTATTGCCAAAATCAGAAAACCAGTTGCTGGATTAAATGCCGCTTTTGTACATGTAGGCCACGATAAGGACGCCTTTTTGCATTATCATGATTTAGGTCCGAATTTATCTTCCCAATTGAAATTCATTAAACTTGTAAGTACAGGTAAATTAAAAGATTTCTCTTTGAAAAATTTCCAATTCGAAAAAGAGATTAACAAAGATGGCGCAATATCAGATATCTTGAGCGCTAATCAGTCGATTTTAGTACAAGTCGTGAAAGAACCTATATCTACAAAAGGCCCAAGGATAAGCTCTGAGCTTTCCCTAGCTGGTAGATTTATTGTTCTCGTTCCTTTTTCTGATAGAGTTTCTATATCACAAAAAATAGAATCCAAAGAAGAAAAAGACCGTCTTAAACGATTAGTACATTCCATCAAACCAAAAGGATTTGGGGTTATTGTCCGTACAGTAGCCGAAGGCAAAAAAGTAGCCGAACTAGAAAAAGATTTGCAGAACCTGTTAGACAGATGGACTGCAATGTGTAAAAAATTACCAACTGCTCATCATCCCTCAAAAATATTAGGAGAACTCAACAGGGCTTCTTCCATATTAAGAGATGTGTTCAACGATACCTTTAGTGGTATTCACATAGATGACGAAGAGTTGTACAACGAAACAAAGGACTATTTACAGGAAATAGCACCTTCAAAACAATCAATTGTTAAGTTTTATCAATCAAAAGACACTCCTATTTTCGAGAAATACAATATTGAAAGACAAATCAAAACTTCATTCGGGAAAACCGTATCAATGAGTAAAGGTGCTTACCTTATTATTGAACATACAGAAGCTTTACACGTTATTGACGTAAACAGCGGAAATCGTTCCAATAAGGCTAACAACCAAGAAGACACAGCGATGGAAGTCAATATGATTGCTGCCGCCGAAATCGCAAGACAACTGCGTCTTAGGGATATGGGTGGAATCATAGTAGTTGATTTTATTGATTTATCAAATCCTGACAATAGAAGGATTTTGTATGATTTCCTAAAAGAGGAAATGAGTGATGATAAAGCAAAGCATAAAATCTTACCTCCTAGTAAATTTGGGCTTGTACAAATAACAAGACAAAGAGTTAGGCCAGAAGTAAACATTGAAACTAGGGAAGAAGACCCTAACAATAATGAAAAAGGTGGTATTGAAGCCCCAATTTTAATCATTGACAGGATAACTTCTGATTTAGAAAGAATTATTAAAACACAGCCAAATGTTGTATTGAATGTACATCCATTTGTAGGTGCATACCTTACTAAGGGTTTTCCTTCGTTGCGTACTAAATGGTTTTTAGAACACAAAAAATGGATAAAAATAATTCCGAGAGATGCTTACAATTACCTCGAATATCATTTTAATGATAAACAAGGAAAAGAAATTAAAGATTAAATCTGAATTTATTTCAGATTCCAAAAACCGCCTTTCGTGAGATTGGCGGTTTTTTTGTGGGTAATTGGCAACAACCCACACACTTTATTTAACGAAATGATTTAGTCTTTAATGATTTCCACTTTTCTCCTAACTTCATTTCCATATTCATCTACAACTGTGATAAAATGAATACCTGAATTAGGTAAAATAGGCATTTCATGAAAGGTTTTCGTGGTTCCTTTATACACATTATCTACATACCAATATAAATTTGCTTCCCGATTGGAATTAGCTACCTTAAAAATTACGGGTTGAATCTCGCTGTGAAAATTTTTGGTTAAATAAATCTTACTGTTCATTTTAGGGTATATAAAATCCATTGTTGCGATTTGAGTCGAAACACAATCAGGTCTAAAAGGAGGCAGTGATTGGTATTCGATATGCTGATTTTTATAATACCATTCCATTACTGGCGGCAATACAAACCATTTTTTCGTTACAATATCTGCCACATTTTCACAGCCGCTGTTTACACGGTATTTTTGTGTTTTGTCTAAATGTACAGTTTTATGATAAGGACAAATAGAAGTTGTTTTTCCTTTTAAGGAAACCAATTGTTTTGTTTTTGGACAATCATCCTGAGCCAAATATCCGCTTAAAGTACAAACTTCAACTTCTTCCAAATCGTTCAATGGAGTAGTAAACCATTTTTGTCTTGGCAATAAATTAAATACATCAAATAGGATCGGCGCTGCGCTAGATACTCCTGTCAATGTTGGTCTGCCCTCGCCGGAAGCATTCCCCACCCATATACCAACAACATATTTCGAATTTGTGCCAATTGCCCAAGCATCACGATTTCCAAAACTGGTTCCCGTTTTCCATGCAATCTTAAGTGAACTGTCATAAAACTTCCATGCTTCATCTCCTTCTGGACGATTGACTTCTTCCATAGCATTATAGGTAAGCCAAATAGAACCCGCCCCCAATATGGTTTTATTAAAACTTGCTGAACCAAAATCATTGACGAAATTATTCTGATAATTTAATTCGGCAAATTCTTTTGTTCTGTATTTTCCTTGGTTTTTATTAAAATAATTGATTGTTGATGAAAGCCCTGCATACGTTCTGCATAAATCCCACAAATTACTTTCGGCTCCGCCTAAAATCAATGACAAACCATAATGATCGGGATGTTTTGATATGTCCCTTAACTTAAATTTTTGAAGCTCATCATAAAATTTGTGTACCCCAAAATCCTGCAACATCAGCACGGCTGGGATATTCAACGATCGCGCCAATGCCCTATGAGCAGGGACTGCTCCGTCAAAACTCAAATTAAAATTTTCAGGTGTATAGCCCGAAATTTGGGTGGGAACATCAGCCACTAAAGTGTTAGGCAGCAATTCCCCTTCATCCAGCATAGCTGCATACAACAAAGGTTTTAAAATGCTTCCCGTACTTCTTGGCGCATCGATAATATCCACATCTTTTTGATGATTATTATCTGTTGGGGAATTACCAACATAACTAATCACATCTCTATTATTAATATCAATTACTAAAATTGCCAAATTATTGACTTCATTTTGTTTGTATTGATTGTAATAATAACGTGCGATTTGGTTTACCCGGTTTTGCAAATCAATATTGATGGTTGTTTTAATGCGTTGCTCATTTTGGTTTTTCGCTACCCTTTGCAATAAATGAGGAGCAATTTGAGGCAAATTAAAAGGTTTTTGTGGCAATGGCTCAACAACAGAAAGTTCATAAGTTTGTTTGTCAATTACTTTCCCTTTGTATAATTTAAGTAATAAATTATTTCGCTTAACACGTAATTTTTCTTGATTTTTTCCCGGGTAAATCAAACTTGGTCCATTAGGCAAAACCGCTAGTGTTGCCGTTTCTGCCCATGATAATTGATATGGCTGAACACCAAAATAACGCCAGGAAGCCATTTCAAGTCCCACAACATTTCCGCCAAAAGGCGCATGAGCAGCGTATAATTCCAGTACTTCATCTTTAGAATGCCTTAATTCCAAACGCGTAGAGAGAAGTACTTCTATGATTTTTTCAAAATAGGTTCTGCTTTTGTTTTTTCTTGACAATCTAATGACTTGTTGTGTGAGTGTACTTCCGCCGCGAACCACTTTCCCAGCTGCTCTGTTTTGTTTAAAAGCATTAAACATTGCTGCGGGATTAAATCCCGGGTGGCTGTAAAAATATTGGTCTTCAAAATAAACAATACATTTCTTGAATTTTTCAGGAATACTGTCTTGTGCAGGAAAGCGCCATTGCCCGTCAGTTGCAATTTTTGCTCCCAGCAATTCTCCTTCCTTACTTTCTATTACTGTAGAATAAGGCTCTGAAAATAAAGTTTGTGGCAGACAAAAATAATAAGCTACCAAAAGCAGGAAAGCAATTGATGATTTTATTTTGTTGCGTTTTATCCAAATAATGATGCGTTGAAAAAACGCTTTTATTTTAGTTTTCAAAATTTATTGTCAAAAAAATGTTCTCGAAGATTATATAGTTTTTTATTATTTTTACGGTATGTTTTTTTGAATTTACAAACCAGTATTTCCTCATCAAATGTTGGATTTTCTTCATATATAATCCATTCTGCATTGTGTTTTGAATCTGCATTTTTCAACTTAATTGTAACTTGTTTTAGTGGAATTAGTTTTTCATTACGCCATTCATACAAAGCCTGTATGTAATCAGCGTACCAACTTCCTTCGTAAATATAATGTAATTGTTTGTTGAGTTGCAGTTCATATCTTCCAAAAAAATTACCAGCATAATGTATTTGGTCTTTATTTGTGGAAGCATAATAGATATTGTAATCTACATTTCCATTCATATTAGGGAAACTTTCAGCAAGGATTTCATTACGACCGTCTCCATCCAAATCCTTAAAACGAAACCATGTGAAATCTGGAATTTTTTCTTTTCCAATCAATTTCCATGTTAGTGAATCATATTTATAGAAAGAAATAATACTATCTTTCACCGAAGTGTCTATCGCATAAATTTCTTTTTTATCAATAAAACGACCTATTGCCATAACATGCGATGTGTCTTCTTCTTGAATACTATCATACGGATAAAATACAGTGTCTATTTTGGCATAGTCATTTAATTTGGGAAGCATTTGATATAATACTTGCGGAATTGTATCATTTACTTTTAAATTAGGATATATCGTTTTTAAGTTCCCGAAAGGAAATACCGAAAACAATATTATTGTTATAAATGAGATTGTTGATTTCATTTTTTTTATTTAAGCGTTTTAGCAACGCTTTTATTTTAGTTTTCAATTCGTTTTTTATGAAAATGATTTTATATAAATTTCATACGTTATTTATATAAACCCTTTCAGAGTTTGGAACTCTGAAAGGGTTAAATTATTAATTTCATTTTACCACCTCAACCCAAAACCCTTTCGTTCTTGCCAAAAACGAATTGTCATACATCGCTTCACATTGCAAACCAGGCAAATAATATTTCCCTAAATAAGAAGCATTTAACAACACTCTAAACGTTTTGGTTTCATTGGCTTTCAAACCAAAATAGAAATTAGTCCTATCGTCACGAATATCAATATAATCGGCCACATTGTTTGTCGCGTCACCATAATCAGTGAAGCGGGTATTTACAATTTCGAATCCAGAAGGAAGAATTTGCGACAATGCCATATTATCAACACGCTCGTTCTTTTTATTCTTAATGGTTACTTCAGCTACAAATTCGGTTCCCTGCTTGATTTTCGAAACATTTATAGCTGTTCCTTTTCTGTTTTTGAAAACAATATTCGCATATAAATCATTTTGAACCAACTGTTCATTGCCGATTGGAAGAATTCCGCTATTGAGTACACGCACATAAACCGTGTTGTTCTTATTGTTTTTTATCACAATACCATTGGCTCCGGTTTTTATAATGAGGTTCCTATCGGCAAATGTTTTTCCTGTTTTAATTGTTTGATTTTTACCGTCTTTAATAAATTGGATATCGATTCCTTTGGTTCCATTATTTTGGGCAAATTTAGACATCGCAAATAAACAATAGGAAGTAGTTTGTGTACTCATCCATTCATTGCTTGCCATTTCTGATGCCAATTTTGTAGCCATTATAAATGCTTTTTGTTTTTGACCTAAAAGAACCAATGTTTCTAACGCCATAGCCCTATTTCTTTCGCTTGAACCATAATAATAGTAAATGCGATTGTTAGTATTGCCTTCATCAATTGAAGTGGTTCCTAGCAATGCCATTCCGGCGGATTTTTGCCCAGCCAATGTATAAGCCAAGGCCAATCTCAATTTACTTTCATTTGCAATTCCCCTTGTTTCACGAAGCCTGTTCATGGAAGCCAAATCTGGAGCTCCAGTTAAAGCTAGGGTATATAATCTATAGGCTTGTGCCAAATCATTTCCGTATTGCGGAACGAATCTCCATTGTTTTGCTTCTTTTTGTTGATATGAAATCCATTTTGATTTCAGGTTAATAGGCAATACATATCCTTTTTTCTCGGCTTCAATTAAGAAATGACCTGCATAAGAAGTTCCCCAATCATCGGCTACTGAATTTCCTGGCCAGTAAACAAACCCGCCGTTTGACAATTGAAAACCGCTCAATCTAGCAATACCTGCAGTTATATTCTTTTGAATACTTTCCATTCTACCCTGATCTATATCGGCAACATCGTTCAGGAACAATTGAGGGAAAACCGAAGAGGTAGTCTGTTCAACACAACCATGAGGATACGTTATTAGATATTGCAATCTTCTATTGATATCAATTGTTGGGATAGAGGAAACTTCCAACCTAGCTTTATTGCTTCCTGACACACCAAATGTTTCCCATGAAATCGATTTACTGCTATTTGGTTCTAAAATAATATCTTTAAAAGTATTGGTCACCGGATTTGGGTTCGTCATATCAATCTCTACATCATATGTTGATTTTATGGCTCCAGAAGTTGCGATAATCTGTACTTTTCCTATCCCGGTTGCACTGCCTACTTCAAGATTAAAATATGCCATTTTTTCATTTGGCTGTGTGAAAGTTACATTCTGAGAAGAGGCACCAATAACCCTTAAACCATTATTGGTTTTAATCTGAACCATGACATTTTTCACTTTGCTTTCCATTGCAAAAACCGTAACTGGAATGGTTACTTTTTCTGAAGGGGAAATTTTTCGTGGCAAAGATGCCAATACCATTAATGGACTGCGAACCGGAGTTGCTTTTTCGGCACTTCCATAGGCACTTGCATTCGCATTTCCAGCCACTACCATTGTTTTTACTGAACCAATGTATTTTGGAAGCTTCACTTTATGTGTTTTCGATTCTCCTTTTGGCAATAAAAAAGGTCCAAGATAAATAACAACCGGTTTGAATCTATTGGCTTTTTTGGCCTTGCCACCTCCTAAATCCTGATCCCCTCCAATACTGAAAATTTGGTTTACTTTTCCGCCATACGCGCCAATGATATCATCATACACATCCCAGGTTCTTACGCCTAATGCTTCTCTTATATAAAAAGCATCCCAGGCATTTGGGGTTTTGAAACGTGTTAAATCCAATAAGCCTTCGTCAACGATTGCAAGCGTATAAGTCATTGCCCTGCCCGTTTTCTCACTTACTTTGATATTGAAAGCCTGCTCCGGTTTAAGTTCATCCGGCATAGTTATTTTTGGTTGAAGCACCGTGTTTTTATCAACGACTTCTATAGGAACTACACCGTACATCCTAATTGGGGAATCGTTTTTTGTCGTTGCATGTGGCTGTAACAATGTAATATTGAAATAAACATTTGGTGCCATAGCGGCCGTGATAGGCACATTTACTTTGGTTTCGCCTTTTGTAGTTTCTGCCCAAAGTGTTTGTATTACTTGTGCTCCATTTTCGATAGAAATCAAGGCTCGGCCTCCTGCACTTGAAGGAAATGAAATTTGTGCTTTTTCTCCAACTGCATAATCCTTTTTATCAGTAGAAAAAACAAGCATATTTGCGGTTGAAGCATCTCTTTCCCTTGTTTTTACAGACCAAATTGGCCAATCAAACAATACGGTTTGTGCTGTTGCATGTCCGCCAGCATAATCAGAAACCCGTACTAAATAACGCCCCCATTCCTCATCGGAAACTTTGAACTCAAAATATCCTTTTCCGTTTGAATCGGTACTTAATTTAAATGTTTTGAAAGAAGTCGTCGAGTTTGCTGAATTATAATTGGATAAATTTTCATCATTGGAAGCATCCCACCACCAGCGCCATTCCACTTTAAAAACTTTTATTTCTAAATCACTTACCGCTTTTGGCCTTCCTAATTCATCAACCGTTGCTACATCAAAACGATGCATTTCACCCGTTTCAAGTACACCGTATTTATTAGGTTTAGGTGTTTTTAATCCTACGTAAGTTTTATATGGCGAATAAGTAGTTGCTATCACATCAGTACTAAAATCTCCACCTTCTTCATATACTTTTGTGATGAAAGCAGCTTTCAACATTCCTGGAGCCAAACCATTTAATTTTGGCTGGATATTTACTGAAGCTTTTCCAACTTCATTTATTTTTCCGGAAAAAACACTAATCTCCTCAGTACTGAATTGTCGAACCAAATCATCAAAAACATAGTTGTTGTAATTTTTGAAAGTAGTACTTTGCTGAGAAAATTTGGCCTGCATTTCTACTTTCAGGTTTTTTGCAACAGCACCATGTAGCCAAGTTACTTCTAGATTGGCGGTATTTGCATAAGACGAATAAAGCATCACATTTTTAAACGTGTTTTTAATACGAAGTCGATTCGGTTTTATGGTTTCAATTTTTATGTTTTTATAAAATTTGGCACCACCAATACTTACCATCGCTTCCCAACTACCTGTTGGGGCATCAACACTTGTTGGAACCACAAAGGTATAATGGTTCAGTTCATTGGATTTTTTTACCGTTTGATACGTTATTTTTCCGTTAGGATCGCTCAATCTCAATTTAATAGGATGGGAAGCAGGAATTTTGTTTACCACATCATTAAAGATAAACGATAAGTATATGTTATCACCAGGACGCCACACTCCTCTTTCTCCATAAATAAATCCTTTGAGGCCTTTTTGAAGTGTTTCACCCGCTACATCAAAATTGCTTAACGATAATGAATTCCCATCGTCTAATTTTATATAAGTAGTATTGTTGCCTTTTGTCACTATGGCGAAATAAGCAAATTTATTAAGCTTAAAAGCGATTACGCCTTCACTATTAGTGCATTCGGATGCGATTTTTTGTTGTTGAAAACTGTACAAGTCAACTTTTGCCCCAGAAACAGGTTCTGTAGTAAGGATATTGTTTACTGCAAATAAATAGGATTTGTTTGAGCCTCTTTTTGCTATTACCCCTAAATCAGAAGCCAAGATATTTGTTCCTATTTTGGTATTATAATAATAGGAATTGGCGCATGGATCTTCTCTTTCCCTCCAATCGTAATCTTCTTCATAATAATCATAGTCATATGATTCACCGCTATAGTTTACATCGTTTTCATCTTCTTCCTCATCGTCGTTTTGGGATTCGTCGCTAATTGAACCGCCACACTGATAAGTGGAATAGGCTTTTTTATACGATAGTTCTACTCTGTAAATGGCACCTGGTTCTGTTTTTATAATTTTGGATAAATCCAATGCAAACGTGTTCCATTTTACTGAATTAACCAATCGGTTTCTTTTTAAATTCAAAACTGTTTTAGAAATTGGCTGCGCTACCTTTCTTAGGTTTCTTGCTCCATTGAGTTCGTTGTCTTGTAAAAACTGAAGGATATTGTTTTTGTAGATTTTATAAATCTTTACATCAACAGCCCTTAAATTGACTGCTTCAAAGTTAATTTTAAGGTTATTGGAACTTGGCATTATCGTCCCGTTTTTGATAAAGCGGATACTTGGTTTTATCTGTTCAAATGAAATGGTAGTTACAAAGTTCTGAGTCATTTTTTGACCATATTCGCTTTCAATTCCTTGAAAAATTTCAAGGTAAATTTCTCCTGCTGTAGCCCCGGATTGATTAACAACTGGCACAACATAGGTAACTGCGGATGTAGAATCGACAGCTGCAGAATCAACTGCGGTTTCGGTATTTTCTTTCTTTACAGGTTCTGCGGCTTCTTCATTATTAAAAAATACTTTTAACAAATTGCCTTGGGTGCTGAATTTTATGTTTTTGGCATTTTGTAAATTCACCAAACCAGAAAAATCCTGTCCTTTTAATAATGGTTCAGAAAAATTGATAAGCATTGTTTGATTGTTGTCTTTAGGAACTTCAACCTTCACTATCTTAAATTCGGTTTTTGCGGTAACATTGTAGTCTAGTTTCCCTTTTTGTTGAATGTCAAAATCAGTTCCGTCATAAAAAATTCCAACATTGCTTTTTTCGTCAAAGCGGTGAATACTGTCAATTACAAATTTGAACTCATTTCGGGAAGTTTTGTTTTCTTCAAACTTCACAATTAAGTCTTTGTCATTTTGTTTAGCCAAAATCAATTTTTTAGCGGTTTCAACATCCATATTGTCTGCTGTTTTTAGAACACAATTTAAATATTGGAGTTCTTCGCTATGCGATTGAATGTCATTGATTTCAATTACAAAATCCTGTTTTATGGTTTTTATGGTAAAATTAAACTCCGAAAGGTTTTTGGGCGTTTTTTTAAGTTTTGACAATTTGAAACTTATCTGATATTCTGTGTTTTGTCCCAGTTTTTTTTCAGGAATAAACGCCACTGTATTATTGGAAAGCGCTATAACTTTCCCATCGATACTTGGTGAAATATCAAATAAGTCATTGTCGAGAACTTGGTTTGTTTTCCATTCCTTGTTTTCAAAAGCCAATACTACCCTAATGTCTGTTTGTGTGGGCACTATACCCGACGTAAAACTTGTTATGTACTCTTTAAATATTGAAAAATCGGAATTAAAATCTGCGGCTGATTTCTTGCTACACGCTTGGAACATAAAAAACACAAAAAACACATAAATCAATCCTTTTGTTTTCATTTTAAATAAGAGTTAATGGTTACAAAATAAAGTTAGGAACGAAGAAAAATTAACATTTCACAATTAAACTCATAACTGCTAACATGTCATTTATATTGTAGTAAATATATACTATTTTTAAAGATTTTTTAAGAAGAAAATTTAGAGTAAAATTTTATTTAAAATACCCGTATTTACTAGAAAAAATAAAGGCAAATAATTTATTTAAAAAGAGTTGCGCATTGTATTTTCAATAAGATTTATCTTTAAAATTAATTATGGATTCAAAAAAACAGTAATTTATTATTTGGTTGCAGGATTGAGTAAATTTTACAATCTTTGTTAAATAAGCAAATCTTCTATGAGCCTTACTATCCAGAAAATTGCAAGTGAAATAAAAGCGCAATTTATTGGCAACAATAAATCATTTGAAATCGATCATATTTCTATTGATAGCCGCTCGATGCAAAATGGAATTTCGACTTTGTTTTTTGCGTTGGTTGGACCTAATAATGATGCGCATGTTTATATTGATGAATTGATAAAAAAAGGCGTTAAGCATTTCGTTGTAAACCACATCCCTAAAACCCTTGAGGGTAAAGCCAATTTTCTTTTAGTTGAAAATACTTTAACTGGATTACAGGATTTCGCAGCGTACTATCGCTCCTTGTTTTCTTTTCCGGTAATTGGAATTACTGGAAGCAACGGAAAGACCATAGTTAAGGAATGGCTTAATTTTCTTTTAAGTCCTGACTACAATATCATCCGAAGCCCAAAAAGCTATAATTCACAGGTTGGGGTTCCGTTATCTGTGATTTCAATAAATGAAAAACATAATTTCGGGATATTTGAGGCAGGTATTTCTACCATTAATGAAATGGAAAAACTGGAAAAAATCATTCGGCCTACAATAGGAATGCTGACGAATATTGGCACTGCCCACGACGAAGGATTTTCGGATTTAAATGAAAAAATAGCATCCAAAATAAAACTGTTTCAACATGTTTCCCTTTTAATTTATAATAAAAATGAAACAGTAGACTTATTAATCGATTCAAAAACAAAAACCTTTTCTTGGAGTTTTGAAAATAAAGAAGCCGATGTTTTCATTGTTGAAAAAGAAAAATCAAAATTAGAAATCCACTTTAACAAATCGGTTTTTTCAATTGAAATCCCATTTCAGGATGATGCGTCCATAGAAAACACAATCAATTGCATCATGCTGTTGCTGCATTTAGGTTACGATAAAACAACAATCCAACAACGAATTTCATTGTTGTATCCGGTAGAAATGCGACTGAAAGTCAAAAACGGCATCCATAATTCTACCCTAATCGATGACAGTTACAGTTCTGATTTTCAGTCTTTAAAAATCGCATTGGATTTTCTGGAAAGCCAAAAGCACCATAAAAAGAAAACCCTCATATTATCGGATATTTTTCAAAGCGGACTATCAAATGAAGAATTGTATTCTAAAGTGTCTGAATTGGTAATTTCAAATAAAATCAATCGAATAATTGGTATCGGCGAAACAATTGCTGTCTTTAAGGATAAATTCCAAAACTGTGTGACTTTCAAAAACACAAATGAATTTATTTCAGATTTCCAAAATATTACTTTCGGCAATGAAACCATTTTGATAAAAGGCGCAAGACATTTTCAGTTTGAGGAAATCGTGGCATTATTAGAAGAAAAAACACATGAAACCGTTTTAGAAATCAACCTCAACGCCATTAGTCATAATCTGAATTTCTATAAATCAAAATTAAAACCTACCACTAAATTAATGGTAATGGTAAAAGCTTTTGGTTATGGAAATGGCGGTTTTGAAATAGCCAAGTTGCTTTCACACCATAAAGTAGATTATCTGGGAGTGGCTTTCGCCGATGAGGGAATTGCATTAAAAACTGCAGGAATTGATTTGCCCATTATGGTAATGAACCCTGAAACGACAAGTTTTTCTGCTATTATACAACATCATTTAGAGCCCGAAATTTACAATCTAAAAGGACTGAATGCTTTCGTGAAAATTGCAGAACAGAAACAGCTGAAAGAATATCCAATTCATATTAAATTGGATACCGGAATGCACCGCTTGGGATTTGAAGCCGAGAATTTACAGGAATTAATTCACACTTTAAAGGAAAATACCACTGTAAAAGTCAAAAGCATTTTATCACACATGGCAACCAGTGATGATTTGTATCACAACGATTTTGCTTTATCCCAAATTAATTTATTTGAGCAATTGTCTTCTAAAATGATGGCTGAGTTGCATATAAAACCAATTCTTCACATGCTCAACACTTCTGGAATAAGCAATTATCCACAGGCTCAATATGACATGGTTCGCCTCGGAATTGGACTTTATGGGGTTTCAAATGATGAAAATGAGCAAAAATATTTAGAAAACGTAGGCACCTTAAAATCGATTATTTCTCAAATAAGAACCATTCAATCCGGTGAAAGTGTGGGTTACGGAAGACGCTTTTCTGCAAAAACTAAAACTAAAATAGCCACAATTCCAATTGGGTATGCCGACGGAATTTCAAGGCATTGGGGCAATGAAAAGGGATTTGTGATGATAAAAAACAAAAAAGCACCGATAGTAGGTAGCATTTGTATGGATATGTTAATGGTTAATAGTACTGGAATTGAATGCAAAGAAGGTGATGAAGTGATTATTTTTGGAGAAAACCCTACTGTATATTTCATTGCCGAAAAACTACAAACAATTCCGTATGAAATATTAACAAGCATTTCACAAAGAGTAAAAAGGATTTTTTATAGAGAATAGTATAAATAATTTATATCTTAGTACTATTAATCAACACTTAAAAAAAAATTATGGGAATGATTTCAGAATTTAAAGAATTTGCAATTAAAGGGAACGTAGTTGATTTAGCTATTGGGGTTGTTATTGGAGCAGCCTTTAGTAAAATAGTAACTTCATTAATTGATGATGTTATCACCCCGTTAATTTTAAAACCGGTTTTAGAAACTGCTAAATTATCCAAAATTGAAGATCTGGTTGCTTTTGGTGGAGTAAAATATGGTATTTTTTTATCGTCTGTGATTAATTTTATATTAGTCGCCTTTGTATTATTTTTAGTCATAAAAGGAATTAATGCTTCTAAAAAGAAAGATGTACAAGTAATTATTGCTCCAGCTGGACCAACTCAAGAAGAATTGCTTACTGAAATAAGGGATTTACTAAAAAAATAATATACCGCTACATTACCTATTCTAATTTTAACCGTTTCTTAATTGAGGCGGTTTTTCTTTTATCATTACAAATGAACAATACATTTATTTAAAATGTTACAAATATAACAATTTGTTATTTTTTGTGAAGTCGCTTGTTTAGAATTGAATATTACTTATTTTTGCGCTTTCAAATTCATTAAATACCTACTTATGAAAATTGCTGTGGTTGGTGCAACCGGGATGGTTGGTGAAGTAATGCTTCAAGTTTTAGCGGAAAGAAATTTTCCTGTTACCGAATTAATTCCTGTAGCTTCCGAAAGGTCTATAGGGAAGGAAATTGAATTTAAGGGAAAGAAATATACCGTAGTCGGAATGCAAACCGCAGTGGATATGAAAGCAGATATCGCTTTGTTTTCAGCAGGGGGCGAAACCTCTTTAGCTTGGGCTCCAAAATTTGCTGCGGCAGGAACAACTGTTATCGACAATTCATCAGCATGGAGAATGGATACAACTAAAAAATTAATTGTTCCGGAAATCAATGCTTCTGAACTAACTAAAGCAGATAAAATTATCGCTAACCCAAACTGTTCAACTATTCAAATGGTATTGGCGTTAGCGCCCTTACATAAAAAATACAACATTAAAAGAATTATTGTTTCGACTTACCAATCCATAACTGGAACTGGAGTTAAAGCGGTGCAACAATTAGAAAATGAATACGCAGGAATCAAAGGTGAAATGGCTTATAAATACCCAATTCACAGAAACGCTATTCCACAATGTGATGTTTTTGAAGAAAACGGCTACACCAAAGAAGAAATGAAACTGGTTCGCGAAACCCAAAAAATATTAAGCGACAATACCATCCGAGTAACTGCAACAGCTGTTCGTGTGCCAATCGTTGGCGGACATAGCGAAGCAGTGAATGTTGAATTTACGAATGATTTTGATGTAAATGAAGTAAGAAATATTTTGCATCATACTGCTGGGATTACAGTTCAGGACAATACAGATACTTATACTTATCCGATGCCGGCTTATGCACAAGGGAAAGATGATGTTTTCGTAGGTAGAATTCGTCGTGACGAAAGCCAACCAAATACTTTAAATATGTGGATTGTTGCTGATAATTTAAGAAAAGGCGCTGCTACGAATACGATACAAATTGCGGAGTATTTAGTGGCTAATGGGTTGGTTTAGAATTTCCATTTTGTCATTGCAAGGTACGAAGCAATCTTGTCAAGTAACAGATTGCTTCGTACCTCGCAATAATTAATAGTCGCTTTTTTTACTTTTTAATTATCTTTTTACAATAGTTTTTTCCATTACTTTTCATCTGCAAAGTATAAACTCCAGTTGGAAGACCACTTAAATCAATGGTTGTGTTTACTTCCTCGAGATTTACTGATTTTATAGTTTGTCCCAATGAATTGAATATCGTGCCAGTTCCATTTTCTTCAGTATTTACAACTATAAAATCATCAGCTGGATTTGGGTAAATTTCAAATTTATTTTGTGAAAAATCCTCTACAGCCAATGTGCCACAATTTCCCGTTAACTGACTATCACCAATGACTGTCCAGCCTTTATCGACTGTCAAAATATTTCTGTTTGGCAAAGCATTCATCCCATAATCCATACCGACAGCACCAAGACTTCTACCATTTGGTGTATTTGTATTATTTGACCAACCGATAATTGTATCAGTATAATTATTGCAATCCATACCAGAATTGTTAAGCATATTAATCATCGTTACATTTGGATTTAAATTCCAATTTCCAATGTTTTGATTAAATGCTGTTGCCCCAGAAAACATCACATTCATTTGATTTACATTTGCGACATTCCAATTGTTTAATGGTTGATTAAATGACGTTGCACTAGAAAACATCGAACTCATAAGATTTACATTTGCGACATTCCAGTTATTTAACGGTTGATTAAAAGACGTTGCTTGAAGAAACATTCCTAACATACTGGTTACGTTTGACACATTCCAATTATTGATTGATTGATTAAAAGATGTTGCTCGAGCGAACATAGAATGCATAGCGACTACATTTGAAACATTCCAAATGTCTAAAGCCTGATTGAATGAAGTTGCATAAGCAAACATATTAATCATAACTCTTACATTGGAAACATTCCAATTACCAATTGGTTGATTGAACGATTGTGCATAAGAAAACATACTACTCATACTATGTACATTAGAAGTATTCCAATTGTCTAATTGTTGATTAAATGAGATAGCGTAATTAAACGTTTCAATCATATCAATAACATTTCTAGTATTCCAATTTCCAATGGGCTGATTAAATAATGTTGCGTTACTAAACATAGAACTCATAACAGTAACATTAGCGGTATTCCAATTACTAATGGGTTGATTAAATGATTCGGCGTGAAAAAACAGTCCATACATATTTGTTATTGTAGATGTATCCCATAAATTTATATTTGGAGGACCATTTAATGACCGACAATCGTTAAACATATTAGTCATATTGCTCATGCCAGATAAATTTGGCACGTCTACTGCTGTAATATTTAGATTTTCACATCCAATAAAAGCGTAAGACATCGTCTCCCAACTAGTTGTCCCCCATTGTTCTACATCCATTAATTTTACATTATCAGAATAATGATAACTAACCCCGTCGTAAAAAGCTAATGATTTAAAATTTGTTGGATCAATATACAAACGCACAGTTGCATTTGCTGGCAAACCAGTTATGGCGGCAGTTGTTCCAGAGATTATTCCTGTTCCCGAAGTGCCAGCTGGAATGGTTTCCCAACTGTAATTTACATTTCCAGAAGTGTTAACCTCAAAAACAATAGAAGTGTTGTCAGTTCCTGTTTTTGACAAATCCCATTTTGTAATGAAATAATCAGTTGGTGCTTGTGCAAAGGCACTAAACAAAATAAAACTCAACAATAGTGTAATATAGAATTTCATCATTTTTGTTTGTTTGTAATCTATTTAAATCTAATGCACTATACTTAATGTAAGTCTAAAAATATCAAGAAAGTATATCATTTCCCTAAAACCACTTTCACCATCACATCTTCTTTCAGCAAAATCTTATAATATTGTTCTTCGCCAAATAATTGCCTTACAAATTCAGCCAAAATATATCTTTTTACCAACGGCTTGTTGTTTTCTAGTTTTAAATCAATTCCGTTTTTGATTAAATATTTTTGGAAGTTGTTGAAATACAAATCCGTTTCATTCATTTTTGACGAAATTTGTTGCATCGTCAATCCATGAAAAGCATTTCTGTTTTTATCCAATTGTTCAAAAACGTAATTACTGGTCACTCCCGACTGCAATAAATAAACAACATTTTCATTTCCGTGTTCCACTTCAAGTGGCACAAACACATCTGGGACTATCCCGCCGCCGCCATAAACAATTTTCCCTTTGGGGGTTTTGAATTTTAATTTGATGTCACTTTTTATACTGTCTTTTTGATACAATTCCCCGTTATCGAATCGTTTATCCGATTCCTTGAAATATTCTTCGTTGCCTTTAGTGTATGGTTTTTGAATGGAACGCCCTGTTGGTGTATAATACCTCGCAATAGTTAATCTTACTGCCGAACCGTCATCAAAATCCATTTCCCGTTGCACCAATCCTTTCCCAAAAGAACGACGACCCACTACTTCTCCCCTATCATTATCCTGAATTGCACCCGCTAAAATTTCACTTGCTGAAGCTGAATTTTCATTGATTAAAACAAATACTTTCCCTGTTTCAAAATCCCCTTCGCCTGTGGCATAAGTCTTGTCGATTCTCCCTTTTTTGTTTTTTGTAAAAACAATCAATTGCTTGTCTTTTAGGAATTCATCCGCAATTGCCGAAGCTTTTTCCATATATCCACCTCCATTGTCGCGAAGGTCAATAATTATAGTTGTGGCACCTTGTTTTTTTAGTTTCAACAAACCACTTTTAAACTCATCATATGTAGTTTCAGCAAAACGGTTGATTTTGATATAACCGGCAGATTTATTGAGCATCGTAGCTACATCTACACTTTCGATAGGAACTATATCACGGGTTACTTTTAAAGCTAATTTTTTATTTTCACTTTTGCGGAAAATGGTTAAAGTTACAGTAGAACCTATTTTTCCCTTTAATCTTGGGAACAAACTGTCAGTAGGCAATTCCCGACCAAATAATTTATAATTATCAGCATATAAAATCCTATCCCCAGCTTGAATTCCTGCCTTTTCCGAAGGACCGTTTTTAGTGGGTTTTATAACCGCTACTGTATCTTTATACATATAGTAATTAATGCCTATCCCAACGAAATCTCCTCGCATGCTTTCGGCAATTTGGCTTTGCTGGCTTGGCGGAACATAAACTGAATGTGGATCGAGCTTCTCTAAGATATTGTCTACTGCAAGATTAACAATCGAATCGGTATTGACATTGTCAACGTATTGATCGTCGATAAAATCAATTAATTTATTGAGTTTTGTTTTATGATTGGAAAAAGATTCCCCTTCTGAAGGAAAATTAAGCTTGTTTCCCAAAAGCACGCCTAGCGCCAATGTGGAAAAAAACAAAATGGGGAAGTAGGTTTTATTGTATTTCATTTATACTTTTCATTTTTTTACACAGATTGAACGAATTCAATTTTGAATTAATAGAAGTCATAATGCTCGATTCTAAAAGCCGTTCTATACTTTGAAAAACCCACAATAAATTTCTTCTTTTTTATAGTTATTTCAAAAATCAGCTCATTATATAATCTATTTTGAGTATGTCCAATAAATTTAATTAAAACTGGGGAATTAAAAACAACATAAAAGTGCTCTGAGTTTTCAAGCTGTATTTCTAAAATCTTTGAGTATAATTTATTTTCTTTTTTAATTAAAACATTCTTTTTATTAGATAAAAGAACTTTAGTTTCTTTGATTAAATAATCTTTTCCTTTTATTTTTTCTTGAATAAAATTCTCTTTTTGAATTGAATATTTTTTTTCAATTTTATTAGATAAACTCCAAGAACTGATAAAATTATACGATTGATTTGAATATATTATTTCTCTTTTTAAATCTGTTGCACTAACAGTCTTTTGCGAATACAAATTAAAAGACACAAAAAACAATAATATATAAAAATTTCTATTCATTTACTCTTCTAAATATTGAATGTGCTCAACCTCAACTCCTGCTTTTCTAAGGAATTCCAATCCAGAATCGTCCCTATATCCATTTTGATAAACGACCCTTTTTATTCCAGCCTGATGAATCAGTTTACTGCATTCTTTACAAGGCGAAAGCGTAATGTATAATGTTGCTCCTTCACAGGACTGTGTTGAGCGTGCCACTTTCAGGATCGCATTTGCTTCTGCGTGGAGTACAAACCATTGGGTCAATCCTTCTTCGTCTTCACAGCAGTTTTCAAAACCAGAAGGCGTTCCGTTATAACCATCAGAAATTATCATTCGGTCACGAACGATTATGGCACCTACTTGTTTTCGCTTGCAATAGGAAAGACGCCCCCATTCTGAGGCGATTCTAAGGTAAGCTTTATCGTATTTATTTAATTTTTTCTTTTCCATTGATTTTTATCTGTTCCAAATTTCACTTTCAATAATCATTGGCACCACTACTCCAATAACAAATGCCGACATTACTAAAGTCCAATCGCGTTTTGAAAACCGGAAAACAGTTTGAGTAATATAAGACAATATTAAAACAACAATAACCACTATAATTTGAGCAGCTTCTATTCCTGTAGCAAATTCCAGCAGTGGCAGTATTTTATCTGATGGGCTTCCGCCAAGGATAGATTTAAAATAATTGGCAAAACCCAAACCATGTATGATTCCAAAAAACAAAGTAATAAAACCAATAATGCTTATGCTTTCATTTTTACTTGTCTTACCGGCAGTAAAAAGATGGAATACCGCAGTAATCAATATGGTTATCGGAATTAAAAATTCAACGAGATTGACTTTTATAATTACAATACCAAATACCGAAAGCATCAATGCTAAAGTATGGCCAATAGTAAAAATAGAAACCAAAACCAAAACTCTTTTCCAATCCTTGAAAGCATAAGGGACGGTTAAGGCAATTAAAAACAATACATGGTCGTATGCTTTAATATCCAAAACATGCCGCATCCCAATTTGAAAGTAAATCCAAAATTCTGACATAATCTCTTTTTTTGAAATTTTAGGTATCGTCAAACTTACGATTTATTTTGAAAAATTCCTTTCCATAAAACGAAATAGGCGTATATTTGTTATTCATTTAACTATAAAAATTATGTCATTTTCAGATTTATTTGATAACGAGTTTAAAAACAGAAATAAAGGTCATTTTTCTGCTATTGTTAGAGTTGCTACGGCAGATGGAGCATTAAGCGAAGAGGAAATACAATTTATAGACAAATTAGCTAAAAAATTGGAAATCTCTAAAGATGAATATGAGGAAATCATGGAAAACCCAATGAAATATCCAATAAATCCTCCGCATCTTTATACCCAAAGATTGGAACGTTTGTATGATTTATCAAGAATGGTTTTTACAGATCATGTTTTAGGACAAAAACAAAAAGACATTTTAAAGAAATTTGCCTTAGCATTGGGTTTCACTCCAGGAAACGTAACTTATATCGTAGACAAAGCCTTGTCATTATTGGTTCAAAATGTTGATTCAGATACCTTTGTATATGAAATGCAACATATGAATAGATAGTTTCCTCACCCCAACCCTCTCCAGAGGAGAGGGAGATTGGACGGAAACACAAATTCCACTAATTTAAACGAAATTATTTCTGTAAATTAGTGGTATTCGTATTTTATAACTGAATTTATTTTATTCGTATCAGAATTTTTTAAACAAGTCTTTTATACAACCGATTAACGAAAATTTAGGATTGTAATCGGTTTCTTCCTTTGTATAAATACCCCAAATGCAATTAGAAAATTCTCCAGCAGCAAATAAAATTGTGCGCCCTGAATTTTGGATTTTATAGACATTGAAGAAATAAGATTGTCCGTATTGAGGATCTAACACTCTAATTTTTTCATTTGTATATTGCCATTCAAAATCCCATATATTTAGCCCATCGATTTCAAATTTATCGCTATCAACAATGGTTTTTTTATGTTTCCAATCTATGTTGATTTCTTGTATTTCCAATATTTTGTCAATCATTTGAAAATTATCTCTTCATAAACTCTTCGGCTTTTTCAACCATATTAAGGCTTCCACAGAAAAAAGGAACCCGCTGGTGTAATTCAGTTGGCTGGATTTCCATGATTCTTCCAAAACCATCAGAAGCTTTTCCTCCTGCCTGTTCAGCGATAAATGCCATTGGGTTGCATTCGTATAACAATCTCAATTTGCCTTTTGGTGCTTTTGAACTCGTAGGATAAATATAAATTCCGCCTTTGATCATATTTCTATGAACATCAGAAACCAAACTTCCGATGTAACGAGAAGTATAAGGTCTGTCGCCTTCTTCCAATTGACAGTATTTGATATAATCTTTTACTCCTTGGGGAAAATGAACATAATTCCCTTCATTTATAGAATAGATATTTCCGTCTTTAGAAAATTGCATATTCGGATGCGAAAGGTAAAAAGTTCCTATAGCGGGATTTAATGTAAATCCGTTTACTCCGTTTCCGGTAGTATAAACTAACATCGTTGATGTACCATAAATAACATAACCCGCAGCAACCTGCTTAGTTCCTGGCTGCAGAAAATCTTCAAGAGTTACTGGCGTTCCAATTGGCGAAATTCTATGAAAAACTGAAAAAATGGTACCTACAGAAACATTTACATCAATGTTTGAAGAACCATCTAATGGATCCATCAACACTACGTATTTATTGTTATTGCCTTTGTCGCTTCCTTCGATAGTAATAAAATCATCATTTTCCTCGGAGCCGATACCACAAACAATTTCACGGTTGATCAAGGTTTGAATAAAAACATTATTAGCATAAATGTCTAGCTTTTGTTGGTCCTCGCCTTGAATGTTTTGTTCTCCAGCAGCTCCTACGATATCTACCAATCCCGCTTTATTGACTTTGTAGCTAACTACTTTTGCAGCAAGACGTATTGCATTTATAATTCGGGAAAGTTCTCCTGTTGAATATTGAAAATCCTCCTGTTTGTCAATTATAAATTCGCCTAGCGTTTTATTTCGTTCTTTCATCCTTGGTTACTTTTTCATTATGGTCACAAATATCGTTATTTTTGTGAAATTGAAATCATTATTATTTGATAGTTTACCTAAATCGTATATTTGCCGAAAAATTAAATGCTTTATGAATATACGAAAAGCAAAAAAAGAAGATATGCCCGCCGTTTTGGATTTAATCAAAGAACTAGCAGTTTTTGAAAACGAACCTGATGCAGTAGTGGTAACAGTGGATGATTTAGAACGCGATGGTTTTGGCGAAAGCCCATTATTCCATACAATTATTGCCGAAGTAAATGACAAAATCGTAGGAATGGCTTTGTATTACTATCGATATTCCACCTGGAAAGGAAAAACACTTCATCTGGAAGATCTGATCATCAAAGAAAAAATGCGGGGAACCGGACTTGGATTTTCGTTATATTCTGAAATTATCAGGCAAGCTAAAAATGATGGGGTCAGAAGAATTGAATGGAATGTCTTGGACTGGAATACCCCAGCTATTGATTTTTATGAAAAATCGGGCGCGAAAGTACTGCGGGATTGGAATGTTGTCCAAATGGATGAAATAGGAATGGAGAATTTTTTAAATAAAATATAAAGTTGAGTTATGAGGATTTTTAAATTTGGTGGTGCTTCGGTAAAAGACGCTGACGGCATCAGAAATGTTTACGCTGTTTTACAACAAACAGGATATGAGGATGTTTTACTGGTAGTTTCGGCTATGGGAAAAACAACAAATGCGCTTGAAGCAGTAATCAACAACTATTTTTCTAAATCCCCTGCTTTGCAGTCTTCCGTTCAAGAAGTGAAAAAATACCATAACCAAATTTTATTGGACCTGTTTGAAGATGAAAAAAATCCTGTTTTCACTGATGTAAATAAACTTTTTGCAGATTTGGAATATTTCCTTAGCCAAAACAAATCCCCAAACTTTAATTTTGTTTACGATCAGATTGTTGGTTTTGGCGAATTGATTTCAACTACTATTATTAGTCATTATATGAATTTTATGAATATTAAGACACAATGGCTTGATGTTCGCAATTTTATAAAAACCGACAACAATTATCGTGATGCAACAGTAGATTGGGATTTAACGCAAAAAAACATTTCGAAAAACGTTAAGAAAAAACTTTTGAACGTTACACAAGGGTTTTTAGGTTCTGACGAAAATAGTTTTACCACTACTTTAGGACGTGAAGGCTCAGATTATACTGCAGCTATTTTTGCCTATTGCCTTAATGCGGAAAGTGTGACTATATGGAAAGATGTTCCTGGAGTGATGAATGCAGACCCTAGGTATTTTGAAAATGCGAGTTTATTAAACCAAATTTCGTATCGCGAAGCAATTGAGCTGGCTTTTTATGGCGCTACAGTTATCCACCCGAAAACCTTGCAGCCGCTCCAAAAAAAGGAAATTCCGTTATATGTAAAATCATTTATAAACCCAACACTTCCTGGAACTTCTGTAAGTAAAGGTGTTGATTTAGAACCGCATTTGCCTTGTTATATTGTAAAAAAGAACCAATTATTGATTTCTCTTTCGTCAATTGATTTTTCTTTTATAATGGAAGAAAACATTAGCGAAATTTTTGCTTTGTTCCATCAATATAAAATCAAGGTGAGTTTAATTCAGAATTCGGCTATTAGTTTCTCGGTTTGTATTGAAGACAAATACGGCAAATTCAATGAGTTGAAAAACCTGCTTTCAAAGAAATTCAAAGTTTCCTACAACGAAAATGTTTCGCTTTATACTATTCGCCATTTTGATGAAAAAGCAGCGAAAATGGTCGAAAAAAACAAAGTTGTTTTATTGAAACAAGTAAGCAGGGAAACCATGCAGATTGTGACCAAAGAGAACACCTAAATTTATTTTAAATTCTATTTAAAAAACCGGTTTGAGGAAATTCCCAAACCGGTTTTTTTGTTTTTAGAGAAGCTTATATAACCCAAATTTTAATTCAATAAAAAAATTAAAACCCAATATTTAAAAAGAACGTATTTGTGTATGAAAATTTGTACTTTCGCACATAATTTTTTTTTAACAAATTCATATACTGACTTATACAGACAAAAATGCCATTTGCCCTTTTAGACATTCTACATAAAAAAGTTTTATTAAATATAGAAGGGAACTTTAGTATTTCAGATGGTTTTTTTAATTCAAATAACATCTTTCTTTTTTTAAAATACTACACAATCCCCTTTTTTATATTGTTGATAGTTACATTGACAGTAATTTTAATTGTGAATAGATATACTTATGAGCAATTGATTTATCCGCGCAGAGTACTAAAACTAAGAATTGATGCTTTTTTGATAGAAGTTCTTTATTCCGGTTATAGCATGAACGAAACTAAAGAAAAAATAAAATCATTTAAAAATAGCGACAAGGTACCTTTTGAAAAAAATTGGTGCAGGGAAATGATTCTTAATAAAATCATCGAAATTAAAAGAAACTTGCACGGATTTGACAACAATCAGGTATTGCTGATTTATAAATATTTTGGATTTGAAAGTTATAGTAAAAAACTGATCCAAAGTAGGAAATGGTACAAAAAAACAATGGGTATTTACCATTATCAAATGTTGGATTACAAGATAAAGAAAGGGACAATAAAAAGATACATATACAGCAAAAACAGGTTTTTAAAATCAAACGCATTAATTGGCTTGATATCATTGTTGGACGAAAAATTCGAATTTTTAAATAACTATACAGAGGTAATCTCTAGAGCAGATGAAATGAAAATTTTGGAAGTTATTTATCAAAAAAAAATTGAATTGCCAAAAAGTATCAATAATTGGTTAACCAATGAAAATACTTCAGTTGTTTTATTGGCAATCAAAATCCTGATTCAATATCGAAAGCCTTTGGAATTAAACCAAATCGAATTGTTGCTTTCCAATAAAAAGAAAAAAATAAGAAAAGAGGTTTTATTAGCTATTCGGGAATTAGTGATTGTGGAATCCAATACTATTTTATTAAAGCATTACGAAAAGGAAACAGACAAAAGAAACAAGATATCAACTTTAAAAACACTTGGAGTTATTGGAAACAAGGAAACCGCAGAATTTGCTATAAGCTTGCTCCATGAAACCGACATCGATTTGAAATTTGAAATTATAAAATGCATTTATAAAATTCAAAGCAGTTATTTTGACGATTGCATCGATTTGAGTGCTACAGAAAACGAAACCATTAAAAATATTCTTTTACACATAAAAAGCCCTTATCTAAATTGAATGAATTAGAAAATATCATCAATGGTTATGAAATAGTTACCTCTATCTATTCTGTAAGTTACATTACATTATATTTAGTCTTAGCTATTCTTTCCTATTTATCCATAAGAAGGTATTATAATTCAAAGCATTTTTTGCTAAAGGAAGTATTGATTAAATCCAATCATACGCTTGGGGTTTCAATAGTCGCTCCTGCTTTCAATGAAGAAACGACCATCGTTTATAATGTAAAATCACTACTTTCCCAAGAATATCCAAAATTTGAAGTTATAATCATTAATGACGGAAGTACCGATACAACGTTAGAAAAGCTCATAACCGAATTCAGTTTAATAAAAGTAGATTTTTTCTATCAAGAAAAAATCGTAACACAACCGGTTAAAGGGCATTATAAATCAACCAATCCCATCTATTCCCGATTAATGGTTGTAGATAAAGAAAACGGAAAGAGCAAGGCTGATGCATCTAATGCGGGAATTAATTCAGCTAAATATTCCCTCTTTTTATGTACTGATGTAGATTGTATTTTAAGAAGGGACACTGTAGCCATGCTCGCCAAACCATTTATTGAAAACACTGGAAAAATTATTGCAACCGGTGCAGCAATCCGGATTTCCAACTCCTGTCATTTCAAGGACGGAATGCTATATACGTCACATTATCCAACTAATTTTTTTGCGCGTTTTCAGGAATTGGAATACATCAGGGCTTTTTTATTCGGAAGAATGGCGTGGAGTGAAATAAACTGTTTGCTTCTCGTATCGGGTGGATTGGGAATGTTTGACAAACAAACAGCCATAGAAGCAGGTGGTTACTGGCATAAATCATTAGGGGAAGACATGGAACTCATAACCCGTATGAGGAAACTAATGTACGACAAAAAGAAAAAATTCCGGATAGCCTACATCCCAGAATCTTTATGCTGGACAGAGGTTCCCAGTACAAAAACAATTTTTTTGAGGCAACGAACACGTTGGGCCCGAGGGTTAATCCAAACTTTATACCTTCATAAAAAAATATTCTTTAATCCAAAATATGGGAAAATGGCGTTTGTGATTTTCCCGAGTTTTTTAATATTTGAATTTGCTGTTCCCATATTAGAAATTTTAGGGCTTATCGTTTTGTTGTTGGATGTTATTTTTTTTCAAATCAATTATGAGTTTTTAATAATTGTTAGCAGCTTTGTATATCTATTTTATATATTAATTACCTTATCATCAGTATATATCGATCAATTAATCTATAAGCACTATACCGGATTAAAAGAAATAAGTATTTTGGTTTGTATGGTTTTTTTGGAACCATTTATTTATCATCCTATCAATGTGTATGCTTCCCTTCAAGGGTATTGGCAATTTATAAGGCAAAAAGAACAAAAATGGGGAGTAATGACCCGACAAGGATTTAAAAATTCAACTGACGAGTAATGAGGAAAACATTATACTTTTTATTTTTTTATGTGATTTTCTGCCTCAGCGCTATTGCACAAAAAATCGACGCCGATAGTTTATTGGTAGAAATGACACGCCAAATAAATCCCGAAAATAATTATACCAAAGCTATTGAAATAGGAAAGAAAGGAATTAAAATAGCCCCTGAATACCTGGATTTTCATATTGCATTGGGACGGGCTTATAAAATCACAAAAGAAACCGATAGTGCACGCTATTATTTTAATTATGTAATTGAGAAAAACCCAAAATACAAAGAAGCATTTAATTATCTGACACAATTGGAGATTGAAGAAAATAAAATAAACGCAGCCCTTATTGCCGTAAATAAAGGACTGGAACTATATCCCGATGACAAGGAATTGCAACTATTAAAACTGAAAGCACTCGATTTAAGTAAAGACAAAAAAAACACGATTGACTACCTGACCATTTTAATAAAAAAATACCCAAAAGACAACGGATTAAAAAATCAATTGTTCGACCTTAAAATCGCATCTTATGGAGATAGGATTGGCATAAACAACAACACAACTTTTTTTAATCGCGATGGTGTTGGGCCTTGGAATCTATCAGGTTTACAATATATCAAACAATTAAAAAATGCAACTTTAATAGGAAGGTATAATTACATTGATAGGCAATCAAACAACAAAAGTATCGGCAATGGGGTTCAATATGAAATAGAAAGCTATATTAAGACTTCAAAAAAAAATTATTCTTATGCGGGTATTGGATATAGCGACGATAATATATTTCCTAAATTAAGATTAAGTTATTCTTTTTTTCAGAATTTAAGCAAAGCGTGGGAAGGGGATATTGGAATTAGATATAACAAAACCAGTATCGACGAAAATTATGCTGCTGGTTTCGGGATAGGAAAATACATCGGTATGGGGTGGTTCAATCTAAAGACCTATATCCAATTGGGACAAAAGCCCTATCCTACTATTTCGTCAACCTACAGGTATTATTTTAAAACCCAATTCGATTATTTCTCTATAAATGCGGGTTATGGAACTTCCCCTGATGAAAGGGAAGTAATCTCTCAATTTGAAGAACGTATTTCGTTGAATTCCTATCGAATGGGTATAGGGTACAACAAGGTTTTTTTGAAAAATTTTATTCTAGGCCTACAAACAGGGTTTAACCGCCAGGAATATACTCCGGATAAATTTCAAACTGAACTAAATATTTCCTTGAGTTTACAATACAAACTCTAATTAAACAGAACCAGTTTCTTCTATTTTTAAGAGCTCGACCTATATTTTTATTAAATACGTAAAATGACGTATTTTTTATATTTAAAATATTTAATACATTGGCAACCAAAATTTTAAAATAAACGTATTTAAAATAGCAATGCGATTAAATCAAATGGCTCATGAAAAAAATTCTGTTAATTGAAGACGATACTATCATCACTAAAATACTGGTCTTTCTTTTAAGGAAAGAAGGCTTTGAAATCCATACCGCGAATGACGGGAACCAAGGAATTGAAAAAATAAAAGAAATTATTCCTGACCTCATCATAACAGATATTAAATTACCGTACAAATCAGGATTGGAAATAACTGCCTTTTCAAAATTCCATTATCCTAAAATCCCAGTGATTGTAGTTTCTGTTTTAGGCAAAGAAGACCGCACAGTTGCAGAAGCTTATGAGCTTGGCGTTGACAAATTGATAGCAAAACCATTCAATCCGGAGGAATTAATTGCAACCATCAAAGGTTTTTTGCAATGTATAGCTTAAAAATATTTAATTTTGGGCTATCTAAACAAGTTAACTGCTGATGGCTTTTTGTTATATCCCGCAACGCATTTTAAAAAATTATTTTGAAACATCCCTTTTGGTTTTTTTTCTGTTTTTTATAAACATCAAAATAATGGCTCAGGCAAACATTGTGATAAATGAGAAGAGCAAAATTATTGCTGCTTCAGAAAAGACAAAGCCTGCAGCGAAAGTTTTAAAAAACTACCTTGACCAAGCTTTAAAAAATACCATTCTAATTGAAGTCAAAGAATTAAAAAAGAAGTCTGCTTCTAATATTCATCTGGAAATAGCTTCAGTCAAAGAGCCTTTAACGGCTGGTAATTTTATAATCCGCAGCGATGCTAAAAACATATATCTGATTGCCTTTTCAGAAAAAGAACTACATTATGCTGTAGTTACTTTATTGGAAATCTGGGGATTCAGAAAATTTACTTCAAAAAGCAATTACATTCCATTTCAAAAAGACTTTATTTATCCAAAAAATACAAAAAAAACCCATGAGCCTTCTTTTGAATATCGAGCGCTGCTCTATCCGGACTGCTATGACGAGGAATTCCGAAAGTGGCATAAATTAGATTGGCATACTGATGATTTTGGGATTTGGGGACACTCATTTGGCACACTTTTACCTCCTAAACAGTATTTTAAATCCAATCCCGACTATTTTGCTTTATATGAAGAAAGCCGTCGTGACGAATCACTGTGTATGACAAATGACTCTGTAGTTAATTTGGTTGCCAGTAAAATGCAGGAAGTCATTTCGAAAACGCCAAATGCCAAATTTTATTCGGTAAGCCAAAATGACGATGTCATATATTGCGAATGCAAAAAATGCAGTGAGGTCAATGCGAAACATGGCGGGCCTCAAGGCGGACTTTATTATTTTTTAAATAGACTGGCGGCACGTTTTCCTAACAACAAAATAGTTACTTTGGCTTATCTGCATACCTTCAAGCCTCCAATAGAGTTAAAAATCGAACCTAATATTTACACGTTGCTCTGTCCAATTGAGCTAAACCGTGGAAAGGCAATTGCCACAAACAGTCCTTTAGAGGAAACCATTAAAAGCTGGAATACCACGAATCCGAATTTATATTTATGGGATTATACGGTTCAGTTTTCTAATTATTTATCCCCTTTCCCAAATATCCATACCTTTTCGGACAACTATAAATTCTTTAAAAAAAATAAAATAAAAGGGTTGTTTGTGCAAGGATACGCTGATGTTCCAGGGGATTTTAGCGAATTGAGACAATACCTCCTGGCAAAATTAGTGTGGGATTCGGATATCGATATTGAAGCTACTACAGATGATTTCTTGAGGGGATTTTATGGAAAAGCCGCTCCTGCTTTAAAAAAATATTTGAATTTATTGGCAGAAAACCAACAAACTGCAGATAGGTATCTAGACATTTATTCCGGACCGGTACAAAGTAGAAATACGTTTCTTTCGCCCGAAGCCATGACCCAGTATGACGCATTGCTTCAAGAAGCTGCACAGGCAGTTTCAAATGATCCAGAAATAGCATCACGTATTAACAAATTAAGACTAGCCTTAGAATTTGTTTATTTTGAACAATCTAAATATTATGGGAGTGACAAGCACGGAATGTTTAACACAACTCAAAATGGCGAAAGGACAATAAAGGAAGGACTGAATGAAAGAGTACGCAAATTTGCCGATTTGTGCAATGATTCTGGAATCTATGAACTCAGCGAAGGGGGTTTGAAACCCAATCAATATTATGAAGACTGGATAGCTATTTCTAAAAATACTGGGAAACATTTAGGGGAAAATTTCGTTGTCAGTTTTTTAACACCGCCATCTGATGATTTTAAGGGAAAAGGAACTTCTGCGATAACGGATGGACTTCGAGGATACAAAGATTTTGAAATAAACTGGGTTGGCTGGTACGGAAACAATCCCGAAATGGAAATCAACACCAATAAACTCGATTTTAATGTACTTAGACTAAACTTCCTGAATGATCCGCGTCATTTTATTTTTGCTCCGCAGAAGGTTGCTATATATGGCTTCAAAAATAAAAAATGGAAATTGCTGTCAGAAGAAAAGTTGCCTGAATTAACTGAGGATTATACTTTCGAAATTATTAAATGTGAAAGCTCCAATAAAAAATTCAGCAGTTTTGCAAAACTAAAAATCGTTATTCAAAACCAGAATGACTTGCCTATATGGCGAAAAAGAAAGTCAAAAAAACCAATGGTGATGATTGACGAAATAGAATTGTATAAAAAAGAAAATAAATAGCCAGTCTCTATGGCAAACAAAACAGAAAACGGTCTGAAGAAATTTCCTCAGACCGTTTTTAATTTCTAAAATAGAGTTGTTATTTCTTGATTATTTTAATCACTTTGTCCATTTCTATTTTTAAAAACCAATCCTCTTCTTTGAGCAAACATATAGTAGCCCGTATTCCCTTAAACAACCATTCAATTGAGTGAAATTCTCATTCAAATGAATCTTTGTAGTGTTCAAATGCAATTTTGACAAAAACTAAATTTCATTTGAACACGTATTTGTTCTTTTAAAAGCAAAATCTTAATTAACAGACACAAACCGTATAGTATCGGAACGCGCAATTAGTTAATCTTAAAATTCAAAGTCATTAATTTCAAAAAAATGCTTTTTACATCAAAACACACTACTTTTGATGTTTAAACGTTTCTATTCTGTATGTTGAAAAAACTGTTTTTATTTTGCTGCGTTTGTTTTATTTCGGGGCTTGAGGCACAGGAAATAATCACGCCTTATAAAAACAAGAGAATTGTGGCCAGCCTTGACACCATTCATATTGATAGTTCAAGCGTAAATGAAGGTTTCTTTAAATTGCTTGACGCCAAAGATCAGGCTATCGATACTTCCTTCTATAAAATGGATTTCAGGAAAGGCACCTTGACTTTTAAGAAAAATACCCCTTTCCTTAATGATACTTTAACCGTTAGGTATTTAAAATTTCCGGATTATCTCACTAAAGAATACAGCATTTACGACAAAAGCCGGGTAGTAAGCAATGATGCTACATTCGGGGATTTATACCGGGTTTCCTCCGGGCCCATAAAAAAATATGTTCCCTTTGACGGACTCAATACTTCGGGAAGCATCACCCGAGGAATAACTGTTGGGAACAATCAAAATGCAGTGCTAAACTCTGCCTTGGATTTACAGATTACCGGTAAAATTTCTAATAAAGTAAGCCTGCGGGCATCAATTCAAGATAGCAACATCCCGCTACAAGAAGGAGGCTATTCGCAAAAACTCGATGAATTCGACCAGATTTTCATTGAGCTTTTCTCCGAGAAATGGAACATTCGGGCTGGGGATTTGTTTTTGGAAAATCGAAAATCGAAATTCTTGAACTTCAATAAAAAGGTGCAGGGATTGTCGGCTAATTTTGAATTTGGTTCCCCCGAATCCAAAACCACTGTTTCTGCTGCTGCAGCTTTGGTTCGAGGGCAATATTCAAAAAGCACTTTTAAGGGCCAGGAAGGAAACCAAGGCCCTTATAAATTACGAGGTCCCAACGGCGAATTGTTTGTATTGGTTATTTCAGGTTCCGAAAGAGTATATGTGAACGGGATTCTTTTAAAACGAGGCGAAAACAACGATTATATTATTGACTATAATGCCGGTGAAATCCGTTTTACTTCTCTTTTTCCTATAACTTCAGAAATGCGGATCAATGTTGAATACCAATATTCTGATAGGAACTACACCCGTTTTATCTCTTCATTTGGCGCCACACATGAAACTGAAACGTGGAGTCTTGGCGGTTATGTCTATTCAGAAAACGATGTGAAAAACCAGCCTTTGCAACAAAATCTTTCTGAAGAACAAGCTCAGATTTTAGTTAATGCTGGTGATAATCCGGATTTGATGACAGCGCCTTCTGCTTATATCGATTCCTACTCAGAAAATAAAATCCTATACAAAAAAGTGGTAATTGGCACTGTCACGGCATTTCAATATTCCAATAACGAAACAGACGAATTGTATAATGTAAAATTTACTTTGGTCGGAAATAATTTAGGAAACTATGTTTTGACAAATTCGGCAGCAATTGGAAGGATTTATGAATATGTAGCACCGATTAGCGGCGTTCCACAAGGAAATTACGAGCCTATTATACGATTGGTTGCCCCAACAAAAATCCAGATTGCAACAGTTTTAGGAAAATACAATCCTTCTGAAAAAACTTCAGTGGATGTAGAAATAGGCATAAGCAACAATGATAAAAATTTATTTTCCTCTACTGATGATTCTGACAATAAAGGTTTTGGCGGAAAAATAAACGCTACCCAACGTTTGTATTCTAAAAAATGGAAAATAGATGCCTTTGCGAATTATCAATTGGTTCAAAAACAGTTTAGAACCATCGAGCGGTTGTTTACTATTGAATTTGATAGGGATTGGAATTTAACGAATCCCATTGGCAACCAAAGTTTATTGATTTCGGGTTTGAATTTTGATTTAAATTCGAAGAAAGACTCCGTGAATGCCAAAGGTTTACTTACCTATCAATTCGAAAAATTGGATTTTTCCCAAAGCTTTTCGGGTAACCGTCATGTTATAAATGGTTTGTTTCAGTTAAAAAAACTTACACTTCAAGAAAAAGGAAGCTTCCTTCAAAGTGACGGCGATTATGCCTCCTCAAAATTCATCAGAAACCACACCCAAGCAAGATATCATTTTAATAAAAACTGGATAGGTGGTGCTTTGCGATTTGAAGACAATCAGGAAAAAATAAAATCTACAAATCAATTTTCGGCTTTAAGCCAAAGATTTGTCGAATATGGAACTTTCATAGGTCGTGGGGATAGCACGAAGGTGTTTGTAGAATTGGGTTACCTCAACAGAAAAAACGATAGTTTGCAGTCAGGTTTTGTGAAACGCGTCAATACATCTCATTCGTATTATATGAAATCCCGTTTAATTAAAAACGAAAAAAGCGATTTGTCCCTTTTTGTAAATTACCGAAAACTAGAATTTGTGGATACAGCCAGGGAAGATGAACCTTCACTTAATTCAAGGTTGTTGTATAATGATCGGTTTTTTAATCAATTGATACAAATAACAACGACTTATGAAAACACTTCGGGTTCCATTGCACAACAGGAATTTACTTATTTAGCGGTCGAACCTGGCCAAGGAATTTATACTTGGAATGATTATAACGGCAACGGAATTCAAGAACTGGAAGAATTTGAAGTAGCTCAATTTATTGATCAGGCGAAATATGTTCGGGTGTTTTTACCCAATCAGGTTTTTATAAAAACGCATCAGAATAAATTCTCACAATCCATTACCCTAAACCCAAATCAGTGGCAAAATGCAAAAGGGTTTAAAAAACTACTTTCCTATTTCTATAATCAGACTGCATTTTTAGTGGAACGGAAAATAGAAAGAAACGGAAATGATTTTGATTTCAACCCTTTCGCTTCAAGCGATACTAATTTACTTGGATTAAATTCAAGTTTCAGGAACAGCTTGTTTTATAAACGCGGAAAACAGAAACATTCAGTTACCTATACTTATTTAACTAGTGGGGCAAAAAACCTATTATCAGTGGGTTCACAAGAAAGCCGTATCAAATCCAACCAAATTCAATATTCGCATTTGTATAAAAAAAGCTGGCTGTTTGGCTTTAACGGAAAAACCACCGAAACCGAAACCATTTCTGAAAATTATGGCTCCAAAAATTTTCTCTTACAAGGATATCAGGTAGCTCCTAAAATTTCTTACTTGTTTTCAAAAAATGCTAGTTGGGATTTCTTTTATGAGTATCAAAAAAAGGAAAATCAAATTGGAGAGCTAGAACTATTGAACCAACAGCGGTTTGGTACTTCATTTACGTATGCAACGCAAAAACAATTCACAATGAATGGGGAATTTTCTTTGTATAACAATCAGTTTTCAGGAAATGAGTTATCTCCAGTTGCCTATCAGATGCTGGAAGGATTACAGGCAGGAAAAAATCAAACGTGGCGTTTGTTAATTCAAAAAAACCTAACCCAATTCTTGGACATCAACTTGAATTATCAAGGAAGAAAGAGCGAAACCAGCAATGCAATTCATACAGGGAGTATTCAGTTGCGGGCATTTTTTTAACAGTTTTACCATTTGCAACAAACTTGGAAATCGCTATATTTGAAATCTTTAAATCTAATTTCTATGAACATAAAATCTATTTTAAGTATTATTATATTATCATCTACAATATTGACTTCTTGCAAAAAAGAATTAAAACCACAAGATGATTTTACGACAACAACTGCAGCTCCTGTAGCCAATGCAGTCACTAATCCTGCGGGAACACCAATGGCGGTTCAGGCACCAAACCCTCAAATGCAGATGCAGCCCAACATGGTTACCACTACAGTACCTGCACCCACTGCACCTGGTATGAATCCCCCGCATGGTCAACCTAACCATCGTTGTGATATAGCTGTTGGCGCTCCATTAAGTACGCCAAAAGCCGCTGCTCCTCAACAAAACCAAGTTACTACACAAGTTGTTTCAACTACTCCTGCAGCAACAGTCACACCAGCTGCTGTAAATCCAGACGGAACAATTACCCCTGTGCCAGCAGCAACAGAAGCCCCTGCTATTTTACAAGCACCGGTACAAAGCAATCCTTAAATAAAGTAATGATATAAAACAAAAAAGCAATTGCGTTATGCAATTGCTTTTTTTGTGGAGAATACCGGAGTCGAACCGGTTACCTCTTGCCTGCCAGGCAAGCGCTCTAGCCAAATGAGCTAATCCCCCAACGAAAGGCAAATATAGTATTATTTTGGTTTTAAACATAAATTAGGTTCCAAAATCACTATGATTCACTAAATTTGCATTCAAATACGATGCAATGAGTAAAATCAGAATTACAAAACAATTTAGTTTCGAAACGGGACACGCACTTTATGGTTATGATGGGAAGTGTAAAAATGTTCACGGACACAGTTATAAGCTTTCGGTTACTGTAATAGGTTCGCCAATAACGGATAATAATAATGTGAAATTCGGGATGGTAATTGATTTTACTGACCTTAAAAAAATCGTAAAGGAAGAAATCGTTGACCAATTTGACCATGCAACCGTTTTTAACAAAAACACACCTCATATTGAACTGGCTAATGAATTAAAATCAAGAGGCCATCACGTGATTTTAGTAGAATACCAACCTACAAGTGAAAATATGGTAATTGATTTTGCACAAAGAATTAAAAACCGCTTGCCAAATGCAATTGCATTGCATTCCTTAAAACTTCAGGAAACCGACACTTCGTTTGCCGAATGGTTTGCTTCTGATAACAATTAAAAGATAAAATCAATTCTTCTCTCCCTCTCCTTTGGAGAGGGTTGGGGTGAGGAAATTCTAATAAAAACACAATGCAATTAACCAATAATAAGAAAATATACTTTGCTTCCGATCAGCATTTTGGTGCGCCAACAGCCGAGTTGAGTTTTCCTCGTGAACAAAAATTTGTCGCTTGGCTAGACGAAATAAAAAGCGATGCCGAAGCTATTTTTTTATTGGGTGATTTATTCGATTTTTGGTTTGAATACAAAACCGTTGTCCCAAAAGGTTTTGTTCGTGTACTAGGTAAATTAGCCGAAATCCGTGATAGCGGAATCCCTATTTATTTTTTTGTAGGCAACCATGATTTATGGATGAACGATTACTTTGAGAAAGAACTCAACATCCCTGTTTATCATGACAATCAAGAATATACATTCAACAACAAGACTTTTTTAATAGGTCATGGAGATGGCAAAGGCCCTGGCGACAAAGGTTACAAAAGGATGAAAAAAGTATTTGTAGCCCCATTTTCAAAGTGGCTTTACAGATGGCTTCATCCTGATTTTGGAATGAAACTGGCTCAATACCTTTCTGTAAAAAACAAATTGATTTCTGGTGATGAAGATGTAAAATTTCTTGGCGAAGAAAATGAATGGCTGGTTCTTTATGCAAAACGAAAACTGGAAACCAAACATTATAATTATTTCATTTTTGGCCATCGCCACCTTCCAATGAAAATAACCGTAGGGGAAAATTCTGAATATGTAAACTTAGGCGATTGGATTGGCTATTTTACCTATGGCGTTTTTGACGGGGAAAATTTCGAATTGAAAACTTTCGATAAGTAAATTCTTTCTTTAGTTTTTTGGTTTTCAAATAAAGTGTATCTTTAAAAAAAAGAAAATATGAAAATCAATTCTAGAATTCACGGTTCAATCGATTATGGTGTTGTTGCCTTTTTATTAATATCCCCAATGTATTTTGGCTTACCGGATATCACAGCAAAATTTACATATGCCCTTGGGATCATTCATTTGTTATTGACTGTTGCTACTAACTTTGAAATGGGCATTTTCAAGATAATACCATTCAAAATCCACGGAACCATCGAATTGATTGTTTCCATTGCATTAATTGGCGCAGCATTTTACTTAGGGAATTTAGAAGGGAATTTATCCAAATATTTTTACCTTTCATTCGCAATAGCAGTTTTCCTTACCTGGCTCATAACCGATTACAAAAGTTATCCGAAAAATTAAATTGGATATAAAAAATGAGTTTATTAATTGATTAGCTTTCTATCGTTTCTTTTCAAAAACAGAAAGGTTACTGTATATATTCCAATGAAAATAGGGACTATTGTAAAAAACCATCCTGCAACTCCGCACATTAATTCAAAACTAAGATGGCTTAACGTTTGAAAAAAACTGTTTTTAAAAGAATGGATTATTTCTTCTGTTGTATGGTTAGTGGGAGGAATTGAAAATATAAATTCCCCAATTCGTATAAATGGGATTACCAATAACAATTGAATCGGCCACATTAAATAGCTGATTGCTATCATTATTGGTAAATTCAGTTTTCTTTTCAATGACAAGGCAGTCAAAATAAAAGTAGTCACCCCTAAAATTGGAACTATAGAAAGTGCCCCAGCTACAAGAATGCTTTGACTCAGTTTAATTGGAGTTAGCCCTTGATTAAAAAGCCGATTGATTTTTCCTTTTATAGTATTCAATTTCATTTTTCCGACTTTTGTTATCCATTTTAGTTGGTTCCCTAATGGTTTATATGGTCTTCTAAATCTTTTTGCAAATCGAGTTTTCTAAATTCCGGTGATATAAAACCCGTAAAAAGTACAATAATTAGTGTCATGCTGCCACCAAAAACTACTGCGGTTACAGTTCCCATAAGTTTAGCGGTTAATCCGCTTTCAAATGCACCTAACTCATTTGAGGAACCCACAAATATTGAATTCACCGAAGCTACTCGTCCTCTCATGTGATCTGGAGTTCTAATTTGCAGGATTGTTGATCGGATTACCATAGAAATGCCATCAACTACACCACTAAAAAACAAGGCTAATAACGAAATCCAGAAACTGGTGGACAATCCAAAAATAATGATGCATACACCAAACAAAAAGATGGCAGTCAATAGTTTCATCCCTGCATTTTTATTCAAAGGGACATAGGCCGAAAAAAACATCGTTATTATTGCCCCAATGGCTGGAGCGGCTCTCAAAAAACCGAATCCCTGTGGTCCCACTTTTAAAATATCCAAAGCAAAAATGGGTAACAATGCGACCGCACCACCAAATAAAACTGCTGTCATATCAAGCGTTAGCGAATTTAAAATAGGTTTATTATTAAAAACGAATTTCACCCCTTCTTTCAGGCTTTGCATCACTGGTTCTCCTATTTTTGGATTCAAAATAGGTTTTTTTTCAATTTGGGTTAAACCCAATAATGCAAAAACAGAACAACAAAAAACAATGCACATTGACCAATGCACACCCATTAAGTGAATTGAAAATCCAGCTACAGCAGGACCTGCCACTGAACCTACTTGCCAAATGGAACTACTCCAAGTTGCAGCATTTGAATAGGCTTTTTTAGGAACTATTAATGCTAAAAGCGAAAAAACTGTGGGCCCTAAAAAAGAACGGACAATTCCGCCCAAGAAAACCAAAAAATAAATAATATATAAAATCGATTCAGTCGAAATTCCATTGCTAACTGTGGGCCAAGTGATTAAAAACAATCCAAGGCTAATTATTGAAAAACCTAGAATACATTTAAACAACAGCCCTTTCTTTTCATTTTGATCAACAATGTGACCTGCAAACAAGGCCATTGCAACAGCTGGAATAATTTCCATCAAACCTATGATACCAAGGGACAAAGCACTTTTTGTCATTCGGTAAACTTCCCATTCTATAATAATAAACTGCATGGACCAAGCAAAAACCATGGCAAAACGAATCAATAAAAAAGTATTGAATTCTTTAAATCTCAGCGCCGCGTAAGGGTCGTTTTTTACTTTATTCATTATTATTTAATGTCTTTTAATCTTAATTGAATGGAGGTTTTATTGTTCCATTCATTCTCATCAATACAATATACGGCTTGAAATGATTTTTGGTCGCTGACCAAGTCCGCTTTTTTTCCTAAACCGAAGCCAATAGCAGCAATCCCTTCGGAGTAATTTTGTTTTAAAAATAATTTCAGATGTTCTTCCTCGGCTCCCATTTTTTTGGCATAACCAGTATCTTTTACTTTTTTCGACACAAAAATTGGCGTCATATTTTGTGGTCCAAAAGGTTCAAATTGCTTTAGAATCCGGATTAATTTTGGAGAAATATCTGTAAAATCGATTTCGGCATCAATAGTTATTTCTGGAGTTAACATGTCGGGATGTATGGTTTCCTCCACTATTTTTTCGAATGCTTCTTTAAATATCGAATAATTTTCTTCTTTTAAAGTCATTCCTGCAGCATACATATGTCCGCCAAATTGTTCTAAATGTTTCGAACAGGCTTCTAAGGCATTATACACATCAAATCCATATACAGAACGAGCCGAAGCCGCTAGTTTGTCACCACTTTTTGTAAAAACCAATGTTGGTCGATAATAGGTTTCTATTAATCGCGAAGCTACAATACCGATTACGCCTTTGTGCCAGTCTTCTTGAAAAACAACTGTAGTGAATCTTTTTTGTTCTTGATTGTTTTCAATTTGGAGTAATCCTTCTTTTGTAATTTGTTTGTCTAATTCTTTTCTATCCGAATTGTATTTCTCAATTTCAGATGCGAATTGTTGTGCTTGTTCAAAATCAAATTCCGACAATAATTCAACTGCATGGTTTCCGTGTTTAATTCTTCCAGCAGCATTTATTCTGGGCGCAATAATGAAAACCACATCAGTAATATCTAAAACCTGTTTTTTTATTTGGTGGATTAACGCTTTAATTCCAGGTCTTGGATCAGTGTTTATTACTTGCAATCCAAAATAAGCCAGAACTCTATTTTCTCCCGTCATCGGGACAATATCTGCCGCAATAGCCGTGGCTACCAAATCCAAATAAGGAATTATATCTTCAATCGTTTCGCCTTTGTTTTTCCCTAAAGCCTGAATGAGTTTAAACCCAATTCCGCAACCACACAATTCATCATAAGGATAATTGCAATCCGTTCTTTTAGGGTCCAAAACAGCAACTGCTTCAGGCAAAAAATCACCAGGGCGGTGGTGGTCGCAGATTATAAAATCAATATTTCTTTCTTTGGCGTAGGCCACGTGATCTATTGATTTTATTCCGCAGTCTAAAGCAATAATAAGTGAAAAACCATTGTCATCGGCAAAGTCGATCCCTTTATAGGAAACTCCATATCCTTCATCATAACGATCCGGAATATAGGTGGCAACATTAGGATAATGCGTTTTTAAATACGAAGAAACCAACGAAACCGCTGTTGTTCCATCCACATCATAATCGCCAAAAACCAGAATGTTTTCTTGATTTTCAATCGCCAATTCTATCCTTGCAACGGCTTTGTCCATATCTTTCATCAAATAGGGATCGTGCAGATGGTCTAAAGACGGACGGAAAAAGTTTTTTGCTTCTTCAAAAGTTTCAATGCCGCGCTGTACCAAAAGTGTAGCTACAAATTCTTCTACATTCAGAGCCTGCGCTAAGTGTTTTATTTTTTCTTCGGATGGTTTAGGTTTAAGAGTCCAGCGCATTATGTGTTTTTCCGGATTTATTACTTAATTTTAATACATTTAATAGATTCTGCCATTTGATATAATGTATCAGATATTGTTGAATAATATATTTTATTTATTTCACATTCACAATCTGTTTTTTGTAACGTCACACATACAATTCTAGGACCAAGTGGCGGATAATTCCCTCGACCTGAATTTGTCACTTTAAATCCTTTGGCTTTAAGTTTTTCAACAAGAATTAGTTTTTCATTGTTATAATCAGGAATGCTATTTGCGAGTTTGGTATATAAATCTGGAAATTCTACAGTTTCATTACTTGAATTTTTAATTGTAACATCAATAATTTGGTCTGTAAAATCACGATTGATTTTTTGATTTTCATTACAGGAAATAAAAAGTAAAAAAACGATAAAGTATGGAAGGATTCTCATTTGATTAATTTATAAATGCTATCCTTTTTTATTTTCTTTTACAACAATTTTCCCACCAACTACAACCACAATTTCTCCTTTTGGAGGTTTGTTTTCAAAGTGAGTTAAAACTTCTCTAACCGTTCCTCGTACATTTTCTTCATGGAGTTTCGATAATTCCCGAGAAACGCAAATTGGTCGGTCTTCGCCAAAATAACTGATGAATTCTGTCAATGTTTTTAATAATTTATGGGGTGAAACATATAAAATCATCGTTCTGGTTTCTTCGGCTAAAGCCAAATAACGGGTTTGTTTTCCTTTTTTGTCAGGTAGAAATCCTTCGAAAACAAATTTATCATTGGGCAAACCACTATTCACCAAAGCGGGTACAAAAGCAGTAGCTCCAGGCAAACATTCAACTTCAATTTTATTTTCTACACATGCTCTTGTGAGCAAAAATCCAGGATCTGAAATCGCCGGTGTACCTGCATCAGAAATCAATGCAATATTTTCGCCCGCTTTCAATCTTGAAATTAAGTTTTCGATGGTTTTATGTTCGTTATGCATATGGTGACTGTGCATATGCGTTCCAATCTCAAAATGTTTCAAGAGTTTTCCGCTGGTGCGTGTGTCTTCCGCTAAAATCAAATCGACTTCTTTCAAAATTCGGATTGCCCTGAAAGTCATATCTTCAAGATTGCCTATAGGTGTAGGAACGATGTATAATTTAGACATGGATTATCGGAACTTTTTTTCTACTATATCCATAAAGCGCAAGGCATATTCTTCTTTCCCTTCCCAATTGTGATAGTCCGGTTTCACCATTTCTTCGATAAAATCCTGTGCTTCTTCAAAACTATCATACGTGATCAATTGAGAAATTACACGGTTTAAATCGGCAGCGCTACCGCCAAATAAATGTTTTTCAAATGCAACTCGGTCATTTAACCCTAATGTTATTGCTTTTTTATTTTCGTTTTTTGAATTCTCCGCTGATGGTTTAATTGGTTCTTCAACATTTATTTCTGCTGGAATTTCATTTTCATTTTCTTCAACGTTTTCTTCAGTTAAGGTTTCGTCAATTGTTTCCTCTTCTTCTTCTTCTTCAATTGTTTCCTCTTCTTCAGTAGTTTCTTCTATTGCTAATTCTGTTTCTTTTTCCTCTACGATTTCTTCTAAAGGCATTATGACTTCAGCCTTTTTTTCATCGGTTTTAACCACCCTTTCAAAAATAGGATCTGAAGAAACATCGCTTAATAAATCTTCTAAAGTAAATTTTTGAACTGGGGCTTTTGGTTCTGCTACCTCAAAAATAATTTCATTACTAAAAGCTTCTTTGGCTTCAGCTATAGGTTCATCTTTAATTTCTTCTGCATCATCAAGCGTTTCTTTTGAACTGTCTTCATCTATATTTTCCTCAATTGCTACATTAGAGTTTTCCTGAACAGCTTCTTGGTTTTCAAAAACCGAATCCAATTTTTCCTCTAATTCAGCATGACCAATAGTAGGTTTTGTTTCATCAAAATTCTCTTCCCAGAACCTCAAAACCGATAGTTTTTCATAGAGTTTTTGAGTTTCCTGATGCAATTGTACCAACTCCGATTTATTTTTAAGTTTAAGTATCCTGTGCGCAATGCTAATCAACTCGGCTTCTAGTTTTTTCTTCATAACTTTTGGTTTTATATGTAGTAAAGCGATGTATTTTTAATATTTTTGTTCAAATTACAAATCTAAACAGAAATTTTCTGTTACGTCTGAAAAATACAAAATGTTTCTCGAAAATACAGTAAATCAAAAAGAACAATTTGGATGGATCGAAGTCATCAGTGGTTCGATGTTTTCGGGTAAAACCGAAGAGTTGATCCGACGATTGAAAAGAGCCCAATTTGCCAAACAAAAAGTCGAGATTTTCAAGCCTAAAATTGACACCCGCTACCACGACGAATTTGTTGTTTCACACGACGCAAATGAAATTAGATCCACGCCAGTTCCCGCTGCGGCAAACATTAGGTTGCTTGCTGATGGCTGTGATGTGATAGGTATTGATGAAGCGCAGTTTTTTGATGATGAAATTGTGACTGTCTGTAATGACCTTGCCAATCAAGGTATACGTGTGATTGTTGCAGGACTCGATATGGATTTTAAAGGAAATCCCTTTGGCCCAATGCCAGCTCTTATGGCAACGGCCGAATATGTGACAAAAGTCCATGCCGTTTGTACAAGAACTGGAAATTTAGCCAACTACAGTTTTAGAAAAACCGACAATGACAAATTGGTCATGTTGGGCGAAACCGAAGAGTATGAGCCATTAAGCAGAGCGGCTTATTTTTATGCCATGAAAGAAAATGGAGAATTGAAATAAATTTGCAGAAAAACAAAAATAGTAGTAATATTGCACACTCTTAAACGGTCCTATAGCTCATTCGGTTAGAGCAACTGACTCATAATCAGTAGGTGCTTGGTTCGATTCCAAGTGGGACCACAGAATTAAAACAGAAAGCTTTATAAACATTGCGTTTGTAAGGCTTTTTTACTTACAGGGGACGAATGAGAGGACAGATATAAAACCTTGCTAATCTCAACGATTGTAAAGGTTTTTTTGTTTTCATCATTTTATACTTACAAATTATGTAACTTCTATGTAAAAAGTTATAAAATAAAAAATCAGGATTTGTAGCAACTTTGTATAAGAAACAAACTTTTAACCAATTTAAAAAACAACTGTCATGAGCGATATAATTAAATCAATCGAAAATTTCTTTGGTTTCGGGGATGATGCTTCAAAAGAGTCTTCTGAACAAAAACCAAAAGCAGTAAGCGCAAAGAAAAGTAAACCGGCAAGTACTACAGCTACAAAAAGCACAGATAAAAAAAGTACTGCAAAAACTAAAACAACCGCAAAAGCTACTGCATCAAAAACTGCAAAAACTACTAAACCAACATCGAAAACAGCAACCGATGCTAAAAAAACGACTGCGGCCAAATCAGAAGCAACTAAAAAAACAGCAGCTACTGCAAAACCAAAGGCTACTGCAACCAAATCTGCGGCTAAAAAAGATACTGGGACTGCAACAACAAAGAAAACGGTTGCTCCAAAAGCAACTGCTTCTAAAACTTCCGCGACTAAAGCAGCGGCTCCTAAAAAAACAAGTGATACCAAAAAAGAATCGGCTACTTCTGCAAAGAAGACAACAAAAAAATAACACCTCTATATATACTAAAAGTGGAAACACTTTAAAACCTCTACTATCTGACAATAAAGATGGTAGAGGTTTTTTTTTAATCCGTTGACTTGCTATCTAATCTCCTGACACAATTCTATAAGGACACCATTCGTGCTTTTTGGATGCAAAAAAACCACTAGTTTATTATCGGCTCCTTTTTTAGGGGTTTCATTTAGAACAATAAATCCCTCTTCTTTTAAACGGGCTGTTTCTGCTACAATATCTTCTACATCAAAAGCAATGTGATGAATCCCTTCCCCTTTTTTCTCTAGGAATTTGGCAATGGGACTTTCTGGATTCGTAGCTTCAAGCAACTCAATCTTATTGGGGCCATTCATGAAAAAAGAAGTTTTTACTCCCTCACTTGCTACTTCTTCCTGCTTATAAGCTGGTGCGCCAAAGAGTTTTTCGAAAACTAAATTAGAGGCTTCTAAATCTTTTACGGCGATTCCAATGTGTTCTATTTTTCTCATATCGCAAAGATAAAAAACTTTGTCTCTTTATAACTTGGATTTTTACAACTCAAAAATTTGTATTTTTGCAGTATGGAAACAAATAGACAGAAAAAAATAGGCGGCGTAATCCAAAAAGATTTGGTAGATATCCTGCAAGGTGAAGTGAGAAAAAACGGAGTTTCTAATTTGGTTATCTCGGTTTCTAAGGTATTGGTGACTACTGATTTATCGGTTGCCAGTATTCATTTAAGCATCTTCCCTCAAGAAAAAGCGGCAGAAACACTTGCCGCAATAAAAACAAACACCAAGTTAATCAAGCATGATTTGTCCCAAAGAGTACGTTTGCAATTACGAAAAGTGCCTAATTTGACTTTCTTCATCGATGATTCTTTGGATTATATCGAAAAAATCGACAATGCGCTTGCTGCGAAAGAAAACCCAATTGAGAACAGAGATCTTTTAGAAAAAAGAAGAAGCATCTAAATTGAATTTCTCCCTATACATAGCCAAACGCTACCTGAAAAGCGGAAGCAAAAACAATGCAATCAACATTATCAATAGAATTGCGTCCCTCGGAATTATTATAGGTTCAATGGCATTGTTTGTGGTTTTATCGGTTTTTAGTGGTTTAATCAATTTCAGTTTGTCGTTCAGTAATGATTTTGATCCCGATTTAAAAATCAGCAGCACGTTAGGCAAATCATTTACGGTTTCTGCCCAACAGGAATTGGCTTTAAAAAACACCAAAGGCATTTCGGCTTTTAGTAGAATTATTGAAGAACGGGTGCTATTTACGTTTAACGGAAAAGAGCAAGTGACTTATCTTAAAGGTGTTGACAGCCTTTATACCCAAGTCAACGATGTCAAAAAATCACTTTTTCAAGGGCAATGGCTCATCCCAAATTCCAATCAAGTTGTTGTTGGCAATGGCATAAGCGAAAAATTATCAATGGGATTATTGGATTTCAACAATCCTTTTCAGGTTTTTGTGCCAAAATCAGGAAGCGGCACCATAGACACCCCAGAACAAGCATTTAGCAAAACGGGTTTAATCCCTATTGGAATTTATGCCATTAACGAAGAATTGGACTCTAAATATGTTTTTGCAGATTTAGGGCTAGCCCAGGAATTACTCGATTTAAAACCCAATCAGGTTTCAGGAATAGAACTAAAACTGCTGCAAAACAGTGACCAAAGCGTAATTATCAACCAGCTCCAAACCATTTTCAATAATAAGGTCACGATAAAAAACAGGGCACAACTGAATGATTCGCTTTATAAAATGCTGAATACCGAAAACATTGCGGTCTATTTAATATTCACATTAGTGATTGTTATTATTTTATTTACGCTCGCAGGAGCAATCATGATGATGATTCTAGACAAAAAAAACAACCTTAAAACACTTTATAATCTAGGAACAGAAGTCAAGGATTTAAGAAAAATCTTTTTGTTGCAAGGAACGCTGCTAAGTATATTTGGTGGAGTTATCGGGTTGGTTTTAGGGATAATTGTAGTGATAGTACAGCAGGAATTCGAATTGATTATGATTACCGAATCATTGGCTTATCCAGTTATTTTTAATATTCAGAATGTTTTTATTGTGTTGGCAACCATAATTTCATTAGGATTTATTGCTTCTTTAATTGCGAGTAGTAGAGTGAGTAAGAAATTGTTGGAGTAGAATATAAAAATTTATTAAGTTGTATACTATTCACTAAAATTGAAAAATATGAAAAAAATTATTGCTTTTAGTTTTTTCTTTTTTTTATCGAATTTCACCAAAGCTGACACTATACCATCGTGGAAAGTATTTTACAATTCTAAGCTTTTAAAAGAAATAAAACTTGGAAATAAAGATGAGAAAATAAAAATTGACACATTGACTTACAATGTTGGAGACTATATAGATATATCATACAATAGTTTTAAAGAAGAGGATGTTTACGATATTGATGTAGAAACCGAATCTACAGTAGATTTAAATGTTAAATACAATAACGAAAAAGCACTATTAAGAACCGAATATCCCGTTGAATTATTTTCTGCCCGAATTAATGATAAAAGTAAATCAATTAGAATTGATCTCGAGTGGATTATTGATTGGTTAAAAGAATATCCTCAATATAGAATTCAAGTTGTTTTAAGACAAAGTAATTACCAAAGGAAAGAATATTCCAGCACTAAATTATTCTATATAGTAAACAAGTAATATTTCTTCTAAAAGTTGTTTCTATGAACTACTGATATTGGATTTTTTCATATAAACCTTCGATAAAATTAATAATGATAAATAGCCTCCTCAAAATTTGTGTAGTTCTACTGTTTATGCTTTTGCTAAGTTGTTATGGGGTTAATTCTGAAACTTCAGAAATAGGAAGCATTAATACTACTTGTCAATCTAAAGGAGCTTGGGAAGAAATAACAAAAGAATACTCTACCGATAAGATTCAAGACTCCAATTTTATAGAAGGACTAAATTATGTAAAAAATCACTTTATTAAACCAAAATATATTCTTTATTTTGAAAATAGTCCACGAGAAATTATTGGTTGTGACTATTATTCTGTTAGAGTTGCCTACAATCCAAAAATATTTGCGGGTGACACAGATGGTTTGACACCATCCTTATCTGATGTGGAACAGGTTAGAATTAGAAATCGCATATTGAAAGTGTTATATAAATATGAATGTCCAGAAGGAAAAAAAATTCTTTTAAAAAAGATGAAAGAGCCGGCAATATTTGGAAAAGAATATTATGAAAACAAATAATAAAAAATCAATTACAAAACCTCATACCCACTATAAGCCTCTTCAATCTCGTTTAAAAGCGCAAACAATTCTTCTGGCTTGTCCAATGTTACCAGTCTTTGTTTGTAGGGTTTAAAAGAATGGATCCCTTTGAAATAATTCGTATAATGAGGACGGGTTTCTACCACACCAAGGCGTTCGCCTTTCCATTCCATTGCCCAAGTTAAGTGATTTCTAACCGCTTCTACCCTATCAGCAACGGTTGGTTTTGCGAGATACTCTCCTGTTTTAAAATAATGCTTTATTTCATTAAAGATCCATGGGTAGCCAATAGCGGCACGCCCAATCATCATTCCGTCCAATCCAAATTTATTTTTGTATTCCAATGCTTTTTCTGGAGAATCAATATCCCCGTTTCCAAAGATGGGCATGGTGATTCTTGGATTGTTCTTTACTCGTTCTATATGCGACCAGTCCGAATGGCCTTTATACATTTGGGCTCTGGTTCTGGCGTGAACCGTCAATGCCTGAACGCCAATATCCTGCAAACGCTCCGCCACTTCATCAATATTAATGGAACTTTCGTCCCAACCCAAACGGGTTTTTACGGTAACGGGAAGACTGGTTCCTTTGATCACCGCTTTGGTCAAACGCACCATTAAATCAACATCTTTCAAAACTCCTGCACCCGCACCTTTGCAAACCACTTTTTTTACTGGGCATCCAAAATTAATATCCACCAAATCAGGCTGAACGGCATCTACAATTTTGGCAGACAGCTCCATCGCTTCTTCATCACCACCAAAAATCTGGATTCCCACCGGGCGTTCATAATCGAAGATATCGAGTTTCATTCGGCTTTTTACGGCATCTCGAATCAAACCCTCGGAAGAAATGAATTCCGAATACATCAAATCGGCACCGTGTGCTTTGCATAACCTACGAAAAGGCGGATCACTCACATCTTCCATAGGTGCAAGTAGCAAAGGGAAATCAGGTAATTCTATGTTGCCGATTTTGAGCATCTTATTTATTTTTGGCAAAATTACAATTTCTTTATTGGTCTATAAGGATTTCTTTTCAGTTAAATATTTCCAATAGCGTTTCGGAACGTGCTGCACGTGAAGTTTGGTGTTTTTTCGCTCCTTTATATTAGTATGGTCAAAATACTCCCACCAAAGTTTCTGATAGTTGAGTTCGGTCTCCGAGAAAATTTGATTGTTTTTATCCTCCAATGATTTTATATCTAAATCCATTGTAACAATTTCGATATCTTTCAAATCATAATACACCCCATACTTTCTTCGCAAATCGTAAATAAGCCATTTTTGATCTTGATAACGGTTTTTAAAATGCCGGATTATTAAAGTCAACACATCAAAGTCGGGATCGATTTTAGCAAAATAAATTCCGTCTTTTAGCTGTTCGAATCGGATGAAGGCTTCCATTCGATGTTTTTCCCGCCCAACACTTTTAGTCAATTGAGAAATTTGCAAAACATTTTCATTTGCAAAATCTTTCAGAATATTCACTTTAGGATTTTCTACCGAATAATTTATCACATTGAATAATACATCCTCGACCCCAGTTTTTTCGGATAGGAAAGCATAAATCAAACTCCTAACGCCTTCGCTTTCTAGTTGTGTATTGAGTTTTTTGATAACACGATCGGATTTTGAATGGTCTGTGATAATTTCAATGGAATCAGCAAACAGATTTTGCTGCAAATCGTCTTTTTTAATGATTTTTGGGTTCGGGTATTTGAATTCATAGATTTCAAAAACAGCCGTAAGAAAGCCTTCAAAAGTACTATCGTAAGAAAGTAGTGTCATTGAGTAGCGAGAATTGGATGTCGAACGGTTTTTCAAATTTGGACTTCATATCCGTCAGAATAATTTCCTTTAAATTCAAGGCATTCAGGAATTTTAAATGCGTGTTTTCATTACTCACCGAAATGAAATACCGTGCCCGATTTACTGAAATTCCAATTTTCTTGAGATGCTCCATCGTCAAATTTTGAAAGCGTCTTGCCTGAACTATTTTGTATGCCGATTTTACGCCTATTCCAGGAACACGAAGAATCATTTCTAAAGGTGCATTTTGAATAATTACTGGAAATTGAGTGATATTTCGCAAAGCCCAACCCATCTTTGGATCGACTTCGAGATCGAGAAACGGACTGTCTTTCTCCAGAATTTCATTGGCTTTAAAGCCGTAAAAACGCATCAGCCAATCGGCTTGATACAATCTGTTTTCACGAATCAATGGAACTTGTGTGCCAATGGCTGGCAATCGTGTATCATTGGAAATGGGTACATAACCGGAATAATACACTCGCTTCATATTGTAATTAGTGTAGAAATGATCGGCAACCTGGATAATCTGAAAATCATTTTCCTGTGTTGCGCCCACAATCATTTGGGTACTTTGACCGGCTGGAGCAAATTTTGGGGTGCTTTTGAACTTTTTCTTTTCTTCTTTGTATTGGATCAACTCGTTTTTCACAAAGTGCATTGGTTTAATCATATCCTGATGATTTTTATCAGGTGCCAATAATTTAAGCCCGGATTCGGTTGGGATTTCAAGGTTCATACTCAATCGGTCGGCATATAATCCAGCTTCGCGCATCAGTTCATCAGATGCGCCGGGAATACTTTTTAAGTGAATGTAACCGTTGAATTTATGTTCCAATCGCAATTTTTTTGCCACCCGAACCAAACGCTCCATAGTATAATCGGCATTTTTAAAAATCCCGGAACTTAAGAACAGTCCTTCAATATAATTTCGTCTGTAGAAATTGATGGTCAAATCCACCACTTCTTCCACACTAAAAGCGGCACGCTGAATGTCGTTGCTTTTTCTGGTAACGCAATACGCGCAGTCATAAATACAGAAATTGGTCAACAGTATTTTAAGCAGTGAAACGCATCTTCCGTCCTCGGTATAGGTATGGCAAATCCCAGAAGCCGATGAATCGCCCAGTCCCTTATTCGTGTTTTTACGATTGCCCCCACTGGAGGAACAGGACACATCATACTTTGCTGCGTCGGCTAGGATTTCTAGTTTTTCTTTGATTCTATCGTAATTCAAAAGGGAAGGTTTTGCGGGTTCTGAGAATAACAAATTTAGTTTTTTCGTTCCGTGTTTCCATCTCCGTTTTGTTAATTAACACATCTAATTATGTTTAATAAAACATGTATTACGAAAAAAATGTTGTCGTTTTCTTGAAGGATTAGCCAGCCGCGATTGTGGCTGTTAATTAGAATTTTTACCACGCAAAAGGATTGACTTTGTCCAATTGTATTTCGAGCGGGGGATATTTTATTTCGTTGGTTTTTTCAGTGGCACTGCTTTTTTGCCCATTACATCTGCCTCTTTTTCTAAATGGGGGTCATTATTTATATTCACTTCCCCTTTCATCTGCATAGTAGGTTGCACTCTCCCTTGTGTCTGTTGCACTACGTGCCATGCCTCATGCGGCAAATACTTTTCCTGTCCAGGCGCTATATGAATAGCCGTTCCTTGTGCGTAAGCAAGGGCCTCTAGCGAGGCGGGCTTTGCGGAATTATAATGCACCTTAACATCATCCGTAAAATGGCCGGAAAGACTCTCTATTCCCGATTTTAAATTATCGGGCAAACCTGTATTGTTCTCTTTTTTCTGAATAGTCTCAACCTTTACTTGCGGTGTTTCTTCCTCTTGGCTTTTGTTTTTAGATTTCTTACTTGCGTGATTCTTCATTGTGTGATGTTTTTTTAAATTGACGAGCAATAGTTGCTAGCCCGTGTTAGCAACTAGCATTAAACTTATAACAAATCTTTTATTATCTTTTTTATTGTAAAAAGTGTGCAATTGCTTCGGTGTCTTCCATCTAATAAATCTTCAATATGATAATTATTTATATATTTGTAAAATAAAAAATCAATATGATTTTTGCTTACAGTAATTTGTTCGGAACTTTGATGTAAGAGTGCATTTAGATTAATTTTTTCGACATTTAACGGACTCAAACAAATCCAGAATGATTTTCTAGTTTGATTGTTAGATGTATTCATTTCGCTAAATTTTTTCTTTGAATAGTTATTCGTAATAGCGTGTCTAAGTTCAGAAATATAGTTTGTAGCATCTTCTAATGCAGCTGAATAAACTTTTTTCTTTTTATCAAAATTTAAAAAATCTTCAAAATCAGTTGGGAAAAACTCATGTAGAATAATTAGATATAACACAAGTATTGTTTCAAAAAAGCTCTTTTCAGAATTATTTTTCATATCTATGCTAGGAAATACTTCGATATTATTCCCTATAGATTTAAAGCTTCTAAACATTTGATATTTATTCAATACTTTTTTAACTCTCCTAGGATTTAAAAAATTTAGCTCATAAAAAAAATCATGAATCCTCGAATTTATAGGTGTATGTTCTTGACCGACGGAATAAGTTCTCTTATCAAAATAATGATCAATTAACTTTTGTAAATCATAATGTTCAGGCATTGAGAATGAGATATCAAATATCTTTTCTAAATACTCGTTGGATTTAACAATCTTTCCGTATTTAGTTTTTACCGCTGCCTCGACAGCGCTTTTGTCAATGCCACAAAAAAAGATAGTTTTCTTTCCATAGGTGAAAAACAATTTAATTGCAGACATTAAATTTAAAACTTGTTGTGGCTCACATCGGTCTAAATCATCAATAAAAATAATATTGTATTTTGGGTTGTTTCCTCTAGTTATAAAATCTTCCAATCTTATAAAATCTTGTTTAAACTTTTTTAATGCTTCATAAAAAGATATTTCTTCAGATTTTGCAAGTTCCTCGACAAAGGCAGATGGATTAAGCTCTATACTTGGTCCATTTGTGAATAATGGAATATTCAATTTAACAGATTTACCTAAACCTCTCAACAATCGTCCACCATATTTTAAAACATCATCATAAAATTCTTCGGAAACAGAATTGCTTTCTTGAGTAATAAATTCAATAATAGACATAGCAAGGTTCTCATCTTTTTCATATTCCCATGCTTCAAAGAAAAAGGTGTTAAAATCTTCGCTTAATTCATTTTGTAAAAATTTCATTAGACTACTCTTACCACTTCCCCAGTCTCCATATAATGAAAACATTTTAATTTCATCAAACGAATCTTTGGTACCGATAAGAAACGATTTAATTAAGTTACCTTTATCTATAATACCCAAATAATCAGTATCTCTAGATAATTGTTCAATACGAATATTAGATAATAATTTAGTCATAAAAGTGTGTTAAATAGAAATACGAGTAATGTGCTTGTTGCTAACCTTCTGGCGCTTGGCGAGATTGGGGGAATAAAGATGCGAGATTTTTCGGTTTATAACTAACTTTCCAAGTACAAAACCAACTTTAAATTATGCCTAAACCCGCCATATTACCAACGGCGGTTAGTTGTAGTTGTTAATTAAATATTCTTTAATTTCTTCTTTCAAAGAGTTAAATTTATAAAGTTCTTCTTTCGCATTTTTTGTTTTAATCTCGCCAGCTGAATTCATAACTTCAAGCCTGTCAGGTAATCTGGTAAAAGATGTTTTTCCTTCAATCTTTTCCATTTTAAAAATAGGAACTATTGGAATATGTGCAAATGAATTTCTAATTGAAGACATTTCTTGTATTTTTGTTATTATTTTTTTGTCAAAGTCTTTTATATTTCGTAATACTTTTAATTTTGCTCCAGTTGAAATTATTGATGAATTCAACAATATTTTTTTAAAATTTTTCGGGTCTTCTGGGTTAAAATATCTAACAATTACATTATCGATTTTACTTTCTATAAAGTTCATGCTATCAATTACCCAACCTCTGGTTTCCTCCAAATTAAAATCAGATATATCTTCTTTGTATGTTTTCTTAAAGTAATCTTGTTCCATAGTTTGTTTTTTACAATTACAGCTAACGTTCCGCGCCTAGACGCAGTTGCGGCTTATGAAAATTATTTTCTCCATTTTACCAAAACGAAGTTATGGAAAAAACAGTTTGTATTACCGGAAAAGTAGCAATTGCGTTTAGGCGCTGTTGGCGGCAGTTTAACTAGTCGTTCTTAATCCATTTTAAAACTTGCATATCGTGTTCTTTTAAAGCGATAGTTTCATCAAGATTATTATAGAAACCTCTATTTAGGTAACTTATTTCCAATTTATAAATCTGGGTCATAATTAATAATAATTGACCAAGTTTTTCTTCTAAAAATTTACTGCTTGATGTAGCTTTTATTAAAAATAATGAACGATATAAGTCTAAAATATTACCCTGATAATAACGTAGAAAATTTTCTCTTTCTTGATTGAAAAAATCGCCAGCGGGATCACCAATTGATAAAAACTCAAATATATTATATGAAAAACTTCTTAATCTTTTAACTTCTTCCTTAGTAGCTTTTTGACCTTTATCTGTAATTTCTTTTTCCATTTGCTCAATCATATTTTGATATGCTTTGATTTGATCAGGAGCAGATTTAGTTGTTTTACTAATTTTATCATCTAATTCTTCAGCAGCTTTAATCTGTTGTTCTGAAAACTTTAAATCTTTAAAAAAGAGTGGGATATAAACCCATGCATCATCAACTATTTGTCTTTCAACTTCTTTTTCTTCATCCCGTAATCTAGCTGCTTCCATATAGTTTTGCTTTTTAACGGCGGTATTTTTTAATTCTCGTAACGGCTTAATATCTTCAATTAATTTTAGATGTTTTTCTGAAACAGGTATAAACAAATTTTTAAACTTGTCTTTTAAAAATGCATTTTCATCATTGTCTATTGTTTCAGCTTCATCTTCCTTTATCTTAAATACGAAAGAACCTCCTTCATGCCCAACATTAAATAGCGGTCCATGCATTGGTGTCTGTTTTCTTTGGTCATCGAATTTTAATATTATGTTTGTCGCCAATACATTGAAAAGTAATTCCGTCGCAGTGTTATCGGCCAGTTCTTTGATGAGAATAGTTGCGAAAGGACTAAGTTCGCCTTCTTTTCCGTCGCTAACTTTTTCAAGACTCCCTGACGATAAGCCAATTCTTGATTTTTTAGAATTAATTGCTTCAATTCCACCTCCTCTATATGGTGCTTGAAACATTGCACCTGAAAAACAGGAGTCCGAAATGATACCGATATGAAAAGCTTCCGATGCCTTTATAAAAGTTAGTAAATCATTAAGGTTAAACCAAGTTGATAAATCTGCCGGATTTGCATCTGAAGGTTGCCAATAAGCCGTTTCTAGTTTTTCATCATACTCTCCATGTCCAGCAAAAAGGAGCAAAACATTTTCATCGTCCAAGCGATCTGAGAAATAAGACCGAATTTTATTATATAGAGCTTGTCTAGTTGTATCTTTTTTTTCAAAAATAAAATCGATATCCTCAAAAGCATATTTATTTGTTAACGCTCCAAGAATAGATTCTATATCACTTTTGCAATTTTGAAGATTATTTAATTGTGGGTTGTCGTACTCATTAATTGCGATTGCTAAAATACGGTTGAATTTCATAGTTTAATATTTGTAATAATGTTCAATAAATTGCCGCCAACTTGTATATAGGTCTCACGACATCGGACCTATCTACCCAAAATTGGGTGGCTTTGTCTGACAAACGTCAATATTAATCTATCTGCCAAATATAACAAATAATCATTTCTTCTTCTCCACCATTTCCCTAATCAATCTATCTGCTTCTGCAAATTCTTCGGGGGTGAAATCCTTAAAGCGCTGTATCGGGAAAACGGTTTCGGCGGTTATCCAGGCACGGAGCGGGTGCGGGTCGGGGATGGTTTTATTTTTTGGGTCGTCATATACGCCTATAATTTCTTTTGGGGTGCAGTTTAGGTAGAGGCAAAGGAGCTCGAGATGGTCGAACTTAATGCTTTTAGCGGTGCCATAAATATAGGTTCTGGCCACGCCAAAAGATATTCCCAGTTTCACAAGAGTAAAAGGCGTTGCCTTAAAACCTTTCTGGATCATCATTTCTTTAAGTCTCAAATTTATCATGGGTATCGGTTTTCGGTTTAGAGTATCAAATATAGGTTATTTAGGTAAATTATGTGTTTTTCAGATTCCTTAGTTCATTTTTAAGATTAATTGATTCATTTTTCAGATTCATATATATATATTTCAGATTAATTCATAGAATATTCAGATTGATTTATATGTTTTTCAGATTTAACCATTCATTTTTCAGATTCATTCGTTTTATTTTCAGATTTATTCCTGTTATTTTCAGATTGTTTTAGTTGTTTTTCAGATTATAGGCTGAATGCATCTTACAAAACAACAATTTCAGGCTCCTGCGTACTTGGCAAATATCCAGAGTCCGCGGATACAAATCGCTAAAGCAGTAAGCCGTTGACGAACTTGAAACCCAGTTTGATGCGCTTGCCACTTTACTGTAAGACTAAGTAGATGCCCTAATGGGTGTTTCTATTTCCTTGAACCTAAGTCTTTATGAAGGTTATTTGAATGCACGGAGCGTAGACGCCACTTCCGGTACAGGCACTCTCGATTTTCAGGGGGAATATCAATGTGGACAGTTTTGTACTACTTCCGATTGCCTCGCCAGGCTTGGCTTCACATTACGCAATATGGGAACCGTACCGCTGACGTTTGCCTTGAGCCAAATCTCAAACACCCTAACCTAGAAGGTATCCCTGTAATTGTAGTCGCTGGAGTAACCAGCTCACGACAAAACCCAAACCGCCTTGCCACGAAACTCTATGTGCGCAATGTTGACCTAACCGCTGCCGACCAGCTATAAAGTTTTTATAAAAGAATAATTATTGAATTAGAAAAGCCCCAAATGGGGCTTTTTTGTAATATATAAAATCTGTCAATTACGCAAATCCGTTATTTTGAAAAGGTTATTTTATGTCCGTAAATATTCTATCCATAACTTTTTTGTGGGCAAGCTTAATTGTGTTTTTTGGATAATAATATGTTGTTATAATTTTGATTTGTGGAAGATTTTCAGTGTAAGTTCCATCAGGATTATGATAAGTTAAATCCATATTTGTTTCAACTCTTTCATTTATTATTTTAGTAATAGTATCTGAATTAGTTTCAATTTTTAAGTTTCCTAAATTTAGTGTTATGTTACTTTCTAATATTGGGCCTAGAATCCTATCTATATTATAAAAATAGATTTTATTATTTTTAATTTTATAGTTCTCAAATGAATATTCATTTAGACATCCTGAATTAGTAGCACCATAATTCATTATTTTGAAATTAATATTTCCAAACTTTTCATAACTTATCCTAATAATTGTATCTTTTGGTCGTTCTTCTTTATTATCAAAACGATAAATTGTCAACGTATCTTCGGAAATCCATTCACCTATATTTCCATTTACTTCATAACCTCCATTAATATCGAATTCTTCATCGTCTGTAAAAATTAGAGTTTTATAAATTTCATCTGTAAAAGCATAATCCGAGTTAATACAAATATTATAAATTTTGCAATTATATTTTTTTACATTTTCTAATTCGAATTTGCATAGTTCTTTTTTATATTCTTCAATAGTTTTGTTTTTACAACTAATTGAAGAAATAAAAAGTAGAAAACATAAAAGTTTATTTTTCATTTTAATTTTTATTTTATTGATAACGATTTTATCTTTTTTTCGTCTCCCCATACAATAGTTTGCTCTCCTTCAGGTCTATTAAATATATTTAACGACGCCTGACTCTTGTTTCTTATATCGAAATATTTATCGACAGAATAAAAATCAAAACCCAATTTGATTTTGTTTTCCTTAATGTCACCTTCTAAATGCGTCTTAAAATCATATCGCCCTTTAGGTTCAATTTTCATTATTATCGTATAACTGGAATTACATAACAAAGGTTGCAATGAAAATTTAGTTGTATCATAGCGCAATGAATGTTGTGTTCCATCGCATGAGGTAGTTAAAAAATAAACATCTTCATTACTATCATTATATAGTGTCCCCTTAATTTCTATTCCCTCCGGAAAAGTGTTTATACGTTCTGCAGTGAAGTCAAAGCGTACATTTTTAACTTGGTTCACTTTAACAACCGTAGGCTTTGGTTCTGTTTTGATGGTTTGCTTACAAGAAAATAGCCCTAAAGCTAGCATTGTTAAAAGCAGGAGTTGTCGAATCATTGTGTTTGTATTTAGTAGTGAATTAAGTTCTTTTATTTTTTACTTCTCAAATATAACAATAATCACCTCTACTCTTCCTATCCAAAAACAGCTCGTTTGTTATTCCTTAAATTCTAATTATTCCGTTCGCAAACGATACGCAATCCCGATATTAAAAACAGGATAGTTTTTCAGTTCTGTATAAATTGGGTTCAAATTAGACTGCACATCGGTTTTATACTGGTATTGCAATGGGTTTTTACCTAAAGAATAACCTATTTCCCCAAACAGCACTATCTTTTTTTGCACAAAATAATTGGCAGTGAGTTTAAACTGCATTTCGTCATAGCGCACATAATCCAATCCTTGTTTTTCTGAAAGGCTAAAAGAACGGGTCATAGATTTAAAGTTCAAACCTAGGTATGCTTTCTCCTTAATTAAACTATATTCGATTTTATAATTGGTTGGAAGCACCCCATAAGCATTCCATCGGTTTGCTATTTTCCAATCGACACCAAGAAGTGGCACAAAAAAATTCCCAAAAGCTTCTTTGTTATAATACAAACCTGCTTTGAATTTTACTTTTTTATTGGGAATATAACTTTCTAAAAAGTAGCCTCCACATTGCCAATCTTCCGAAGTCATTTTATCATCAAAACTCGAAGCCAGTTTTGGGATTCCCATTAGGATCGTTTTCCATTTCTTGTTTTTGGAAACCCATTGAAAGCCGAATGCAAATGCCACGCTTGAGACATCAGACGAATAATTCAAATCGCCATTTATTTTTGACTGAATATTTTCGGCATTAATCCGAAACAAAAGTGTGTTTCCGTTTTTTAATTCTTTGGGTAAAAAAATGCTCAATGTAAAATTATCGGTAGTGTTTTTCCAATCGGGATCGGTTTTGTATTTGGATGAAAAAGATTGGTAATTAAAAGAGACAATGTCAACAAAAGGCTGAGAGAATAGATTCCCTGAAAACAATAAAAAGAAAAGAAGTGTTTTAATTTTTATAGCCATTTGTGTCTCTTTACTAATCTTGACGACAGCAGTTGTTGTCTTACTAAGCTATAGAAATTGAAATTTTTTTCCCTAGCCCAATTTCTAATAATCGATATAAAGTTGAAAGTTGGATATCAGTATGTCCATTCTCAATTCTAGAAATAAAACTTTTCTTTGTTCCTGTTTTATCAGCTAATTGTTGCTGGGTTAAATGAGCTAATCTTCTTTCTTCTTTTATAAGTTCGCCAATTGCAAAAGCTTTAGCTTTTATTTCGAAATTGGTTCTTTGTGAAGTTCCAGATTTTCCATATTTGGAGTCTAAAAGTTCATCAAAAGTCGTACTTTTTTTATTTTCGTTTTTCATTATCCTTAATCTTAAAATATTCTTCTTTCAGTTTTTCAGCCTTCTCTATTTCTCCTTTTGGTGTTTTCTGGGATTTCTTTTGAAAACCGTTAAAAAGCACAACTATTTTACCTTCATCAAAACAACAAAATACTCTAAAAATATTTCCTCCCAATTCAATTCTAATTTCATATAACCCTTTTGTTCCGGTTAAATGATCAAAGAATTTTCTAGGAATTCTTTCTAACACAGTTATCATAAAAAGAATCTCATCAATTTTATTTTGGACTTTTTCATCTTGAGTATTATAAAACCCAAGAAAGTAATCTTCATAAAATATGATTTCTCTGATTTTTTCCATTCAGCAAAGTTAACTAATAATGTATCAAACGACTAACTGTTTTTGATTTTTTATTTATAATTTACTTTAATAAGATTCCATATCAAGTTCATCAAAGTCTTTAATTGAAGAAAGTTTTAAAAGTTTCTTTACTGTTATATTTCCCCAAATTTCTTTAAAAATTTCATCTCCGGATTCCTGTTCTTCATTTTCATTTTTGTTTTCTCTCACACGTTTCTTTTTAGTTAAAAAGTTAATACTTATTTCTTTATTAACAATTGGGCCCCTATTAGAACTTGAATCATATCCAATTAATTCAAAATCTGAATTTCTTATCCTGAAAATGTAACACCAATAACCATATCGACCATATCCATAATTCACATATAGTTTTCCTTTTTTAATTTCCAAAGATAAATCTGGCGGCATATATATACCCCCATCCTCATTTTCGGATGAAAAGCAATCATAATTTCTAACAACTATTTCATATTTTCCTTTTCTATTCAACAATATAACAATTCCTCTTCTATTGCGGTCTACTGTATGTTTATATTCGTCGAGTACAATTTTGGCTTTATCAGTATTCTTAATTATAAGAATACAATCCTTTACGTTGTCATTATTTAAATCACCATAAATTTTTTCAAAAATCTCATATCCTTTAGGCAAAAAATCAGACAGGTTTTCCTTTTGCTTGGTTTGTCCAAAAACAATTGTTGTGAGAACTATAAATAAATATGTCAATTGTTTTTTTACTGTCATCTTTTTAATTTTTATCATCGCTATTACATTTGGTTTCTATCGAGTTTTTTTGATGTGTACTTTTAAAAATCAAAACAAGAACACTGATGAAATAAAAAATCAACCCATAAAAAAACACAATTAAAAATGATGGAAGAAATGGATTAAAAAAACCATATTCTTTATTATCCATATCACCTACAGCCATTGCGAGTTCTTGAATTAAGGATACAAACATCCAACTCAAAACAAATAAAATAGACGAAGTCCATAAAAAAAATTTTCTCTTTTTTTCATATTAAAAAATCTTTATAATTATCACTTCAAAAAATCAATATTTCTTTTCAAACCTTCCAGCTTGGTTCTTTTTACTGCCGAGTTTTTAAAAACCGCTTTAAAGGTTTCTTCGGTAATTTCATTCCAGTCTTTTCTGGACATGGAGAGTAGTTCTGGATTCGGGTTAAAAAGCGGTTCATTGTGCGATTTAGAAAACTTGTTCCAAGGGCAAACATCTTGGCAAACATCACAGCCAAAAGCCCAGTCATCAAATTTTCCCTTCATTTCCTGCGGAATGTTTTCTTTCAGTTCTATCGTGAAATACGAAATACATTTGCTTCCATCAACGACATAGGGCGCAACAATGGCCTCGGTGGGACAGGCATCGATACAGGCGGTGCAGTTCCCGCAATGGTCGGTCGTGGCATAGTCATATTCCAATTCCAAGTCAATAATCAATTCAGCTATAAAATAAAAAGAGCCCACTTGTTTGGTCAATAGGTTGCTGTTTTTGCCAATCCATCCCAAACCGCTTTTTGCCGCCCAGGCTTTGTCTAAAACCGGTGCCGAATCTACGAATGCGCGACCAGAAACTTCCCCTATATTTGATTCTATTGAGAAAAGCAGTTCTTTCAGTTTCTCTTTTATGACAAAATGATAATCCTGTCCGTAGGCATATTTTGATATTTTATAAGAATCCTTATTCTGGAATTCAGACGGATAATAATTCAGCAACAAGGAAATAACACTTTTTGCTCCATCCACCAATAAGGTTGGGTTGAGCCGTTTGTCAAAATTGTTTTCCATATAGGACATCTGACCCTGCATTTGCTGGTTCAGCCAATTTTCCAATCGGGGCGCTTCTTCTTCCAAAAATCCAGCTTTTGATATTCCGCAAGACAAAAAACCGAGGCGTTTGGCTTCGGCTTTAATGAACCGGGAATACTCCTTTTTTTTGGAATCTGCTTTCATCTTCTGGAGAAAGTTACGCTTGCGCCTACTGGCTTCAATGTAATTAATGGGTTTACCTGAATTTCTTTTATATGGGAAACGACCTTGTACTTTTTTATAATATAGGAAAGCGTGAGGCTCATTTCATATATGGCAAATCCCAGTCCGATGCACATTCTTGGACCCGCCCCAAAAGGATAAAAATACTGGTTGGATTTCTTTTTTTGTTCACCAAGAAAACGTTCGGGATTGAATTCCTCGGGATTGTCCCAATATTTAGGGTTGCGGTGCAATTCATAGAAAGACACACCAATCAATGTTTTTTCTTTTATATGACAGCCCAGAAAATCATCATCTTCAATATTTTCCCTGTCAGTTATCCAGGCTGGCGGATACAATCGCATGGATTCGTTGATAACCGCATTGGTATAAACCATTTTCTGCAACTGTTCTACAACATCCTCCGTTTGGGATTGAATTGCCATTAGTTCATCATACACTTTCTGCTGAATTTCTGGATGGTTTCCTAAAAGGTGTAGCATAAAAGTCATGGCATTAGCAGATGTTTCATGACCTGCTATGAACAAAATCTTGATTTCGTCAATCAATTGCTGGGTTGACATTCCGTCTCCGCTGTCTTCATAACGCGTTTCGAGAAGCATATCCAGTAAATCATTTTGTTTAATTCCTGAGCGAATGCGTTCTTCAACAATTTCGCCAATAATAACGTCGGTTTCCAAAGCTAATTTTTTATTCTTTTTTACCTGTCCGCTGATTTTAAACCAAAATGCCTTATAAGGCAATCTGATTTCCTTAATCAAAAAATCCTGAACATCGCTTATAATCGTTTTTAAGCGGTTCATTTTCTCTTCGGTTGCTGATATGTGGAATAATGATTTTGCGACCACATTAAACGCTAAATGATTCATTATTGGGAATAATGCCACTGATTTGTCTTCGGGTAAATGCTGTAATTCAGAAGCTATTGTTTTTTCCATATTCTGAACCAGTTGATTCATCTTCTGTTTATGGAATGCGGGCTGGATTAATCGGCGTTGCTTCAACCAAAAATCCCCATTGACGGTCAACAAACCTTTGCCAAGGTATTTGGATATAAACTTAGTCTGCAATTCGGATTTCTGGAAGTTCTTTTGGTTCTTTTGCAGAATATATTCGGCTACTTCATTATCCCTGGACAGAATAACGTGTTTTGTTTTACCCACTTTGATAGAAAAGGTATCTCCTAGTTCCTCAAAGTATTTTTTATGAAACGGTATAGGGTTTTTACGGATACTTTCTGCATTGAATAAAACGGTAACTACCGAAAGCTGTTTTGGATAATTGTATTTTTTATTTTCTGCCATGCTGTCTTAAAAAAGTCCGCCTTGAATTGGGCCTCTGATTTTACCTAAATGGCTATACGCTTTTTCAGTCACCTCACGTCCTCTTGGAGTTCGCATGATAAATCCTTCCTGAATCAAAAAGGGTTCATAAACTTCTTCGATAGTTTCGCTGCTTTCTGATACGGCTGTCGCCAAAGTGGATAATCCCACCGGTCCTCCTTTGAATTTATCAATAATGGTAGTCAGGATTTTATTGTCCATTTCATCAAGACCATGTGCATCAACATTCAATGCTTTTAGCGAATAACGGGCAATTTCAATATCGATTTTCCCATTGCCTTTAATCTGGGCAAAATCCCGAACACGCCTCAAAAGAGCATTTGCAATACGAGGTGTTCCTCTACTTCTACCTGCAATTTCAATAGCGGCTTCCATAGAAATTGGCATTTTTAAAATCGAAGCCGAACGCTGTACAATAGTAGTCAGCAATTCAGTGTTATAATATTGTAATCTGCTTTGGATTCCGAAACGGGCACGCATAGGTGCAGTCAATAAACCGGAACGAGTGGTGGCACCTACTAAAGTAAACGGGTTTAAGTTGATTTGGACGGTTCTGGCATTAGGCCCCGATTCAATCATAATATCAATTTTGAAATCCTCCATTGCCGAATATAAATATTCTTCAACAATTGGGCTTAAACGATGGATTTCATCTATAAACAAAACATCGCGTTCTTCAAGATTAGTAAGTAAACCTGCTAAATCCCCTGGTTTATCAAGAACAGGTCCGGAGGTGATTTTAATTCCAACCCCCAATTCATTAGCCAATATATTAGCTAACGTGGTTTTTCCTAAACCTGGAGGCCCATGAAAAAGCGTGTGGTCCAACGCTTCATTTCTTTGATTGGCAGCTTCAACAAAAACCTTTAGGTTTTCCAAGATTTGATCTTGACCTGCAAAGTCGTCAAAAGAAAGAGGCCTTAATCTTTTTTCTAAATCAAGTTCTTCTGGATTAAAATTTTGGTTGGTTGGATTTAGGTTTTCATTCATTTGTCAAAGATAGAAAGAAAGTTTTTCAGTTAGCAGAATTCAGTTTACAGTTTGTTATTTATAGTATGTCCTTTAAACAAAAAGTTACAATGGAGAAACCCACAAATGGATATAATATCCAATTGATTTAATAAAAAATGCCCTTCTAAAAAGAAAGGCATTTTTTATTTTATATAATCCTAGTGGTGTAAAACTTCTTCACCTGGTTTCATAGGTACATTTTGAGGTACAAAATCATCATCGTGTCCTGGCTTACTGTAATCGTAAGGCCATCTGTGAACGTGAGGAATTTCTCCAGGCCAGTTTCCGTGAATGTGTTCTATTGGAGCTGTCCATTCTAATGTATTTGATTTCCATGGATTTTGAACTGTTTTCTTTCCGTAGAAAATACTGCTAAAGAAATTGTATAAGAAAACCAATTGGAATACTCCACCAATCAAGGCGAAAGTAGTAATCAATACGTTTACATCCTGTAAATCATCAAATAACGGGAAGTTTGTGTTCGTATAATAACGTCTTGGTAAACCAGCCATTCCGATAAAGTGCATTGGGAAAAATACTCCATAAGCACAGATAGCAGTTACCCAAAAGTGAACATATCCTAAGTTTTTGTTCAACATTCTTCCGAACATTTTTGGGAACCAGTGATAGATTCCTGCAAACATTCCGTAAAGAGCAGAAATACCCATTACTAAGTGGAAGTGAGCAACAACAAAATACGTATCATGAACATTGATATCCAATGTACTGTCTCCAAGAATAATTCCCGTTAATCCACCAGTGATGAATGTAGAAACCAATCCAATAGAGAACAACATAGCAGGATTTAACTGTAAGTTACCTTTCCAAAGTGTTGTAATATAGTTGAACGCTTTTACCGCAGATGGAATTGCAATCAATAATGTTGTAAATGTAAATACTGATCCAAGGAATGGATTCATACCCGAGATAAACATATGGTGACCCCAAACAATTGTTGATAAAAACGCAATAGCAAGGATTGACATAATCATCGCTCTGTAACCAAAGATTGGTTTGCGTGAGTTAGTTGCAATTACTTCAGAAGTAATTCCTAACGCTGGCAACAATACAATATAAACTTCAGGGTGACCCAAGAACCAAAATAAGTGCTCAAACAATACTGGAGAACCACCTTGATAATGTAGCACTTCACCAGCAATATAAATATCTGATAAGAAGAAAGAAGTACCAAAACTTCTATCCATTAACAATAATAAAGCTGCAGATAATAAAACCGGGAAAGAAACGATACCAATGATAGCAGTTACAAAAAATGCCCAGATAGTTAATGGCAGTCTTGTCATAGACATCCCTTTGGTTCTTAGGTTGATTACCGTTACTACGTAATTCAATGAACCTAATAATGAAGAAGCAATGAAAATAGACATTGAAACCAACCATAAAGTCATTCCCATCCCAGAACCTGGAATAGCTTGTGGTAATACACTTAAAGGTGGGTATATTGTCCAACCTGCAGACGCTGGTCCAGCCTCTACAAATAATGAACTAACCATTACTACACTTGATATGAAGAACAACCAATATGAAATCATATTTAGTAATCCAGAAGCCATATCCCGTGCACCAATCTGAAGAGGAATCAGTAAGTTACTAAAGGTACCACTCAAAGCGGCAGTCAATACAAAGAATACCATTATGGTACCGTGAATTGTAACTAAAGCCAAATAGATATCATTAGTCATTACTCCGTCTGGAGCAAATTTATCTCCTAACAAGAAGTTGAAAATTTTAAACGATTCTTCAGGCCAAGCCAATTGCATTCTAAAAAGCATTGACATTCCAACCCCAATAATTCCCATGATAATACCTGTTATAAGGTATTGTTTAGCAATCATTTTATGATCAATACTAAAGATATATTTAGTAATGAAAGTATCTTTATGGTGATGTTCGTGTTCGTGATCGTGTCCGTGATCGTGACCTTCTGCTGACATATATGTTTACTTTAAGTTTTCTTAATAATTATTTAACTGCTACTACTTTAGGTTCAACTGCAACAGGTTTCATCGCTGCTGTATCCTTCACAGCATCCATCACTATAGGTGCAACTGGCTTTTCTGCTTCAAGTGCAGTTTTAACTTCTTTTACTAAAGCTGTTTTTTCACTTAACCATTTTTTGTAATCTTCTGGAGTATCCACAACAATTTTCATTTGCATATTGTAATGTGAAGCACCGCATATTTTATTACATAATAATAAGTAATCAAAAGTATAAGGATCTAAACCTGGTTGTCCTTTAGCTATCAATTCTTGGCTTTTTTTAGCTCTAATGTCATTGATATTTGCAACTTTTTCAACCATATACTGAAGATTTCTATATTCAGTTGTTGTATAGATTGGAGTGAACGCAAATTCAGTAACCATTCCAGGAACACAGTTCATTTGAGCACGGAAGAAAGGCATGTAAGCCGAGTGCAATACATCTTGAGAACGTATTTTAAAATGGATTTTTTTTCCTTTAGGAATGTGCAATTCAGAAACAACGATATCATCTTGAGCATTTGGATCCGCTAAATCAACACCAAGTGTATTGATTCCTTCAATGTAACGAACATTCGCTTTTCCAAGTACATTATCTTCTCCAGCAATTCTTGCAGTCCATTTGAACTGTTGTGCATAAAGTTCTACAACAACAGTATCCTCATCATCATCGATAAACATAATGTTTGTCCAAGCATACAATCCGTAAAGAATTAAAACTGCTAAAACAATAGCAGGAATAATACTCCATACAGCTTCTAATTTATTGTTGTCTGCAAAATAAAGCGCCTTGTTTTCTTTTTTACCTCTGTATTTAAAAGAGTAGTAATGCAACAATGCCTGAGTAACTGCTTGAACAAAAAATATTAAAACCCAAGTAATGTTCATTAAATTATCTATCAAACTACCATGCTCAGAAGCAGGAGTATGTAGTACAAAATGTCCCCATTTAAATATACCGTAGATGGTAAATATGTAAATGAAAGCCAAGAAACCAAACATCATATAACCTTGGATATTATTATCCTTGTCATTTGCTACCTGAGAAGTATTAGGGTTTTCCCCAACTTGAGTTAAATCGAATATCTTAGTCAACTGCCATAATGCAATAGCTAATAAGACTAGAACTATAATTACCAACAAACTTGTCATCTGTTTTTTCTTTAAATATTAATAATGGAAATGTTTACTTTCTTCGATATATGGATTTCTCTTTGGCAATAAAGGAGCTTTAGTCAATGCTGAGAAAACAACATAGATAAACAATCCAAGGAAGAAAAATAATGAACCTAATTCAGGAACACCAATAAACCATCTGTCACCAACTGTTCCTGGCATAATCATATTAAAGAAATCAATATAATGTCCTAATAAAATTACTGTTCCAGCCATAACCAATATCCAAGTGATTCTTTTAAAATCGGTATTGATTAAAATTAAAATCGGGAATAAGAAATTCATTACCACTGCACCAAAGAAAGGAAGATTGTATAATTCAATTCTTGTTACAAAATAAGTTACTTCTTCAGGGATATTTGCATACCAGATCAACATAAATTGTGAGAACCATAAGTATGTCCAAAATACACTGATACCAAACATGAATTTAGCTAAATCGTGAATATGGCTTGTATTTACATGTTCTAAATACCCTTTTGATTTTAGATATAAAGTTACCATACAAATAGTAGTGATACCGCTTACAAAGAAGCTTGCAAAAACATACCATCCAAATAAAGTACTGAACCAATGTGGATCAATTGACATAATCCAGTCCCAAGACATAATTGATTCTGACACGATGAAGAAAACTAAAAAACCTGCTGATATATTAAAGTTCTTTTTGTAGAAACTATCATCATTTGATTCATCCTGAGCCAAACAATTTTTTCTAGAAAAATAACGGTATAAATTCCAACCTAATAAAAATATTCCAGCTCTTATAATCCAAAAAGGAAAGTTCAGGTAACCAACTTTTGATCTAATAATTGCATCATTAGCTACTATATCCTTATCCAACCAGATAAATAAATGGTTAAAATTTAATCCACAAAGAACCAAAACAATAAAGAAAATCAAAGAACCTACTGGCAAATATGCGGTTATTCCCTGCATTACTCGAAACAATACTGGAGACCAACCTGCTTGTGCTACTTGTTGAATACCGTAGAAAGCTAAAACCCCCATAGAAATAAGCAAAAAGAAAATACAAGCAACGTACAAAGCAGCCCATGGCTTGTTTTGTAATTGAGTTAAAACATGTTTTAAATGGTTCTCGTGTTCAGCATGAGCATCATGAGCTTCCACTTTTTCATGTTTTACTTCATGGTTCTCAACTACAGGCGTTAAAACTACTGGTGCAGTCAATGAATCAGCATGGATTGTATCTTTTTCAGAATGCATAGGAGCTTCTGGCGCTGCAGCAACATGACCATCCGCTTTCGCTTCTTCATGAGTCGCATGACCTTCAGCTGTAGTTGCTTCGTGAGATGCTGCTTCAGAATGATGACCACCGTGTTCTTCGGCAGCAAGGATTTTTTCAACTTCTTGAATATCTTTCGGGGCAGTTAAAAAACCATATCCAATTCCAAGTGCTCCAATTAGCATTAGAATAAAAGAAAATGTTTTTAATTTACTTGAAAATGTGTACATATCTATTACGATGAGTTTGTTCTACAATTATTATTCGCTTTTCAGTTTCATTACATACGCTGCAATTAACCAACGTTCGTTTGTACTCAATTGATTCGCGTGTGAACCCATTGCGTTAAGACCATAAGTTTCAACATGAAAAATACTTCCTTCAGTAATTACTCTATCTTTATAATTAGGAACCCCTAAGAATTTTTCTTGCTTAACCAATTTACCTTTACCATCACCAGCGGTACCATGGCAAATTGCACAATAGATTTCAAACAATCCCTTTGCTTTTTCCATATCAGTTTCAGACAATGGAGCTAATGGGGATTTAGAATTTGCTTTTGCTAAATCATATCCTGCAGTTGAATTTTCATACTCATAAACTTCAAAGCCTCTGTTTATAGAACCTTCCGCTGGAAGTTGACCTTCTTTACCGTTTTTGAATGCGTCAGACTCTGAATAAGTTTCATAACTTACCGCCTCATACATATTAGGCATATATTGGTAATTTGGGTTTTTCTTATCGTGACAAGAAGTTACCATTACCGATACACCTAAAAAAATCATTATTTTATATACGCTTTTCATATCTTCAATTAATGCTTTTCGATTACTTTTACTTCTACCGCGCCAGTATTTTGGAAAAAAGAAACCATGTCTTCTTCGTTTCCGCTTACAGCAACTTCCATTAAAAAATGGTCATCTGTAGTTCTTACATCTGGGTTTTCTGCTTCTTTGAATGGCCATAATCTACTTCTCATATAAAAAGTAATAACCATTAAATGCGCTGCAAAAAACACAGTCATTTCAAACATAATTGGCACGAATGCAGGCATGTTTTGAATATAACTGAAACTTGGTTTTCCTCCAATATCCTGTGGCCAATCTTGAATCATTATGAAATTCATCATTGCTGTTGCAACAGATATACCAATACATCCATATATAAATGCACAAATTGCTAATCTTGTTGGAGCAATTCCCATTGCTTTGTCCAATCCGTGAACTGGAAATGGAGTAAAAACTTCTTCTATATGATAATGAGCTATACGTGTCTTTTTAACCGCATTCATCAAAATATCATCGTCATTATAAATGGCGTGAATTACTTTATTAGTCATGGTGTGAATGTTTATTTGCTTCTCTTTCTCTAATATAATTATCTCCTGTTCCTTTAAGGATTGTTTTAACCTCTGCTTGAGCAATTACTGGGAATGTCCTAGCGTATAATAAAAACAAAACAAAAAAGAATCCAATAGTTCCAATGAAAATCCCAATATCAACAAATGTAGGAGAGAACATCGTCCAAGAAGATGGAAGGTAATCCCTGTGAAGAGATGTAACGATAATTACAAAACGCTCAAACCACATTCCGATATTTACTACAATAGAGATAACAAAAGAGAACATAATACTTGTTCTTAATTTTTTGAACCACATGAATTGCGGAGAGAAAACGTTGCAAGACATCATTGCCCAATATGCCCACCAGTAAGGTCCGGTAGCTCTGTTTAAGAAAGCATATTGTTCATATTCTACTCCAGAATACCACGCTATAAAAAGTTCAGTAATATAAGCAACCCCTACAATAGAACCCGTAATCATGATGATTATGTTCATTAATTCTATATGTTGGATAGTAATATAAGCTTCTAGGTTAGATACTTTTCTCATAATAATAAGAAGTGTATTTACCATTGCAAATCCTGAGAATACTGCTCCAGCAACAAAGTACGGAGGGAAAATCGTAGTATGCCATCCAGGAATTACCGAAGTAGCAAAGTCCATGGATACAATTGTATGTACAGAAAGTACAAGTGGTGTAGCTAAACCTGCAAGTACTAAAGAAACTTCTTCAAAACGTTGCCAGTCTTTTGCTCTACCGCTCCATCCAAAAGAAAGGATAGAATAAATTCGTTTATTAAATGGAGTAACAGCTCTGTCTCTTAACATTGCGAAATCAGGCAATAATCCCGTCCACCAGAAAACCAATGATACCGAAAGATAAGTAGAGATTGCAAAAACGTCCCAAAGCAATGGAGAGTTAAAGTTAACCCACAGGGATCCAAACTGATTCGGGATAGGTAAAACCCAATATGCTAACCAAGGACGACCCATGTGAATGATTGGAAACAAACCTGCCTGAATTACAGAAAAAATAGTCATTGCTTCTGCAGAACGGTTAATCGCCATCCTCCATCTTTGACGGAAAAGCAATAATACTGCTGAAATCAAGGTTCCTGCGTGACCAATACCAACCCACCATACGAAGTTAGTAATATCCCAAGCCCAACCAACTGTTTTATTCAATCCCCAAGTACCAATACCTGTAGAAATTGTATAAATAATACAGCCTATTCCCCAAAGGAATGCGGCTAAGGCAATTGAAAATACAATCCACCAATGTTTATTTGCTTCACCTTCAACTGGTGCAGCTACATCAACTGTTACATCGTGATATGATTTATCACCTATAACTAAGGGTTTTCTAATGGGAGCGTCGTATATATGAGACATAATCCTTTATATTGATTTTAAATTTTTTATACTAGGTATTTCTAACTTTTACGTGATAAACCACATTTGGTTTTGTTCCAACGTGCTCTAATAAATGATACATTCTTTCATCTTCAACCAGTTTTGCAACTTGAGTTTCTTTGTTGTTTATATCACCAAATACCATTGCTCCGGTAGAACAAGCATTTGAACAAGCTGTTTGGAATTCATCTTTTGCTACTTCTCTTCCTTCACGTTTTGCAGTAAGAATAGTCAATTGCGTCATTTGAATACACATTGAACATTTTTCCATAACTCCACGAGAACGAACATTCACATCAGGATTTAATACCATACGACCTAAATCATCATTCATTTGATAATCAAATTCACTGTTTCCATTATATAAGAACCAGTTGAAACGACGCACTTTATAAGGGCAGTTGTTTGCACAGTAACGAGTACCAACACATCTATTATAAGCCATCATATTTTGACCTTGACGACCGTGAGATGTTGCAGCAACAGGACAAACAGTTTCGCAAGGTGCGTGATTACAATGTTGACACATTACAGGTTGGAAAGAAACTTGTGGATTTTCAGAAGCTTTTTCCATTTCTCCAAAACCTCCTAAAGATCCTTTATCTCCAAACAATCCATCAAATTCTTCTTTTTTCTTATTGTCTTCAGCAAAAGTAGTTTCAGAAGAATAATATCTATCAATACGCAACCAGTGCATATCCCTACTTCTTCTAACTTCAGATTTACCTACAACAGGAACATTGTTTTCTGCATGACAAGCAATAACACAAGCTCCACAACCAGTACATGCATTCAAATCAATTGATAAATTGAAATGGTGACCTACTGAACGATCAAATGAAGTCCATAAATCTACAGTAGTAGCAGCCACTTCTTCATGGTTTAAAGATACCTTAGGCACTTCATTCCACTCTTCAGCAGGATTATTATTAAAGACATCTAATGTTGTTTCCTTAATGATGTCTCCTCTACCCATTAAAGTTTTCTGACCTTGAACACAAGCGAACTCATGTTGACCAGAACCTTTGCTTAAAGTAACAGATTGTACATTATTAAAGTTTTTATATAATGAGTAAGCATTGATACCTACTTGCATTTCTTCTTTTAAAGCGGCTTTACGACCGTAACCCAATGCTAATCCAATTGTTCCAACTGCTTGACCAGGTTGCACAATAACCGGTACATTTTCAATAGTTACTCCATTAGCAGTAATTGTAGCATAACTACCATTCAAACCACCATTGGCAACGATTTCATTCATCAAACCTTTTTCATCAGCATCAGCTTTAGAAACAGTAATATAGTTATCCCAAGAAACCCTAGTGATAGGATCTGGGAATTCTTGTAACCAAGGGTTGTTTGCTTGTTGACCATCTCCAAGACCCGTTTTAGTATATAAAACCAATTCAAGCCCTTTGTTAGATTTTGATTGCGCCAAGGCATTAGCAACTGCACTGTAATTAGCTCCAGCAGCAGAAAGTCCAGCACCTGGATACACAATAATACCATCATGCAATACTTTGTTCCAAGTTGATCCAGCAATATTATTTGATGAGTTAGCTTTTAAATAATCATAAAAACTAGCTGAACTACCATTCCAAGCCAGTAAAGCGTCTTGAAATTGTTTGGTATTAAATATAGGGCGTATTGTAGGTTGTGTGATAGAGTAAGATCCTTTAGTGATACTTACATCGTTCCAAGATTCTAAATAATGAGGAACTGGAGCAGCGATTGTAGTAAGGGAAGCGGTTTCATCTTCTTTCAAAGAGAAAGCGATTGATGTTTTTACTTTTTTCAATGAAGCAATAAATTCATTGCTGTTTGGTAAAGAATAAGCAGGATTAATTCCGCTCATTATTAAAGTATGTACTTTACCTTCTTTCATATCTGCAAGTAACTGCGATACTTTTTCGTTTGATCCTTTTCTGATCTGTCTTGCTCCTGAAGTAACAAAAGCTTCGCTATTTAAGGCTTGGTTAATACCTAAAACCAATAATTGAGCGTTTTTATCTTGAATTCCAGAAACCAAAACTCCTTTTGTTCCTGCAGCTTTTAATTGTTGTGCTGCTTTAGTTACTAATGCATCTACATCTTTATTGATTACACAAGGAACTGAAGAATTAGTAACTACGTTATATATTCTAACTAATGCTTGCTTTTGAGTAGCGACAGACATCGCAATACGTTTATCTGCTGAAGCACCGGACAATGTCATATTTGCTTCCATTTGATAATGGCGAGACATTTTTCCTTGATTTGGAATTCTGCCTTTTGCATAACCGGTATCATAATTTCCACCTTGCCAATCACCTAAGAAATCAGCATCTACTGAAACAATTAGGTTGGCTTTTGAAAAATCATAATCAACCAAAGCTCTTTCCCCATAAATCATTTCAAAAGCATCTAATGCTTCTGATGAAGAAACTGCATCATATACAACGTGTTTTGCATTTGGGTTTGACCCTACAAATTCAGCAATTAATTTTTCTGTAGAAGGACTTGCTAAAGTATTGGTCAATAAAACTATTTGACCACCTTTTGCTTTAGCTTCAGCTAGACTTGCTTTCATTTTCACATTAACGTCTGACCAAGTTGCATTTTTACCTGCAATTTTTGGCTCTTTCAAACGCATACTGTCATACATTGATAAAATAGATGCATGAATTCTTGCATTAGCAGCAAATTTTGCTCCTTCGATTCTGTTATTATCTATTTTGATTGGACGACCTTCTCTTGTTTTTACCAAAAGATTAGCAAAATCAAAACCATCGAATACTGTGGTTGCATAATAATCTGCCACTCCAGGGATAATTTGTTCAGGTTGTAAAACGTATGGAATAGACTTATGTACTGGACCTTCACAAGCCGCAAGTGATGCTGCAGCAGTACTAAATCCGACGTACTTCAAGAAATCACGACGAGTTGTTGATGAAGAAGATAAAGATTCTTTATTTCCTAAGAATTCATCAGTAGGAATGGCTTCAACAAATTCGTTATTTCTAAGCGCCTCAACAATAGAACTATTTTCGTTTAGTTCTTCAACACTTTTCCAGTATTTTTTGTTTGATGACATCGTATATAAATATTAGCTTCTTAA
>JAZKDI010000012.1:0-186475 GCA_040387655.1 Bacteroidota bacterium | reverse complement strand
AAATCCAGTGAACAGCAATGTTCGTGCGGGTTCAAGTCCCGCTCTGAGTACTAAAAAGCTTCAAACTATGTTTGGAGCTTTTTTTATTTAATCTAATATTTTTTTAATCTAAAACCTTATGGGAGCTTTTGTAATAAGCAAGCGTTTTAATGATGAGTATAAATTTGTTTTTGCTTCAAGAAAAGGCAAGACAATTTTTACTAGCTTGAGTTATGAGCTAAAATTCGAGTGTGAAGAAAGTATCGAAAAGCTAAAAGAAAAAATTGATGTGGCGGAATTCTTGAAACTCAAAACATCAAGCGGAAAATATTTTTTTAAGCTTTTGTTTGAGGGCCAGCATATGGCTACTAGTAGAAAATATACAACTGAGCTAAGACTCCAAAAAGGAATAAGGGAAATTGTTTTATATGGTTCAAAGTCTGAAATTCTTGACTTCTCTGATAGTGAAGTGATTTTTGAAGATGTATCACCTTTGTAAGTGTAAGAAATAATTTAGTTAAACTCTAAATTTTTAATCATAAAAAAAGCCGCTAAAAGCGGCTTGATTTTTTACTTGTAGTAAACTACTAGTGAGCAGCTGGAGCAGCAGCTGGAGCAGCAGCAGGAGCAGCAGTTTCAGTAGTTGTAGTAGTTGTAGTAGTAGTTGCAGTTGTATCAGCAGCAACTTCTTCAACTGGAGCAGCAGTTTCTTCAACAGCAGGAGCTTCTACAGGAGCTTCTTCAGTTTTTTTACAAGATACTAATGACAATACAGCAACAACAGCTAAACTTAAAAATACTTTTTTCATCTTAATTTTTATAAAAGGTTAATTATTAATTCGAGGCAAAGATATAAATTTTTTAATATCTAAAATTATTTTTTAATTTTTTTTTCAAAAAATATTCTCCTTTGCAACTTCTGGTTTATTTACAATTACTATGCCATAAAAAGGGCAGCTGCAATATTTATTTTTTGATTTGTTTAACAGCTGATTTCATTGGTGCTTTTTTCTGAATTGCTTTCTTTTTCAGCACTTTAGTTTTTTTAGGATGCACTAATTTTAACTCTTCAATGAGATTTTTTGCGCCAGCATATTTATCCATAATGAATAATACATACCTAATATCGACCATAACATTTCTACAAATGCTCGGATCGTAATAAATATCACTCATCGTTCCTTCCCAAACGCGGTCAAAATTCAGTCCGATTAGATTTCCATTTGCATCCATTGCAGGACTTCCGGAATTTCCTCCAGTAGTATGATTTGTCCCAATAAAACAAACTGGCATTTTGCCGTTTTCTCCATATTGACCATAATCTTTTGTTTTATACAAATCAATCAATTTTGAAGGAACGTCAAATTCATAATCGCCCGGAATGTATTTTTCCATAGCTCCGTCTAAATAAGTTACAGGCGTATATAAAGTTGCATCTTTTGGTTCATAACCTTTTACCTTTCCGTAAGTTACCCTTAAAGTACTATTGGCATCCGGGAAAATCCGTGCATTTTTATTCAGTTCTAATTGTGCCTTCATATAAGTACGCTGCAATGCCGTAATTCTTAAATTAATTTCGTCATATTTTGGTTGTACTTCTTGAATATATTTTTCCGTTAAGGCTTTTACAAGCAGAAAACCTTTGTCATTGTTTAAATTGGCTAGAACCGTTTTAGCATCTCCAGTCAATAATTGCTTTACGCCATCAAAGCTTATCATCTTTGTTTGGGTATAAATCTCGGTGGTCAGTTTTTTAGTATTTACATTTACTAAGTTATCCGGCAAAAACTGTTTTGGGGATTTTGTAAAATACAATTCAATTAGTTGTTCAAAAACTTTTTCATCAACCGCCGGATTGAAATCTTTATAGAAGTCACCCAATCCAGTAACTAGATTGTTTTTTCTATCGGTAAAAGCTTGTTCTCCTTTAGTAGTATAAAGTTGCTCTAATTGATACAGTTTGTAACCCAAACTCAATAATTCGGTATTTCTTAAAACCACTTCGGTAAAATAATCACGGGAAAGGGCATAAGGCGCAATTTCTTTGTAGTTTTTTTCGAAATCAGACAACAAATTTTGATACTCGCTATATTTTCCAGCTTCTACTTTTTCCTGAAATGCTTTTTCCTGTTTGCGTTTTACTTCAACCGCATTCGATTTTTTTAAACCCAATGATTCTCCAATCCATTTTTTCCAATAGTTTGCAATTCCGGCATATTTTGATGCATATTGAATTTTGATAGCGTTGTCTTTTCGCATAAATCCATCTTCCACTTTTAATGCACGGTCACGGATTTCAATTTTTGCAGGATTCAGTTCGTTTACGATTTGCTCAATCGCCACCGCTGGTAAATATTCGGTTGTTCTTCCCGGATAACCCATTACCATTGTGAAATCATCTTCCTTTACACCATCTAAGGAAACAGGTAAAAAGTGTTTTGGTGTGTAAGGCACATTGTCTTTTGAATACGCTGCCGGACGGTTATTTTTGTCGGCATAAATCCGGAACAATGAAAAATCCCCAGTGTGTCTTGGCCAAACCCAGTTATCGGTATCGGAACCAAATTTACCAATAGAACTTGGCGGAGCACCAACCAAACGGATATCTTTGAAAGTTTCCGTTACAAAAAGAATGTATTGGTTTCCTTCATAAAAAGTACGGATTTTATTTTCTTGCCAGCTTTCTTTTGGTAACGAAAGGCTTAAAGCTGAAATGTTTTCCTGAATTTTCTTTTGTTTTTCTGTTTCCGAAGTTAAAGTTGCAACGCCATTTAAAACCTGAGCAGTCACGTCTTCAATTTTAATGATAAAAGTAACTACCAGATTTTCGTTTGCCAATTCTTCTTCCATTTTATAAGCCCAAAAACCATTGGTCAAATAATCGTGATCTACGGTTGAATGGGATTGAATTTGTCCGAAACCACAGTGGTGATTGGTTAAAAGCAAACCTTTTGGCGAAATCATTTCGGCGGTACAACCTCCGTTAAATTGGGGAACAGCATCTTTTAAACTAGCGGTGTTAACGTCATAAATGTCTTTTGCCGACATTTTCATACCCAGGTTTTTCATTTCGGTTTCATTCATTCCCTGCAATAAAGAAGGAATCCACATTCCGCCTTGCTGCGCTTGAGTCTGAATAACAAATAATAAAAGAAATAATCTTAAGAATTTCATATTGAACAAGTTATAATTTATATTTTAGGAATTTACGATTATGGACTACAAAATCGTTGGCAATATACAATTTCTGAGCATTGTGATTGTGGTTTTCCACTTCGAGATAAATCAATTTAACATTTAAGGAAGCGACTTCTTTTTTTATAAATTGAACGGTTTCTTTTCCAATTCCTTTGCCACGATGTGTTTCTTTAATATAAAGCTCATCTAAAAAAGCAATTCTGCCTCCATACTCGAAACTGAAAATAAAAGTCAGGACTACATAGCCCACGATTTCATTTTCATTGAAAATCAGCCACGCTTTCCCAAGATTTTCATTGGCAATAAATTCTTCAAACAGTTTTTTGGAATTCTTTATATCAATAAAATAATTGTCAATTGCATAGAAATCCTGCATCATTTGGCTGATGGTTTCTATTTGGGAAGTTTGTAGGGGTCTGAAGGTTGTCATTTTAAGATTACTTTTTGAGAGGAATTATTAAACTTAAATTAAGATTAAGCTCGGGATATGCTCTAAATTCTCCATTTGTTTCTAGATATTTTGCAGGTCTTATAATAAATGCTTCTGTTAGATCTAGCACTTCATTTGGTAATAAACCATATCTACTGCTCTTTTTATAACGTACTCCAACACCTATATTCAATTCTAAAATGATTTTCTGTTTAAATATTTTTTCAACAAAATAATATCCTGAATTTATTGTAATGGCATGTATGTATCTATTGACTTTAAAATCTTTGGTGTATTTATCACTATATGTTCCATCGCTTTCAAACTTTTGTACTGTATCATTATATTTACTTAGTTGATGTTTATAAAAATATGCTAAACCTACATAAGCAAAATTCCCTTTAAATATTTTTTTATAAATCCTGACTTGAGGTTTGAAAGTTATTGATTTTCCTCCTAAGGTTCCTATTTCAAATTGTCCGGTTATATTTTTATAAAATTTTTGTTCAACTCCAATTTTAAAACCATTCAGATTTAATTTTAAAGCAGTTTTGTATGGCGCTAGACTGTCATATTCTGTTTGACAAAAAACATTTGATGATATTAAAAATAAAAACACAATTAAAATAATCTTCTTCATTTGTTTTAGTTGATTAATTTAAACATATTTCATCACACTTTCCGTCGCCCCTTTATTCATCTGTACAAAAGTGCTGCAAATATGTCCTTTTTCATAGCGAATATCTTCATTTTGAATTATATTTTCAAAAGCCTCGTTTAATTCTTGTTGGTTCGAAATTGAAATACAGCCTTCCATATTCACTAATGCGATTGCTTCTGCAAAATGCGAAAAATTTGGTCCAATCACAATCGGAACGCCAAAAGTCGCTGGTTCTAAAATATTATGAACGCCCGGATTCCCGAAACCACCACCAACATACACAATGTTGGCATAGCTGTAGATTTTGGTCAGGATGCCGATGGTGTCGATGATAAAAACATCATAATCCTGTAGAGACGTTGCACGCAACGTCTCTACATCAGAAAATAATATTGTTTTTTTTGTAATGGATTTTTTTAATTCCTGAATCTGTTCCGCTTTAATATTGTGCGGCGCAATAATAAATTTCACATTCTGTTTTGTCGAATTAATGAAATTTACGAGTAGATTTTCGTCTTTTGGCCATGAACTTCCCACAACAATTGTTAAAGTATCGTTTTTGAAATCAGCAATAAAATCCAGCGTATTGTCTTTTTCTAAAATGGCTACCACACGATCAAAACGCGTATCTCCCGAAACGGTAACATTTGTTTTTCCCAGTTGCAAAAGCAATTCTTTTGAACGTGCATTTTGAACAAAAAAATGATTGAAAGTATCTAATGCTTTTCTGTAAAAACCACCGTACCATTTAAAAAACAATTGGTTTTCCCTAAAAATTCCTGAAATTAAGTAAGTCGGAGTTTGTAATTTTTGAAGTTCATTCAAATAATTCGGCCAATATTCATATTTGATAAAAAACACCATTTCAGGATGAATGATTTTTAAAAAATGCTGTGCGTTGTTTTTGGTATCTAATGGCAAATAAACAGTTACATCGGCAACTGTATTGTTCTTTCGTACTTCAAAACCAGACGGAGAAAAGAAAGTCAGAACAATTTTATGAGTTGGAAATTTTTCCTTTATTTTTTCAATTACAGGTAACCCTTGCTCGTATTCGCCTAAAGAAGCAGCGTGAAACCAAATCGTTTTATCGGACGATGCTATTTTTTCGGATAAAGTCGTAAAAATGGTTTTCCTGCCATCCACAAAAAGCTTGATTTTCGGACTGAAAAGCGCAATGATTTTGATTAAAAAACCGGCTAAATGAACAATTAAATTATAGAGGAAAAGCATCATTTGTTAAGGGAATAAATTATATATGTCTTTCCTATGTTGAAAATCGACTAGTGTTATTGTGTCATTTTCAATTTGTAAACCCAACCGATAATCTCCAATTTTGATTCTATAATAAGTTTTATAGCCAGAAAGTTTTTTTAAATTTGATATTTCAGAATGTTTTTGAACCTTCTCTAATTCAATAATTGTTTCTTGGATTTTTGTTTTTAGGATGCTGTTTTTTATTTTTTTAAGAGATTTTAGAAATGAACTTTTAAAAATTATTTCCATTATTTTAAAGCTTTCATTATGTCATCCCGGCTTACATTCGGAGATTTAATTCCTTCTTTCATCAATTTCCCTAAGTTTTTTTCAACTTTTGACTCTTCAATAGAAACTTTTTCAATAACTACTTTTTCTTTTGATGAAATAATTTTTACCGAAACGCCAATTTTTTTAGCAAGACTAATCAATAAATTGATGTCTTTTTTCGAATCGCTATTTAATAATACAGTTTCCATTTTATCTCTATTTAATACAAAGATAATAAATATGTTTCTTAAATATAATTCATATTTTTGCCTTTCATAATATTCTGTAAGATGAAAAAAATCCAAATGGTTGACTTAAAAGGTCAATACGAACATATCAAAGAGACTGTAAATACTTCAATTCAGGAAGTTTTAGATACCAATACTTATATTAACGGACCGCAGGTTCACCAATTTCAAAAATCATTAGAAGATTATCTTGCTGTAAAACACGTGATTCCTTGTGCAAATGGAACAGATGCATTGCAAATTGCAATGATGGGATTGGATTTAAAACCTGGTGATGAAGTTATTACTGCCGATTTTACTTTCGCAGCAACTGTAGAAGTTATTGCATTGTTGCAACTGACACCAGTTTTGGTTGATGTGGAAATGGATACTTTCAATATTTCTATCGAAGCGATTAAAAAAGCAATAACTCCAAAAACAAAAGCAATCGTTCCCGTTCATTTATTTGGTCAAGCCGCAAATATGGAAGCGATTATGGAATTGGCAAAAGCACATAATTTATATGTAATTGAAGATAATGCGCAGGCAATTGGAGCAAATTATAAATATGCCGATGGTTCTAAAAAGAAAGTGGGCGTAATTGGACACGTAGCATCCACTTCGTTTTTCCCTTCTAAAAACCTAGGTTGTTATGGCGATGGCGGAGCGATTTTTACTAATGACGATGCTTTGGCACACCAAATTCGTGGAATAGTAAATCACGGAATGTACGTTCGTTACCATCATGATGTTGTGGGGGTGAATTCCAGATTAGACAGTATTCAAGCAGCAGTTTTGAATGCTAAATTACCAAAATTAGACAATTACAACGAAGCCAGGCAAAAGGCAGCAAACGCTTACAGTCAAGCATTAGTCAATCATAAAAATATTGTTACTCCGTTTATTTTTGGGGACAAAGACAGTCACGTTTTTCACCAATATACTTTAAGAATTGTCGATGCAAATCGTGATGCCTTGATGCAACATTTATTGGATAAAGGAATTCCATGTGCGATTTATTATCCAATTCCGCTGCATTCTCAAAAAGCGTATTTGGATTCAAGATATAAAGAAGAAGATTTTCCGGTGACGAATCAATTGATAAAAGAAGTACTTTCTTTACCAATGCATACTGAATTGGACGACGACCAGATTAAATTTATTACAACTAGTATTTTAGAATTCCTAACCCCTAAGGGAAAAGTGGCGGAATAACACTTGATAGTAAATATATTATAACAATTTTAATTCTCCCTTTGTGGGTTAGGGGCTATGAAGATACTTGTAACTGGTGGTTTAGGATTTATTGGTTCACATACAGTTGTAGAACTACAAAACGAAGGATTTGAAGTAGTTGTTATTGATAATCTTTCCAATTCGTCTGAAGAAGTTTTAAAAGGAATCCAAGCGATTACAAACAAAATTCCTGTTTTCGAAAATATAGATTTAAGAAATAAAGCAGCAGTTCATAATTTCTTCAAAAAACATACTGATATATTTGGAGTAATCCATTTTGCTGCTTCAAAAGCGGTGGGCGAAAGCGTAAGCAACCCACTTTTATATTATGAAAATAATATTAATGCTTTGGTTTATCTGCTTCAGGAATTGCAACAAAAAACAGAAGCGCATTTTATTTTTAGTTCTTCCTGTACGGTTTACGGTCAGGCTGAAACAATGCCAATAACAGAAAACTCTTCGATTCAACCTGCAATTTCCCCTTACGGAAATACGAAACAGATTGGAGAAGAAATCATAACCGATGTCGCTAAGGTTTCTAATATTAACGCCGTTTTATTGCGTTATTTTAACCCGATAGGAGCTCATTCTTCCGCGAAAATAGGTGAATTGCCTTTAGGGATTCCTCAGAACCTTGTGCCTTTTATTACGCAGACAGCAATAGGATTGAGACAGGAATTGTCAGTTTACGGAAATGATTATCCAACGGCTGACGGAACTTGTATCCGGGATTATATCCATGTTGTAGATTTGGCGAAAGCCCATGTAATTGCTTTGAAACGATTATTGGATAAAAAGAATATAGAAAAAGTAGAAGTCTTTAATCTTGGAACTGGAACTGGCAGCTCGGTATTAGAAGTGATTACTGCTTTTGAAAAAGTAAGCAACCAAAAATTACCTTATAAAATTGTAGATAGAAGAGAAGGTGATGTGATTTCGGCTTACGCCAATACGGATAAAGCCAATACTATTTTAGGCTGGAAAGCTGAACTATCATTGGAAGAAGCCTTGGAAAGTGCTTGGAAATGGGAGCAGAAGATTAGATTTTAAAAAAAGTTAAGCAATTTTCAATTCAAATTAATCGTATATTTGAGTTAGTAAAAAATTCAATTATGAATTCCCGAAAACAAAATCAAAATCATAAAAAAGACACCAATAAAGTTGAAGAACCAATTGTTTCTTATGGTATCTCTAAAAAGGGTATAGAAGCGAAATTAGATTTCGATAAGGAATTTGAAAATGGATATACAGTCGAAGAAGCTAAAGCAGAATCTATCAAGAAAATTCGAGAATGGTGGGTAAAATAGAAGTTATATTTTCTAAAAACGTTATTTTTTACCTTGATGAATTGGTTTATGTTCTATATAAAAATGAATATTTTGGATTTATAGAAACCGCAGAAGAATATGTTTCGGCTATTTATGATAATGTTTCTGAAATTATTCTGATGAATAATCACAATCAAACTCCCAAATCCCTTCAACATTTCGGCAAGTTCTATATTTTTTATAAATCAAATGAAAGAACTACCTGGTTTGTATTTTTTGAGAAATCAAATGATAGAATATTAGTGAAAAGAATCATAAACAACCATAGTGAGGAAGCTAATTTAATCTAAATTCCGAAACTAATTAACGAAAACCGATTCATCACATCAGGTTTTTTAACACCCATTAAATCCAGAATGGTTGGTGCAATATCTGCTAAAACACCATCATTGATTTTCTTGATATTTTTGTCAATCAAAATAAGAGGGACCGGATTTGTAGTGTGTGCTGTGTTTGGACTTCCATCAGGATTAATCATCGTTTCGCAATTGCCATGATCGGCAATCAAGATAGTAGTATAGTTGTTTTTTAATGCAGCGGTAATTACTTTTTCTACACATTTGTCAACTGCTTCGCAGGCTTTTATTGCGGCATTCATAACTCCAGTATGTCCTACCATGTCGCCGTTCGCAAAATTAAGGCATACAAAATCCACTTCGCCTTTTTCCAATTCTGGAACTAAAGCATCTGCTAATTCAAAGGCGCTCATTTCTGGTTGTAAATCATAGGTTGCGACTTTCGGGGAATTTCTAAGAATGCGGCTTTCGCCAATAAATGGTTCCTCTCTTCCTCCTGAGAAGAAGAAAGTCACGTGTGGATATTTCTCGGTTTCCGCAATTCGGATTTGTTTTTTATGGTTTGTTTCTAACACTTCTCCTAAGGTCTGCTGCAAGTTATCTTTGTGATACACTACATTCATATCCAAAAAATTGTCGTCGTAACTAGTCATCGTTACATAATACAATTTCAGTTTTTTCATTTGAAAATCATCGCAGTCCATTTGAGTAAGGACTTCGGTTAATTGTCGTCCTCTATCGGTTCGGAAATTAAAGAAGATGACAACATCGTTTTCTTTTAAGGTTGCAAGCGGCTTGTTTTGTGAATCAACGATGATTATTGGCTCAATAAACTCATCGGTAATCTCTTTATTATAACTGTCATGGATACTGTTGGTTGCATTTTCTGAATGGATTCCAATTCCTTTCGTCAATAAATCATATGCTTTTTTAACTCTTTCCCATCTTCTATCTCTGTCCATGGCGTAGTAACGGCCAATAACTGATGCAATTTTTGCAGAAGTGTTTTTGATGTGATTTTCTATAGCTGATAGAAAAAAAGCACCCGATTTTGGGTCAACATCCCGACCATCTGTAAAGGCGTGTATAAATACTTTTTTTAGACCAAAATCTTCCGCGGCATCCAGTAATCCTTTTAAATGATCAATATGTGAATGTACGCCACCATCAGAAACCAATCCTAAAAAATGAACATTTACATTTTTATCTTTGGCATATTGAAAGGCATCAACTATTGTTTTTTCAGTATTCAAAGTTTTGTTTTGAACAGCTAGATTTATTTTTGCCAAATCCTGATAAACTATTCTTCCAGCTCCCAAATTCATATGGCCTACTTCAGAATTCCCCATTTGACCATCTGGCAAACCTACATTAAGTCCATCGGTTCGGAGTTGCGCATTTGGGTATTTCGTATAAAGCGAATCAATAAATGGGGTATGGGCATGGTCTATGGCTGACACTTTTGGATCAGGGGATTTCCCCCAACCGTCAAGAATCATCAGGATAACTTTCTTGTTCATTGTATTTGGATGTCGATAATAGAATCCAAAATTAATGAATTATAACCAATTTTTTGCCTGATTGTAATCTATAAAATATTTTAAACTTATTGAGAAAGTATGGTTCAAAGCATCATTGTTCAATAAATTAGTAACATTTTTGCCAAAATCCTTATTAATGTCACGTTCAAAATCCGAGGCGCTGTTTCTATATAAAACCGACATTTGGCTTCCAGGAGCAAACCACCAAGAATAGGATAAATCTACGTTCCATGATTTAAAACTTGAATTTTTATTAACTGCATAAGCATCCAAATCGCTCAATTCACCATTGTCTTCCAATTCCAAATAGTTTTTGTTTTCAGCAAAAGACCAATAATGCCTAACAGAAAGATTAAAAGTCATTTTACTATTTACTGCATATTTCCCTGAAAGCGTATTAGAATGGGTTACTACAGTTCTGTTTGCAATTACAATACTATTAGGAGTAGTGGAATCAGCATCAACATCAGCATAATCCACGAAACCTTTATTGTTGTTCTGTCTAAAAAAATTGTAGTAGTAATTTAAAGAAAATTTATTGTTGAAACGGTATCTCGGACCAATCCCGATTCCGTAAGAATTCCTTCCTTCTTCATTTAATTTAGCATAAGAAGGATTTATATCCAATGCAAATTTATAATTGTAGTTCGATGAAAAATTAGCGAAAACTCCAGCTCTTGAAGGGAATATTAAATACCGTCCTGCAATTCTCGGTTCATAAAAATCATACACTTCAAGCGGATTTGCATTCACGCCAAAACCGTAGTAATGATTTTTTTTATCATTGATATTTACGTTCATACTAATATTGTTTCCTTGAATTTTTCCTGTTTCTTTTTGAAATTGGGTATAAAGATTCAAATAAGTACTAAACGAATTAAAATGTTTTGTAGGGTTAAGGATTCTATAGCTTCCGCCTCCATAGACATCATAATAATTTGTTTCATAATTGATTCCTAAATCATTATTGTCATAGTCTTTAGTAACCAAGTCGCCACCAATGTTATAACGGTATTTACCACTCGTTTCTCCTAAATCCAGCGTTGTTGCGATACCTTGTTTACTATCTGTATCATTTATATAGCTGTATTTAAAATTTCCTGAAAGATTATAGGTGTTTTTCTTTGTATTCAAATCCCATACTAAAGCGGAAACATTTGCGTCACGAAAACTCCCATTCCTAGTTACATTGGTATTCACGAACGATACCGATGAATTTTTATTGAATCGTTGGTCAAAAACTAAAACACTATAATTAGTTAAAGGCGAAACCGTTGCTCTTCTCGATTCCCCGGTATCATTATTTACGACTAATACAGAAGTGTTTTCGGTAACAGCATTAAGTATTCCAATTCCCAATCCGTCTTTAGTTCTTCCTGAGATTTTTAAAGCATTAATTAAACTCACGCTGTTTGGGTATTCTTCAATTGTTTCATTTGAGGCAGTAGCTGGAGAAATTGTTGGGCTTCCGCCAATCCTTCTCGAGTACAATAAATTTCCTTTACTGAATAAATCCGTTCCTTCAGTAAAGAAAGCACGATTTTCATTGAATTGTTGTTCAAAAGGCCCTAATACCAATATTTTGTCATCATATTTTGTTTGTCCAAAATCGGGTACCAATATCGCATCAAGCGTAAAAGCATCATTGATTCCGTATTTAATATCCAAGCCTCCTTTTAAAGTTCCTTTGGTTTTGTCTTCTTTGTTTGCATTCAAATAATAAGAAGTATAAGGTAAGAAAAACAAACGTGTAGGCGGGTTGATGTTTTCTATTCCTTCCAATAGTCCAGCTTGCTGAATTACGTTTCCTATTTTATTATCAACATTGGTCCAAGTATAAATCTGGCGGTCACGTTTTAATTCCCTAATGAACTGTATTCCCCAAGTTTGCTTTTTTTCATTAGAGAAACGCAAAGCTGCATAAGGAATTCTCATTTCTACAACCCATCCAGTAGCCGAAATTTTAGTCTTGCTGCTCCATACTGCATCCCATGAAAAATCTTCCCCGTTTTGTTCAGTAGCAAGGCAATCCAATTGGGTTCCCGAAGCTGTTGTAAAAAAACGGAAATCCTGTTGACCATCGTTGTAGCCGTTTATAAAAACACCAAAACAATCTGTGGTTCCAAAATCATCACGCTGGGTGATTTCCTTCATAATTTTACTGGCATCGTTATCATATAAAACCGCTCCTATATATATTGCGTTATTATCGTATAGTATTTTTACGTCCGTTCTTTTGTCTTGACTGATTGGCTTTCCGTTATCAGGCTGAAACATAAAAAAATCAGTAGCAACTTCGGCATTTTGCCAAATAGGTTCATTTAAATTTCCATCAATAGCGATTGATTCTGAAATCAATTGTGTTTTTAATGTTTTTTTCTGACCATAACCAATAGTGCAAAGGAGGATAAAAATTAGGATGGCGCTGTTTTTACTCACATTTTTGATATTGTTTTTTTTGTGTTTGTGGATTTTCGATTTCATTTGATTGATTGTTTTTGATTGATTAACGCAAAGCTATATTATTATAATCGATTTATTCAGAATTGTATTGTTGTCTTTTGAGTAAGTCTTCCAGTTTTACTATTGTTACATCCGTAATTATTAAAATTATCTTAAAAAAATGTTTTTTTCATTTTTCTCTGTACCCAAAAATGACAATAACATAACAATTCAAAGTCAGAAATATTGCAGTTTTATATAAAATAATGCTAAAAAAGTTAAAAAAGCCGGTCAAAAACAAAAAAAAATTTGGAGCGGTCAAATATTTTTATATTTTTGGCGTTCGAAATAAAAATATAACGCATACATTTTCAATGATTTACAAAATCCTGCCTATTTTAGTTTTCTTATTGACTTCATTTTCACCAAAAGACAAAACAGAGAAAACATCCTTTACACCAAAAGTATTTGCTAGTATTACAGAACCTGATTTCGAAACGAAAGCTAATTCTGTGTATAATAGTTTGCATTCCAATAATATGGCTTTGCCAACTCAAACTTGTTTTTCCAATGCTTTAAAAGGATTTTACGCCTTAAAAGAAAAAGGATTGGTTAAAAAAGACATGTTAACCGTAATTGATTTTAGTTTGTCGTCTAATACTAAAAGATTGTGGGTAATTGATTTAGCTACAAACACCATCTTATTCCATTCGCTAGTTGCACACGGAAGAAATACAGGTGATGAATTTGCAAACAGTTTCTCTAATGATAATTCTTCTTATAAAAGCAGTTTGGGATTTTATTCTACTGGCGAAATCTATAATGGGAAACACGGAATGTCATTAAAATTAGACGGACTTGAAAAAGGAATGAATAATAATGCAAGGGAAAGAGGCGTAGTTATGCACGCTGCGGATTATGTTTCCAATTCTTTTATAAAAAACCATAATAGATTAGGAAGAAGTCAAGGATGTCCAGCTTTGCCTGCAGAATTGACTAAGGAGATAATCAATACGATTAAAAACAAATCGTGTCTGTTTATTTACCATCCTTCTATTGTAAAGAAATCAATGTCTAAATTAATTTCATAAGTTTAGATTTCAATTTAATAGGCTAGTTTGCAAAACGAATTTAATTCTGATTTCCTAATTTAGAATACAAATCGGCATCAAGCCCATAAATGTCATCCCTAAAGATCAGTTGGTTGTTTTCACTCCATGCAGTCCAATACAATAACTGAACATTGATTTTTCTTTTAAAGTTGACGTATTTGGTTTTTCCGTTTTTTAAAATCCCTGTAATAGAGTCTGTATTGTATTTAGCCCTGTCGTTTAAAAGATATTCGGCTAATTCTATTGGGTTTTCTACCCTTACACAACCTGAACTCAATGATCGAAAATCTTTGGCGAAAAAATCCCTATGATTGGTATCGTGAAGGTAAACAGTAAAACGATTTGGGAAATTGAGTTTTACCATCCCCAATGAGTTCGAAATTCCCGGACTTTGAACATAGCGGTAATTGGGTGCCAGATCTACATTCCAGTTATCAGGACTAACTACATTTCCGATTGAATCATAAACTATGATGTTTTTTGTTGCTAAATACCCTTTGTTTTTAGCCGTTTCTGGAATGATGTCCTCTTTTAGAATGGTAGGGGGAACTGTCCAAGTGGGATTGAAAACTGCATAATCCAAAGCGGAAGAAAGTATTGGCGTTTTTCTTTTAATTGTACCCACTACAATACGGTGAACCCTTGCAGTATCTTGGTCTTTTACTACCCTTAACTTAAAATCGGGGATATTGATAATAATGTATTCTTTTCCTAGGTTTCGTGGAAACCATTTCCAGCGTTCCAGATTTGCAATAATCTGTTGTTTCCGTTGTTCTTTTGTAAAATTCAAGGCAGCTATAGTCCCGAACCCAATAATTCCATCGGCAGATAAGCCGTGTCGCACCTGAAATTTTTTCATAGCTTTTACTGCTTCAGAATCATAAACAGATGTTAATGATGCGTTTGCTGGCAAATCTTTCCAATAAATTAATCTTTTTTTGATGTCAATCAGTACGTCTTTGGTTTCGTTTGGAAGGATTTTCTTCTTGATTTCAATGGTTTTGAAATCTTCTTCAGGAAATGTAGCAATAATTGCCAAAGCTTCTTTTAGTTTTTTATAAACCTGATGGTTGGGTTTTAATTTTTCAATTTCGGCAACTGGATTTTCACTTTCTTGGATAGAAGCCAGCATTTGAACGATATCAATTTTACTTAATTTTAAATCCCAGTTGTCATATAGTTTTTGCGGATTCAACTTTCCTCTTGATAAATGAAAAACATAGTCTTTCAGTTTGTTTGTCAACAGTAAATCATATTCGATCCACTCGGCTTTAGTAAGTGCGCTTTTTCTTTTTTCGAAAGCGTTTAAAACCGAAACTTCGTAGTCGTTCGGATTCAATCCTTCCTGAAAAGAATTATTGAGTTCGTCTAAAACTACTTTTCTTTTCTTCGGCGAGAGCCAAACTGTCTTGTTGTTTTTTGATTCATAAAAGGAAACCAGGAGTTTGCTTTTGGCCTCTTTTATTTTACTGTTTTCTATATCAAAAGCCTCCGTGTCATTCTGTTTTTCTATTTTTTTTGGGTTTGGTTTTTTGTCAGCTTCTTTTTTACAGCTGATAAAACAGGCCAAAAATAGTATTAGAAAGAATTTGTTCATAATCGTTTTGATTTGTAATAAAGGTAGTCTTTATTTTTACATCAAAAAAATGCCTTTCCCTAAGCGTGTCTGGATTTAGATTTGAAAAATACTTTTTTTAAAGCGTAATGCCTTTACTGTTCAGTCAGTTGTGAATATAGATAGTGTTTAGCCGAATTTTATTATGTAAAGTTGCAATTGAATTTTACAATGCGCCGACTTCTTTATACAGTACATAATGTGTTCCTACGCCTTCTATTTCAAACGCATTTCCAATAATTGTATAACCGAGTTTTTCATAAAATCCCACCGCATTTATCCTGGCGTTGAACCAGATTAAATTTCCTTTTTGAGAGGTGATAAAATGTTCGGCATGTGCTACTAAATCAGCGCCAAAACCTTTTTTCTGTAGCTCTTCCAATACCGCCATGCCACGAATCTGGAATTGTTTGTCAGCGGTAAACAGTGGGTTTTTCATTTCAAATATCGAAATCACACCGATGAGGTTTTCTTCAATAAATAAACCAAAATGGGTGGTAGTGGTTAAATCATCACCGTCAAAATGACAAGTTGCTATTGGTTTTCCGCTTCTTAATATTGGATGCCTTACAGGAAAGGTTTCAATTGCTGTTATTTTTTGAATGTTTTGCATTTTTTAATTATTAGTAATCAATGATTTGTGAATTTTTATGTTTTTTTATTGTAAAAAATTTGCATTCAAGCGAAGTAATTATCTATATTTGCACCCAAGTTAAACGCAGGTTTAACAAAATAATGCGAAAGTAGCTCAGTTGGTAGAGCTCCAGCCTTCCAAGCTGGTTGTCGCGAGTTCGAGCCTCGTCTTTCGCTCCAAAACCTCAAACGTAAGTTTGGGGTTTTTTTATATAAAAATTTGACGAGAAGATTGTCATTCCGACGAAAGGAGAAATTTGCTTGAATTTTGATGGGATTCCTCCTTCGTTGGAATGACAAAAGGGAGTTTTTTATCTCAACAAACTCAAGTCACTTGCCGTTTCTAATTCTTCAGCATTTTTATTTTGTCTAAAAAGTCGAGCTGAAAGATTGCCTTTCAAAATTATTTTATTTCCTTTTACTTCTAGCCAACTGCCTTCACGCAAACCTAAAACGGGTAACGTATTGAATTGATGGAATTCCTTGATTCTCGTTTCGCGGGTTTCCCCCATGTGTTTTGATTGTAAGTCGGCATCTAGGTAATGCGGATTCAAATTAAACGGAATAATGCCTAAAGTCTGAAAACTTGGCGGATAAATAATAGGCATGTCGTTTGTCGTTTGCATCGTCATTCCGCAAATATTGCTTCCCGCACTACAGCCTAGATAAGGAGTTCCTTTTTTTATGGTTTCAGCGAGTACACCCATTACATTATTTCTGTATAATTCGGTAACCAAAAGAAATGTATTGCCCCCGCCAGTAAAGATTCCTTCGGCTTTTTGTATGGCATCTACTGCAGATTCAAATTCATGGATGCCTCGAACGGTTATATTTATTTTGGCGAAAGCCGTATGGACTTTTGCAGTATAATCCTCGTGAGAAATACCACCAGGCCTTGCATACGGAATAAAAAGCAGGGTTTTGTAATTTTTGAAATGCAGCTGCAATTCGGGTAAAAGGTATTCTAGGTATTCGCCACCATGCAAAGTTGAGGTGCTGGCAATAATGCAGTTTTTCATATTGAGTTTTATTTTACACTTTTTTTGGTTCTGCCCGAATTTGGAAAATAGATTTTCAAAGCATCATATTTGGGTTCGAACCCTCCTTCGTTTGAATACTGTTTTTTGTACTTCGTATAGTGATAATCCCGCAAGGCATCTGTATAATTATCGTGGTCATTAAGTGCTTTTATGTCTAACAAAACATCCTCCATAGCTTTTATTTTTGACAATAACTGCTCGGTTTGCAACCTGTTTTCGTAATCCTTTTCAAATTCAACCCAATTGACTTCTGGCGATTGCAAGGCAGGGCTAGCTATGCGAAATTCTTGAACCCGGTTAATCAGCATTTTATTTTGCTCTTTTACTTTGCAGAGTTTTTTCTTGTCGCTTTTAGTCAGGTTAAAAACATAATTGTTTAAAACGTTATTTGCCGTTTCCAATGCATTGTTTAAAATGTTTAGGTCTGCATCGGTTATGTGGTTAAGACCAAGATTGTATAATGCCATATGGTTGATTTTAAAGCTTAAAAACAAACAAATATACTTATTATTATATGTTTTATATATATTATTATTAATTATTTATAAAAAATTATATTTAATATAAAAATAATTATTTTGATAAAATAAGTTATTATATAATTTATATAATAATTAAGTTAAAACTAATAAAATATTATATAATTTTATAAAATAAATGTATCGAGAACTATTATTATAAAAACTTCTCTGTGTTATTTTGAATTGTAAAGCTAATTGATGCGGTCAAATCACTCAAAGCGATGATACATAAGTTTATTGTGCTATCGTCTTATAAAAATTACTTATTAATAATGAGATTTTATTAACAGAAATTTACCAAGTCATTAATAATTAATTTGGAAGATATTAAGATACTTTTACAATCATTCTGAAAATGATTTATGAAAAAAGCACTCATTTTATTACTGCTTACTGTAATGCGTGTCGATGCACAAATATCTGTGGGTGAAAAGGTAATTCACGGAAAAATTGTTTCTGAATCGGCTTTTGTTTCAGGAATCGAGATTGTGAATCTGAACAATGAAAAAATCGCGAAGACAAATGAAAACGGCGATTTTTTTATTTTGGCGAAAGCCAATGATGTTTTGGTTTTCTCGGCAAAAGAGTTTGAATTTAAACGTTATGTAATAGAAGACGAGGACGTGGTATCGGAAATTATGATTATAAAAATGATTCCGAAAATAATCGAAATAGAAGAAGTTGTGATTAATGAGTATCCTGAGATTAATGCTTTAGCTTTAGGTATTATTTCTAAACCAGCAAAGCATTATTCTAAAGCCGAAAGAGGAAAATATTCGCAACCTAAAGGAATTATTGATGCCTTTAAAATTATGGTTACTGGCAAAAATCCAGCAAGGGATATCGCTATAGCAGCTGAAAAAAACATCAGTTTGCTTAATAAAATACACTATCTGTTTAGTGATAAATATTATACCGAAAATTTAAAAATCCCTTTTCACTATATTAAAGGGTTTCAGTATTATTGTATAGAGAATAAGGCTTTGGCAAATTCATTAAAAACTAAAAATAAAACAATGACAATGTTTTTGATTATTGAGTTAGCTAAAAATTATAACAAAATGATAGCCTGTGGAAATTAAAATACTACTATCCACCTTACTGCTATTTGTGTCCAATGGTTGGTCCCAAAGCGATAGCAAATTAATTCACGGAAAAATTGTTTCTGAATCGGCTTTTGTTTCAGGAATCGAGATTGTGAATCTGAACAATGAAAAAATCGCGAAGACAAATGAAAACGGCGATTTTTTTATTTTGGCGAAAGCCAATGATGTTTTGGTTTTCTCGGCAAAAGAGTTTGAATTTAAACGTTATGTAATAGAAGACGAGGACGTGGTATCGGAAATTATGATTATAAAAATGATTCCGAAAATTATTGAAATCGAAGCGGTAACCGTAGAAAAACATCCAGAAATCAATGCTGTTTCCATGGGAATCCTGGATAAAGAAGCCAAGCATTATACTCCGGCAGAACGAAAATTAAAAACGGCTGGCGATTTTAAAGCCTATCATTTATTGGCTTTGCTTGGCGGCGGTATGCCATTGGATCCAGTAATAAATGCAATAAACGGACGAACAAAAAGACTCAAAAAACAAGTCAAAATAGAAAAGAAAGAATTTTTATTGGCACAAATAGAAGAGTTGTATGAAGAAGGTTTTTATGTAGAGACTTTAAAAATCCCAATCGATTATGTAAAAGGTTTTCAGTATTATTTAATTGAAAACGATAGATTTGTGAAAATTCTGAAACTCAATAATTCTGCAATGACCACTTTTGTGATTGGGGAACTGGCAACGGAATATAAAGAAATGATAGCTTGTGAAGATTAAGATACTTTTTTGTTTGCTTTTTATTACTCAACTATTTTTTGGGCAAAATGCCAATGAAAAACTAATTCATGGTAAAATCGTAGCCGATTCAATAGCTTTGGAAGGAATTGAAGTAGTGAATTTAGTCAATGAAAAAGCTACTGTCACTAATACAAACGGCGAGTTTTTTATTTTGGCGAAAGCCGATGATCTATTGTTTATTTCGGGTAAAAACGTTGAAATTAAACGAAAAACAATTGAAGAGGAAGATTTAAAGTTGCCAATAATTGTCATCCAAATGGTTTCTAAGGCAATTGAAATAGAAGAAGTCACGGTTGAGAAAAAGTCAGATGGAATCAGTATTATTCCTGGCGTAAAAAAACTAACTCCAGCGCAAAGAAAATTGTATACCGCTCAATCGGGTATTTTGGATATGCCATTAAACTGGATGTCGGGCTGGACTGCAATGCTAAAAAAAGAATTAGTGGTGGAAGGGAAAGAACGTTTATTGGCAAAAATTGCTGTGTTGTATGAAGAGCAGTTCTATGTCGAAAAACTGAAAATACCTGCCGATTATATTAAGGATTTTCAATATTATGTAATAGATGACAAGCCTTTTGTAGCTGCTATGAAAGCAAAGAACAAGGATATGATGAAATTCCTGATAGGAAAACTAGCTGCAAGCTATAATCAATTAATGACGGATGAAAAATAACTACTTTTTTGTATTATTGGTTTTTTCTTGTTGTTGTTTCGGTCAATCCCCTGATAGGAAACCTTTGCACGGACAAGTGATAAACGACTCTATCCGTCTCGAAACTGGTGTTGTAGAAAACATTACCGCGAAAACTAAAACTTTTATCAGTTCGTCTGGTTTTTTTGATTTGAAAGCAAAAGAAAAAGACACATTGCTCATTTCTGGTTTGGCATTTGAGGCCAAAAGGCACATTCTTTCCAATGATGATTTGAATAAAAAATTACTGATATTAAAAGTTAAGGCAAACGTAAACCAAATTGAAGAAGTTATAGTGCCAAAAGCCATTAAGCCCAATACAGGCAACATGCAAGCTATTATTGACAAGAAATATTTTGATGACGCGCAGTCTTCGCCAAAAAACAGATTGATGCCACCTGACGGCAGTATAGAAAACGGATTGGATTTCATTAGGATATTTAAAGGGATTTTTAAATTGTTCAAGTCTAATAAACCTCCTGAAGCTTCAGACGTGGCCGTAGATTTTACCGAAGTGGTAATTGGAAAGTTGCAACCTGATTTCTTTATCAAAACATTAAAACTCAAAGAAGAACAAATTGGGTTGTTTTTAATTTATTGCGGTAATGATCCAAAAGGCCAAGCAGTTGCCAAAAGTGATTCCGAATTTGAAATCATGGATTTTTTAATTGTGAAATTGGAAGATTTTAAAGCTAATTATAATTCAAAAAAATAAAAATTGTGACTAAAAAAAGAATTGTATTTCCATTCCTAGCGGTTTTGTTTTTTATGCTGGCATCATTTAGCCTTCATAAATTTTACGTGTCTATTTATCAGATTAATTATGCGCCGGAAAAAAAGATGCTGCAAATTACTTCTCGAATTTTCAGTGACGATTTCAACGCTGTTTTATATAAAAAATACGGCAAGAAAACTTTTTTGGGAGAATCCGGGGAAACTCCTGAAGATGTTGTGTTGATGAAAAAATACTTGTCAGAAAACGTATCCATTAAGGTAAACGGACAAGTAAAGGCAATAAACTATTTAAGTAAGGAAGTTGAAAACAACGTGATTATCTGTTATTATAACAGTAAGGAAATTACTAAAATCAAAACCCTTGAAATCCAGAATACAGCTTTGTTTGATTTGAATTTAGAACAGCAAAATATTATTCAGACTAACTTTAACGGAAAGAAGCAGAGCCTTTTATTGACTCCCGATAACATAAGGGGAATGTTAAAGTAAGCAGAATCAATTAATTTATTTTAAAAATAATTTACTTTTATAGCTTGATAATTAAATACCCTATGAAAAATATCTTTAAAGTTGCCTTGTTTGTCATTGCTTTTTCTTCAGCTGTTTTTGCGCAAGAAGAAAAACAAACTTCAAAACCAAAAGAAGCAGGACGTACCGATACGAATAAATTCCGCCAAATGTATGATTTATTGGCAACGCCAAATATGTACAGAACAGCATCAGGTGCCCCAGGTCCAGAATATTATCAGCAGCAAGCCGATTATAAAATGGATATTGAACTGGATGATAAAAACGCTAAGCTGTTTGGCACAGAAACCATTACCTATACGAACAATGCAAAAGAATCATTGGACTATTTATGGATGCAATTGGATCAAAACCTAATGGCAAAAACGTCAAAAACGCCATTGGTAGAAAGTGCGAAAATAGATCCGGCTCAAAGTGCGGCGGGTTTTTCTAGAAGATACCTTGAAGAAAAATTTGATGGTGGTTTTAAAATAGAATATGTTAAGGACGCTAAAGGAAACCCGATTTCCTATACTGTCAATGAAACAATGATGCGTATCAATTTGGACAAGCCTTTGGCTCACGGACAAAAGATTGTGCTGAACATCAAATGGAATTACAACATCAATAATTACATGATCGAAGGTGGCCGTTCAGGTTATGAGCAGTTCAAAGACGGTAATAGATTGTATGTCTTGGCTCAGTTTTATCCAAGAATGGCAGTTTATAATGATGTAGAAGGTTGGCAGAACATGCAGTTTTGGGGAAGTGGTGAATTTGCTTTGCCTTTTGGGAATTTTGAAGTGAATATTACGGTTCCTGCTGATCATATCATGGAAGCAACAGGCTCATTGCAAAACAGATCAGAAGTACTGACCGCTGAACAAAATAAAAGATATGCGCAAGCCGAATTGTCGTTTGACAATCCAGTGGTAATTGCAACGCAAGCGGAAGCAGTAGCTAGGGAAGGGGCTTTTTCTGATAAGAAAAAAACATGGAGATATAAAGCGGAAATGGTAAGGGATTTTGGGATATCGACTTCAAGAAAATTCATTTTTGATGCCATGGCAGTAAAACTAGGAGGAAAGACAGTAATGGCTACTTCGGTTTACCCAAAAGAAGGAAACCCGTTATGGGAACAGTTTTCAACTAGGGCGGTGGCACATACTTTAAAATCATATTCAAGCCATACGTTTGACTATCCTTATCCGAAAGCGGTTTCAGTAAATGCACAAGACCAAGGTATGGAATACCCTATGATTTGTTGGAACTACGGACGTCCAGATGAAAAAGGGAATGTTTCTAATGAAGTAAAATACGGGATGCTAGGTGTAATTATACATGAAGTAGGGCATAATTATTTTCCGATGATTGTCAATTCTGATGAGCGTCAATGGACTTGGATGGATGAAGGACTAAATACTTTTATGCAATACATGGCTGAAACGGAATGGAAAGAATCTGTTTTCCCATCACGTCGCGGACCAGCAAAATTAATCGTTCCTTATATGAGTGGCGATCAAAATGGATTGGAGCCAATCATGTCTAATTCTGAAGTGTTAAAGCAATTTGGTAACAACGCTTACGGAAAACCCGCAACAGGACTTAATATTTTGCGTGAAACGATTATGGGACGTGAATTGTTTGATTATGCTTTTAAAACCTACGCTAATAGATGGAAATTCAAGCACCCAACACCTGAAGATTTCTTTAGAACAATGGAAGATGCCTCTGGAGTGGATTTGGATTGGTTTTTTAGAGGTTGGTTTTACACAACCGATTTTAATGATATAGGAATTAAAGAAGTAAAACAGTTTTTTGTAAGCAATGAGATGCCGAAAAACTATAAAGCACCAGAAATCACAAGAAGAAATAGATTCAGAAATTCAGGGCCATTAGTATATATGGTAGCAAACGGTAGTGATGATTTTAAACCAGAGATGAACAAATCTATGGATATCAAAGACATTAAAACCTTAGATGAATATGTTACAACAAAATTCACTGAGGGGGAAAGAGCAAAATTGACTTCGCCTAAATATTTTTATGAAGTGACATTCAATAAACCAGGCGGATTGGTAATGCCTATTATCGTTGAGTTGACTTTTGAAGATGGAACTACCGAAACACAGACTTTTCCTGCTCAAATCTGGAGAATGAACGATGCTGAGGTTTCTAGGACTTTTGCAACACAAAAAATGGTTAAGAAAATTGTTGTGGATCCAAAACTGGAAACTGCAGACATTGATACCACAAACAATACATGGCCAAAAGAAGAAGTAAAATCAAAGTTTGATTAATATTTAATTATATATAAATAGTAACTTTGTAGTTTAAATCTAGAAATTGACAATATGTTTGGAATAGGCGGTGGGGAATTAATCTTTATTTTATTCGTAATGCTAATGTTGTTTGGAGCTGATAAGATTCCGGATATAGCGCGTACTTTAGGTCAAGGAATGGCGCAATTAAAAAATGCTACAAATGATCTTAAAAGCGAAATCCAAAAAGGCGCAGAAGAAATCGGTATTGATAAAAAGATGCTGGATGACGTGACTGGAGGAATTAATTCTGAAATTGACAAGGTCAAGAACAATCTTCTTGGGGATACTCCACAACAATTTGCGAAAGTAAAAGAAGATATATTGGGAGATACCAGTGAACAATTGGCAAAAGTAAAAGAAGATATAGAAGACCTTGATGGTCCGATTAAACGCCAAATGTAATGCTTGAAAAAATTCTTAAACTCGATAGGGAATTTTTTATTTTCCTAAATAATTTAGGATCGGAACCATTTGACGGTTTTTGGCTTATCATTACAAAGCAATTCAATTGGATTCCTATTTTCTTACTTATATTATATTTGGTTTTTAAGAACCTCGGCTGGCGCCATGCTTTGCTCATTATGGGGATGATGATATTCCTAATTACCCTAACCGACCAAACGACCAATGAGTTTTTTAAATTTAGGTTCGAAAGACTCAGGCCTGGGAGCGATCCTTCACTTGATGGGTTGATTCGGGCAGTACAGACCAGCAAAACGTTTAGTTTTATATCAGGACATGCTGCAAATTCTATGGCAGCAGCTTTTTTTCTGTTTATGGTTTTAAGGCCTTACCTAAAATACATGGGTCTTATTTTTTTATGGCCATTTGTGTTTGCCTATAGTCGGATTTATTTAGGGCTGCACTATCCATTGGACATTCTATGTGGTTATTTATGGGGGATTTTAATGGCTGTTATGGCGCTTAAACTGTACGTCAATTTAAGGGACAGGATTTTTCCGAAACAAAAAGAAGATGTTGATCATCCAACAAATACTGAACCGATAGCTAACGAAGAATTATAAAACCCGACTTACTGTCAAGCCATCACGAATAGGTAATAAGACAGTTTCAATACGGGAATCACTTTTCATTAATTGATTGTATTCTATTAATACTTTTGTGCTAATATCGTTAGGATGTAAAGGCTCTAGTACTTTTCCGCTCCATAAAACATTATCGGTAAGGATGATTCCGCCTTGATTCATCTTTGGTAATATAAGTTCAAAATAATTTAGATAGTTTTCTTTATCGGCATCAATAAAAACCAAATCAAATTTTAAATCCAATGTTGGGATAATGTCGATCGCTTCTCCCAAATGCTGTGTGATTTGATTGCCCCAATTTGATTTTTCAAAATATTTTCGTTGAAAATCAACTAATTCTTCTTTGATATCAATAGTGTGTAATTGTCCTTTTTCTTTCATTCCCTCACATAAACACAACGCCGAATAGCCAGTATAGGTTCCGATTTCAAGAATGTTTACAGGGCGGACTAGTTTAGATAGCATACTCAAAACCCGACCTTGAAAATGTCCGCTTAACATTCGGGGTAATAAAATTTTTTGATAGGTTTCTTTGTTTAATTCGGCTAATAATTCAGGTTCTTTTTCTGAATGTTGCTCGATATAATTTTCTAATTCTGGGGAAATGAAGTGCATTGTTTTATTTTCAGCAAAGTTAATAAAAACAATTAATCATAATATTCTATGATTCTTTGTTTCTGTTTGATTAAAACATTCTTTTTATAAGTTGAATATTTTATCCAATTGCCATTTGAATCGTATTCAATTTTATATTCATATTTGATACTCTCTCTTTTTTCTTCAATTAAAAAACCTTCTGAATTGAATTTACGGTATCCGACTATTTTGTTATTTCTAATTTCTTCAATTTTGATTAGATTTTTATTTTCATCAAAATAATTCTTTTGACTAATTATATTTTCATGATTGCCTTCTTCGATGAAACTTAATTTGTTGTCTTTATAATTATAGATTTTAAATGGGCTGCTGGCTCTGGGATTTTTACTTTGAGTTTTTTCCGAAACTAGATTTCCATTTTTATCATATTTATAATTAGTAACTCTTTCAATGGACATTTCAAAACCTGGTAATTCAATTCCGAATTGGTTTTCTTTTGCTTTTTTGCCATTTAAAAAATCAACAGTGAGTGTATTGCGTAACAAGAATTGGTCTTCTGTTGGAGTTGTTTTAGATTGGGTATCATAAATATATGCATATGTTTCAATTTTATTTACCAAGTCTTGTTCGTTATAATAAATTCGTCGCATAGTATCATAATCAGGAGTTCCTAATTTACATAATACAACATCGCTAGTTCTTAAATTATTATTCAAATCTTCTTCCAGGACTAATTGATTTTTATCATTATAAATAAATCTTTCTTTTAAAAAGAAATCAGTTTGAAAAGTTGTTTTAATCCATTTTTCTGACAAATTATTTTTGTGATAAACAAATTTCTCAGCATATGAAAAATCTTTCCCATAATATTCTTCTTTTCTTATTCGTTGACCCAACTCATCAAAAAAATATTTTTCATTCAGATAAATGACCTCGCTATTATAATATTTTTTAGATTCCGATTCAAGTTTTCCGTTTGGGGTAAATTCTAATATATCAGTATTAAGCTTATCAATAGAATCAATCTTATTCCAATCTTTAGTATTGGAATAAATTATTTTAGCCGTTATTTTTTTTATTTTTCCAGTCGCTTCATACGATTCTAATTCTCCATTATAGTGAAAATATTTAGGCTCACCCCAACGATAATATTCAGAAAGATAACTTTGGCTATAAGCCAATGAAGAATAAAACAGCAATAGAATTGAAAATGCTTTCATATATACAAATCTACGAAAACATATTTTTAATATTACATATAACAAAAGCCTTCTTAAAAACTATATAATCTAAAATCTAAAAATTACCTTTGCACTATGATTGATAAAAAAGACATTCGTTCCTTATCCAAAGAGCAATTGCGGGATTTTTTCACTAGTAATGGCGATAAAGCTTTTCGTGGTAACCAAGTTTATGAATGGCTCTGGAGTAAAGGTGCACATAGTTTTGAGGACATGACAAATGTTTCGAAAGAAACAAGATCAATGCTCGAAACCCATTTTGTTATCAACCATATCAAAGTCGATACGATGCAACGTAGCGAAGACGGAACTGTGAAAAATGCGGTTCGGTTACACGATGGTTTAGTGGTTGAAAGTGTTTTGATTCCAACAAACACAAGAACAACTGCCTGTGTTTCAAGTCAAGTGGGTTGTAGTTTGGATTGTAATTTCTGCGCAACTGCCCGGTTGAAAAGAATGCGAAATTTAGAACCTGGTGAAATTTATGATCAAGTAATAGCTATTGATAAGGAAAGCAAACTGTATTACAACCATCCTTTGTCGAACATTGTTTTTATGGGAATGGGCGAACCTTTGATGAATTACAACAATGTGCTGAAAGCTATAGAAATGATAACTTCTGCAGAAGGACTGGGGATGTCTCCAAAAAGAATTATGGTATCTACATCCGGGGTTCCAAAAATGATAAAAAAACTAGCTGATGATGAAGTAAAATTTAAACTAGCGGTTTCGTTACATTCGGCCATTGATGAAATCCGTGCTCGAATTATGCCTTTTTCGTCTAATTTTCCATTGGCTGATTTAAGGGAGTCTTTGGAATATTGGTATCGAAAAACAAAAAGCAAGGTTTCTTACGAATATGTGGTTTGGAAAGGAATCAACGACAATAAGGAATCGATTGATGCATTGGTGAAATTCTGTAAATATGTTCCTTGTAAAGTCAATCTGATAGAATATAATCCAATAGATGATGGTGAATTTCAACAAGCATCCCCAGAAGCGATAGATGCTTATATCAAAGCATTGGAAAATAGTGGTATTGTCGTAAAAGTGCGCCGAAGCAGAGGAAAAGACATTGATGCTGCTTGTGGTCAATTGGCAAATAAAGAAGCATAAAAAAACGTCCCGGATTTCGGGACGTTTCTGTATAAAATATGTTGGTTTTTTACAAGGTAATTTCAACTGCAGTACCTTGGTCGATAGACATCATTGCTTTGTCGTCGCATTCAGATGCATTCACTCCAGTTCCATAGTCAAGCTTTACAGAATGTGTAGCACCTCCTGAAGTTTTTTGAAGAATCAATATACCTGATACTGGAAATCTTGCTAAAGCAGCACCACAAGATACCTTGTTCAATAAAGGATATGTTTGGCTGATGTAAGAAACGTACTCGTCTCCGTTTGGATGAACGGTAGTAAAACTTCCGTAAGTAATGAATTCATCGTCACTAAAGTCACCGTAAGTTGTAAAACCATGTGACATGATTCTAGTTCTATCTCCATTACGTACATAATTTCCGTTAGGAGTTATTAATGTGATGTTGTGCATCGCAAATACGGTTTTGATTCTCATGTTTGGCGTGCCTGCATCGATCAACGATCTTGTCCACGTTGCTTCTCCTTCCAATTTGTTTCCATCAATATAAAAACCATCATAAGTTATGGTCATTACTTTTGGGAAAGTAGTTGTTACAGTACGGGTTAAGATAACTTTGCCTTTAAGCAAATGCCCTCTAAACATACATCCTGCAGTTGCAGTGCCAAATGTGATTGTAGTATTGCTTGCATTGGCATGAGTTACTATGGCACAATCTGGCAATGTAGTTGGATAAGTTCCATCCCTTCCTGTTGGGGTTCCTTCATTAACTTCATATTGGTCATCAGCAATAGCTGAAACGTCATCAATAGCGGAGTCCACTTTCTGATTTGCAACAAGGTCGCTACCTCCTTGGTTAACTGTAGTTTCATCATCTTTGTTACAGCTGATTGCGAATACAGCCATACACATTCCTAATAATAGTAGTTTTGTTTTCATAATACAATTTTTTTAAGATTAAAAATTAATATAAAACTAAGATAAGGATAAAAAACATTCAAATGTTAATAAATTTAATTATTTTTAATTTAATTGCTATTATTGGATAATTTACAAATACCAAAATTTAACTTCTATCCTTAAAATTGTATATTTGGACGCAATGAAAATTACAGAACAAATAAAACAGCCCATACTTCAGGAGATGGAACTTTTTGAGAAAAAGTTCTATCAATCGATGACTTCCAATGTGGCGTTGCTCAATAGGATTACCTATTATATTGTTAACCGAAAGGGAAAACAAATGCGACCAATGTTTGTTTTCCTAACTGCGAAAATGCTTTCTGACGGATTGGTAAATGAAAGAACTTACCGTGGCGCATCTGTAATCGAATTAATTCATACAGCAACACTAGTTCATGATGACGTTGTGGATGACAGTAATCAACGCAGGGGGTTTTTCTCGATAAATGCACTTTGGAAAAATAAAATTGCAGTTCTCGTAGGGGATTATTTATTGTCAAAAGGATTGTTGCTTTCTATCGATAATGGGGATTTTGATTTATTGCAAATAATCTCTGTAGCGGTTCGCGAAATGAGCGAAGGAGAATTACTTCAGATAGAAAAAGCCCGAAGACTCGACATTACCGAAGCGGTATATTATGAAATTATCCGCAAAAAGACAGCAACTTTAATTGCCGCTTGTTGTGCATTAGGTGCGAAATCCATTATTGTAGATGATGCCCAAGTAGAAATAATGCGAAAATTTGGAGAGTTAATCGGTATGGCTTTCCAAATCAAAGACGATTTATTTGACTATACCGATGAAGCCATTGGAAAACCAACTGGAATAGATATTAAGGAACAAAAAATGACATTGCCACTAATTCATGTTCTTAATAATTGTACTGCAAAAGAAAAAAGCTGGCTCATTAACTCTATCAAGAACCATAATAAGGATAAAAAAAGGGTTAAGGAAGTGATTGAATTTGTAAAAAACCATCACGGATTGTCGTATGCCGAGAATAAAATGGAAGAATTTCAGCAGGAAGCACTTTTGCTTTTAGAAAATTTTCCCGCTTCAACTTATAAAGAAGCCTTGATTTTAATGGTAAATTACGTTATCGAAAGGAAAAAGTAATTTTTTTTCATTTACCCAAGCAACTTTTTCACAACCGTTCTCGTCTATGTAAATAGAAGTTCAATACAATTGCGATTTCAATAGCAATGTTGAATTATTTATTAAAAATCGTTATTGATATTTACCATTGAAATTGGTATTGAATATGAAAGTAATCAACTTACATCAAGAAGAAAAAGAATTAATTGTTCTGGCTGTCGAAAATAATCGATTTGCACAACAGCAGGTTTATTCTAGATTTTCACCAAAGATGTTAAGTGTTTGCAGGCAATACATTAAAGATCTGCATCAGGCAGAAGATATTATGATTACGGCTTTTATGAAAGTGTTTACTAATTTGAAACACTTTGAACATAAAGGAAGCTTTGAAGGCTGGGTAAGAAGGATAATGATAAACGAATGTATTTCTTATATACGCGTCCAAAAAAAAATAAATTTTATTGAAGACGAATATTATACAGAAGAAAGCTTTAACAATATAGACAGCAATTTAAATGTTGAAGAAATCCAGTTTCTCATAGATAGTTTGCCCGATGGATGCCGAATGATTTTTAATTTATACGTGGTAGAAGGATATAAACACCAGGAAATCGCAGCAATGCTATCCATAAACGAAGGGACTTCTAAATCCCAGTTATCGCATGCAAGAAAAATGTTGAAGGAAAAAATGTCGAACAAAAATTACAGTTATGCAATCAAATAAAACCGAATTGGATTTTAAAAACAAACTCAACCAGCGAGAAATCAAACCTTCTTCGCAAGCTTGGGACAGATTGGACGCCATGTTGGCTGTCGCCGAAGAAAAAAAACCAGCCCGTAAGTTGCCATGGCTCTATATTGCTGCTAGTATAGTTGTTTTTTTATGTATTGGTATTGGCTTTTATAATCAAAACAATGAAGGAGTTGTTATAGAAAACAATGATGTAGTTATTGAAAATCAACCAAAAACTGAAGATAGAGCAGTAATAAAAAAAGAAATGCCTATAAAAGTTACTTCTCAAGTTAAACAAGGAATAGCTGTAAACATTGAAGAAAAAAATAAAAAACCAACTAAAAATAGAACCATAGAAGTTATAATAAATAATAATCAAAACCCAATTACCGAGAATTCAATCATCACTCAAAAAACAGATCAGGAATTAATCACTCCAAAAACTACCGAAGTTGCTATAGTTGAACCTTCAATTAAATCAGAAAAAATTACAGTAAAACCAAGTATAAAAGTTAATGCAAGCAGTCTATTGTCGCAGGTTGACGGTGAATTGGATTTAACTTTTAGAGAATCGGCATTGGACAGATTAAATAAAAATTTTAAGACTCTAAAAACAGTTATAGTAAATAGAAATTACGCAGAATAAATCAATCAAAAATAAAACAATCAAATTAAAATTAAACATCATGAATAAAACAACAATTTACTTAGGACTTGTATTATGTCTATTTATTAATATAGCAAAGGCTCAGGAGACTTTTGAATCAAAAGCTAAAATGATTGCTACAAAAATAGAGCTAATTACAAAAGAAGAAAAAGCGGCTTTGAAAACAGAAGTAGAAGCCGTGAATGAACAATTAAAATCGGGAACAATTAATAGCAAACAAGCAGACGAAAAAAAAATGCAGTTAGCTGAGGTTAGAGCAAAAAATATTGAAACAAGAGTAAATGCTGTTCAGGAAGAATTAAAAACCTTGGTCCAAGATAAGGTTGATGGAAAAATTGAAGGAGAGTATACTCCTAATTCATTTGAAATCACTTACAATAAATCAAAGGGTAAAAACAAAGAGAAGTATATAAAGAAAAGAGATTCAATTGCTAATTTATCAGAACGCAGAACTACATCTCAGTTTGTTTTTGCTGCAGGATTTAATAATTTAGTAACCAATGAGCAGGTAGCACATTCAGATTACCGTTATTTTGGTTCGCATTTTTACGAATGGGGGGTAACTGGAAATTCACGAATCTTTAAAAATGCAAATCTATTGCATTTCAAATATGGATTGTCAGTAATGTATAATAACCTTCGACCAACAGATAATCGCAGTTTTGTAACAGATGGTAACCAGACAAATTTAGAAGTTAACGCAATTCATCTGGAAGATTCTCGTTTCAGAAACGTTTACTTAGTCGCTCCAATACATTTAGAGTTTGATTTTTCTGGTAAGAAAATAAGAAATGATAAAACTATATTTAAATCACACCAGTCATGGAGAGTTGGTCTGGGTGGTTATGCAGGACTCAATTTAAAATCAAAACAAATTCTGGAATTTGATGCCAATGGGAATGATGTGAAAACCAGAGAAAAAGGAGATTTTAATGTTACCAATGCTATTTATGGAATAAGTACATACATAGGTTATAAACAAACCAGTTTGTATATAAAATATGATTTGAACCCTTTATTCAAAGACAATGCAATAAATCAAAATAATATTTCAGTAGGAATTCGTTTCGATTTTAACCATTTTGAATAGGCTTAGGATGCAGGACTCAATTTAAAATCAAAACAAATTTTGGAATTTGATGCGAATGGGAATGACATTAGAACTAGGGAAAAAGGGGATTTCAATACCACAGATGTTATATATGGAATAAGCACTTATATAGGTTACAAAGAAACTAGTTTGTATGTGAAGTATGACTTAAATCCTTTGTTTAGGGATAATGCAGTTAATCAAAACAATATCTCATTAGGAATTCGTTTCGATTTCAATTAAAATTTTTGGATTAGTTAGTTTTCAAAACCCTTTCTGAGTTTCGGCTCTTAAAGGGTTTTTTAATCTATAAAACTTTGTAACTTTGGCAACACTTAAATTTTATCAAAATTGATTTCTAAAGCTACAATAGATACCGTTTTTGAAACTGCCCGAGTTGAGGAGGTGATTGGTGATTTTGTAGATTTGAAACGTGCTGGCTCTAATTTTAAAGGATTGAGTCCTTTTTCAGATGAGCGTTCGCCATCATTTATGGTTTCGCCGGCAAAAGGGATATGGAAGGATTTCAGTTCCGGCAAAGGAGGGAATTCAGTAGCTTTTTTAATGGAACATTCCCATTTTACTTATCCAGAAGCTATTCGGTATTTAGCTAAAAAATATAATATTGAAATAGAAGAAACTGAACAAACTGACGAAGAAAAAGCAAATACGGATGTTAGGGAAAGCATGTATTTGGTTTCTGAGTTTGCCAAAAACTATTTCCATGACACACTTTTAAATTCGGAAGAAGGAAAAGCAATCGGACTTTCGTATTTCAAGGAAAGAGGTTTTTCCAATGAGACGATTAAGAAGTTCGTATTGGGTTATTCTCCTGAAACATGGGATGCCTTGACTAAGGAAGCTTTAGGAAAAGGCTATAAATTGGAATTCCTAGAAAGTACAGGATTGACTATTCCGCGTGAAGACCGACCTTTTGACCGATTCAAAGGACGCGTTATGTTTCCTATTCAAAGTATGTCCGGGAGGATTCTTGGTTTTGGAGGAAGGATTTTAACCAATGATAAAAAAGCGGCAAAATACCTTAATTCTCCAGAAAGCGAGATTTATCACAAAAGCAAAGTTTTATATGGAATATTCCAGGCAAAACAAGCTATCGCGAAACAAAACAATTGTTATTTAGTAGAAGGCTATACTGATGTAATTCAGTTTAACCAAGCAGGAATAGAAAATGTGGTTTCTTCTTCGGGAACAGCTTTAACGCCAGACCAAATTAGGTTAATCAACAGGCTGACAAAAAACATTACGGTGCTTTTTGATGGAGATGCAGCTGGACTTCGTGCGTCTATCCGTGGAATCGATTTGATTCTTGAAGAAGGAATGAATGTAAAAGTATGTGGTTTTCCAGAGGGCGAAGATCCAGATAGTTTTGCAAAAAAAACACCTTATGATGAGTTAGTCAAATATTTAGACGAAAATTCTAAGGATTTTATTCAGTTCAAAGCGTCCCTTTTGATGAACGATGCAAAAAATGACCCTATAAAAAAAGCCGATTTGATTCGGGATATGGTTACGAGTATTTCTAAAATTCCGGATAGAATCCAAAGGGAAATTTATATTCAGGAATGTGCCCGTATAATGGATATTTCTGAACAAGTTTTGGTGAGTACTTTAGCACAGCTTGTTAAAAAGGACATTGCTGAGGTTGGTAAAAAAATGAAGCAGGACCAAAATGCTTTTCAAGTCATTAAAAACGAAAACCCTGTTGCCGTTGAAAAAATTGATATTCTGTATCAATTGGAAAGAAAAATTATTGAAATTTTGCTTTTATATGGAAATAAAGCTGAAAAATTCGAAGACTATCTTTTAAAGAATAATGAAGAAGGGGAAATAGAAACAGTGGTAGAAGAAAACGAATATTTTGTTTACCAAAAAATTTATTTGAGTTTGCAAGAAGACGAAGTTGAATTAGCGAATGAATTGTTTAAGGCAATTTATACTAATTTAATGGATTATTACCATCAGAACGAAACCTTTACTATTGAACAGTATTTAGTTCAGTTGCCACCAGAATTCTCACAAGAAGTAACCGATATTTTGATGGAAGATGAAAGGCTGACACTGCATGATTGGGAAGGACAGAATATTTTTGTAAAAGAAAAGGATAAAACCATTGGTCAATATGTTTCAGAAACCATACTTACGCTTCGTTGGTACCTCGTTGACAAACTGATAGAAGAATTAAAAGGTTCTATATCGTCTGAACCAGATGCAGACAATACAGAACCTCTTTCAATGGCAATGGATTATTATAAATTGATTTACTCTTTTTCCAATAAATTGGGAAGGGTAATGTCAAGGTATTAAACGATATCCAAAGTTTTTGCCTTGTTAACCAGATCAACTAAATTGGTAACATTTAATTTAGTCAATAGCCTTAGTTTATAGGTACTAATCGTTTTTTCATTTAGACCAAGGATTTTAGAAATTTCATTGTTCTTTTTTCCTTCGCTTAAATAGCGTAAAACCTCTATTTCCCTATTGGATATTTTTCTATAAAGACGTTCGCTTTTAGGTTGTTTTGATATTAAATCAATACTTCTCCTAACAGGCTCGCTTACTACTATAAAACCTTGATTGATTTTAATGATATTATTTCCAAGGGTTTCTAATTTTGCAGTTCTATGAACAAATCCAGACACGCCAATTTTTATAGCATTTGGTGCATACATCTGTTCTGACAAATTAGTATAGATAAGGATTTTTGTATTGGGATGGTTTTTTAAAATTGTCCTAACATCAAAAATACTTGAAAGTCCTTCCAGTTCTAAATCAAGAACCAAGATGTCAATTTTCTTGTTTTTTAATGCTTCGTCAATCATAGAGAAATTCCCTACATTGGAAACAATATTGATGTCCGCATGATCTTTGAAGTAAGCTTTTACCCCAAAATGAACAACCGGATAATTATCTGCTAAACAAACATTAATCATGATATTTTTTTTTGGTTATAAAATCGAAGAAGTACAAAGGTAAGAAATTTAAAAAGAGAATATGTAAAATACTGTTAAATAATCATTTAAATTCTTTAGGTAACTCACAAACTGGAATAGATTTCATTTTGTGTTGGTTAATTTTGTTAAGTTTTTCATAAATTGATAGTACAATTCTTTCCCTAGCCGAAAGGTCTGTATTTGATTTCCCATTTTCGACTTCAACCATTGCCCATTCTAATTCATCATAACTGGCTCCCAATTGATCTTCGTCTGAGCGATCATCTCCAAAAAGGCCATCGGTTGGAGCAGCCGCTAATATGGATTTCGGTATTTCCAAATATTCGCCTAAAGCATAGACATCCGATTTCATCAAGTCGGCAATTGGACTTAAATCAACACCTCCGTCTCCATATTTAGTATAAAAACCAACGCCAAAATCCTCTACTTTATTCCCTGTTCCAGCAACAAGCAAACCATTTATTCCAGCATAGTAATATAAGGTTGTCATGCGTAAACGTGCACGAGTGTTAGCAAGGGACAAATTTAATTTTGTATCATCATTCGTTTTCGGAATGGCATTTTGGAAAGTTTCAAAAGTAGCGGTCAAATCCGATTCGGCATTCGTCACGTTTCCAAATTTTTGTTTAAGTTGTTCAATATGTTCCCTTCCTCGGTTTACTTGGGTTATGGATTGATGAATGGGCATTTCAACGCACAATGTATGCAAACCCGTTTGAGCACATAAAGTAGAAGTGACTGCCGAATCAACTCCGCCAGAAATTCCCACTACAAAACCATTTACTTTTGCTTTTTCGGCATATGACTTTAGCCAAGCAACAATGTATGAATTAACTTTATCAATTGGTAGGTTACTTTTTTTAGACATAATTTCTGAGAATTTAAAAAACCACAATGTATATTTGCAAAAATAATAATTTTAAGTCGATTGCGTTTCAGTTACCTAAGCAATTTGTTTTTCAGTTATTTTAGCATTTGAAGGAATTATGAAAAAATATATTTTACCGGTATTAATTTGCATTTTATTTGCTTCTTGCGACAAAAAAAGCAAAATCGAAAATGAAATAGAGGAAATCCCATTGGAACAAGTAAAGGTAGAGCGCCTAGACAAGATTTTTTATGAAACACCTATTAATGATTTTCCGAAAGTAAGAAATCAATATTCTTATATTTTTCAGCCTGATGTTCCGGATGCTGTTTACACCAGTAAAATACAAGATCCTATATGGAGGGAAGTATATACTGAAGTCCAAAAAAAATACAGCAATTTTGAACCACAAAAATCTCAGTTGGAAGATTTATTCAAACACATAAAATTTTATTTTCCAAAATCCAAAACTCCGAAAGTAATCACGCTTATCAATGAAATGGATTACAACACCAAGACAATTTATGCCGATAGCTTGGTTTTTATTTCATTGGAACTGTACTTGGGGAAAGATCATAAATTTTATCAGTTTCCAGCATATATAAAGGAAAATTTTACTGAAAGGCAAATGATGCCGGACATTGTTTCCAGTTTTGCCTTGCGAAAAATTGCACCCCCTAAAAGCAAAACCTTGTTAGAAGAAATGATTTATGCGGGTAAAGAATTATACCTTAAAGATCTTTTGATCCCAGAATTCACCGATGCTGAAAAAATAGGCTATACACCTGAACAAATTACATGGTGCCAAGCAAACGAAGGCTATATGTGGAGCTATTTTGTTGAGAAAAAAATGCTCTATGATTCAGATTCAAAATTGCCAGGGCGTTTTATCAATTTAGCCCCTTTTTCAAAATTTTATCTAGAAATAGACAATGAAACCCCAGGTCGGGTTGGAACATGGGTAGGTTGGCAAATAGTGCGTTCGTTTATGCAAAACAATGAAGTATCTTTGCAGCAACTATTGCAAATGGATGCTACAGAAATTTTTAACAAATCAAAATACAAGCCTAAAAAAGATGAGTAACACAATCACTTCTGAAATAAAATTCCTTGTTGAACTAGATGAAAACAGGGTTCCGGAAAAACTAACATGGTCTGCGCAAGATGGAGGAGTTGATGCTGAAGTTGCCAAAGCGATAATGCTCTCAATTTGGGACAGCAAAGCGCAGGAAACGATGCGTATCGATTTGTGGACAAAGGATATGCCTGTTGATGAAATGAAAATTTTCTTTCATCAGACTTTAGTAGCAATGGCCGACACATTCAAACGTGCTACTGACGATGAGAAAATGGCTGATACCATGAAAGATTTCTGTGATTATTTTGCAGAGAAGTTAGAGTTGAAGAAATAGGTTTATTTCAATTTCAGGAAATCCCCATCTACAATAAATAACTTTACCCCATCAACTGAACTGGTTCTATGGGAACTCAATTCGTCAGAAACCTGATAGTTCATTCCTTTTGATAATTTCACCACACTGCCATCTGCGAGTTCGGTATCCATTTCGCCTTCGATGCAATAAATAATGTGTCCTTTTGTGCACCAATGATCGGCTTTGTAGTTTTTCGAATATTCTACCATGCGAATTCTTAATGCATCAAATTCAAGTGTTTTCCAATAAGCCCTCCCGGTTTCACCTTGATGTTCAGAAGTTGGAATTATATCCCAATTTGTGGTTTGAAAAGGTATGTTTTTCATGGAGAGGTAGTTTTAATCAAGGTATATTTCACCTTTTAAATACAATTTCGCTTGTCCGCTTATTTCAATTCTGTCGTGTTGGAATTTGCATTGTAAATGTCCTTTTCGTTCAGAAAGCTGGATTGCCGTTAGTTCAATTTTGTTTAGTATATTTGCCCAGTAAGGTGTCAATGTAGTATGTGCCGAACCCGTTACAGGATCTTCCATTATGCCAACTTGTGGTCCAAAAAACCGTGAAACAAAATCGACCTTATCTCCTTTTGCAGTTACAATTACACCTCTTGCATCGAGTTTTATTATTTTATCAAAATCAGGAATCAGGTTTTGTATTTGTGTTTCAGTATCAAAAACCAGCATCAAATCCGATTTTCCTTTAAATGCCAGTTTTGGTTTTTGGTCAAAACAATTTAGTATTTCTGATGTCAATTCTACTGCTGAAATTAAGTCAGTCGGGAAATTCAATGTCAGAAAATCCCCTTGTTTGGTTACGGTTAATTCGCCACTTCTATGCGAATAAAAACGGATTTTATTTTCAGAATAATTTTCGTGATTGAATAATACGAATGCCGCTGCGAGTGTAGCATGTCCGCAAAGATCGACTTCAACAGTTGGTGTAAACCAGCGAATCTGATAGGCATCTCTCTCTTTCACATAAAAAGCAGTTTCGGCAAGATTATTTTCGGCAGCAATCTTTAGCATTGTTTCCTCACTTAACCATTCATTAAGCGGACAAACTGCTGCAGGGTTTCCTGAAAAAACAGTATTGGTAAAAGCGTCTACTTGATATATTTTTTGTGGCATTTGATTTTTATCTTATATATTAATTGGTTAAAATATTACTACAAATGAAAGTTGAAGAAAGGATTATTGACAATAATTTTCAATTTCCAGATTTGGTTTTTCCCCGAGATTTAAGAGTCTTCTATAATCTGCACATGCAGCCTTTTGATCATTTAGGAGTAATTCTACTGCCATACGATTGCTTATAGTCTTTGTATCATTTGGTTGTTTTGTGAGATAAATTGTAAAATCTTCAATGGCACCTTGATAATCCTTGAATTCAGCTCTAATTTCACCTCGAGTGTTAATGGCGCGTAAATCATCAGGGTTAAATAGCAATGATTTTTGAACATCATCCAATGATTCTTTATACTTTCCTACTGTATTATAGACATTAGCTCTGTTCCAATACGCATTTCCATTCGTAGAGTCAAGTTCAATTGCTCGAGTAAAATTCTGTATCGATTCGTCATACATTTTTAAATTACCATAGGAATAACCTCTGTACATAAATGCATCAATCGAATATTGGTTAATTTTAATACTTTTATTAAAATCAGTTATAGCAGCAAAATATTTTTTTAAATGATATTCAGCAATTCCTTTATTGTAAAATAGTTCAGAATCCTCATCATAAAGCGCAATGGCCGTGTTGTAGTCTAAAATTGCTTCATTATATTCTCCTAACATTGATTTTGCGAGAGCTCTATGATGATATGCCTGATAACTATCTGGGTTAATACTTATAGCCTTACTATAATCCATTATTGCTTCGGGGTATTTTCCTTGTTGTAATTCTTTAAATGCTTTTTTTGCAAAGAAATCTGGAGATTGATTTTTTTGCCCGTATACAGTAAATACGAAAAAAATTAAAAAAACTGAAAGTGTCTTTTTACCCATTGTATTCTGTTTAGTAGTTTAAAATTTATGGCAACTTGTATATAAACTATAGAATATTTTCGCTTAAATTCGAATAAATTTGACCTATTTTGTTGTTTTAAGACTCTCTTAAAACCCACCACCATTCTTGAAAACCTCTTGATTTACTTCGTCAATATACGAAAGCACTTCTTCTTTTCCGGTTTGTTCGGTGGCTGAGGTTACAAAATACTGTGGCATTTCGGCCCAGTTGTTTGCAAACATTTGTTTTTTGTAGGCAGCGACATGGGAGTCTACTTTTACCTTGCTGATTTTATCGGCTTTTGTAAAAATAATGCAAAAGGGGATTTCGCTTTCGCCCATATACGACATGAATTCAATATCGATATTCTGTGCTTCGTGGCGAATATCAATCAGTACAAAAGCGCAAACGAGTTGTTGACGGGTTTCAAAATAATCAGTAATAAACTGCTGAAAAACCGATTTTGTTTTTTTGGAAACCTTGGCATAGCCATAACCTGGTAAATCGACCAAAAACCAGTTGTTGTTGATTTTGAAGTGGTTAATCAACTGGGTTTTTCCTGGTCTTCCTGAAGTTTTTGCCAAATTTTTATGATTGGTCAACATATTAATCAGCGACGATTTCCCTACGTTAGAACGCCCAATAAAAGCATATTCTGGTAGGAATTCCTGTGGGCATTTCTCCACTATGGAGTTGCTGATTATAAATTCGGCAGTATTAATTTTCATCTAATAATTTATTTGCTTCAGCTAGAAGAATTGGAATGTCTTTCATCACGATTTTCCATATTAAAATATCATCAACACTATCATAAGCGTGAATTACTTTATTTCTTAAATCGACTATGATTCTGGAATATGAAATAGCAATTGTAGGATTTATTTTTAGCAATTTTGACATTGCTTCGCCAATAATTTCTATTTCTCTCTCAACTGCTCTTCGCTTAGTTTTGTTGGTCAAATATTCATCAATAATTCTCTTTCCTTCTAGATGTTCATCAATCGAATTTATAGATTCAATGATATCAAGGAGTAGTTTTTTTTCTTCCCGACTGCTCATAACAATTGAATTTTATTTTCATTGATGCTATCTATGAGATAAGGATTCTTTAATGTTTTTTCGGCAACTAAATCAACCTGTTTTTTTAATAAATCCTGTAACTCATATAAAAGATTGAAGTAATTATCGGCATAAGTTTCATAATCTAAATCTTCAGGGAAAGCATATAGAAAATCAACATCACTATTTTTTGTTGATTTACCTGTTACTGAACTGCCAAACAAAAACACGCGGATTGCTCCGTATTTTGCAAATATTTTTTTTATTTGGGGTAGTTGAGTTTCAATTTGCTTTTCCATTATGCTACAAATTATTTTTTTTCAGCCATTCCAGCGTAATTTCATTGAATTCTTCAGGACGCTCCATCATTGCTGCGTGACCACATTTGTCAATCCAAAAAAGGGATGAATTGGGTAGTAATTTATGAAATTCTTCGGCAACATCTGGTGGGGTAACATTATCGTTTTTTCCCCAGATGATACAAGTAGGAATATGCATTTTAGGTAAGTCTTTTGCCATGTTGTGACGGATGGCGCTTTTCGCTATGGTTAATGTTTTAATCAATTTGATTCGGTCATTAGCCATATCATATACTTCATCAATCATTTCCTTTGTAGCAGTAGCGGGGTCATAAAAAACCGATTCTGCTTTTTTCTTGATGTAATCATAGTCACCGCGTCTCGGGTAACTGTCGCCCATGGCACTTTCATACAATCCAGAACTGCCAGTGATGACCAATCCCAGCATTTTTTCAGGATACATTTTTGCATGGTATAGGGCAATGTGTCCGCCTAGTGAATTTCCTAAAAGGATTACCCTTTCAAAGCCTTTATAAGTGATAAAGTCCTTGACATATCTTGCAAAGGCTTTTACATTGGTTTTCAGGATGTTTTGTGTGTAAATTGGAAGTTCAGGAATGACCACTTTATAGCCGTTTTTCGGAAAAAAATCAGCCACAGCTTCAAAATTGCTTAAGCCTCCCATAAGTCCATGTAATATGATAATTGGGGTTCCTTCCCCCGCTTCGAAATAAGTATATTTTCCTTCTTTTTTTAAATCGTGTGTCATCTTTTGGCCTTTCAAAAATCCCTACAAATATATGTTTTTATAGCTTAAAATTAACATTCATAAATATATTTTGAAGTCTTTTTTTTAATCGCAAAAACGATTGTAAAATGGCAAAAAACAATAAAACTTATTAACAAAGTGGTATATTGTGGTAAAATGTGGTAATTTTTTTTATATTTTTGTCATAATCAATTCAAACAAAATCTTTTGAACGCAATTGTTGGAACATATGAGTGTAAAGTCGATGCTAAAGGAAGGTTGCTTATACCTGCCCCTTTAAAAAAGCAATTAACTGATGGACTTCAAGACGGTTTTGTTTTGAAGCGCTCTGTTTTTCAACCTTGCCTTGAATTGTATCCAATGGCAGAATGGAACCTAATGATGCTAAAAATCAATAAGCTGAATCGTTTTGTTAAAAAAAACAATGATTTTATTAGAAGGTTTACGGCAGGAGTGAAAGTAGTTGAAATTGATAATTTGGGACGTTTATTGGTTCCGAAGGATTTGGTTTCATTTGCCTCTATTTCTAAAGATTTGGTATTGTCGTCAGCAGTGAATATCGTTGAAATTTGGGATAAGGATTTATATGAAAAATCAATTTCTGGAGAAGATATCGATTTTGCGGATTTAGCCGAAGATGTAATGGGTAATATAAATGAAACTGAAAATGGAATATCATAACCCTGTTTTGCTAAAAGAATCTGTTGATGGCTTGGATATTAAGCCAAATGGAATTTATGTTGATGTGACTTTTGGCGGTGGCGGACATTCAAGGGAAATTCTTAGTAGGTTAGGTTCAGAAGGTAAACTCTTTGCTTTTGACCAAGACGAAGATGCTTTGGCGAATGCCATTGATGATGAACGATTTGTTTTAATCAATGAAAATTTTCGGTTTATAAAAAGATTCTTGAGATTTTATAACATTAAAACGGTTGATGGAATTTTAGCTGATTTAGGGGTTTCTTCCCATCAGTTTGATGTTCCTGAAAGGGGTTTTTCTACTCGTTTTGATGGCGAACTCGATATGAGAATGAGTCAAAAAGGCGAATTGAATGCGCATAAAATTATCAATCAATACGACGAAGCTAATTTGCGTCGTGTGTTTTTGGATTATGGGGAATTAAAAAATGCACCGGCCATTGCAAGGGTTATTCTTGAAGCTCGTGAAGAGGCACCAATTGATAAAACTGACGAATTGAAAACAGTTTTAGGGCGTTTTTTACCAGAAAAAATAAAAAATAAAGTTTTGGCTCAAATCTATCAAGCTATTCGGATTGAAGTGAATCAAGAAATGGATGTTTTAAAAGAATTTTTAGAGCAATCATTGGAAATCCTAAAGCCAGAAGGAAGATTGAGTGTAATTTCCTATCATTCGTTAGAGGATAGATTAGTGAAAAGATATATGAAGAACGGTTTGTTTGAAGGGGAGCCGGAACGTGATTTTTTTGGAAACTTCTCGGTGCCTTTCAACACTGTTGGAAAGTTGATAATACCTTCTGATGCAGAAATAAAAATCAATAACAGGGCGCGAAGTGCAAAATTAAGGATAGCAGCAAAGAAATAGAAAATGAAAAACGGGGTCTACAGCATATTAAAAGCCAGATTCTTGATTAATGAAGAGGCAAACGCAGCAAAAAACTGGCGTTTCATTGTTTTTTTGATTTTGCTTGCCATAATAATGATAGGGAACAATAATGCATTTGACCAAAAGGTATTTAGGATTATTGCCTTGACAAACGAAGTAAAAGAATTGCGTTCCGAATTTGTTGATAGGCGTTCTGAGTTGATGAAGCTAAAAATGGAGTCCACAGTTTCTGAAAAAGTGGAAGAAAAAGGAATTTTTCCTGCATCTGTTCCACCAGTTAAAATTGAAATTAAAAAACCCAAAGAAGAAAAAAGTTTTCTAGATAAAATATGGTAAAAGACGATAAACATATCGCTCAAAGAATTTATCTGATTGCAGGCTTTGTTTTTATAATAGCCATAGCGATTACTTTTAAGCTTACTAATATTCAGTGGGTAAAAGGTGATTATTATAGAAAACTGGCAAAAGAGAAAACTGTGCGCCATTTCGTTATTCCTGCTAATAAAGGAAACATTTATTCTTCAGACGGAAGTTTATTGGCAACTTCGATTCCAAATTACAACATCCGTTTTGATGCCGTTGCACCAAAAACCGAAACTTTTCAAAAAAATGTAAGGCCATTAGCTGATTCGTTAGCTGTGCTGTTTGGTAAAACAAGTAGTTATTATGAATCCGAATTAAGAAAAGCCAGAGCGACAAAAAATAGATTTTATCTAGTGGCTAGGGATTTGAGCTATACCGAATATATGCGCTTAAAAAGTTTTCCGTTATTCAATTTAGGAGCTTATAAAGGCGGAATCATAACAGATCAAAGAACAATTCGGGAGCATCCAATTGGAGAAATTGCCCAAAGAACTATTGGTTATGAAAGAATGACGCCAGAAGGATTCGCTGACGGAAAAGGAATTGAATGGGCGTTTAGAAGGTATTTGAACGGTAAAGATGGAAAAATTCTCAAGCAAAAAATTGCAAAAGGACAATGGAAGCCATTGAAAGACGATAACGAAATTGATCCTCAAGACGGTTATGACGTCATTTCGACTATAGATGTTTACATTCAGGATATTGCACATCATGCTTTGTTGAAACAATTGCAACTTTTTAAAGCAGATCACGGTTGTGTGGTGGTGATGGAAACTAAAACGGGTCATATAAAAGCGATTTCGAATTTAGGAAAAGCTAAAGACAGCACCTATTACGAAACTACAAACTATGCTATTGCCGAGTCCCACGAACCAGGTTCTACTTATAAGTTAGCGGATTTAATGACTTTATTGGAAGATAAAAAAATTGACACTAGTGCTGTATTTGATAGTAAAGGTGGGGAAATTACTTATTCAGGAAAAAAAGTGCGTGATTCACATGAAGGGGGTTATGGGAAAATATCCTTGGCAAGAGGTTTTGAAGTTTCCTCCAATACAGTAATGGTACAGGCAGTTTATAATAATTATAAAAACAACCCTGCCCAATTTGTCAATCATTTAAACCAATATGGGCTGAACAGTAAATTAGGATTGCCTTTTCAAGGAGAGGGAACGCCTTCTGTTCCTCAACCAGAAGATAAAAGATGGTCTAGTATTTCCTTGCCTTGGATGGCATTTGGATACGGAGTTTCCATAACGCCTTTGCAAACCTTAACGTATTATAATGCTGTTGCCAATAATGGTGAAATGGTAAAACCCCAGTTTGTATCCGAAATAAAAGCATGGAACAAAACGATAAAAAAATACAATAAAGAAGTCATCAACCCGAAGATATGTTCTCAGGAAACTATTTTAAAATTAAAAGCCGTTTTAGAAAACGTAGTTAAAAAAGGAACGGGTTCGAAACTGTACTCCAAAGATTTTTCAATGGCAGGAAAAACAGGAACTGCTCAAGCAAATTATGCTAAAAACGGAGGGAGTGAAAAACACTATATCTCTTCTTTCGTAGGCTATTTTCCTGCTGATCAGCCTAAATATTCCTGCATAGTAGTCGTTCACGAACCTAATACTTCTGGAAACAATTATTATGGAGCAGATGTGGCTGGACCAGTATTTAAAAGAATCGCTCAAAAGATTTTTACCGATACGCCATCGACAAATGAAATTAAAAACCTGGAAAAGAAAAACCCAAAGCAAGACTCCAACTATTTGGCTTACAATACCAATTCTCAAAAACAATATAATGTTGTTCCGAATTTGAAAGGAATGTCGGGAATGGATGCAGTAGCCTTGTTAGGGAACCTAAAGATGAAAGTTAGAATCATCGGAACAGGTAAAGTGAAAAAACAATCCATTGCCGCTGGCGAAAGTTTAAATAAAAATGCAATTATAATATTAGAATTATCATAAATGAGTTTAATATTAAAAGACATATTATATAAAGTAGCTATCGAAGCCGTAAAAGGTTCGACAGAAATTGCTATTGCAAAAATGGATTTTGATTCCAGAAAAATAGAATCAAATGATGTATTTATTGCTATTCGTGGCGCTGTTTCTGATGGACACGCGTTTATTGAAACGGCAATTAATAAAGGTGCAATTGCCATAATTTGTGATACTTTACCCAATGAAATCAAAAACGGAATTACTTATGTTCAAGTAAGGGATACCAATAAAGCGATGGCTTTTATGGCTGCGAATTATTTTGGGAATCCTTCAGAACATTTGAAATTAGTGGGTATAACAGGAACAAACGGAAAGACAACAATCGCTTCATTGTTGTATCAATTATTTAAAAAAGCCGGCTATAAAACAGGATTGCTTTCTACCGTAAAAATAATGGTTGACGCTACTGAACACAAAGCGACGCATACAACTCCAGATTCTATAACAATCAATCATTACCTAAAAGAAATGCTTGACAATGGTGTAGAATATTGCTTTATGGAAGTAAGTTCACACGGCATTCACCAAAAAAGGACCGAAGGGTTGTTTTTTACAGGTGGCGTGTTTACGAATTTATCGCACGATCATTTAGACTATCATCCCACTTTTGCGGAATACCGTGATGTGAAGAAATCATTTTTTGACCATTTGCCAAAAACAGCTTTTGCATTAACCAATATTGATGACAAAAATGGGCAGGTGATGCTGCAAAATACTCAAGCCAAAAAATTGACATATGCCTTAAAATCGTATGCCAATTATAAAGCACAGATTCTTGAAAACCAATTGTCAGGATTATTGTTAAAAATCAATGATAATGATGTTTGGGTTCGATTGATAGGGACTTTCAATGCCTATAACCTATTGGCGATTTATGGCACCGCAGTTGAACTGGGAATGGAATCCTTTGAAACATTACGATTTTTATCAGAGTTGGAAAGCGTTTCGGGTCGTTTTCAGTATATAATTTCAAACGGAAATATTACTGCAATTGTTGACTATGCGCATACTCCCGATGCATTGGAAAATGTATTGAAAACCATCAATTTTATCCGAACTAAAAATGAACAATTGATAACAATTGTAGGTTGTGGAGGTGATAGGGATAAAACAAAACGTCCAATCATGGCCGATATCGCTTCTAAATTAAGTGATAAGGCAATATTGACTTCTGACAATCCAAGGACGGAAAATCCAGATGTGATTATTGCTGAAATGGAAAAAGGTGTCGAACCTCAAAATTATAAAAAAACAATTGCGATAACCGATAGAAAACAAGCAATAAAAACGGCTTGTCAATTGGCTCAGCCTAATGATATTATCCTAATTGCTGGAAAAGGACATGAAACTTATCAAGAAATTCAAGGTGTACGCCATGATTTTGATGATATGAAAATTGTAAAAGAAATTTTAGATCAACTAAATAAATAAACTGGATTTTTTCGGATTTGAAGAGTAATAATAACCGAAGTGCCAAACCTAATACCTAAACAATATGTTGTACTACTTATTTGAATATTTAGATAAAACACTCCACATGCCAGGGGCAGGGGTTTTTCAGTACATCACTTTCCGTTCAGCATTAGCGCTAATGATGTCGTTGTTGATTTCAATTATTTTTGGTAAAAAAATAATTAATTTCTTAAGAAAACAACAAGTAGGGGAAACAGTTAGGGAACTAGGTCTTGCTGGTCAAACCCAAAAAGCAGGAACGCCAACTATGGGAGGTATTATTATTATTATGGCAACCCTAATCCCGGTTTTATTGTTGACTAAACTTAATAATATTTATATTATTTTATTGATTATCACTACGGTATGGATGGGAATTATCGGTTTTACAGATGATTATATCAAGGTTTTTAAGAAAGACAAAGAAGGTTTAAAAGGGATTTTTAAAGTAATAGGACAAGTCGGTTTAGGGATTATTGTAGGCTCTATTTTATACCTGCATCCTGGAGTTACTGTAAGAAATGATATAGCAAAGCCAAAAATCACTTTAAATCAAACAGAAAACACAATTACCCAGGCGCCAGTAGAAGAGAAATCTACAGCAACTACGATTCCATTCATGAAAGACAATGAATTGGACTATGCTGAATTGTTGGCTTTTATGGGTGATGGTTATGAAAAATGGTCTTGGTTGATTTTTATTCCGATAGTGATTTTTATCATCACCGCAGTTTCAAATGGAGCGAACCTTACCGATGGAATTGATGGACTGGCAGCAGGAACTTCGGCTATTTCGGTAGTGGCTTTAGGTATTTTCACCTTTGTTTCTGGAAATATCATATTCTCGAGTTACCTTAATATTATGTATATCCCCAATTCGGGTGAAATGACTGTGTTTATTGCAGCGTTTGTAGGAGCACTGGTCGGTTTTCTTTGGTATAATTCGTATCCTGCTTCCGTTTTTATGGGAGATACTGGGAGTTTAACCATAGGTGGAATCATTGCGGTCTTGGCAATATCTGTTAGAAAAGAAATGTTGATTCCATTATTATGCGGAATTTTTCTAGTAGAAAATTTTTCAGTTGTGTTGCAGGTGAGTTATTTTAAATATACAAAAAAACGCTTTGGCGAAGGCCGAAGAATTTTTCTAATGTCACCACTGCATCACCATTACCAAAAGAAAGGTTACCATGAAAGCAAAATTGTAACCCGTTTTTGGGTTGTAGGAGTATTATTAGCTATCCTATCAATTGTAACCCTGAAATTGAGGTAGATATTAATTAAAAATTGAGAATTAAAAATTAAAATTTTCTAAGTGAAAGAAAATATTATTCAACAAAAATCATTTGTGTTTGCCGTAAGAATAATCAAATTGTATAAGCATTTAACGGTACAAAAAAAGAATATGTTTTAAGTAAACAAATATTGAGAAGTGGAACTTCTATTGGGGCTAATATTGAAGAATCTATTGGCGGACGATCTGACAAAGAGTTTTTGTTTAAATTGGAAATAGCATACAAGGAAGCACGGGAAACAGTTTATTGGTTGAAATTATTAAAAGAAACAGATTATATATCAGATAGTGAATTTGACAGTATTTATAAAGAAGCAGAAGAAATCTGTAAAATAGCTGCAAAAATTATAATAACCTTAAAAGGTAAAAATGTAGAGAAAATTAAAACGTAAAAACCAAGATTTAAAAATTGAAAACAGAACTACTCTAATTCAATTATCACAATCCGAAATTTTTAATTTTTAATTCGAAATTTTTAATTGAAGAGTATGCGATTAGTAATTTTAGGTGGAGGAGAAAGCGGGGTAGGAACTGCAATTCTTGGAAAAAAACAAGGATATGATGTTTTTGTTTCTGATTTCGGGAAGATTAAAGACAATTATAAGGAAGTCTTGACAATCAACGGAATCAAGTGGGAAGAAGAACAGCATACTGAAAAAAAGATCCTGAATGCAGATGTAGTAATGAAAAGCCCCGGAATTCCTGATAAAACACCCATTGTAAAAAAATTAATAGAGAATAATATTGAAATCGTTTCTGAGATTGAATTTGCGATAGCCTTTACAAAAGCAAAAACCATTGGCATCACGGGAAGCAATGGCAAAACAACAACAACAATGCTGACTTATCATTTGTTAAAATCAGCTGGAGTGAATGTTGGACTTGGAGGTAATATTGGTAAAAGCTTCGCATGGCAAGTGGCCGAAGACAAATACGATTATTATGTTTTGGAATTGAGTAGTTTTCAATTGGACGGAATTAAAAATTACAAACCAGAGATTGCCATTATAACTAATATAAGCCCTGATCATTTAGATCGATACGAATATAAATATGAAAAATACATAGCGTCAAAATTCAGGATTACAATGAATCAAACCGAGGACGATTTCTTGATTTATGATGCAGATGATGAAGCCATTTCTGAATGGTTTAAAAATAATAAAACGAAAGCCCAACTAATTCCATTTTCAATAACACAAGCGCTGAAAAAGGGAACATATCTAAAAGACAACACTATGGAAATCAACATCAACGAAGAAGAATTTGTAATGGAAACAGAATGTATTGCATTAGAAGGAAAACACAACCTTAAGAATGCAATGGCAGCCACATCGGTTGCTAAAATATTGCAAATCCGTAAAGCATCTATTCGTGAAAGTTTGTCAAATTTTCAAGGAGTCGAGCATCGTTTGGAAAAAGTGCTAAAAATTCAGAATGTACAATACATCAATGATTCGAAGGCAACCAATGTCAATGCTACTTTTTTTGCGTTGGATAGTATGACCACACCTACTGTTTGGATTGTGGGGGGTGTAGATAAAGGAAATGATTATACGGAATTGATGGCTTTAGTTCACGAAAAAGTAAAAGCGATTATTTGCCTTGGAGTGGACAATAAAAAATTGATTGATGCTTTCGGAAATATAGCAGATGTAATGATTGAGGTTGACAACATGAATGATGCTGTTAAAATGTCGCAACGATTAACAGAAAAAGGCGATACCGTTTTACTTTCGCCTGCTTGTGCTAGTTTCGATTTGTTCGAAAACTATGAAGACAGAGGAAAACAATTTAAAAACGCTGTACAGAATTTGTAAAAAGGTTTTAGGTTTTGGATGTTAGGTCTTTGAACCAAAACCCAAAACCCAAAACCCAAAACCAAGACAAAAAACCAAAATATGAAAGAACTAATAAGCAATTTAAAAGGAGATAAGGTAATATGGTCATTTGTGGCTTTATTGGCTTTGTTTTCGTTTATGCCTATTTTTAGTGCGAGTAGTAATTTGGCTTATCTAAATCACGGTACAGGAAATACCTTAAGTTATTTATTCAAGCATTTGGGACTTATCTTCTTTGGTTTTCTAATTATTTATGGAGTACATAAAACCCCATATCATTATTTCAAAGGATTGTCATTGTTTTTATTGCCTGTTGTTTGGTTGTTATTGGGATATACTTTGTTTAAAGGAACTGTAATTGCCGGGGCAAATGCAAGTCGTTGGATAAAAATGCCTTTAGGTTTTACTTTTCAGCCATCAGCACTAGCAGCGGTTGTATTATTTGTTTTTGTGGCGCGTTATTTGTCTAAAAATAGGGAAGAACCAATTACTTTAAAATCGTCTTTGATTGAACTTTGGATTCCTGTATTTATAACACTGATTCTTATTTTACCAGCGAATTTTTCGACTACAGCCTTGATTTTTTCAATGGTTTTAATGATAACATTCGTGGGTAAATATCCTCTAAAATATATAGGGGTAATTATAGGCTCTGCAGTTGTTATGTTTGTCTTTTTTGTCTTATTGTCAAAAGCTTTCCCAGAATCGCGTTTTTTTAGTAGGGTTGGAACTTGGACTAGCAGATATGAAAATTTCACAAAAGATAAAGCCGATGAAGACGACTACCAAATCGAAAAAGCAAAAATTGCTATTGCATCTGGCGGAATTTATGGATTGGGTCCTGGAAAAAGTGTTCAGAAAAACTTTTTGCCACAATCATCATCCGATTTTATTTATGCTATAATAGTTGAAGAATATGGGTTAATAGGGGGATTAGGAGTTTTAGTAATGTATCTGCTTTTATTTTTCCGTTTTGTTATTGCGGCACATACTTCAAATACCTTATTCGGGAAACTAGTCGTCGTTGGCTTAGGTTTTCCAATGATTTTTCAGGCATTAATCAATATGGGAGTTGCAGTAGAATTATTACCAGTCACAGGACAAACCTTACCATTAATCAGTAGTGGGGGAAGTTCCATATGGATGACTTGTATTTCTTTAGGAATCATCATCAGTGTGACTAAAAAAGACGAGGAAGTAGCAGAGGAAATTAAAGAGAAGGAAAATCGGGATAGAGTACTGCAAAAATTAATAGATGCACAACTTGAAAAAGAAAATGCAATGGAAGAATTAATTGATGCAGAAATAGAAAGGGAAAAGGAAATGGGAAATTATTCGATTGAAGACAATTCTAAAAATCCAATGAACGCAGTTTTGAAGAAGTAACTAGGATGAGTTGACTGACCATGTCAAAACTTGGGTGCCTGAGCTTGTCGAAGTCACAATAAATAAAAAGTGTTAAAAATGACAAAATTAAAATTCATATTAAGCGGAGGTGGAACTGGTGGGCATATTTACCCAGCAATCGCTATTGCTAATGAATTGAAATCACGTTTTCCTGATGCAGAATTTCTTTTTGTTGGTGCCAAAGATAAAATGGAAATGCAAAAAGTGCCTCAAGCAGGTTATAAAATCATAGGACTTTGGATTGCAGGTTTACAACGAAGAATAATATTTGACAATACACTGTTTCCTATAAAATTAATTAGTAGTTTATTAAAATCACGAACTATAATAAGAAATTTTAAACCTAATGTAGTTATAGGAACTGGAGGTTTTGCAAGCGGGCCATTGTTACAAGTTGCCGGTTTTGCAGGAATTCCAACAGTGATTCAGGAACAGAATTCGTATCCTGGAATTACCAATAAATTATTAAGCAAAAAAGCCAGCAAAATTTGTGTGGCTTATGAAAACCTAGAAAGGTTTTTCCCAAAAGAAAAAATGATCCTTACCGGAAATCCAGTACGAGAGGATTTGATGGATATAGAGAATAAAAGAGAGGAAGCGATTCAGTATTTCAATTTGGACGCCAATAAGAAAACACTTTTGGTTCTTGGCGGAAGCCTTGGTGCTAGAAGAATCAATCAATTAATAGCTAAAGAGATTATTGCGTTTTCTTCACAAAATATTCAGGTAATCTGGCAATGTGGAAAATTGTATTTTGAGGAATACAAGCATTTTGGAGATAACGAAAACATCCAGGTTTTAGCATTTATAGATAGAATGGACTTGGTTTATGCTGCCGCAGATGTCGTGATTTCCCGTGCCGGTGCTTCATCGGTTTCAGAATTGTGCATAGTTGGTAAACCAGTTATTTTTATTCCGTCACCAAACGTTGCCGAAGACCACCAGACCAAAAACGCACTGGCTATTGTTGAGAAAAACGGTGCGATAATGATTAAGGAAAATGAATTGGATACACAATTCAATGCTGTTTTTAATAATTTGGTTACTGATGAAACCTTGCAAAATGAATTGTCAGGAAACATCAAGAAACTGGCAAAAGTAAATGCAACAAAAGAGATTGTGAATGAAATTGTAAAGTTGATAAAATGAATCTAAACCAAATACATAACGTCTATTTCATAGGAATCGGAGGTATCGGAATGAGTGCTTTGGCGCGTTATTTCAAAACCATCGGTAAAAACGTATCTGGTTATGATAAAACAGAAACCGAACTCACGAAAGAATTACAGGAAATAGGAATTGACATTCATTTTGAGGACAATGTCAATTTAATTCCTGAAAGTTTTCAAGCAGAAAACACATTGGTAGTAATAACTCCAGCAGTACCGAAATCACATTTGGAATGGAATTATTTTTTGGATAAAAATTACCAACTTAAAAAAAGAGCAGAAGTTTTAGGAATCATCACTAAAGATACTTTTTGTTTTGCCGTTGCAGGAACGCATGGAAAAACAACGACATCAAGTATCCTTGGACATATTTTATATGAAAGCGGAGCTGATGTAACTTCTTTTTTAGGCGGAATTGTAGAAAATTACAATTCAAACCTAATTGGAGACGGAAAAACAATTACCGTTGTTGAAGCAGATGAATTTGATCGTTCATTCTTGCATTTGCATCCTAATATTGCCTGCATTACTTCTATGGATGCCGATCATTTGGACATTTATGGAGACAGTGCGTCAATTGAGGCTTCTTTTGTTGAATTTGCTGATAAAGTTGAAGATAAGAGCAAGCTTTTTATAACAAAAGAGTTACCGTTAAAAGGAATTACGGTGGAGATTAGTGCGGCGGTTGAGCTTGTTGAAGCCAAAATTATAAATGGTTTCAAAGCATTCAATGTGAGAATCGAAAACAGTCAATATGTTTTTGATGTGCAAACACCAACAGAAGTAATCAAAGATTTGCAATTTGGTTTGCCAGGAAAACACAATTTAATGAATGCCCTTATGGCATTGGCTATGGCCAAAACATATGGAACTTCAAATGAGGCTATAGCAAAAGCCTTAAAATCTTTCAAAGGAATTAAAAGAAGATTTTCGTATCAGATAAAAGAAAAGAATTTGGTTTATATAGATGATTATGCACATCATCCAACCGAAATAAACGCAGTGCATCAGGCAGTAAGTGAATTATATCCAGGTCAAAAAGTATTGGCTATTTTTCAGCCGCATTTATTCAGCCGAACTAAAGATTTTGCCGATGATTTTGCAAAAAGCCTTTCTGCTTTTGACGAAGTGATGTTATTGGATATTTATCCTGCGAGGGAATTGCCAATGGAAGGAATTACTTCGCAATGGCTTATGAATAAAATGACAAATAGCAATAAAAAATTAGTTGAAAAGGCGGATTTGATTTCTGCGATTTTAAAAAGTGATGCAAGAATAATTGTTACGATTGGGGCAGGGGATATAGGTGAAATGGTTAAGCCAATAAAAGAAGCGCTCAATGAAATTGCTACTAACAACTAGTTTGTTGCTAACGAACACTAATAAATATAAAGCGATACAATAATATGGACGCTTTAAAATAAATTAAGCATAGATGAAAAATATTAATTGGATGAATGTTTGGATAAACGTAAGGCTAGTGCTTATTTTGGGCTCAGTGGTTTTTCTGTATTCATTCACTTCACATCGAAATGAACATCGAAAAGTGAAGAAAGTAGAGATAGTTTTCCTTGGAGAAAATGACCTTTTTGTGACGCCAGAAACGGTTAATAAATTGTTAATAGAAAAAAACCGACTCCCGCAAACCATTAAAAAAGTTGGATTAGATTTGAATAAATTGGAAAAATCCACAAATGCCCATAATATGATTGAAAAATCACAGGTGTTTGTGAGTGTTGATGGTGTCCTGAAAGTACAAGTAAAACAGAAGACGCCAATAGCAAGGTTTTTTGATTCAAACGGTTCATTCTATTACGATTATCAAGGAAAAAAAATGCCTTTATCGGATAATTTTACGGCAAGGGTTCCGTTGGTTTTAGGTGAAATAAATGAACAAAACAGCAAGGATTTAAACATGTTGTTTCGGTATATTTTTGACGATGCATTTTTGAAAAAAAACATTATTGGAGTAGAAATTTTGTCCAATGGAGGTTTGAAAATGATGAATAGGAATTTTGATTATGATATATATTTTGGTAAACCCATCAATATTGAATCGAAATTTAATAATTATAAAGCATTTTTTCAAAAAGCAGTTACAGACAGTACAATATATCATTACAAAAGAATAAATCTCACATTTACCAATCAAGTGGTGTGCACAAAATAAAAGGAGTTATGGAAAATGACAACATTGCAGTAGGATTAGATATCGGAACCACAAAAATTGTGGCGATGATTGGAAAAAAGAACGAGTACGGAAAGTTAGAGATCCTTGGTATTGGAAAATCCAAAAGCCTTGGCGTGAAAAGAGGTGTTGTAGATAATATTACTCAAACTATCTTGTCTATACAGCAAGCGGTTCAAGATGCAGAAGACAACTCAGGTTATAAAATAAAAGATGTTGTAGTTGGCATCGCAGGACAGCACATCCGCAGTATCCAGCACAGCGATTACATTAGTAGGGGAAATGCTGAAGAAGTAATTGGAGATAAAGATATTGACTTGTTAATCAGTCAAGTGCATAAATTAGCAATGCTTCCTGGAGAAGAAATCATTCACGTTTTGCCACAAGAATTCAAAATCGATGGGCAATCTGAGATTAAAGAACCAATCGGGATGTGTGGAGGAAGACTAGAGTCTAGTTTTCACGTTGTAGTAGGTCAGGCAGCTTCTATCAGAAACGTAGGAAGATGCATTCAAAGTTCAGGAATTGAATTGTCAGGATTAACATTAGAACCTTTGGCTTCAGCCGATGCGGTATTAAGTCAGGAAGAAAAAGAAGCTGGAGTAGCGTTGATTGATATTGGAGGAGGGACTACGGATTTGGCTATTTTTAAAGATGGAATTATCAGGCATACTGCTGTTATCCCTTTTGGAGGAAATGTAATTACTGAAGATATTAAAGAAGGTTGCTCTATTATTGAAAAGCAGGCTGAATTATTAAAAGTAAAATTCGGTTCGGCTTGGCCAGGAGAAAACAAAGACAATGAAATTGTTTCTATTCCAGGATTGAGAGGCAGGGAACCTAAAGAAATTTCCTTAAAGAATCTTTCTAAGATAATCCATGCCCGTGTAGTTGAAATCATTGAGCAGGTTTTTGTTGAAATTAAAGCATACGGTCACGAAGATCCACGCAAAAAATTAATTGCTGGAATCGTTTTGACAGGTGGAGGAGCGCAACTGAACCATATCAAACAATTGGTAGAGTATATTACTGGAATGGACACTAGAATTGGTTATCCAAATGAACATTTAGCGGGTAATTCAAGTGAAGAGATTTCTAGTCCATTATATGCAACTGCAGTTGGATTGGTAATGAACAGTCTTCAAAATAATACACACAGTGCAGTAAAAGCATATGTGCCGGAACCTGAAAAGGCTCCTGTTTATAGAGCGCCTGTAGCACCGGTTTATGAAGTTGTGGATGAAAAGGTTTTTCAACCAAAGGAAGAAAAAGAAGAAATGGTGTATGCCGATGTTCGAAAAGCACCAATGAATGTGGAATCTACAAACGATAAAATCAAAAGATCATTTTTTGATAAATATGTAGACAGAATAAAAGAGTTTTTAGACAACGCAGAGTAAAACCTGATTTCTTTAGACAAAAAAAACAACAACAAGCAGTTACGTAATAAGAATTTTAAAAACCCAATATTATGCCAGATAACACAATCTCGTTTGATTTGCCAAAAAACCAGTCAAATGTAATCAAAGTAATAGGTGTAGGTGGAGGCGGAAGTAATGCCATCAATCATATGTTCAAGCAAGGTATTAAAGGCGTTGATTTTATCGTCTGTAATACTGATTCACAAGCTTTGGACAATAGTGCGGTACCCAATAAAATTCAACTTGGAGTAAACTTAACCGAAGGACTTGGAGCCGGGGCTAACCCAGAAGTAGGTCAGCAATCAGCTATTGAAAGTATTTCGGATATTGAAAAAATGCTTGACAGCAATACCAAAATGGTTTTTATCACTGCAGGAATGGGTGGTGGAACAGGAACTGGTGCTGCTCCAGTAATTGCCCAGTTAGCTAAAGAACGTGATATATTAACAGTCGGTATCGTAACAATCCCTTTTCAATTTGAAGGAAAAGTACGTGGGGAACAAGCTTTAATCGGAGTTGAAAAACTAAGAAAACAAGTAGATTCCTTGATTGTAATCAATAATAATAAATTAAGGGAAGTTTATGGGAATCTAGGTTTTAAAGCTGGATTTTCAAAAGCGGATGAAGTTTTGGCAACAGCCTCTAGAGGTATCGCCGAAGTAATCACGCATCACTATACTCAGAATATTGATTTAAGGGATGCAAAAACAGTACTGGCAAATAGCGGAACTGCTATTATGGGTTCCGGAACTGCAACAGGTGAGAATCGTGCCAAAGAAGCAATTATGGCTGCATTGGATTCGCCGCTATTAAACGATAACAAAATAACTGGGGCAAAAAACGTATTGTTGTTGATTGTTTCTGGAACTAATGAGCAACATGAAATCACGCTTGATGAAATAGGGGAAATCAACGATTACATCCAATCTGAAGCGGGTCATAATGCAAATATCATTATGGGTGTTGGTGAAGAGGAAGGTTTAGGAGAAGCTGTCTCTGTAACTATTATTGCTACCGGTTTTAATGTAGAACAACAAAACGAAATCGTAAACACGGAACCTAAAAAAATTATCCACTCATTGGACGGGGAACAAAAATTAGAGCAGGATCTATCATCAAATAAAGAGATGCCAGCATTTAATTTTTCAACAACAGAAACGGTATCTGCACCACAAATCGAAAACAAAATCGTTTTTGAATTAGTGGAAGAAGAAGAAGTTGCAGCAACACTAGTTTCTGAAATAGAAGAAGTTGTTATGGCGGAAGTCGTAATTGTATCTGAACCGGTTTTTGAAACAGAACTAATACCAACTTCAGCGTTTATCAATAACATTGATGTGACTTTTGAAATTGTTTCGCCAAGCCGTGAACAAGAATTTTATATTACATCTGCCGAAGTAAAGGAAATTGAAGTAATTGAACCAGAGTTTGTTGCTTATAAAGAAGAAGAAATATCTTTTTTATTCGATTTGCCAATTACTGCAAAAGTGGAAACGCCAAAAGAAGAGCAGACCTTATTTGAATTGACAGAAGAAACCAAATCAATTGAAGTAAATCAGCCGGTTCAGGTTGTTCCAATGACTGAACTGAACGAAAGTGGCATTATCAGATATTCATTAGAAGAATATTTGGAGATTGAAAACGAGCTTTTGGAATCTAAACCAGTCGCAAAAAGCATTGAAGAACCAGTTGCTGAGGAATTAAACATAACAATGAAGCAAACTGAAGTTAGTACTGATTTTAGTAATGCTTTCGAATCGATTTCTCCTATGGAAATGTCAATTGAGGAAACATTGAAATTCAGGGCAGACGAAAGAAGAAAAAAACTGAAAGACTTTAATTATAAATTTCACAACAATCCTTCAAAAGTTGATGAATTCGAAAAAGTCCCTGCTTATAAAAGATCAGGAGTTGATTTAACTAATACGCCAACTAATAATCCTAATTCAAGAATGTCATTAGGATTGGATAGTAATGATGATATTCAATTGCGTTCAAATAATTCATTTTTGCACGACAATGTAGATTAACACTAAACAAACAACCATTATGACCCAAAAATTCCTTGTAGTTTTTGGGTTATTTTTTTTATCTTCGCAAACTTGTCACCCTGAGCGCAGTCGAAGGGTAATTTAAAATAAAAACCATCAAATAAATAGATAAAAATGAGTTTATCAGTACAAATAATGGACGAAATGAAGACTGCGATGCGAGCTAAGGATACCATTGCATTAGAAGCTTTACGCGCCATTAAATCCGAAATTTTATTAGCTCAGACTGCAAGTGGATCAAAAGAAGAAATTTCTGAAGACGATGAAATCAAAATTCTTCAGAGGCTTGTTAAAATGAGAAAAGACAGTGCGAGTATTTTCACAACCCAAAACCGTCCCGATTTAGCTGAACCAGAATTGGCGCAGATAGCAGTAATTGAAAAATTCCTTCCCACTCAACTTTCCGAAGAAGAAGTTGAAGCTATTATTTCAAAAATAATTGCCGAAACTGGTGCCGCTGGAATAGCTTCGATGGGAAAAGTAATGGGAGCAGCTTCATCACAAATTGGAGGAAAGGCTGAAGGAAAAACAATATCTTCGATAGTTAAGAAATTATTGACTTAAAAATATAAACATCTAAAAGGCCTCGTAGTTCAACTGGATAGAATATCAGATTTCGGCTCTGAGGGTTACAGGTTCGAACCCTGTCGAGGTCACTCTAAACCGTAAACCTTTAATAGAGTTTTACGGTTTCGTATTTAATATAAATCCCATAATAAATTATAAATTGGAGATTGAGGACATGTTAACCATTTATTTTTTTGCTGCAATAACAATTTTAATGGCCTTGGTTCTTTTCTTTAAGGCCATAGACACTGCCTATGCGAATGTTTTTCAAAAACCTCTATATGTTCATTTTTATCTAGCTCCAAAAAAACTCTCTGCAGAACAATTAAGGATTTTAGAACAAGAGTTTGTTTTTTACCAACGATTATCAGATAAAAACAAATGTTATTTTGAGCACAGAATTGCAGAATTTATAAATAAACATGAATTTATTGGACGTGAAGGTTTTGTAGTTACAAATCAAGTAAAAGTCTTGATTTCGGCAACTTCTTGTATGCTGACATTCGGAATGAGATATTATTTTTATAATTCATTAGACAGAATTATTATTTATCCTAAGGCATATTATTCAAAAGTTTCAAATGAATTCCATAAAGGGGAATTTAACCCTATGATGCGTGCTATTGTATTTTCGTGGGAAGATTTTTTTAATGGCTTTAATATAACAAACGATAATCTGAATTTGGGTATTCATGAATTTGGACATGCTTTGCACTTACAAGGTTTGAAAAATGGAGATGTAAGCGCTTCATTATTTGCTGATAGATACAATGAAATCAAAAAAGAAGTTACCTACAAAGCAAATAGGGATAAATTAATCGATTCCCATTATTTTAGAATATATGCTTATACAAACCAATTTGAATTTCTCGCTGTGATTTTGGAGCATTATTTCGAAACGCCATTAGAATTTAAACAAGAATTTCCTCAATTGTATAATAAAGTCAGTTTGATGTTAAACCACAAGCACTAAAAAGAGGCTAATTTCTTTAAATCGGCTATAGTCTGAGTTGGATTTTCTGCTTTAAAAACAAAATTCCCAGCAACCAAGATATCTGCGCCAGCCTCTACTAATTGTTTAGCATTTTTACTAGTTACACCGCCGTCGATTTCTATTAGAGTAGATGCTTTTTTACGATTGATTAAATCTTTTAATCTTTTAACTTTTGTGTAGGTGTTTTCGATGAATGATTGTCCTCCAAAACCTGGATTGACACTCATCATACAAACCAAATCAATATCATTAATCACATCTTCAAGTAAATCAATATTGGTATGTGGGTTCAAAGCTACTCCAGCTTTCATTCCTTCGGCTTTTATAGCTTGTAAAGTTCTATGAAGATGGGTACAAGCTTCATAATGAACAGTTAGGTTATCAGCGCCTAAATCTTTGAAAGTTTTTATATATCGATCTGGATCAACAATCATCAAATGAACATCAATTGTTTTTTTTGCGTGTTTGTTAATCGCTTCCAAAACTGGCATTCCAAAAGAAATATTTGGAACAAAAACGCCATCCATAATGTCAATATGAAACCAATCAGCTTCACTGTTATTAATCATTTCGATATCACGTTGTAAATTGGCAAAATCGGCTGCAAGTACTGATGGAGCTATAATGGTATTTTTCATTTTATGCTGAATTTATTTCAGCATCTTTTTTGTGCTGAAGGATTGGATGTGAATTCTAAAATTATTTTACAAAGATAATTATATAAAGAGAATCTGAAACAAGTTCAGATTAAAAAACAAAACTCCGGATACCCGAGCGAAGCGAACAGACCGTGAGTTTTGTTTATCTTAAAAAAACAAAACTCCGGATACCCTAGCGAAGCGAACAGACCGTGAGTTTTGTTTATCTTAAAAAAACAAAACTCCGGATACCCGAGCAAAGCGAACAGACCGTGAGTTTTGTTTATCTTAAAAAAACAAAACTCCGGTAATCAGCCGGAGTTTCAATCATCAATCAAAAAACGAACAGTCAATCAAACTGTTGTTTGCTTTTGAATTAACCTAAATAGGTTTTCAATATTTTACTTCTAGAAGTATGTTTTAATCTGCGAATTGCTTTTTCTTTAATCTGACGTACACGTTCACGAGTTAAGTCAAAAGTTTCTCCAATTTCTTCCAATGTCATTGGATGTTGGTCACCAAGGCCAAAATACAAACGAACAACATCAGCTTCTCTTGGAGTCAATGTTTCTAAAGAACGTTCTATTTCTGTACGCAATGATTCATGGATCAATTCCCTATCTGGATTTGGAGATTCGCCCGAACGCAAAACGTCGTATAGGTTAGAATCTTCCCCTTCTACAAGTGGTGCGTCCATTGATAAGTGACGACCAGAGTTTTTCATAGACTCTTTTACGTCATTTACGGTCATGTCGAGTTCTTTTGCAATTTCCTCAGCAGAAGGCGGTCTTTCATTAGATTGCTCTAATAAGGCGTACATCTTATTGATTTTATTGATAGAACCAATTTTATTTAAAGGTAAACGAACGATACGGGATTGTTCAGCCAAAGCTTGAAGAATCGATTGACGAATCCACCATACAGCATACGAGATAAATTTGAAACCACGTGTTTCGTCAAAACGTTGCGCCGCTTTTATTAAACCTAAGTTTCCTTCATTAATTAAATCGGGAAGTGTTAGTCCTTGATTTTGATATTGTTTTGCTACAGAAACCACGAAACGTAGATTGGCTTTAGTCAATTTCTCCAATGCTCTTTGGTCTCCGGCTTTGATTTTCTGTGCTAATTCTACTTCTTCATCAGCGGTAATAAGATCTACTTTTCCTATTTCCTGTAAGTATTTGTCTAATGAAGCAGTTTCACGATTGGTTACCTGCTTGGTAATTTTAAGTTGTCTCATTGTATGGTTTCTCCTTAAATTTTAAGTATGTGAAATTGTTATACGTAATGAGTGGAAAAAAAGTTACAAAAAATAAATAAATTTTTTAGAAATCCAAATTCACTTCATTTTTTAATTGTTCTAAATAGTAGTCAATTTTTCGGTTTGCTTTATTGAAAAATAAATTCTGTTCTTTAATTCCAGAATGATTCAAAGCTTTTGAAACATTAATTTGTTGTTTGAAAAATTGAAAAACATTGTTGCAGGCACTGTCATTTTCTGTAATAAAATAACCTAAAAGCGTGTATGGAACCATAAGTGTCAATTTTTTATCAGCTTGAATTAGAACGTTATTGTTCAATAAAATGATTTCGTTATAATAAATTCCATAATTGGATTCGGGCTTATTGCTTTTTTCTTTAATTATTCTCAATATCCGTTTTAAGTCATTGCATAAAGCAACTGCATTTTTGAAAGTCAATAATCCTGATTCATAAAAATATAAGATTTGTAATAGACTGCTATTAATTGTGGTATCATTCCAGATTTCTTTTACGTTTACTTTTTCATATACTTTTTTAAGTTTCTGCATTGATTCTAAAAATGATTCAGTAATAACAAAATCTTCAAATGAACTTTGGTTAGTTTCGGAATTCAATAAATTGATCCAGACATAGGCTTTGAATTTGGATAGAATTGTTCCTTCCATAAAATAAAATAACGGAATGTCTTTAGCGGAATAAAATAAAGTGGTGTTTGGATTTTTGGTCAGTAATTCAAAATTAGTTGCTGTTTTTTGGAAATACAAAAACAAATCATTCAGTGAACTTATTTCAATTGTTTTTTCTACAACAATTTTATCTTTTTGAAGAAATAAACCGTCAAGCGAAATCTTGTAATGATTTCCCAAAGCAATGGTTTCTTCAATTGAAAACTTACTCTTGCCTGAGATTCTTCGGTGAGAGGCATCGTAACTAATATTTAAAATGCCAGAAATAGCGTCTATTATGGATGTAGCTGACGTTATTTGCTTTCTAATTTCTTTTAAAAGTAATTCTTGACTATTCATATACTTTGTGATAATCACAAATGTAGTGTTTTTTTTAATTGTTTGTCACAGTTTAAATTGTCTTTATCGCAATACGTTTGTAGTGTAATTTTAAAAAAAAATATGATGAGAAAAATAATCAGGGAAAATTTGGATTCTTTTTGTGAAAAGGATTTAAAGCAATATTCTAATATTTTGAATAGGTATTTAAAAAAGACTTGGCAATTTGGCTTTGTTGTTTTAATAACATCTTGCAGTGTTCAGAATCAAATTAGTAAAGATGATTTTAAGGTGGTGCCAAAAAATTTATCAGTCAAGTTTTATGACAAATTAGACACATTAAAAAATAATTATAATAACGATGTTTTTACAAGAAGTTTAATTAAGGACTTTGCCAAAATTGAAAGCATAGATTATTCAAAACCCATTCAGTTGATTATTAAAAAGAATGAGTTGTTTTTAAAATTTAATGATACCTATAAAAAACAATACGTTTTAAAATTCTTTGGAAAAAGATTTCGAAGAAAGTTTGTTTTTTACACCAATTATGAGACAGTCACTTTTCCAATGGTTTTCATGAAAAAAGACATGACAAAATATTCAATTTATTACACAAATAATAATGAAATAATAATTGAGAAGAACGATTTGAGCGAAGTGGTGTTGTTAATATTTGGAGCTGGTCATTCCCTAGAAAAAAATTATAAATTTAAAATTATAAAAAATGAATAAGCTACTTTTTTTTGTTTTGATTGCAGTTAATATGAATGCTCAGGACACAATTGTATTTCCTAAAATTGATTTGTATAAAAGAAATATTGTAGAAATTAGTTACGGAATACCATTAGGGAAATTGTCAAATAAATATGAAAGTTCAATCAATTCGGCTTTTTATATGAGGACAAAAATAGGGAAGCGCCAATTTATTGATTTTGGGGCTGAATTAAGCGGTATAATAAAAGGTAAACCGGTTGAATACAAATTAAATAATCAAACAGTAACATTAGAAGGAAGTAAATCAGCTTTTTTATTAGGCCTAAGATATTCCCGATTTTTATTTAAATCAGAATTCGAAAATTTCTATATAGAATCAAATTCTGGACTAGGTTGGAAATACTTGCATTACAGTAAGCCGGATGATGAATCATTTGAAGAAATAGATTTAAAACCCACTCTTAATACAATTGCTATTACGCAGGGAATTAAAATCATGTTTTATGGATTTGGTTTACATTGTAATTATCAATATTCTCCTTATGGTCTTTTTAATTCGCAAGCTGAGCGCAATTTTGGAGCCTCATCAATCAATTTTGGTCTATCGGGTAGTTGGAATTTTTAAACAAACAAAAAATCCCGTTTCATTAATTTGAAACGGGATTTTAAAATAAAATTTATATTTTATAAACTTCGGTGTCCGGACCAGTTTCCGCTTTCGGGAACTTCATTTAAGTAAGTTCCACTTACTGAATTTCCATTTACAGTTCCGGTAAAAGTACCTCCTTCAAATGACCCTGTAATGGTATTTCCTGACAAACCACCCTGTAGTCCTATTGCTTCAGTATCACCTGTGTCTCTTGCAAGACCATGTACATAACCGTCAGAAATAATTAGATTAAATACACCTGATGCATCTCCCGTATAGGTGCCCTCGTAGCATTTTGCAATTGCATCTGAATATTCTTTTATCAATTCGATAGTAGCATTTGGGTGACCTACAATATTCACATTGGTAATTTCAGGAAAACCTCCGTTGCCACTGACATTAAAGTCAAAAGAAGAACTTCCGTTAGTAAAAGTCAGATTACTAATGGTTGAACCTGCAGTAACTGCTTCTGTTGTAGTATAAGTATAAGATGTTCCATCAATAACTAACGTTGCTGAAATCGTGCCAGCATTATTAATGTTAATTGTTACAATTCCCGAAGAGCCTACAAAAACCCCTTTGTAAATTCCGTAATTACTTGTGTCAAATTCGGCTTTTGCGTCTGGTGTGGACGTCAATGGAGTTGAACTGTTCGAATCGTCTTTTGAACATGACATAAAAAATAATCCAATTAATGATAATGCAATAATTTTTTTCATAAATAAATTTGTTTAATGTTTATATTGGATTTCAAATTTAAAAAAAAAATTAAAAAAACAAAAAATCCCGTTTCAAAAATTAATGAAACGGGATTTTAAATATTTGAAAAAAATAATTAGTCTTTTTTCTCTTCTCTTGGAGGTCTTGGCAAAAGTGCTTTTCTTGACACTTTTTCCTTACGTGTTTTTGGATCTAAACCTAAGTACTTCACTTGGAATGTATCTCCCATATTCACTACATCAGCAACGTTTTCAGTACGTTCCCAAGCTAACTCAGATACGTGTAATAAAACTTCGTTTCCTGGAGCTTCAAGATATTCAACTACTGCACCAAAATCTAGCATTTTTATTACTTTCACATCATAAGCCTCGTTCATTTGAGGTTTAAATGTAATTGATTTTATTTTTGCTAATACCGCTTCAATTCCAGCAGGATCAGTTCCTAAGATTTCAATAACTCCTTCTTCAGTAACAGGATCTTCATTGATAACAATTGTTGTTCCAGTTGTTTTTTGTAATTCTTGAATTACTTTTCCACCAGGTCCAATTAATGCTCCAATAAAAGCATTAGGAATTCTTCTTGTAATAATTTTTGGAGCATAAGCCTTAACATCTGCTTTTGGAGCTGCCAATGTTTCGATTAATTTTCCAAGAATATGTAATCGACCATCACGAGCTTGTGCCAATGCCGCTTCCATAATTTCGTATTTCAATCCATCAATTTTGATGTCCATTTGACAAGCAGTAATTCCTTCAGAAGTTCCAGTTACCTTGAAATCCATATCTCCTAAATGATCCTCATCACCTAAAATATCAGATAAAACCGCATAACGATCTCCGTCAGTAATCAATCCCATTGCAATTCCAGAAACTGGACGAATCATTTGGATACCAGCATCCATTAATGATAATGTTCCTGCACAAACCGTAGCCATTGAAGACGAACCGTTAGATTCCAATACTTCTGAAACTACACGAATTGTATAAGGACAATCAGCAGGAATCATATTTTTTAATGCTCTTTGTGCTAAGTTTCCGTGACCAACTTCTCTTCTTGAAGTTCCTCTTAACGGACGTGCTTCTCCTGTTGAAAATGGTGGGAAATTATAGTGCAAGTAGAATTTTTCTTCTCCTTGTTCAGATGGTGAATCAATTTGGTTTGCTTCTCTGGAAGTTCCTAAAGTTGCTGTAGCCAAAGCTTGAGTTTCACCTCTTGTAAACAATGCAGAACCGTGAACAGATGGTAAATAATCTACTTCACACCAGATTGGTCTGATTTCTGTAGTTTTTCTTCCGTCCAAACGAGTTCCTAAATCTAAAGTTACGTTACGAACAGCTTCTTTATTTACTTTGTAGAAATATTTAGAAACTAAATCTCCGTTTTCTGCTAATTCTTCTTCTGTAAATAATGCTTTAACTTCTTCTTTTACTTCTGCAAATGAAGCGGTACGCTCTTGTTTAGCCGAACCTTTACTTGCAATAGCATAAATTTTATCGTAAGCTGCTGCTTTTACTTTTGCATGAATTGTTTCGTCTGTTCTTTCTTGCTCGTAAGTGCGAACTTCTTTTTTTCCAAAAGCGGCTTGCAAACGTTCTTGCGCTGCAATTTGGTTTTTGATATGTTCGTGTGCAAATTTAATTGCCTCTAACATTTCAGCCTCTGAAATTTCTTTCATCTCTCCTTCTACCATTGCGATAGAATCAGTTGAAGCTCCAATCATCATGTCTATATCTGATAATGCTAATTGAGCACGACTTGGATTAATGATGAATTTACCGTCAATTCTTCCTACTCTTGCTTCAGAAATCAAAGTTTCAAAAGGAATATCAGACAATGCCAATGCTGCTGATGCTGCTAATCCTGCTAATGCATCTGGCATTACATCTTCATCATAAGACATTAATTGAATCATTACCTGAACTTCAGCGTGATAATCAGATGGGAAAAGTGGACGCAATACACGGTCAACCAATCTCATAGTTAATACTTCGCTGTCGCTTGGGCGTGCTTCTCTTTTGAAGAAACCTCCTGGAAAACGTCCAGCTGCTGCAAATTTCTCGCGGTAATCTACCGTTAAAGGTAAAAAGTCAATACCTGGACTTGCTTTTCTTGATGATACAACTGTTCCTAAGATTACAGTTTTACCAATTCTTACTACTACAGACCCGTCAGCTTGTTTGGCCAAACGCCCTGTCTCGATTGTGATGTTTCTTCCATCACCTAAATCGATAGTTTCTACAAATAATTGTGGAATCATAAATTTTAATTCTTAAAGTTAAACAATGGGTTGTGTGTTGTTGTTGCGTAGTTAATGCGGAAACCCAATGAAAAACCAAACTTTTTTTTGCAATCTGTATAAAAACAAAAAGAGGCGCGTGGGCACCTCTTTTTTATTGATTATTTTCTAATATTCAATACTTTGATAATCTCACGGTATCTGTTAATCTCTGTTTTCTTTAAGTAATCTAACAAAGCTCTTCTTTTACCTACTAATAATACTAGTGAACGCTCTGTGTTAAAATCGTGACGATTTTTTTTCAAGTGCTCTGTCAAGTGGCTGATTCTATGTGTGAACAATGCGATTTGACCTTCTGCAGAACCAGTGTTTTCTGCTTTTCCTCCGTGTTTAGCGAAAATTTCCGCTTTAATCTCTTTAGTTAAATACATTCCAATATTTGTTTAATGATTTTTATGTATGAATTCCGTTTATCGGATTCGTGCGCAAAAGTAGTATTTATTTTTTAAAAATTGATTTAAAGATTGAAATATTTAATAATTAAAAGATTCTTTAAGTGAAATAATATTTTTATTCACTTCCGGCTAACACAATCGGAAGACTATATAAAGCATTGATTTTTCTTCCTCTTTGTTCACCCGGAATCCATTTTTTGTATTTTGTTACAACCCTAATAGCTTCATTATCTAAATCTGGGTTTAGACTTTTGAGAATTGTTGGACTAACAATTTCTCCTTCACGATTAACAATAAATTGTACAATTATTTTTCCTTTAATCTTGTTTTTTATAGCTTCTGCAGTATATCTGAATTTTTTTCCAACAAAGTTACGGAAATCATCAATGCCTTTTTTTGGCTTTGGTGAAGTCTGCATTTTTTGATATTGATGTTTTGTCCCGTCTTTGTCGATGCTTATGCCTGAAACCATATTTCCGTTTTGGTATTCTTCGGTATAAGTATAATTGCTCTTATGGCTAACTCCAGTCCATATACCATTTCTAAACCCATTTTTTATTTCTCCTTTTTCAGAATAAAATTCATCTTCTGATTCATAATGGCCATTGCCATCAATAACGGTTTGTTTGTTGTTAATCCAGAATTGGAAAATTTTCAGCTCTTCAAATATTTCTTTATCTAGATCTATATATTCTCCTTCTAATTTTTTATTTCCATTTTCATACCAACTATTAATTTTACCCATTAATTTTGAATTACTATAATTCACAATTAACTTCTTATTTCCGTTTTCATAATAAAAAATAAATTCTCCGTCTCGAGCTAAATTTTCTTTCATGGAAGAGTTGCCTTCCATATATAATGTGCCTGATTTATAAAAATCATTGACTTTATAATTATCTCTGGCTGAATAATAATCTTTTACGACTCGGTAATATTTATAATTCTCTTTCGTTGTTTCTTTCCATAAAGAATCCAAATAAACAATTTTGTCATTGGAATTTTGTGAAAATAAAATTGTTGGAATTAGAAATAATATTGCAAAATATAAATTTGGTCTCATTAGGATAGTATTAATAAACCTTCGCGATTTCCTCATTCACAAATTCCAAAAATCGTTCGTCTGCTTCAGTAAAAGGATCAATAATATTCGAATCGATATCCAATTGACCAATGTTTATTCCGTTTACAAAAAGAGGCACCACGATTTCTGATTTTACAGTAAAACTGCACGCAATATAATTATCCTGTGCCATAACATCAGGCACGACAAAATTCTCATTAGAAACTGCCACTTGTCCGCAAATACCCTTGCCAAAAGGAATTACTGTATGGTCTGTTGGCGCACCAACATAAGGCCCAAGATGCAAGGTTTTTGCTTCATGATTGGCAAAATAGAAACCAACCCATGTATAATATTCTATATTAGCTTCAAGAAGCTCGCAGATTTTCAATAATTTTTCATCTCTTGAAAGAGAACTATCGGTTGTGATATCGGTTACTTTTGGTTTTAATGCTTCGAAAGTCATGGTTTTATTTTTTATGCAAAAGTATTTAATGTCTGTATGTAAATTTGTATAAATTTGTTAAAAAATCAATTTTGCAAAATTACTTGACTCAATATAAACCATTTTTAGTTTTTCTCGGAAAATTTGCATTGACTTATTTGCTGTTGACTTTTGTTTATCAAGGCTATTTGAATCAATTTGATGATAAAGCTTTTGAAGTAGATGGTTTTACGCAATCAGTAGCTAGGCAAACTGAAAATACCTTGCTGTTTTTTAGTGCTGATGCCAGTTCAGAACTGAATACAAATCAACCGAATATAAAATTTTTTTACAATCAAAAATTTGTTGCCAGAATCATAGAAGGTTGCAATGCCATCAGTGTCATTATACTTTTTATTTCATTTATAATTGCCTTTAAGGGAAAATTTAAAACTACTGTTATATATATGATAGCAGGGAGTTTTTTAATTCATATTCTCAATATTGGTAGGATAGCGCTTTTAGTGGCAGGACTTTATTATTTCCCTGAGCAGGAATCCTTTATTCACGGTGTGGTTTTCCCTTTGTTTATTTATAGTGTGGTATTTGTTTTATGGGTAATTTGGGTTAATAAATTTTCAATGTATGCTAAATAAATTGCTGCAACATAAATCCAAAATCGCAATTGTATTGCTTTTAGTCTTGATTCTAGCTTGTGTCAGAGCATTTGAAGAAGTGCTTTTTTATGATCCTTTTTTAGAATATTATAAGACGGATTATGCTAATTTGCCTTTTCCGGAATTGGATAAATGGAAATTGTTTTTTGGTATGGGTTTTCGGTATTTTCTCAATACAACATTGTCTCTAATAATTATTTATGTGATTTTTAAAGACAGGGAATTAACAAAGTTTGCTTCTTTTTTGTACATACTTTTGTTTATCGTTTTGATGATACTTTTTTTTGGTGGATTGTGTTTTCCTATAGAGGAAAATCCTTTTTTACTTTTCTATGTGAGACGCTTCCTTATTCAGCCTGTTTTTCTAATTCTCTTTCTTCCTGCGTTTTACTATCAAAAACTCCTTTTAAAAAAATAACGTTTACTAAAGAGTTTTGTGTTTTATAAAAGTATAAATTTGCAATATGAGAATAACAAGATGCACAAGTTTGTTTTTATCCATCCTATTATTGGTTTCCAATTTAGGACTGGCTTTCAATGTGCATTATTGTGGAGATGACGTATCTTCAGTTTCATTAAGAACCATTGAGATAGCTGAAACCAATATTGATGAATGTTGTGGTGTGAAAGAACAAAAAACACAATGCTGCAATGATAAAGTAGTTCAGTTTCAAGAGAAATCAGATAATTTGATTCTGAAATCAATTGTATTTTCTCCGTATGCCATTGTTTCAACTTCGAAACAAAATGAGGTTTTTGCTTTCGAAACCTTGATTTTTGAAAAAAAATTAATTCAATCTTATTCTTTTGAGGGCAACTCGCCCCCTTTTTTCAAATTGTTCAGTCAATATATTTTCTACGCTTAATTTTTGTGTTTATAAAAACCTTATTACGGTTACTTTATTTAAACATTAAAAATTAATTTATGCAAAAACAAATTTCAATACTAGTATTGCTATTGTTTACTGTTTTTACTACTTATTCACAAGATACGATTAAGGAAATAAAAGTACAGGACAAAGGCAGGGCTATACTAAAATCATATAAGGGAACTGCAAACACCACTGTGGTTTCAAGTAAAGAATTACTTAAAGCGGCATGTTGCAACCTTGCGGAAAGCTTTGAAACCAATCCGTCAATCGATGTCAATTTTTCGGATGCATTAACTGGAACAAAGCAAATAAAAATGTTAGGTTTAACAAGTCCGTATTTAATGATCACTGAGGAAAATATACCTTCAGTCCGCGGTGCTTCACAAGCATATGGATTATCATTCACGCCTGGAACTTGGGTAGAAAGTATCCAGATAACAAAAGGGGCGGGTTCAGTGGTAAATGGTTTTGAAAGCATCTCTGGGCAAATTAATACAGAATTACTGAAGCCTTTAAAGGACATTCCTTTTTTTCTGAATGCCTATGGCGCTACTGATTCCCGATTTGAATTAAATACTCATTTTAATAAAAAAATATCCGAAGACTGGGCAACGAGCTTGTTTGTTCATGGTAATACCAGGGTTTCAAAAAACGATATGAATAACGACGGTTTTCTTGATAATCCATTGGGTAAACAAATCAATGTATTGAACCGTTGGCAATATGCATGTGCAGAAACAGGCTGGGTTTCATTCATTAATTTTAGATACATGAAGGATGAAAAACAAACTGGGGAGCTGAATTTTGATCCTAATAAAGATAAAGGAACTATTAATTATTGGGGTTCAGAAATCAATACGGAACGAATAGATATTTCTACTAAAATAGGCTATGTTTTTAAAGACATGCCTTTTCAAAGCATTGGTTTTCAAAATGCTTTTAATAGCCATGATCAAGATTCTTATTTTGGTTTGAGAACGTATGATATCAAACAAAAAAGTTACTATTCCAATTTGATATTTAATTCAATTGTCGATAACACCATGAACAAATTTGCTACAGGTTTGAATTTTACCTATGATAAATATGAAGAGTATGTGAATGTGATTGATTATAGTAGGATTGATAATTCTGTAGGTGCTTTTTTTGAATATACCTATGACAATACCGATAATTTCAGTTTGGTGTTAGGCGGGAGAATTGATAACCATAATAGACTTGGGACTTTTGTAACCCCAAGGTTACACGCTAGATATAATCCATGGAAAAAAGGAGTATTGCGATTTTCTGCTGGTAGGGGGAAAAGAAGTGCTAATATTTTTGGTGAAAACCAACAGCTTTTTGCAAGTTCAAGAACATTTGACATTCAAGCTGAAAATGGAAAAATTTATGGATTGAATCCTGAAATTGCATGGAATTACGGCGTGAGTTTTATGCAAGGTTTTAAATTATTTAAACGCGATGCCGATTTTGGAGTTGATTTTTACCGGACAGATTTTCAAAATCAAGTGGTTGTGGATGTAATGCAAAGTCCCCAACAAGTGTTGTTTTATAATCTCAAAGGAAAATCGTATGCCAATAGTTTACAGATTGAATTCAACTACGAAATTAAAAAACACCTTAATTTAAGGACAGCCTATAAATTTTATGACATTCAAACCGATTATATGTCAGGGACATTTCAGCGTCCATTGCAGGCAAAGCAACGTTTTTTTGCCAATCTGAGTTTTGAAACCCATATTAAGGAAAAGGGACAACAATGGAAATTTGATTATACTCTGAACTGGCTTGGAAAGCAACAGCTACCCAATACATCTACAAATCCCGAAGAAGATAGACTGCCTGTTTTTTCTCCTTCTTTTGCCATAATGAACAGTCAAATAACAAGAACATTTTCTTCTACTTTTGAAATGTATATTGGTGGGGAGAATATTGGAAATTACAAACAAGGAAAAGCCATTTTAGGGAACGGAAATCCTTTTGGCGCAACTTTTGACACCTCAATTATCTATGCTCCTGTTTTTGGGCAAATGTATTATGCGGGTTTAAGGTTTAAAATCAAATAAATAACAATTCAGCCTGAGTTTATCAAAGGGCAATAATAAAAATAAATAAAATGAAGAATATATTTTTTGGAATAATGCTATTATTTATAGTGTTTTCAACTCAAGCTCAAGATAAGAAGAACAAAAACGCCAAATACAATATTGAAGTGAATGGCAATTGCGAAATGTGCAAAAAACGAATCGAAAAAGCAGCATACGGAGTGCCTGGAGTTAAGTCGGCAGAATGGCATATAGATGATCATATGCTTCATTTAATCTTAAATGAAGAAAAAGCGAGTATTCTGGACGTGAAAAAAGCAGTTGCTAAAATAGGACATGATACTGATGATGTTAAAGCGGAACAACTAGTTTATGAAAAACTGCATGGCTGTTGTCAATATCCTAGGAAATAGCTTATTGATGTGATTTAATGAACCAAAACCCAAAGTAAAACTTTGGGTTTTGGTTTTTTTTTGATTTTTTTATGGCGTTAATAAAACTTTAAATTAAGTCAATAAATTGTGGTTAAGATAAATTATCCTTACTTTCACGGCTTATTTATTTTAGCATAAACACTCGTAAAATGAACGATTTTGATTGGAAGAATTTAATTAACCCTGATTTTTATATAACTTTAGAAATAGGAGGGATTCATATAGGATTATGGGTTGTTTTATTCATAATTTTTGCAGAGACTGGTCTGTTTGCTGGATTTTTTCTTCCTGGTGACAGTCTGTTGTTTTTAGCAGGGATTTATGCGATTGGACATAATTTGGCAGATGGAACTTATGTTCCAGGACTAGTTGACCAGATTTACCACCTCGACAATAATTTTTTAAGCATAACACTTTTGGCAACTTTAATAGCTATTGCCGGAATTTTGGGTAATATTGTTGGATATTGGTTCGGTTCTAAAAGCGGTTATTATTTATATAATAAAGAAGATAGTTTTTGGTTTAAGAAAAAATATTTAATTCAGTCAAAAGCTTTTTTTGAAAAACATGGAGGTAGAGCCATCATTTTCGCTAGGTTTTTGCCTATAATAAGAACTTTTGCGCCTATCGTAGCTGGAATTGTAGCGATGGATAAGAAAAAATTCATGTTCTTCAATATATTGAGTTCTTTCCTTTGGTCTTTTAGTTTGATTTTTGCAGGACATTATCTGTATGGCTTTTTACTTGAAAACTATGAATTGGATTTAAAAAACCACATAGAAAAAATTGTAATCGGATTGGTTTTAATTACACTTTTGCCAGTAATTTTGAAGTTTGCAAAGAAGTTGCCAGTTATAGAGGACATCACTAAAAAAACTTAAAATGTATAAAAAAACCGTTATGAAATATTTCATAACGGTTTTTTAAATTATTGACTTTTGCCTTTTAAGTTTTTACCTAAAAGAATTACATCATTCCTGGCATACCTCCACCCATTGGGCTTCCTCCACCGTTTTCTTCTTTTATTTCAACTAATGCGCATTCTGTAGTTAAAATCATTCCGGCAACTGATGCCGCATTTTCCAAAGCTACACGGGTTACTTTTTTAGGATCAATAATACCTGCTTTAAGCATATCTACATATTCGTCGGTTTTAGCATTGTAACCAAAATCACCTGAACCTTCACCTACTTTTGCAACAACAACAGAACCTTCAAGACCAGCATTTTCAACGATAGTTCTTAATGGAGCTTCTACTGCACGGGATACAATTTGGATTCCTGTAGCTTCGTCAGCATTGTCGGCTTTTAAATCTTTCAATACATTTTTAGCTCTTAGTAAAGCAACACCACCACCAGCAACGATTCCTTCTTCTACAGCCGCACGAGTTGCATGAAGCGCATCATCAACACGGTCTTTTTTCTCTTTCATTTCCACTTCTGAAGCAGCTCCTACATATAAAACTGCAACACCACCAGCTAATTTAGCCAAACGTTCCTGCAATTTTTCTTTATCATAATCTGAAGTCGTAGTTTCCATTTGACCTTTGATTTGATTCACGCGATTTTTAATCATATCCGCTTCACCAGCACCACTTACAATTGTAGTGTTGTCCTTGTCTATTGTCACTCTTTTTGCACTTCCTAACATTTCGATAGTGGTGTTCTCCAATGTGTAACCTCTTTCTTCAGAAATTACTGTTCCACCTGTTAGGATTGCAATATCTTCTAGCATTGCTTTTCTTCTGTCACCAAAACCTGGAGCTTTTACCGCTGCAATTTTCAAGGCGCCACGTAATTTATTTACCACCAAAGTTGACAATGCTTCTCCGTCAACATCTTCAGCAATAATCAATAAAGGTTTTCCTGATTGTGCTACTGGTTCTAAAACTGGAAGCAATTCTTTTAAAGAAGATACTTTTTTGTCATACAAAAGTATGTATGGGTTTTCCAATTCTGCTTCCATTTTTTCTGGGTTGGTCACAAAATAAGGGGATAAATAACCTCTGTCAAACTGCATACCCTCAACAACATCCACATAAGTATCTGTTCCTTTTGCTTCTTCTACAGTGATTACGCCTTCTTTTCCAACTTTCGCGAAAGCGTTAGCGATTAATTCACCTATTACTTCGTCGTTATTAGCAGAAATTGAAGCAATTTGTTTTATTTTTTCAGAATCGCTTCCTACTACTTTTGCTTGTTTTGATAAGTCAGCAACTATAGCTTCAACCGCTTTGTCAATTCCTCTTTTCAAATCCATTGGATTTGCTCCAGCGGCTACGTTTTTCAAACCTTCCTTTACGATGGCCTGCGCCAAAACAGTTGCAGTAGTTGTTCCGTCTCCGGCTAAATCATTGGTTTTAGAAGCCACTTCTTTTACCATTTGAGCACCCATATTTTCCAAAGGGTCTTTCAATTCTATTTCTTTTGCAACAGTAACACCATCTTTAGTAACTGTTGGTCCGCCAAATGATTTCCCAATAATTACATTACGTCCTTTAGGTCCAAGGGTTACTTTTACTGCATTTGCCAATGCATCAACACCGCGTTTTAATCCGTCACGTGCTTCTATATCAAATTTTATATCTTTTGCCATTTCTGAATTTTGTTTAAAATTGTTTAAAGTTTAAATGTTTAAAGTTGTTGTACAAATTACATTATACAAAATACAATTTATTGTTTAAATTATAGCTAGAATATCGTCTTCACGCATAATTAGGTAATCTTTGCCTTCCAGTTTTAATTCAGTTCCAGCGTATTTTCCGTAAAGTACAGAATCACCCACTTTTACAGTCATAGTGATATCTTTTGTCCCGTTTCCAACGGCAACTACAGTTCCTTTTTGTGGCTTTTCTTTAGCTGTATCAGGAATAAAAATCCCTGAAGCTGTTTTTGTTTCAGCTGCTTGTGGTTCAATAAGAACCCTGTCTGAAAGAGGTTTGATGTTTAATGACATACTATTATTATTTATTTGGTATAATTATTTGTTTTCAGTTTGCTTTCGCTTTTCAACACGATGTGATTTTCAGAAATTATGCCAGCCGTTAAAAACTGACAATTTTACTTAAAAAAAATGCCAGCATTGTCAAGCTGGCATTTTATATGTATAGGAGAAAATTATTTTTTTTCTGGAGTACTTTCAGCAGGGTTAGTTTGAACTGGAGCATTTTCCGTTGGGGTTGCTGCTGCAGGTGCTGGTGTAGCTGCTTTTGGAGCTGCTTCGGTATTGTCTAATATTTTTGAATCAGAGTTGCCTAATGCTCCTGTGAAACTTAAACTTGATAATAAGATTAAAGCAATTAAAATAGTTGCTAATGTCCAAGTACTTTTATCTAAGAAATCAGTAGTTTTTTGAACTCCACCCATTTGTGTAGATCCACCCATTGAAGATGACAATCCACCACCTTTAGGGTTTTGAACCATAATTACTATGATTAAAAGAAAGCAAACAATTGTTATTAAAACTAAAAAAATTGAAAACATGTTATTTATTATTAATTGTTATTTTGTTGTAAATATTTAATATCCGAAATTCGGTCTGCAAAGAAACTAATTTTTTCTGGATATTTCAAAATTAATATTTCATATGCTTGAATTGCTTTTTGATATTTTTTTTGTTCCAGATAAACTTTTGCTAAAGTTTCGGTCATTAAATACGATTGGTCTTCTTTTGGTTCAAAAATTAATTTCTGAGGTGTGTCCTGTTTTATTTGAGGAATTCTGGGACTTGTTTCAATAAACTTATCGATTAGTTCGTTTTTTTTTAGCTTTTCTATGTTGATATCAGGATTTGACTCTACAGAGCTTGATGTTTCTTCTCTCAGAATAGGTTCGAATTTTGATAATTGCAGCCATTCATTAAAAGAATGTTTTTCATTATTCGTAAACTCTAAAGGCTTTCCAATTTCTAATTTCTCTTCAATTGGCTGTGCTTTTTCTTTTGGTTCCAATACTATTTCAGAAACCGGCATTGCCGTTTGGATTGAAGTTAAAATAGATTGTTCAAGCTTGGTTTCTATTAATGGTGCTTTTTGTTTCGATTCGTTTTCTATAGTATTTTCAGAAACCTGAACAATTTCACTTTCCGAAACAAAAATATTATGGATAGCGTCCATTTTTTCCTGATGCAAATTTTTATGGATAGCGATAAAATCATCGGATGTAATATAATCAAATAAGATACTTCTGTCGGATGTGTAGGCGGCAGTTGTTTTTAAATCATAATTATACCTAAAACTATTCTCATTATAAAGCCCTTTTAATTTGATGGCTCTTGCACTTTGAAAAAAAGGAAATTCCGCAACAACTCTTTCCAATGCCAATGTCTGCTTATTGTTTATAGCATTGGATTGATTGATTAAAGAAGTGTATTCGGTTACGTTCATTTTTTATTGTTCATTTTTGATTTTTGGATGCTACCATTTAGCCAGAGAATCATTAAAAATATCTTGAGTTATCCTTTCAAAAATAACATCCAAGGCTTCCGTTAATTTTGAACCCACTAATTGATCGGTTGCAGGATAATCATAATAGAAACTGAATTTTTTCTCGAAGTTATCTATTTCTTTGTTCTTGTTGCTAAATCGTACATTCACGGTAATTGTCAATCTATTTTGAGCGGCATGTTGATCAGCTGTTGCCGTCATTGGTGTTACTCTATAATCTGTGATTTCCCCTTCATATAGTAAATCCCCATCAGCGTTTGTTAAATTCAGGTTTGTTTGATTCTGAATCAAATTCTGTAAACGTTGCGTAAATATCCTATCAATTCCTGGTTCAACTAATGGAGCATTATTCTGGAAAAAATTAACCTGATAAGTTTTAGCATCTATTTTTCCAGTTCCTGTAAAATTGTATACAGAGCAACTGCTTAAGCTTAAAAGCAATAGGGGAAAAAGTATGGATTTAAGGTATTTCATTTTCAATTTTAATAAACTTGTTCAAATGTATGGTTTACAAATCAAATTGCTTTATTTTTCGGTACAAAGTTCTTTCGGATATGCCTAATTCCTCAGCTGCTGCTTTGCGCTTTCCTTTGTTTTTTTCTAATGACTTCTTGATCATTTCAATTTCTTTTTGTTCAAGGCGCAAGATTTCTTCTTCCACTTCTTCTATTGATTCTGCAAATTGATAGCTGTCATCCTGATCTTCAAAATCAGTATTGATAGGTTGTGGGGTTATGATGGATGTTCGGGGTGATTCTTCAAAATCAATTTCACTGTCATTCCCTTTTTGGCCATATATTTTCTGAATCAAATTGGGATTAATGTCTTGGACTTTTGTGCCGTTTTTCATTAATTCCAAAGTCAATTTCTTCAAGTCATTCAAATCGCTTTTCATATCGAATAGCACTTTGTATAAAATGTCACGTTCGGTAGAAAAGTCGCTTTCGCTCTTTTTGTCTTTTATGACACTTGGTAGATGACTACCGTCTTGTGGCAAATAAGATTGTAAAGTCTGCAAGGAAATATCCCGGTTTGTTTCTAAAACAGAAATCTGTTCAGCCGCATTTCTAAGTTGCCGAATATTTCCGCTCCATCGATATTTTAAAAGGTAAGGGATTGCTTCCTCTTCTAGTTTTAAGGCGGGCATTTTGTATTTATGTGCAAAATCTGAAGCAAATTTTCTAAACAACAAATGAATATCGTCTTTTCGGTCACGCAATGGGGGTAAAATAATATCTACCGTACTTAATCTATAATATAAGTCTTCACGGAATTTTCCTTTCTCTATTGCAGCAAATAAATTGACATTTGTTGCAGCTACGATTCTCACATTTGTTTTTTGGACTTGGGAGGAACCTACTTTGATAAATTCACCATTTTCTAATACACGTAGTAAACGAACCTGTGTAGTTAGAGGTAGTTCTCCTACTTCATCCAAAAAAATTGTACCGCCATCTGCCACTTCAAAATACCCTTCACGTGTTGATGTAGCTCCTGTGAAAGCTCCTTTTTCATGTCCAAATAATTCGCTGTCAATCGTTCCTTCAGGAATTGCACCGCAGTTTACGGCAATGTACTTGCCATGTTTTCTATGTGAAAGGGAATGAATGATTTTAGGTATGCTTTCTTTTCCTACGCCACTTTCTCCCACAACCAATACCGAAATATCTGTTGGGGCAACCTGAATGGCTTTTTCTACGGCACGATTGAGTTTCGGGTCATTCCCGATAATCTCAAAACGTTGTTTTATTGATTGTACTGTTTCCATATATTATTGCTAGAATTTCCATGCACGAAGCAAAGCAATCTCATTTTAATTAGGGTAATTGCAGCTAACTTTTTTTAAAATTTATGGTTGGAAATTAATTCATTTCAGAATATCCAACTGCAATTCCTTTCAAAGTGCCACTTGTGCAACTTTCAATTTTTACGTTCACAAAATCACCAATTTTATAATTCTCTTTCGGGAAAACAACAGTTATGCTTTGCGAATTTCTTCCTGAAAACTCTTCTTGGGATTTTTTAGAAACTTTTTCTATCAAAACTTCAACGGTTTTACCTATGAATTCTTCGCTTCTAAACCAAGCATGTTTTTGTTGTAAATCCACGATTTCTTGTAGCCTTCTTGCTTTTGTCTCTTCAGTTACATCGTCTTCCATTTTTCTACCGGCCAATGTTCCCGGACGTTCGGAATACGAGTACATATATCCGAAATTATATTTCACATACTCCATTAAACTCAACGTGTCTTGATGGTCTTCTTCGGTTTCAGTTGGGAATCCCGCAATCATGTCTTGGCTTATTGAGGCTTCTGGAATTATGGACTTAATTCGATCAATAAGTGCCATGTATTCTTCACGGGTATGCAAACGATTCATTTCCTTTAGGATTCTATTGCTTCCAGATTGAACAGGTAAATGAATATGCTTGCAGATATTTGGATATTTCGCAATCACGTGCAAAACACTTTCATGCATGTCTTGGGGATTGGAAGTAGAGAAACGAACCCTCATTTTAGGGAAGCCAATGGCGACCATTTCCAATAATTGGTCAAAATCTACTGCAGTTGCTTTTTGCATATCGGTTGAATTGACAAAATCTTTCTTCAAACCGCCACCATACCAAAGATAACTATCAACATTTTGACCTAAAAGCGTTATTTCCTTAAAGCCTTTATCCCACAAATCCTGAATTTCGGTTAAGATACTCTGTGGTTCACGGCTTCGTTCACGACCACGGGTAAAAGGTACCACACAAAACGTACACATATTGTCACAGCCACGGGTGATCGAAACCAAGGCAGTAATTCCGTTACTCATCAATCGAACAGGCGAAATATCCCCATAAGTTTCCTCTTTCGATAAAATCACATTGATTGCATCGCGTCCTTCTTCAACTTCGGCAAGTAAATTAGGTAAATCCTTATAGGCATCAGGGCCCACCACCATGTCCACAATTTTTTCTTCGTCAAGGAATTTGTCTTTCAACCGTTCCGCCATACAGCCAAGAACGCCCACTTTCATTTTTGGGTTTATGCGCTTTACTGCATTATATTTTTCCAGTCTTTTTCTAATAGTTTGCTCGGCTTTGTCACGAATGGAACAGGTGTTTACTAAAACCAAATCGGCTTCTTCCAGAACATTTGTAGTATTATAGCCGTTACCAGAAAGTATGGAAGCAACTACCTCGCTATCCGAAAAATTCATCGCGCAGCCGTAACTTTCTATAAAAAGTTTCTTGGTATTTTCAGGTTTGTTTTCTAAAACGAGACTTTCGCCTTGTTTGCTTTCTTCGATAATCTTTTCCATAGTTCAAAATGCAGGAGGCAAAGATAAAGCATTTAAATAAATATGACAAGATGGCAGATAAAGAATTCTTACAATGAAATTATATAACTTTATAGTTACATTTTAAAACATTACATCTGAAATAAATTTTAAACTTTGTTGTATAACAAGTTATAAATTTAAACAAAAACACCATGAAAAAATTATTTAACAACAGTAAAGTTTTAAACGGAATTATAGCAATGATTATGTTATTGTTTTTTCAAAGTACCTTAATTGCGCAGGAAAAAGATGTAGAAGTGGACCTCAATGTTAACAAAGGGGTAACAACCACTACATGGTATGAAGAGCCTTGGATGTGGGTGGTAGGCGGTGCCGTCTTTCTTATAATTATCATCGCATTGGTAAGAGGAAAAAAGTAAGAGGTATTTTTGGATGTAATTAACAAAGGTGAATTTTTTAAAAAGATTTGCCTTTTTTGTTTTCCTTTTTTTGAAACCTATAGATAATTGTTACAAATATTCAATTTCATTTTTGTCTAATAATTCCATTAAATCTTTTGAATTTTTGAAAAACAGAACAATTTCATATACTTCACGACTTATAAATTCAGGAATGATTTCTTTATTGAAATTAAGACTTCCTTTGAAAATCACAAATTCATTATCAATGTTAACGGATTCAATGAAAAGACAATCTTCCTCAAAATTTTTCCATATTTTATTATCTCCATCAAATGACTGAATGTATATATCAGCACTTTTAATTGAAAAACACACTGTAGTTCCGTCGATTAGTTCGGTTTCTATAACTAAATTGTCTCTAACATTTTTGAGTATTTGCTTTTCTCTTTGCATAAAAAATCTTTTCAGAATAGGAGGCTTATGCAACAGCAATTCATTTTTTCCTTTATATTGGATTAACATTTTTCCGTGACCAGTTGTGGGATTGTTTATTTTTGGCATAAATTAAAAGTTGTTAGGGTTTACTCCATTTCTAATTAACCATTCGTGATTTAAATTACAATACCCCGTTTTGTTAATAGGCAGATTATGTTCAATACCATTCCATACCCAACAGTGTAATAAAGAAAAAGGTCTGTTGTTAAAAGGAGGTTCTAGGTTTTTTCTAAATCCGTTACCTGTTGGTGTAAAAATTGAACAAGATGTAGTGTTTGGAGTATTGTCGGAAATGGTTCTCTTTAAATCATCTATCCAATTCCCTGCAGACTTGAATGTGAAATATATATTTTTTATGGATGGGTTTTCATTAACATATTTGCAAATTTCTTTTACATTGTTTTCTAGCCAATTTTGGTTTCCCATATTATTTAATGGTTTGTCTTTATAATCATTCCAAACAAAACCGTTGTTTACCAAAACCGAACGACTTTCTTCAATTATATTAATGTTTTCTTTTGTTCCTTCAATAATATCTGCAAAAGAAATTTTCCCTTTTTTACAAATTGCAAATATTTCTTCTAAAGATGGATTATCATTATTTAGATTTCTCGTTTTATCTAATATGTTTTGGTTGTGTAAAAAAAGATTGGCTAGATTAGGCCACATATACATTCCTCGTCCGTAGAAAAAATCTGATGTATTCCAATGCCATCCGTGATTAAATGTTCCGACAAATAATATTTCGGGTAAATACTCTTTGTTTTTTAAAATAGAATTTTCTGTATAAAATCCATTTTCCCAGTTATAATTTAAAAATTTGTGTTGAATTGACATATGATTTTACTTTATGATTACTTTTTTTTCAAAATTTTAATTTAACACTATCTAATCTGAACTATTTTATTTACTGAACCGTATTCTCTTTTTACCCATCAAAATCAACTGTACTTCTTTCACAATTTTTTTAGAGTGGTTTGTTTTATAGCTGTTTTGAAATTTCCCAAAAACAAAACAATAACAGCAACGAAAATTTATATTTCATAACTGTTTTGGTAATTAATTACTGCGTCCGTTTTCTTTAATTCAAATTCGTTGTCTTGGTATGTTATTTTCATAAGGTCTTTTTCATTTCTGTTTTCTATTAAATGAAAAACCAAATCGTTAATATTAAAATTCTGAATTTTTAATTCATAACTTCCGATTAATCCAATTTCTTTCTCTTCAACATATGTTCCTTTTTCTATATCAACAGTTTTTTGAATTAATTCTACATTATATAAAGGGAATAATAAGAGTTCGCTTAGTAAATCATTGATTTTTAGTTTTTGTATTTTCTTATTCTTATACCAAATCTCAATTTGATTTTTATTAGAATTGAGTAATACGTGTTTTTGAACTATTGATATGTCTTTTTTTGATTTTATATTTAGATCATTCAATAGGTGATAAAAATAAGGGTCAATCAGCGCTATGTATAATGGTAACTTTAATTTATTTGCAATTAATTGAAATTTGAAAAGTTGTTCTTTTTCTATAATAAACTGCGATAGTCTTATCGCTTCTCCATATAAATTTATTTTTAGCTTATGGTAATTCATTAATCCTAGTTTTTTAAAACAAAATAATTCATTCCTATTTAAAGAAAAATAATTCATAATTAATTGATATTCAGATAAAAATAATAATTAAATACCGTTTACGACAAATATATAATTATGCTTTCTTATAAAAAAAACATTATTTGATTAAGTTCTAAAAAAATTATTTTAGTTAAAAAATTGTTATTTTTTTTATTCAATCGGAATAGTCTTAAAATCTCATAATTTTTCTTGAATGTTCAATATTTAAAAAAAAAATATACTTTTGCGATTTAAACAATAAAACCAATGGCGAAGAATTTAGTGATAGTCGAGTCACCTGCAAAGGCAAAAACGATTGAAAAGTTTTTAGGAAGTGATTATCAGGTTGAATCCAGTTATGGGCATATTGCCGATTTACCTTCAAAGGAAATAGGTGTTGATGTCGAAAATGGCTTTAAGCCCAAGTATGAAGTTTCTGCCGATAAAAAAGCATTGGTAACCAAACTAAAAGGATTAGCTAAAAATGCCGAAATGGTTTGGTTGGCTTCCGATGAGGACCGTGAGGGAGAAGCAATTTCTTGGCATCTATCCGAAGAGTTAAAACTCGACAAAAACAAAACCAAAAGAATTGTTTTTCACGAAATCACTAAAAGTGCCATTTTAAAGGCAATTGAAAATCCAAGACAAATCAATTACAATTTAGTTAATGCACAACAAGCACGTCGTGTTCTAGATAGATTGGTTGGTTATGAATTGTCACCTGTTTTATGGAGAAAAATAAAAGGCGGTCTTTCCGCTGGTCGTGTACAGTCGGTTTCTGTTCGTTTGATTGTAGAACGCGAAAGGGAAATCCAGAATTTTAAGGCTACCGCTACTTATTCCGTGGTTGCCGAATTTACGAATGAAGCTGGGAAAGCCTTTAAGGCAAAACTTCCGAAAAATTTTAATACTAAAAATGAAGCCGAGGATTTTTTAAATAAAAACATTGGTTCAATATATAAGGTAGCCGATCTTGAAGTAAAACCTTTCAAGAAATCACCTACAGGTCCTTTTACAACTTCAACTTTACAACAGGAAGCAGCAAGAAAGCTGTATTTGCCTGTTGGAATAACGATGCAGTTGGCGCAACGTTTATACGAGGCGGGATTGATTACTTACATGAGAACCGATAGCGTAAACCTTTCTAAAGACGCTATGGATGCTGCTCAAGCTGAAATTATTAAATCCTACGGTAAAGAATTTTCAAAACCGCGAACATTTGTAAATAAAAGCAAAGGTGCTCAAGAAGCTCACGAAGCAATCCGTCCTACAGATATGTCGCGACATACCGTAAATATTGATAGGGATCAAGCGCGTTTGTATGATTTAATCTGGAAAAGAACGCTTGCTTCCCAAATGAGTGATGCCGAATTAGAAAGAACTTCAGTTAAAATTGAAGCCAATAATCATAAAGAATTGTTTTCCGCAACTGGAGAGGTTATTAAATTTGAAGGTTTTCTAAAAGTATATTTAGAAGGACATGATGATGACGAAGAAGAACAGGAAGGTTTGCTGCCATCGATGAAAATCAATGAAAAATTGCAAAACAATTATATTACCGCAACCGAAAGATATTCGCGCGCAGCTGCAAGATACACTGAAGCTTCATTAGTGAAAAAATTGGAAGAATTAGGTATTGGGCGTCCTTCAACTTATGCACCAACGATTTCTACAATTATCAACAGGAATTATGTTGAAAAAGGAAACTTAGAAGGTCAGGAAAGAAATTATACGCAACTTACTTTGCAATCAGGTAAAGTAGGAGAGAAGCTACTCAAAGAAAATACTGGTTCTGATAAAGGAAAATTAGTGCCAACCGATATTGGAACTATTGTAACTGATTTTTTGGTTAAGAATTTCGGGAATATTCTGGATTATAACTTTACGGCAAAAGTAGAACAGGATTTTGATGAAATTGCCGAAGGAAATATAGAATGGGCAAAGATGATGCAGGAGTTTTATGATAAATTCCACCCAAATGTAAAAGAAGTTGAAGCAAATGCCGAAAGGGAAAGTGGGGAAAGGATTCTAGGTACACATCCTGAATCTGGAAAACCGGTTTCTGTAAGATTAGGTAAATTTGGCCCAATGGCTCAAATCGGAGCTGCGGATGATGAAGATAAAAAATTCGCGAGTTTAAGACACGAACAAAATATTGGAAATATTACGCTTGAAGAAGCGCTGAATTTATTTTTATTGCCAAAAAATTTAGGGGTATATAAAGAAGAAGAAGTGGAGGTAAGTAATGGACGTTTTGGGCCTTATGTACGCCATGGATCTGTTTTTATATCATTACCAAGAGGCGAAGACCCTTTGGATGTTACTATGGAACGCGCTCAGGAACTTGTTGATGAAAAAGCATTGGCAGACGCACCAATTGCTATTTATAAAGGGGAAGGCGTTCAAAAGGGAACTGGAAGGTTTGGGCCTTTTATTAAATGGAACGGAATCTTTATCAATGTAAGTAAAAAATACAATTTCGATAATTTGTCGCAAAATGATGTCGAGGCATTGATTGAGGATAAATTACAAAAAAACATTGATAAGGTTTTGCATAATTGGGAAGAAGATGGAATTTTAGTAGAGAAAGCACGTTGGGGCAGATCGGTTATTACTAAAGGAAAAATAAAAATTGAACTAAGTAAGGATGTCGATGCTTCAAAATTAACTTTGGAAGAAGTTAAGGAAATGATAGCAAAGAAAACGCCTGCGAAAAAAGTATCGGCTAAAAAAGCACCAGCAAAGAAAACAACTGCTAAAAAAACCGTTGCTAAAAAGAAATAAACACCAACAAAATCACGTCTCGTCTTCCTCTCCATTAGAGAGGGTCGGGGAGAAGAAAAGTAATAAAACATGGAATTTGATTTTTTGCAACCTATTGACCTTGAAGTTTTAAATGCTATTGAAGGATTGACTCCGCAGCATTTAGGAAGCAAGATTGCTTTTCATACTAAAGAAGATTTTCCTGATTTAGAAAAAATAAAGATTGCTATTATTGGAGTTCTAGAAAACCGTGGCGACAAAAAATCAGTTTCAGATGTTGATTTAACAGCAGTTAGAAAAGAATTGTATGGTCTGTTCCCTGGAAATTGGAATGCTTCAATTGCTGATTTGGGTGATATTCCAACAGGTAATTCGCTTGACGACACTTATTTTGCCTTAAAAAAAATTGTTTCGCGTTTAATCAAGAAAAAAATCATACCCATTGTTATTGGTGGCTCACAGGATTTGACGTATGCGCTATATCGCGCTTATGATGATCAGGAACAAATGGTTAATTTAATTTCTGTTGACAGCAAATTTGATTTCGGAAGGGAAAAGGACATTATTTCATCCAATTCTTATTTAACAAAGATTATTATAGACGAGCCTCATAATCTTTTTAATTATTGTAATATTGGCTATCAGACTTTTTATAATTCCCAGGAAGAAATTGATTTGATAGAAAAACTGTTTTTTGATGCTTATAGATTAGGCGAAGTTTCAAACGATATAGCTTTAGCTGAACCTGTTTTTCGTGATGCAGACATTGTTAGTATAGATTTAACTTCTGTAAAATCATCATATTCAGGAAATTACGTTACATTTGTGCCCAATGGTTTTGATGGGAAAGAAATATGTTCATTGTCAAGGTATGCAGGCATAAGTGATAAGGTTTCGTTGTTGGGGATTTTCAATCACAATAATTCTCCACAAGAAGCCGTTATTATAGCCCAAATTATTTGGTACTTTATTGAAGGATATCATTATCGTTCCAATGAATACCCTTTCGGCACAAAAAAGGACTATATAAAATACATTGTACCATTAGAAGATCAAGAGCTAACATTTTATAAAAGCAATAAAACAGAACGATGGTGGATGGAAGTGCCATTTATTTCATCTGTTAACAATAAATTAAGAACAAATACGTTATTACCATGTTCGTATGAGGAATACTTGGTTGCCTGCAATCATGAAACCCCAGAAAGATGGTGGAAAGCACAAAGAAAAAACTTAGGCTAAATTAGGCGTAATTAGACTACAGTAAAAAAGGTTATCATAATAATTTGTTAACTTAAAGACTTTTTTTTTCAAAAAAAATTGTTTTTTACGAAAATAATAAATAGGTTTACGCCCTCAAATTAAGAATACTTAATAACTTAGATTTTTATGAAGAAATTCGTTGCATTTACAGCAATATTCACTTTGTTGATTAGTTGTGGTCGTACAAGCGATAAAGGTGAATTGGTAGGGGTTGTCGGAAAAAAATGGCATCCTGAGAAACCTTTTGGAATGACACTTATTCCTGGTGGAGCTTACATTATGGGTAAATCAGACGATGATTTAGCTAATATACAAGACTCGCCTACGAAAACGGTTACTGTGAGATCTTTCTATATGGACGAAACGGAAATCACTAATAGTGAGTACCGTCAATTTGTAGAATGGGTAAAAGATTCTACAATGAGAATGCGTTTGGCAATTTTGGCTGATGAGCAAGGTTTGACTAATGCCGCTACTAAAGGTGGTAAAAAAACTGCTGCGCCAAAACCTGTTAAAGGAGCTGCAAAAGTATCAGGTAGTATTGGAGACTTTGCATTTAACGATGCTGATCCTGCAAAAATGACGCCTTATGATAAATACATGTATGAAAATTACTATAGTGTAGGAACTGCTGAAGATCCTTATGCAGGTAGAAAATTGAATACTAAAATAAAATTGATTAAAGACACTGCTAAATATCCAGATGAATTCTATACTGAAGTTATGGATAGTATGTATTTACCAATAGGTGAGGCATATAATGGATTAAGAACTATTGATGTAAGTAAATTGAAATTCCGTTATTCTTGGATGGATATTCAAGCTGCTGCTAAAGCTAAGGTAGGGAAAAGAAGCAAGTTTATCAAAACAGAACAAACACCTGTTTACCCTGATACCACTACTTGGATTAAAGATTTTGCTTATTCTTACAATGAACCAATGCATAATGATTATTTCTGGCACCAAGCTTACGCTGAATACCCTGTAGTAGGAGTAAACTGGAAACAAGCAAAAGCTTTTTGTGCATGGAGAACATTAAACAAAAACACTTACGTTAAAAAAATTAAAGGAAGGGATTTGATTAACTCTTTCAGATTGCCTACTGAAGCAGAATGGGAATATTCAGCTAGAGGTGGATTGCAGTCAGGAAATTATCCTTGGGGAGGTCCTTATACTAAAAATGACAGAGGATGTTATTTAGCGAATTTTAAACCTCAAAGAGGGGATTATGCTGCTGATAATGCTTTGTATACTGTTGAGGCTAAATCATACGACCCTAACGGATATAACCTTTATAACATGTCAGGAAATGTAGCTGAATGGACGGATTCTTCTTATGACGCTGCTGCATACGAATATGTATCTTCTATGAACCCTAATGTTCAAGACGGAACTAATATGCGTAAAGTAACAAGAGGAGGTTCTTGGAAAGATGTTGCTTATTTCTTACAAGTAGGTACTCGTGATTTTGAATATGCGGATTCTGCAAGAAGTTATATCGGCTTCAGAACTGTTCAGGATTACATGGGATTACAGACTACTGCAAACAATGCAAAAAAATAATTTAAACCAAACTACATATTAACTTAACTAACTAAATTTTTTATCATGGGATTATTAGGAAAAAAAACAATGAATTTTTGTTACGGAATGGGAGCTGCTGTTGTAATCATTGGAGCACTTTTTAAATTAATGCACTGGCCAGGAGCAAGTATCATGCTTATTGCAGGTCTTGGAACAGAGGCTTTGATCTTTGGTTTGTCTGCTTTTGATACTCCAGAAGATGAATTGGATTGGTCATTGGTTTATCCAGAATTAGCTGGAGGTGAAGCAATGGAAAGAGAAGTGAAAAACGAAGATCCAAAAGAAGCTCAAGGTTTATTGTCTCAAAAATTAGACAACATGCTTAAAGAAGCTAAAATTGATGGAGAATTAATGGCAAGCTTAGGAAACAGTATTAAGAATTTTGAAGGTGCTGCTAAAAGTATCTCTCCAACTGTTGATGCTATGGCGGGTCAAAAGAAATATGCTGAAGAAATGTCTTTAGCTGCTGCTAACATGGAATCTTTAAACGGATTGTACAAAATTCAATTGGAAAGTGCTTCTAAAAATGCACAAATCAATGACGAAGTTGCTGAAAACAATTTAAAATTAAAAGACCAAATGCAATCGTTAACTTCAAACTTGTCTTCATTGAACAATGTTTATGGAGGTATGCTTTCTGCAATGAGTATCAAAGGATAATTAGTTTCAAACTATATTTTTATTAATAACAAATTAACTAATTAGAAAAAATGGCAGGAGGAAAATTAAGCCCAAGGCAGAAGATGGTAAACCTAATGTACTTGGTTTTCATCGCGATGTTGGCGTTAAACATGTCAAAAGAAGTATTATCTGCTTTTGGTAACTTTAATGATAAATTTGAAGAGTCAAATAAATTAACAGAAGCGTCTAACGAAACTCTATTAGCGGCTTTAAATGCGAAAGCAGAAGAATCTAAAGCTCAGTATGGAGAATCAGCTAGAAAAGCTGCTGAAGTTGCTAAGGTGTCTAAAAGTTTCATTAAATTTTTAGATGGTGTTAAAGCTGAGGTTACAGAAGGTATCGAGCCTGATGAAAATGGTAAATTGCCATTTGAAGCGATGGATAAATCTACTACAGATGAAAAATGGTTTGCTGGTGAAGGATATTCGCCACGTGGTACAGAAATCGTAGGTAGCATTGATAAGTATGTCGCTGATATCAAAAAAATACTTGGACCTGATGTAAAATATCAACCATTTATTAAAGAAATTGAAAAGAAATTTTCAACAGCTGATATTACAAACAGAGAGGGAATTAAGGATAAATATTTGAATTACAAAACTAAAGGATTTCCTGCAGTTTCTACTTTAACCTTATTTACTGCTTTGCAAAATGACGTTAAAAATACAGAAGCAGGTGCTTATAATGTATTTTTAGGAAATGCATTGAAGCAAGTAGCTTCTATGAAAAATTTCCAAGCTATCGTTGTTTTGGATAAAAACGTTTATTTTCAAGGTGAAAAAGTTACAGGAAAAGTGGTATTAGGTCGTTATGATGCGAATACACAACCAACATCTTTCAAAGGTCCTGGTAAAATAGAAAACGGTCAAGCTGTTATTTCGATGACTGCTGGTGGTATCGGAGAACAAGATATTGCAGGTCAATTTGGATTTTTAGAAGATGGAAAAGAAATTCCATTGCCTTTTAAAGGAACTTATGTTGTAGTTCCTAAACCAAACTCTGCAACAATTGCTGCTGATAAAATGAACGTAGTTTACCGTGGGGTTTCTAATCCTATTACTGTTTCTTTTGCTGGTATCCCTTCTGATAAAGTTTCAGCTAGTGCTCCTGGAATGACTTCTGGTGGTAAGCCAGGTGTTTATAAATTAAGCCCAGGTTCTGGTAAAGAAGTTATAATCAATGTTACTGGTAAACTTCCAGATAATTCTACTGTTTCTGACAAGAAAGTATTTAGAATTAAAAGTATTCCAGCTCCAGTAGGATGTATTGGTGGTGAATATGGAGTGGTTAAAGGTGCTAAGTCACGTTTATTAGTTTCTCAAATTACAGCAAAAATGCTTGATTTTGATTTTGATGTTAAATTGAGAGTAGCTCAATTTAGTTTGAAAGTATCAGGAATGCCAACTGTAATTGTGAGTGGAGACAGAGTAAATGCTCAATGTGCTGCAGCTCTTGCTAGAGCAGGTAGAGGAGATCAAGTTACTATTTCTGAAATCAAAACCAAATTAGAAGGTTCTTCTATTGAATTATCTAAAACGGGTGTTGTTATCTACGAAATACTATAATAAATAATTAAGTTTGACGTTTCTTACTTAAACAACTTAGAATAATATAATGATGAATTGGAAAAATTTTTTATTGGTTTTTGTTTTTGCTGCTGGGAGTTTAACTTCTAGTGCTCAATCAAATTTGCTTAATGCAAAAACCCCAGATCAAATTGGTAAGAAAACACCAGCTCAATTAATTTCTGATAATGACAAACCTTTAGTTTATGGTTATGTTCATGACAGGGATGTATTGTATGGTAGAACAACTTGGGAAACATTGGATCTTGATGAAAGAATTAACTTTCCTTTATATTATCCTGTTGATACTGCTAATATTGGTAAAGAAAGAAGATCTTTATTTGATGTTTTGGTTAAAAACATTAAAAATGGTAAAATAACTGAAGTGTATTCTGATAGCTATTTCAATACCAAAAAGACCATAAAAGATATGGAATCTTCTTTTACTTTTATTGATACTACAGATGCTGGTAAAGAAGAAATCAACACTTATCCAGAAGATTATAGATCGGGTAGAAAAAAATTAGACCCTCAATTTATTAATAAAAATGATCTTTCTTCAAGAGATGTTAATTCTTATAGAGTTAAAGGGTATTGGTATTTTGACAAAAGACAAAGTGAATTAAAATACCGTCTTTTAGCAATTTGCCCAATGGCTCCTGAAGCAAGGGAAATTGGAAAAGAACAACAAGACGTTATCGAATTGTTCTGGGTTTATTTCCCGCCAATTAGAGATCTTTTGCATGAAGCTAAAGCTTTTAACGGAAAAAACTCTGCAATGCCTATTGATTTTGACCATTTACTAAACTCAAGAAGATTTAGTGGTGTTATTTTTCAAGAAGAAAACGTTCAAGGAGATAGATCTATTGAAAAATATATGAAAGATAATTCTCAAAATCAATTAGTGGAAGCGGAAAGAGTGAAAGAAAAAATCCGTGACTTCGAACAGGATATGTGGAATTACTAACATTAGTTCATTAATATAAAAAAAACTCTTACTGTAATGGTAAGAGTTTTTTTATTTAGAGTTTTATTCAACAATAATTTGCATGATTGATTATTTAATTATAGGTTCGGGCCTTGCTGGGATAGCATTTGCAGAAACAGTTTTCCAAAATGGCAAAACATTTATTGTCATTGATGACAATTCCCAAAACTCTTCCAAAATTGCAGCAGGTTTATACAATCCCGTTATTTTAAAAAGATTCAGCGAAGTCAAAGATGCTCAAGAACAACTAATTTTACTTGCTGATTTTTATAGTATTATTGAGAAAAGACTTGATGTTAAAGTTAACTTCACTACCCCAATTTTAAGAAAATTTTTTTCAATAGAAGAACAAAATAATTGGTTCATTGCTTCTGATAATAAAAATTTGGCTCCATTTCTTTCATTAAATTTAATTTCAAAAAAATATGAGGGAATTGATTCTCCTTATGGTTATGGTGAAGTAATGCAAACAGGTTATGTTGATACCACGATTTTATTAGAACGCTATAAAGATTATTTAATTTCTAATTCTTTGTTTTTAGAAGAAAAATTCAATCACGATGAATTGCAAATAAGCGATGGATTTGTGTCTTATAAAAATATAAAAGCCAAACACATTGTTTTTGCTGAAGGATTTGGAATGTTGGCGAACCCTTATTTTAATTATTTAGCCTTAGATGGCACTAAAGGGGAACTATTAATCATTAAAGCGCCAAAATTAAATTTAGATGTAATTATAAACACTAGTGTTTTTATTTTGCCTTTAGGTAATGATTTGTTCAAAGTTGGAGCTACTTATAATTGGAAAGACAAAACTAATTTACCTACAGAAGAGGGTAAACTTGAACTATTAGAACGGATAAATGAAATTTTAAATTGTGATTTTGAAATTATTAATCATTTTGCTGGTGTACGCCCCACTGTGAAGGACAGGAGGCCATTGATAGGAACACATACAAATTATTCCAATGTTCATATTTTAAATGGACTGGGCACTCGAGGTGTTATGCTTGGACCAAGTATGGCAAAAGCATTGTTTGAAAATATTGAACATGGAAGACCTTTAGACAAAGAAATAGATATAAAAAGGTTTAATAAAAAGAGATAATTATTTTTATCTAAAGAAATAAAAACTAAAAATTTCTATCTAAAAATTTCCTTTTTTAATATGTGAATAAGTTCTGTTAAAATCCTATATAGTCTCAATCCTTTTTTTAACATTTGCAAAAATTTTAAATTTCATTTTCTGCTTTATATATTCAAGTTTAGAGCATTGAAAAATCTAACATACTATTACTCATTTTTTAACAAAATAATAAATGCTTAACATACATAATTTATCTGTTTCTTTTGGTGGAACCTATTTGTTTGAAGAAGTTACCTTTCGTTTAGGAGCTGGTGATAGAGTAGGGTTGGTAGGGAAAAACGGAGTTGGTAAATCAACAATGCTCAAAATATTAGCTAGGGATTTTGCACCAGATTCAGGGGTTATTTCCCAAGAAAAAGAAGTGCGAATGGGCTTTTTGCGTCAGGACATTGATTTTGAACAAGGAAGAACTGTTCTTGAAGAAGCATATGAAGCATTTACGGATATTAAAATCGTTGAAAAGAAACTTGCTGAAATCAATCATCAATTAGTTACAAGAACCGATTATGAAAGTGAGGCTTACAGTCAAATTATTGAGGATTTATCTGATTACACTCATCGGTTTGAGCTTTTGGGAGGATACAATTATATTGGAGATACCGAGAAAATCCTTTTAGGTTTAGGTTTTAAAAGAGAAGTTTTTAATAATCAAACTGAAACTTTTTCAGGAGGATGGAGAATGCGTATTGAATTGGCCAAATTATTATTACAGGCCAATGATGTACTATTGCTGGATGAGCCTACGAACCACTTGGATATTGAAAGTATTATTTGGCTCGAAAGTTTTTTAAGGAACTATCCTGGGGTAGTGGTGATTGTATCCCACGATAAAATGTTTTTGGATAACGTGACCAATAGAACTATAGAGATTTCTCTTGGAAAAGCATATGATTTCAACAAACCGTATTCGGAGTATTTAGAATTGCGTCATGAAATTCGTGAAAAACAATTGGCTACGCAAAAGAACCAAGCAAAGAAAATAGAAGAAACCGAAAAATTAATTGAAAAATTCCGTGCAAAAGCTTCTAAAGCTTCCATGGCGCAGTCGCTTATTAAAAAACTCGATAAAGTAGAACGTATTGAGGTAGATGAAGATGACAATTCTGTGATGAATATTTCTTTTCCTGTTTCTAAAGTCCCTGGTAAGGTTGTAATTGAAGCTGAGAAAGTGACCAAAAGCTATGGCGATAAAACAATTTTGAAAGACATTTCATTATTGGTAGAAAGAGGAAGCAAAATTGCTTTTGTAGGTCAGAACGGTCAAGGAAAATCGACATTTATTAAAGCAATCGTTAACGAATTTGAGTTTCAAGGAGATATAAAATTAGGGCACAACGTGCAAGTGGGTTATTTTGCTCAAAATCAAGCCGAATATTTAGACGGGGAAATTACTTTGTTACGAACTATGGAAGATGCCGCTACGGATGGCAATCGTTCTAAGGTTCGCGACATGTTAGGTTCGTTTCTTTTTAGGGGTGATGATGTAGAGAAAAAAGTAAAAGTACTTTCGGGTGGTGAAAGAAATCGATTGGCACTTTGTAAACTGTTGCTTCAACCAATCAATGTTTTGGTTATGGATGAGCCAACAAACCACTTGGATATTAAATCAAAAAATGTATTGAAAGCCGCTTTGCAGAAATACGAAGGGACTTTATTATTGGTTTCTCACGATAGGGATTTCCTTCAAGGAATGTCAAACTTGGTTTATGAATTCAAAGACCAAAAAATCAAAGAATACCTGGGTGATGTAAATTACTTTTTAGAGCAACGCAATCTCGAAAACATGCGTGAAGTAGAGAAAAAAGATGCTATAAAACAAGCTGCTCCTAAAGAAAGCAATAAAGTTTCGTATGAAGACCAGAAGAAAGGGAAAGCTTTGCAAAACCGTTTGAGCAAAATTGAAAGTCAAATCAAACAATTGGAAAAAGACATTCAAAATGACGATAAAATGGTGGCTTCCAATTATGATAAAAACATAGAAGACGCTTCTTTTTTTCAAGCTTATAATAAAAAGAAAGCGGAGTTGGATAAATTACTGATAGATTGGGAAACGGTTCAGGAGGAGATAGAGAATTCTTAATTTACAGGAGCCAATAAAACTCTTTATAAACAAAACCCCCAAATTCTAATTAGAATTTGGGGGTTTATTATTAAACTTAGTTTCATTAGTAATCAACTGCCCGTTGAATAATCTTTACATCTTGCGTTTTGCTGAAAGCAATGAGCGTTTGCAAGAATGCTTCATGCGTTTTGTTTAACACATGATGCGTATTGATGAAAGCATCGTGCGTTTAACAGAACACATCCTGCGTTTGAATATTCACATCGTGCATTTGCTTGATTACTACCTGAGTTTGGCTCAATGCATCGTGCGTTTTCCAGAAAATATCGTGCGTTTGACTATACGCATGGTGCGTTTCGCTGAAAACATCGTGCGTTTTGATATTCTCACCGCAACGCTTTTCAAAGGAGATGGAGCGTGAGGATTATTATGGTTGCTTTCTTTAACCGGTTTCCAAAGGAAAAGTTCTCCAAAACCGCTAAGCTTCACATTATGTGAAAATGGAAAATAAATAAGCGTCCTGTTACTGCTAACAACGGGAGGGTTAGGATTTAATTTTATATCAACCCTATTTTTTTTGAATGGGCAATTGCTGAACTGCTTTCTTTGAAATAGCATACAGCTACCCCAAGACTTTCAATGTTTTTGAGGGCTGCTTCGGCTTTTGTGTTTTTCCTCTTTCGGTTTTGCCGAATGTAAACAGCTTTTACACTTACCGGAAATATTTTGCAGATGGCTTCGTATAAAAAGGGATCGTGTTGTGAATCATCTCCCAATAATACATACTGCAGATTAGGGTAAAATTCTAGAATGTGTTTTATTTTTTCAAATTTATGGTTGTGACTTCCTCTTCCTGTTAGGAGAAAATCGAAAATACTCGTTTTGATGTCTTTTAAGAGTAAAACTGCTTTAGGCAACTCATGAAGTTCTGTGAATTTTATAATGAAACGATACAAGTTCCATTCACTGCTGGAAACATAAAAAAAGGCATTTCTTTCCTCCGTGTTATTGTTGCCTGCAAGACTTAAAGCTTGATAATGAGAGACTACATCTTCAAAAATCTCTCTTTTATTGACGTTTTTAAATAATAATATATATATTTTCTTAAAGACATTCCGCGTATGTGATACTAAAAAAGTATCGTCAATGTCTGATATAATGCCAAGGTTTTTATTGTTCGGACGAATGAAACTTTCTTTGGCAATAATGGTTTCATTATTATAGACCATACTTACTTCATAGTCAATCCAACCAAAGTTTGATTTTGGGTCTAAAGGGATGCAAAATTTAAAATGTCCGTCGGCGAGAGTCTTTGTGTGGATTTTTATAGAGTCATATTCGAGACAAACATCGGCATTTGCCTGGGTTTTCACTCGAAACATATTTATAACGGAAGTGGCGTTTTTAATGTTTTTTTTCTGGAAATCATATTCCTCCTTGTTTGTTGGCTTAAAAATATGCCCCATCACAATTAATTCCTGATCATTAGCATATCCTCGATATAGTTTGATAATAGGCTTCATATTTTCACTACTTTTGAAGTGTGTCCTAAATTAATTATTTTAATCAATATAACTGCTATTTTGAAAAAGAATGTTTTGCTGATTGTTAATCCTATTTCTGGGGATACGGATAAATCCGAGTTGATTGAAATTACGACGGTTTTTGCTGAGAAAGAAAATTTTAATTTGATTTCTTATGAGACTTCGGGTGATAATGACCATATAAAAATCAAAAAACTTTATTCGGAATATTTACCGCAAAGGGTCATTGTTGCTGGAGGCGATGGGACAATTAAAATGGTTGCAGAGATATTGGAAAAAGAAAATGTGATTATTGGAATATTACCAGCTGGATCGGCAAATGGTTTAGCGGTAGATTTGAATTTACCCACTACAATTGAAGAAAACCTAGCAATAGCTTTCTTAGGAAGTTATATGGAAATAGACATGATTTGCATCAACGGGAAAAAGAGCCTGCATTTGAGTGACATTGGATTGAATGCAGATTTGATAAAAAACTATGAAAACAGTGACGTGAGAGGTATGTGGGGATATGCCCTTCAAGCATTTTCTACGTTAAAAAATATGGGCGAGCCCTTTGAGGCGAAGATAAAAGCGAACAACCGCACTTATGATTTCAATGCACGAATGATAGTTATTGCTAATTCTCAAAAATATGGAACCGGTGTAACTATCAATCCCAATGGCATTATGAATGATGGAAAATTTGAGCTCGTAATTCTTAAAAGCTTGGATTTTCTGACATTAGTGCAAATCATAACAGGGAATATGCCTTTTGACAATGAGAATGTAGAGATTATTTCGACAAACAAAGCTACAATATCCACTAATGTACCAGTGAGTTTTCAGATAGATGGCGAATACTGTGAGAAAGAAACAGAATTAGATGTCTTTATTCTACACAAACAAATGAAAGTTGCCATTCCCTGATTATTTAAAAGGGTTGCGCTCTTGCCAAATCATTTCTGGTTCTAAATATTTGAAAATTTTAGAGATGAAAAAATTAAGGAAAGAATTGCTATGTTTGATAATTCCGAACATTTGAACAGGTTTCGCACCAACAGAACTTTTTATTTCCAAAGCAGTTCTTGCAAAAATTAAATGACGGTATTTTTTGTTTATAGAATAGCCCACCATGTCATAAAGCATATTCAGGTAGAGCATTTTCTCCCGTTGATGGTTCTCATCATAACCTAAAAAATAAGTATCGATAGCATCGCCGTTTTTTATTAAAGTATTGAATCCGATTAATTTTTCGTCAACAAAATAGCCATAAAACAAGAAATGGTCTTTGAGGGATTTTTTTAAAGCTTCAAAATGTTTTTCAGGTAAATAAAAGGTGTTGAATGGTGCGTTTTTGGCTACATCCATATACAATTCATGAATTCGGTCATTATTGATGACAATTTCGTCTAAGGACATTTTACGCTTAACAATTCCTTCCCCTTTTTTTCTCGCCCTTTTGTATTGGTCACGGTATTTTTTTGTTAGGTCTGCTATATAATCATCAAAAGAATGCCATGTTTCCCTAATGTCAAAAACCATATTGGGTTGGGTCGTGAATTCAAAAAAAGAATTGAATTCGGGAATCCGGAAATGAACTATTTGACTTGCTGAAAAATCTTTGAAAACCGTAAGATGAACTCGGGTCCCTTTCTTTTCCAGCTTATTTTTTAATTCGGTATTTACTTTGTTCAATAGCAGTAATCCTTGAGAAATGGGTAGATTTTCATTAAAATTATAAGCATTTTGTCCAGTAAGCATGTTGTTTCCAATAAATAAAACATTAGAACTGAAATTTTTGAAAACAAAGGTCCTGATTTTAGTTTTAAAACAATTGTCACGTTCTCCAAAAGAACTGACGTCGCTCAAATTAAGAAATTGGGACAATGCAATTCCGGATAATCCATGGTTATTAAATAAGCCTATAAAATGGCATTGCATATTTTCGGGAGCAGAATCCTCTAAAATCCTCAAATACTCTTTGGATAGGAAAATATTATTGCCTGTTGTCTCATTCCAATTTTCAGGAAGTTCGGAAACTGAAGTATATATTTTATAAGAATAAACCGAAGTCAAAAGATTAGTGATTATTTGCCTCTAAAGTAATATATAAAGTTAAACCACGAAAACCTTATGAGGAATTTTAATTAACTTTATGAAAAAAACATGGATACCTATACTAAAAAACAAGCAGAACCATTCTTGAAAAACTTAAAGAATTGGACTTTTAATGACAAAGGCATTGAAAAGAAATTTGAATTTAAGGATTTCTCAGAAGCTTTGGCCTTTATTGTAAAAGTGGGATTGGCAGCTGAAAAGAGAAACCATCATCCTGAATTGTTCAATGTTTATAACAAAGTAAACATCCGATTGTCAACCCATGATGCCAATGGAGTTACGGATAAAGACTTTGATTTGGCGAAAGCAATTGAAAAACTACTTTGATTATGCTTATAATAAAGTAATGTTTTTTTGAAAAGCCGAACCAAACGAAATAAAAGAATCAGTTCCGCCCACACCTTCAATGATGTGGATTTTTTCATAAAGGATTTTCCTGAACTCTTCATTGTTTGCAGCGATAATCTTGAGGAATAGAGCATATTTTCCCGAAACAAAATGACATTCAACCACTTCTGGAACCTCTTTTAGTTTTTCGGCTATAGAATATGCAAAATGCGCTTCTTTAGTGGTTATTCCTGTATAAGTAATAGTTTCATATCCTATTTCCTTCGCACTTAAAACTACCGAAAACCCACTTATAATTCCTGTTTCTTGCATTTTTTTGATACGTTGATGCACCAAGGAATTTGATATTTTTAATTCTTTTGCAATTTCAGAATAAGCAATGCGTCCATCGGCACTTAATATTTTAATAATTTGTTGGTTAATGAAATCTATATTTTCATTTTGATTTTTTTTATTCATTTTCTGTTTCTAAAATTAAAAATAAAACGGTTTTTCACTTAGAATTGAATGCCTTAAAAGACACCTAAAAAACAATTTTGATTACAAACCTTTGAAGAAAGGTTGTTAGGCTGTCAAATTTACATATAAATCGGCTTAAAATGTTTATATATTTAAAATCATTCTTGTGTAGTGTAAATATAACTATTTAGAAAGTATTTTTGTGTCATATTTACTAATTCAATTTTACGTTATGACTAAAGATATTTTATTGTCAAATTTATGGGAACAATACAAAAGCATTACTCCTTCGGCAAAAAAAATTCATGCCTTGTTAGAGCAAAATGGTGAAACGATTGAAAACGATCATATTGCTATTAGAACTTACAATGATGCGAGGGTAAATATCTCCGTTATGGAGAAACCATTTGTGAAAGCCGGTTATGTATCAAAAGGCGAATATTTTTTTGAATCGAAAAAATTATATGCTAAACATTATGAACATGCTACCGATGCAAAAGCACCAAGGATTTTCATATCAGAATTAGAACTTGAAAAATGTTCTGAAGAATTGCAATATGCTGTAAAAGCACTTTTGGACAGTTGTGAGCAAACTATTTTTGAAAATGAGGATTTGGTTTTAAGCGGTACTGTTTGGAACGCCAACTCATACAGCACCTATCTTACTTTATTGGAAGAATCAGAATATGCCGCATGGATGTATGTTTATGGTTTTAGGGCCAATCATTTTACTATTAATGTAAATGCATTGAACAATTTTGATGATTTAGGGGAATTGAATGCTTATTTAAAAAAGAACGATTGGAAATTAAATGCTTCTGGTGGTGAAATAAAAGGAACCCCAATGCAATTATTAGAGCAATCAAGTACTTTGGCAGATTTGTGTTCGATTACTTTTGATGAAGGCGAAAAGGAAATCCCTTCCTGTTATTATGAATTCGCATTGCGATACCCAATGGAAAACGGTGAATTGTACCAAGGATTCATTGCCGCTTCCGCCGACAAAATATTTGAAAGCACAGATGTAAAATTACAACCAGCAAATTAAATAAGTAATTGCGTTGATGAATTGATAAAATTGAGCTCTCCTATTAGATTAAGAGGGCTTTTTTGTTTTCTTTTGCACCATACAAATAATGATTGAAATTAATTAATAACCAGAACTATAAACTCATCACTGATGAAAAAACACGAAACTTTTATTTTTGATTTTGACAGCACTTTTATTCAAGTGGAAGCACTCGATGTTTTATGCGAAATCATTTATGCAAACAATAGTAATGGGAAACAGGTTCTTGCCGAAATACAAAGATTGACCGATTTAGGGATGGAAGGAAAATTGTCTCTAAAAGAATCACTGACCGAACGAATTGCGCTGTTACAAGCAAACAGGGATCATTTAGGGTTGCTAATTGAGACTTTAAAGAATAGGGTGTCTTCATCGGTGGTAAGAAACAAGGCTTTTTTTAAAAAACATGCGCAAAACATTTATATTATTTCTAATGGATTTAAAGAAATCATCATTCCGATTGTTCAGGAATATGGTATTAAGCCTGAGCATGTTTTGGCCAATACTTTTAAATTTGATTATGAAGGAAATATAATTGGTTTTGATGAAAAGGATGAGCTGTGTGAAAATCAGGGAAAGGTTTTAAAGATAAAGTCACTTAAATTAGAGGGTGATGTTTTTATGATTGGCGACGGTTATACTGATTATGAAACGCTTCAAGGTGGTGCGGTTTCTAAATTTTATGCATTTACAGAAAATGTAAGTCGGCAAATAGTGGTTGAGAATGCAGAGTGTATTGCGCCTTCCTTAGATGAAATTCTATATGACTTGTCTTATAAGGCATCGGTTTCCTATCCTAAAAACAGGATAAATGTTTTATTGCTTGAAAATGTGCATACAGATGCAGTGGCAAATTTCACAAAAGAAGGATACAATGTAGAAACTCTAAAAGGCTCTTTGTCTGAAGAAGAATTATGTGGAAAAATTAAGGATGTTTCCATATTGGGGATCCGTTCAAAAACTCAGGTTTCAGAAAAAGTGCTAGAGCACGCCCACAAGCTGCATGCTATTGGGACTTTTTGTATAGGTACCAATCAAGTGAATTTACCAGAATGCAGCGTTAAGGGAATTGCAGTTTTCAATGCGCCCTATAGCAATACGCGCTCAGTAGTGGAATTGGCTTTGGGGCAAATGATTATGTTGGTTCGCGATACTTTTGAAAAAAGCAATAAAATGCACAAGGGAATCTGGGACAAATCAGCCAATAACAGCGTAGAGCTAAGAGGAAAAAAACTAGGGATTGTAGGATATGGAAGCATTGGTTCGCAACTTTCTATTATTGCAGAGGCGCTTGGAATGAAGGTTTATTTTTATGATGTTGTAGATAAACTAGCTTTGGGAAATGCAAAAAAATGTTCGTCCCTAAAAGAATTGCTCACTTTGTCTGACGTGGTTAGTTTGCATGTTGACGGAAGAAAAAGCAATTTAAATATAATTGACGCTCAGGCTTTTGACGATATGAAAAAGGGCGTTATTTTCTTGAATTTATCAAGAGGCCATGTTGTTGATATAGATGCTTTACTGGTTAATTTAAAAAACGGAAAGATAAAAGGGGCAGCAATAGATGTTTTTCCTGATGAACCAATAAATAACGATGCGCCTTTTGTGTCAGAATTGTGTGGTATGCCAAACGTGATTTTGACACCACATATTGGCGGAAGCACGGAAGAAGCTCAAGTGGATATTGCCCATTTTGTATCTCAAAAAATCATTAATTATATCAATACAGGTACAACTTACGGTAGTGTTAATCTTCCCGAAATACAGTTGCCCCAATTTGAAAGCGCGCACCGTATCATGCATATCCATGAAAATGTGAAAGGTATTTTAGCTCAGATAAATACGATACTTACGGATTCCAATAGCAATATTTTAGGTCAATACCTGAAGACAAATGAACAATTAGGATATGTTATCACTGATATTGATAATATTTATAATCCAGAATTGGAAAAGAAATTAAAAGAAATTCCTAATACGATTAAATACAGAATCTTGTATTAATCCAACTAGGGTATTAAATTACAAAGCCTAATGAATCTTCAAAATTTAGCGAGTCAATTAGTAGGAGAACTGTTTTTTGACGATACTATGCGTACGTTGTATGCGACTGATGCCAGTGCTTATCGTGAAATGCCAGTTGCTGTTGCTATTCCTTCAACAAAATTGGATATCAAAAAAATAATTCAGTTTGCAAGGGACAATAAAACCAGTATTATTCCGCGTGCGGCAGGAACGTCACTTGCTGGACAAGTTGTGGGTAACGGAATCGTTGTTGATATTTCGCAGCAATTCACTAAAATTCTTTCAGTAGATAAAATAAATAAAACGGCCTGGGTTCAACCAGGTGTGATTCGTGACGAGTTGAATTTGCATTTAAAACAATATCAATTGTTTTTTGGTCCAGAAACATCCACTAGCAATCGGTGCATGATTGGCGGCATGGTGGGCAACAATGCCTGTGGTGCCCGTTCGGTTATTTATGGCTCTACAAGGGAACATTTGTTAGAAATAAAAGGTTTTTTAGCCGATGGTAACGAAGTAACATTTGGACCAATAACTAATAAAGAATTTGAAGACAAATGCAACGGGAATACTACAATTAGTGAATTAGAGCAGAAGATTTATTTGCAGGCAAAGGATATTTTATCAAACCCATCCAATAGGAATCTATTTGATGAAAATTTTCCAAAAAAATCAATACCCCGACGAAACACGGGTTATGCATTGGATTTATTGGCAGACAGCAACCCTTTTGGAAGCTATGAAATGGAGTTCAATTTCTGTAAATTAATTGCAGGATCAGAAGGAACTCTGTTTTTTTCAACTGAAATTAAATTGAATTTAGTTGATGCACTAAAACCATATTCCGGTTTGGTTTGCGTTCATTTTGACAGCATAAACGAATCGCTAAAGGCAAATTTAGAAGCGTTGCAGTTCAATCCCGACAGTGTAGAGTTAATAGACCATTATATCTTGGATTGTACCAAAGAAAACATCGAACAGAATAAAAACAGGTTTTTTGTTCAGGGAGATCCTAAAGCAATTTTGGTTGTAGAATTTTTGCGTGATTCAAAAGAAGAGATTTTTGCTATAGCCAAAAAAATGGAAGTGCAGATGAGAGCTAAAAATTTAGGCTATCATTTCCCGATTGTCTTTGGAGAAGATACAAACAAAGTCTGGACATTAAGAAAAGCAGGTTTGGGATTGCTGTCGAATATTCCGGGGGATGCTAAAGCTGTTGCGGTTATTGAAGATACCGCTGTGGATGTAAATGATTTGCCGGATTTTATAGAAGATTTTAATGCGATTTTAAAAGAGCGTGGTTTAAGTTGCGTGCATTATGCGCATGCTGCGACAGGAGAGTTGCATTTACGCCCAATTATAGATTTAAAAACCAAAGAAGGAACAGTTCTTTTTAGAACAATTGCTACTGATATTGCATATTTGGTTAAAAAATACAAAGGTTCGTTAAGTGGAGAGCATGGAGATGGAAGGTTAAGAGGGGAGTTTATTTCCTTGATGTTGGGCGAAGAAATTTATCAGCTTTTTAAAGAAGTAAAACATACTTGGGATCCTTGGAACGTTTTTAATCCCGGTAAAATAGTGGATACTCCGCCAATGGATACTTTTCTGCGCTATAAAGCCGGTCAGGAAACCCCAATGCCAGACACTTATTTTGATTTTTCTGAAACAAATGGAATACTCCGTGCTGCAGAAATGTGTAACGGTTCAGGGGACTGTAGAAAGACTGAAAAAAGCGGCGGAACAATGTGTCCAAGTTATATGGCAACACGAAATGAAAAACATTCCACGAGAGCGCGCGCTAATATGCTTCGTGAAACCATCACTAATTCTGAAAAAGAAAACAAATTTGACAGCGAAGCTTTGCTGGATGTACTGGATTTATGCCTGAGTTGTAAAGGTTGTAAATCCGAATGTCCTTCGAATGTTGATATGGCTAAATTAAAAGCAGAAACCTTACAACATTATCATGATAAGAACGGTGTGAAATTCCGTTCTAGATTAATTGGAAATACACCTTTAATAAATAAATTCTTTGCTCCAATCCCAGCAGTTTATAATAGTGCTACAAAAGGTTTGGTTGGCAATCTAATCAAGAAAATGTCAGGATTTGCAGTTGAGCGAAAATTACCTTTGATGCACAAAATTACTTTTTCTAAATGGTTTAAAGCCTATTCTCAACAAGGGAATTTTGACAAGCCAGTTGTTTATTTGTACAATGATGAATTCCTTGATTTTTATGATGTTGGTATTGGGCAAGCCGCCGTTAAGCTATTAAATAAGCTAGGTTATAAAGTTGTGTTGCCAGAAATAGGGATTAGCGGGCGTACGTATCTTTCTAAAGGGATGGTAAAAGAAGCTCGGGATATTGCAGAAAAAAACATTCGGGCTTTCGCCAAAGAAATGCTAGACAATGCAATTTTAATTGGAATTGAACCTTCGGCTATTTTAACTTTTAGGGATGAATATCCAGATTTATGCCGAGGTGAACTGAAAGTTAAAGCAAAGGAAATTGCAAAACGGACATTTTTAATCGAAGAATTTTTAGCAAATGAAATCGATGCTGGTAATATAAATTCCGGGCTGTTTACTAAATCTACAGAAAGAGTTCGTATGCACGGACATTGTTTTCAAAAGGCATTGTCTTCATTAGTGCCTTTAAAAAAAATATTGTCATTGCCTGAAAACTATACTGTTTTGAACATTCCTAGCGGCTGTTGTGGTATGGCAGGTTCTTTTGGTTATGAAAAAGAACATTATGAAATTTCTATGAATATTGGAGAATTGGTTTTGTTTCCAACAATTAGGGCAGAAGAAGCTACAACAATAATTTCGGCATCAGGAACGAGTTGTCGTCATCAAATTGCAGATGGAACTGGTGTGGTTGCAATGCATCCAGTTGAAATACTGTATAAGGCTTTAAAATAAGAACAAACAAAAAATCGTCTCGTTAGCAACGTTAGCAACGAGACGATTTTTATATATAAATAGCAGAATTATACCCAGCCACAAACAATAGCGCCCATTACGGTCATGATTGTCATCCAGTAACCTACTTTTACCAGCATGTATTTCCAGGATTTTTGTTCAAATAATCCATCAATACAGATAATAGGAGTTGCAATGAACAATGCTGCCATAAAACCGTGTAAAGCCCCATGTTTAAAGGTGCGGAACGCCATTCCGTAATCAGTCATGAAAGCAGCAAATGATGGTTTTGCCAAAGTTGGGTCACCGCCTACCATTCCTAAAGCGCCAAACTGATGAATTACTATCATCTGCATCATAAAGGCAATCATTAAAGAATAAATAAAGGTAAGCCCGAAGATTTTAGCCATATTTCCTTTTTCTGCTTGTTCTTGAGACATTCCGGCTTCTCTCATCCAGATGGTTCCAAAAACTTTTGGGTTATACCAAATAAATCCAACAACAAAACTTGACAAAGCAGCAACTAAAACCGCGTAAAAATTGATTTCCATATTTTTTGTTTTTTTAAGGTTATTGGTCAAATATATTAATTATTTTTAGAAAGATAATGTAATAAAGAATAGATTTTTTAACACATTATGAAAAATAATTATTTTTTTATGCTGAGGTAAAAAAATATTGTGTATATTCGTAATTAGTTAGTAACGAAGTTGTTGCTACTTCATATGAGTTTGGTTTTGGATTTAATATGTTAGTTATGCAAACGGAGAGCCTTGTCAATTGCGATAAGGCTTTTCTATTGAAATTATGCTTGTTGGTTTTTAAATTTTTAGCGAAACGGAAAAATATCCTAGATACTTTAAAATCAATTATTTGTAAAATTTATAATATTTTATTGAAATATATTTGAATTTGTCAGATATCATTGTATCTTTGCACCCGAAACATCGCGGGATAGAGCAGTAGGCAGCTCGTCGGGCTCATAACCCGAAGGTCACAGGTTCGAGTCCTGTTCCCGCTACTAAGTAAATCAAAAACCGAAAACACTAATTGAGTTTTCGGTTTTTTTATTAGAATTAATATGTCACACAAAGCAGGTTTTGTCAACATTATCGGAAATCCAAATGTAGGTAAGTCAACTTTAATGAATGCATTCGTTGGAGAGCGATTGTCTATCATCACATCTAAGGCACAAACTACACGTCATAGGATTTTGGGGATTGTGAATGGAGAAGATTTCCAGTTGATTTTGTCTGATACACCTGGTATTATAAAGCCTGCATACGAAATGCAGGAATCAATGATGAATTTTGTGAAATCGGCTTTTGAGGACGCAGACATTTTGATTTATATGGTTGAAATTGGAGAGCAGGATTTAAAAGACGAAGCTTTTTTCAATAAAATTATTCATGCAAAAATTCCAGTTTTACTTTTGTTGAACAAAATTGATACTTCAAACCAGGAAAAACTGGAAGAACAAGTAGCATTTTGGTCGGAAAAAGTTCCTAATGCTGAAATATTCCCAATCTCTGCCTTGCAAAATTTTAATGTGCCGGAAGTATTTGGAAGAATAATTTCATTACTGCCAGAATCACCAGCCTATTATCCGAAAGATCAATTAACAGATAAACCAGAGCGCTTTTTTGTTAATGAAACTATTCGTGAAAAAATATTATTGAACTACAGTAAAGAAATTCCGTATGCGGTTGAAATTGTAACGGAAGAATTTTTTGAAGACGAAAATATCATCCGAATCCGTTCTTTAATTATGGTTGAACGTGAAACCCAAAAGGGAATCGTCATAGGCCATAAAGGAGCTGCTTTAAAGAAAGTAGGGGTAGATGCTCGCGCCGATTTAGAAAAATTTTTCGGAAAACAAATCCATATAGAATTAGTTGTCAAAGTAAATAAAAACTGGAGAAGCAACGCAAATATGCTAAAGCGTTTCGGATATAATAATTAGTACACAGTATTCAGTTTTGAGCATTCTGTTCGAATTGGAATAGAGGCAAAAAATCAAAATAATACTGTTATAAGTAGTAAATAATGTTTTTAGAATATAGAAATGGCTATCAGAAATAAACCTTCTAATCTAAAATCTAAAATTTAAAGAAATGAATAACATTGTTGCCATAGTAGGAAGGCCAAACGTAGGAAAATCGACTCTTTTTAATCGATTGATACAAAGAAGAGAAGCGATAGTAGATTCAGTTTCGGGTGTTACCCGTGATAGAAATTACGGAAAAAGCGAATGGAATGGAAAGGAATTTTCGGTAATCGATACTGGAGGTTATGTGCGTGGTTCCGACGATGTTTTTGAAGGTGAAATCCGTAAACAAGTAGAATTGGCTATTGATGAAGCCGATGTGATTATTTTTGTAGTGGATGTAGAAGAAGGCATTACGCCTATGGACGATGCCGTTGCAAAATTGTTGCGTAAAGTGACTAAGCCAGTATTATTAGCAGTTAATAAAGTAGATAATGCAATGCGTGAAAAAGACGCTATTGAGTTTTATAACCTTGGATTAGGTGAATATTATACTTTTGCGAGTATTTCCGGAAGTGGTACAGGAGATTTACTAGATGCATTAATCGATGCTTTTCCAGTAAAACCAGAACCAACACAAGAAGAAATCGAATTACCACGTTTTGCAGTTGTAGGAAGGCCAAATGCTGGAAAATCAAGTTTTATCAATGCATTAATTGGTAAAGACAGATATATTGTTACTGATATTGCAGGTACTACGCGTGATGCAATTGATACAAAATTTGACCGTTTTGGTTTCGAATTTAATCTGGTAGATACTGCTGGGATACGTCGTAAAGCAAAGGTTAAGGAAGACTTAGAATTTTATTCGGTAATGCGCTCCGTTCGTGCTATTGAACACGCTGATATTTGTATTTTAATTATTGATGCGACCCGTGGATTTGAAGGACAGGATCAAAGTATATTTTGGCTTGCCGAAAAAAACAGAAAAGGAGTAGTGATTTTAGTAAATAAATGGGACTTGGTAGAAAAAGATACGATGTCAACCCGTGATTATGAAGAAAAAATCCGCAAAGAATTAATGCCTTTTACCGATGTGCCAATCCTTTTTGTTTCTGCATTAACTAAACAGCGTTTGCTTAAGGCATTAGAAGCGACAGTTGAGGTTTTTGAAAACAGAAAACAAAGAATACCAACATCTAAATTCAACGACTATATGTTGAAGGTCATCGAAGGATATCCGCCACCAGCATTGAAAGGTAAGTATGTGAAGATTAAATATTGTATGCAGTTGCCAACACCTACGCCTCAGTTTGTGTTTTTTGCCAATTTGCCTCAATATGTAAAAGAACCTTATAAACGTTTCTTGGAAAATAAAATTCGTGAAAACTGGAATTTTTCAGGAGTTCCGATAGATATTTATATCAGGGAGAAGTAATTCTTAAAGTATAATTTATGAGCGATTAGTATTTATTTATATTAGTCGCTTTTTTTATGTTTTCATTTAAGTGGGTAATAAATTCGGAGTAATTTGGATTATAGTTATCCCATATTTTCCATTGATCGTCAATTTTTTTTATGAAATAAGTTTGACGGTTCAAATTATTGAAGACAGAAATAATATTTCCTTTGTTATCTACCCAATCCAGGTTCCAAAACTCTTTTACTGATATTACGGCTTCATTTTGATCTATTTTGATAATCTTAAAATCAAAAAGCTCATAATTCGATTTTTCGGATTTGATATTTATCCGATAGTCCAATTTAGAATTCAGATACAAATTTTCAATCAGTCTTTTTTTTAAAGGGCTTTCATGAAAAGTGTATTTTGGATAATCTTCCAGATCAATCGCTGGGAGCTTCTTTAACTGTTTGAATTCATCTTCACAAGAGTTCTTTATTAACTGTTGGAACGACAGAAACAAATCGTTTTTGTTAATATCTGGTTTACTTGGAACTATGGTTTCCTTGTTCAAAAAAGCATTCAAATTTGGATAACCTAAAAAGATGGCTATTTTGTCCAGGCTTTTCAGAAATCGTAAATCTGAATTCTCAGATTTGGAATAATCATTTGTAAAAATCCGATAAAGGGTAATGCTTGAAATTGTAACTCCAAGTTCATTCCTCTTGTGACTTTGCATGAATTCGGATTTTGATAAATTCTCTGAAATGATTTCTGACAAAGTAAAATAATGTGTTCTTTTCCAATTAGTAGTGACAGACAACGTGCTGTTTAATACCGCTGGATGGTTTTGAACTTCTGTGAATAATTTATCGATAATCTGTTTCATAAACTTGATTTGCAAATTGTTTTTAAAAGGCAATTTGGCAAGTTATTACAAACTTAATTAAAAAAACTCTAAAAAAATTTTAAAAAATAAAGATGAATTTAAGTCGGAGATAGGACTACGTTAAGATAAGTGGATAATTAATTTATCAAAATACATTTGTTCTTATAAGCTTAATAACCTATGGCTATAGTTTGCTTATATATAAACTATTAAACCAAAAAAGTATGAAAAAGAAATTATTTTTAATGAAGCTTGGCTTTTCTGCTTGGCTTTTTTCAGTTAACGTTTCATTTGCCCAGACAAAAGAGGAAAGAGATGAAATCACTAGTAATTATGATAAAGAAAAATTATCAGAATTGTACCAGCAATTTAAGCAAGAAGAAGAGATTCAAAAGAAAGAGGTAGAGAATTGGGCAAAATTGCATGGAGAAGAAATCATAACAACAATAAATGGTCAAGGGGCTCAAATTATAAAAATAAGTCCAGAAGGAAATCCTATTTATAGAATTCAACAAAACATGGTTTCAGCTAAAACCAATAGGTCTAATCATTTGCACAGTGGAGGTTCTACAGGTTTTAATCTAAATGGCGAAAATATGATTGCTGGACTTTGGGATTTAGGGTATGCAAGAACTACACATCAGGAATTTGATGGTTCAGGTGGGAATAATAGAGTTACATCTGAAGATGGTCAAATAAATGGAGTAAACAGTCATCATACCCATACAGTTGGTACTATTTGCGCATCTGGGGTAAATGCGAATGCAAAAGGTATTGCTCCGCAGGCTAAAGTACATGATCATGACTGGGGGAATGATTTATCTGATGCTACTACAGAAGCATCAAATGGACTTTTAGTCAGTAATCATTCTTATGGAAATGGTTTGTCAAACTTGTCGGATGCTGTGATTGGTGCCTATGATTCAGAAGCAAGGGATTGGGATAATTTAATGTTTAATGCGCCTTATTATATTGCTTGTGAATCTGCAGGGAATGACGGTTTGGATAATTCATCTAATGGATCGCCATTGGGAGGCAATAGTTCATACGATAAATTAAATGGACGCAAAACAACAAAAAACGGACTAAGTGTTGCAAATGGTTTTGCTGCTAATGTTAATATAAACGGGACTTTTGTTAGTATGAATATTGGCTCATACAGTAGTCAGGGCCCTACAGATGAACTAAGAATCAAACCTGATATTACAGCCTATGGTGGAGGTGACAGTAATGTAGTTTTTTCATCAAATTCCACTTCGGATACTGCTTATACCAGTTTGGCAGGAACTTCAATGGCGTCTCCAAGTGTGGTAGGATGTGTGTTGCTTTTGCAACAACATTACAACAAGCTTAAAGGAGCATTTATGAAATCAGCAACTGTAAAAGGATTGATTCTTCATACTGCAGATGATTCAGGTGCAACTGGGCCAGACCCTCGTTTTGGCTGGGGATGTATTAATTCAAAAAAAGCTGCTGAGACAATTAGCGCTGACGGAATTACTTCTGTTGTAAAAGAATTGACGCTTCAAAACAATCAAACGTATTCATTGACAGTAAACGCTACTGGAGGACCATTATACGCTTCGATTTCATGGACGGACCGACCAGGAGCTGTTAATATAGCTTTAAATTCCTCTACAACTAGGTTAATAAATGATTTGGATATTAGGGTTTTACAAAACAGTACAACTAATAATCCGTGGAAATTGACCGGAGTAACAACAAATGGCAAAGGAGACAATGCAGTCGATCCTTTTGAAAGAGTTGATATTGATACAGCATCCGGAAATTATACAATAACAGTAACCCACAAAGGGAGTTTAACAGGAGGAAACCAAAATTTTTCATTGATTGTAACTGGGGCTATTGATTCTGCTTTGGGCATTGATGATTTTTCAGAAATGGGACATTTTCTAATATATCCAAATCCTGTAAATGAAATTTTAAATCTAGATTTGTCAAATTTAAAATCAACCGCTGAGTCAGTTAAAATTATAGACATGCAAGGGAAACAGTCAATGTTTCAAAAGATTTCAGTTTTAAGCCCATTGGAATTACCGGTTAGTAAACTTCCAAAAGGAACTTATTTCGTTCAAATAAAGACTGAAAAAGGTAGCGTAATTAAAAAATTCATAAAAAATTAATGAGTTGTACTATATAAATTGGTTATTAAGTTTTACAATGAATTAATAATACCAGTGAATTCAATTTCACTGGTTTTTTTATTGAAAAAAAAGTAGAATTAATAATTGCATAAATAAATTCCGTTTGTTTAATAATAATAACCTTATTTCGCAGTTAGTATATTTCATGTTAACTCCGAAATTTTTATATATGCCAAAATCTTTTTACTTCAGTCTGTTTTTGTTTTTAAATTTTTCTGTGTTCTCCCAAAACATTGTCATTAGAGGGAAAATCCTAGACATTAATACACAGGCCCCATTAGAATCTGCTACAATTTATTTTTCATCAGTTAAAGATTCATCAGTTATTGATTATACCATTTCGGATAAAAATGGAATTTTTAAGATTGAAACCAAAAAAATCACCAAGCCTTTTTTTCTGAAAATTGCCTACATAGGTTATCAGACTTATAAATTAGAATTACCCTCATTAATAGAAAATAAAGATTTTGGTAATTTGTTTTTAGAAACAAACTCTAATTCATTAGCTGAAGTTGTGGTAAAAAGCGAAGCGCCACCTATTAGAATAAAGAAAGATACTTTAGAATTTAATGCTTCTTCATTCAAAGTCCGACCAGATGCTAATGTTGAAGCGTTGTTGAAACAATTGCCTGGTGTTGAAGTTGCTTCAGATGGAAAAATCACGGTTAATGGTAAAGAAGTAAGTCAAATATTAGTAAATGGTAAGCCTTTTTTCGATAAAGATGGAAAAGTAGCGTTGCAAAGTTTGCCTTCTGATATTATTAATAAAGTTCAAATTACGGATACAAAAACCAAAAAAGAAGAATTAACTAAACAAGCAGCAACCTCTAATAATGCCAGTATCAACCTTACAATTGACGAGGATAAAAACAAAGGGTTCTTCGGAAAATTTATGGGCGGTTATGGAACAGATGATCGTTATGAAACCAGTGCCTTAATCAATTATTTTAAGAACAAAAGAAAAATTAGTGTTTTAGCTTCTTCCAATAATATCAATTCCACGGGTTTTTCACAAGATGAGATTTTTGATAATATGGGTGGTTACCGTAATATGTCTACTTCCAGTTTTGGAGATGGTTCATACGGAATTGGCGGTATTCGTTTTGGCGGAGGAAAAGGAATCGTAAAATCAAATTTGGCTGGAATTAATTATGCCGATGAATGGGGCAAAAAACTAGAAAGCAATGGGAGTTATTTTTTCTCCAATTCCAATTCTCAAAACATAAATAGAACCAAACAAATTAATCTGTTGCCAACTGGGAATTTAATTACCGAATCAAATGCGAAAACTAACGAAGATCGCTTTGGAAATAATTTCACATATAACTTTGAATACAAAATTGATTCTACGACAACTTTAGAATTTACGCCAAAGTTTGTTAGTTCAAAAGTGAAATTCAAAAATGATTCTTTTCAATCTTCAAAAGACGAGAACAATGAATTGTTAAATGAAAGCACTTCAAATACATTTGATGAAAATGACACGAATACGCTTTCAAATTCTATTTATTTCAGTAAATCGTTCTTAAAAAAGGGACGTTCATTATATGTTTCTGTGGATAATAAAAATTCAAAAGAAGAAGTAAATTCTTTGAACAAATCGACTACTATTTTTTATCAAAGTGCCGATCCAGACGATGTTCGAGATCAAATAAAAAACAATAGAAATCTTACCGATGAATATACTGCCGACTTCAGTTACAGTGAACCTTTAAAGGATTCTTTGAGTATTCGTTTCGGGGTTAACTATCGAAATCAAAAACAATCGGAAGATAGAAAAACTTTTGATTTTGATAATACCTCTCAATCCTATTCTGTAGAAAATCCTACTTTGACTAATTATATACAATCAACCATTCAAACCATTACCCCAGTAATGGGATTTAGCATCGGAAAAGAAAAACTATATTTTAGCTTAAATGCTGGCCCAGCGATTTCTCAATTTAATAATAGGTCATTATATCTCGGAAACACAGTTAGCTTGGAAAAAAACTATATTCTTCCAGATTTGAATGCTTATATAAATTATAAATTAGGAAAATCAAAATCAGTTTGGATGAGTTATAATTATCAGGTGGATTTTGCTTCAGCAAATCAGATTTTACCTGTTGAAAATCTTGCCAATCCTTTAAATACTTATATTGGGAATGCGAATCTGGAACCAAATAAATACCACTCTTTTTATGGAGGTTTTAGGAATTTCGATAATGCAACACGTTCCGGCTATAGTTTTTATTGTGGCGGAAATATTTATGACAACCAAATTGTTTCTACGACGATTTACAATAATGATGGGAAGAGAATTAGCAGCTACGAAAACGTATCAGGAATTTATAACGCTTGGGTTGGTGGAAATTGGAGTAAAACCATTAAAAAAGAAGCGAATGTTTATAAATTCTCAGTAGGATTTAATTCTGGATATTCATTTCAAAAAGGGTTTACTAATGGTGAACTATTTGATGCAAAATCCATTAATGCTTCTCCAAGAATTGGATTCACTTATGAATATGGAGAGTTGCTAACCATCAATCCTACTTATAATTTTAGATATAGCGATACAAAATATACTAATTATCTAATAGGCGCAGCTTCTAATGTGTTGCATACGTTTAATATACAAACGACTAATTATTGGCCTAAAAATTGGGTTTTCGGAAATGATTTTGGATATACTTATAATTCGAATATTGCCGATGGATTTAAAAAAGATTTTTATTTGTGGAACACAAGTTTAGCGTATAATTTTTTCAATAAAAAAATGAGTGCCAAAGTAAAAGTTTATGATATCCTAAATCAAAATCAAAGTAACACAAGAACTATAACACCAACAGCTATTCGTGATGAAGAAAACATAGTTTTAAAACGTTATTTGATGTTTTCATTAACTTATAAAATTGAAAAATTCGCAGGAAAGGAAAAACCAGCTAGAGGGAATAGATATATGTTTTGATAAAATATTTTGTCATTATCAAAAAAACGAGCTTAAATTATAAATAATCCAGCTCGTTTTTTTTTTTTGATAATGATTTAAAACTTACAAAGCATATTTCAAAGTAATTCCATATGTCCTTTGATCTCCTAGCACACCAGCATATTGACCGGTATTTCCTCCTGCTGGTAATAACTGTTCATAATAATCTTTGTCAAGAAGATTACGAACCCATAAGTGAAGAGATAAACCTTGAGAAGTTCTAAAACCAATACGGGAATTAAAAAGAGCATATCCTTGAACCACTAGATATTTTGAGGCCGAAGCACTAGATGAGAATTCTGAACGAGCGTAAGAATCAATTCCAAAGAAAACCTTTCCTTCATTTCCAAAGAATTTTGCCCTATCAGAAAGTTCACCACCTAAAGACCCAGCCCATTTAGAAACTCCAGGTAAATCAGTTCCTGAAACATCCTTAAAAGCAACGGTAGAACCAGTTTCTTCTAACGGAAGGGGAGCATTTGTAAATTTTACATATTTGCCATCTGTATAAGTTGCAGCTCCATTTATTGTTAAAAACTCATTAGCAACAATGCTTGCATCAAGTTCTACACCTCTAACCCTTACTTTATCCGCATTGGCTAGATAACCCCGGTTTACACCCAATTCGGCAGCTTGAACATTCGTTTGGTAATCTTTAATTTCGGTATTAAAAAATGTGAGGTTTACTATTGAGTTTTTTATAGGGGAAGTTTTTACACCTATTTCATAATGGTTTACTTCTTCCGGCTTGATTACAGCAAGTGCAAGGATAGGTTCCCCTGATGAATTATTTGGAAGTCCAGCAACATTTACTCCAACAGGCTTGTAACTTTTTGCAAAAGTAGCATAAGCATTTACTTTATTGGAAACTTTGTAAGCAACTGTTAAGTTTCCAGAAATGTCCGTATCATCAGTTTTTGAAGCAAAAGCTTGATTGGAATAAACTGATTTTTTTAAAGCAAGAAGTGCTGGATCTGATGTTTGAAGACCACCATAAGTTTCACGGTCATAATCAGCATCTTTTTTATCATAATTATAACGCAAACCTGGCAACACATGCAAACGGTCAGTTAATTTCCAATCCAATTGACCAAAAACAGCAGCGCTTACCGAGTGTATTTGTGCATCAGTTTTTATACCATAACCTTCAAAAAGACCTGGTGTTTTCCATAAGTCTGTGTTGGTAGTGTTTTGAGAAAATCGCCATTGTGCATTTCCAGATTCTTCTGTGCCGTTGGTTTTGGTTGTTTGATCGATATAAAACACACCAACAACTCCATTCAATTGAGAAGAAAGTTGCCCTGCATAACGAATTTCTTGGGTTAATTGTGTCTGTCTTGATGGATTTTGCGATTTGGCAAGTACTTGCAAACCTGTGAAATCCCTATCATTTGATGGGTCCCAATTCCAAAAACGCCAAGCAGAAGTTGAAGTAAGTGTTCCATTTCCTATTTTACTATCAACAGTAACTGATGTGCCACCTAAATCTTGATTTGAACGCCATGGAGTATCGTGATCAATTTTTCTGTCAAAAGCATTTAAGCTTGGCAGTTGGTAATTCAAATCGGCAATTATAGCATTAAACTGTCGGTAATCTGCACGTTTTGTAGTAGCAACACCAGCAATAACCTGTGCATACCCATCAGGACGTTGTGTAGTAATATCTGCAGAAAATAAAACAGACGTATTTTTTGAAGCATTATAAAGTAATTGACCCCTAATTCCCTGATTGTTCAATGTGTTAGTTGCTCTTCCAGTTGCTACATTGTCAATTAAACCATCGCGGGATGTACCAGAAAAGGACAGCCTACCGGCTATTTTTTTACTTAAAGCACCTGTGATAGAAGTTTTCGCCTGAAGAAAGGCATAATTTCCATAACTAATCTCTGAACTATATCCTGAAGTGAAACTAGGTTTTCTAGTGGTAATATTAAAGGCTCCGGAGGTTGTGTTTTTTCCAAATAACGAACCTTGAGGCCCGCGTAATATCTCAATTTGCTCTACATCAATAAAATCAAGTGTCGTTGCTGCTGGTCGAGCATAGTAGACGCCATCTACATAGAAACCCACACCTGGATCGATGCCATCATTGGTTAGTCCAAACGGAGAGCCCAAACTTCGGATATTTATTCCTGTATTTCTTGGGTTTGAAGAATAGAGTTGAACGGATGGAACCAATTCTTTAATGCGATTAACGTTAAATGCACCAGCTTGTTCAGCTTGCTTTCCTGTTACAACAGATACTGCAATTGGTATGTCTTGTACTTTTTCTATCCTACGTCTTGAAGAAACAACAATTTCAACTAATTTGTTTTCTTCTTCAAGGACTATTTGTATTGGTATGGTGGGAATTGCAGTAAGTTCAATTTCTGCGGTTTTATAACCAGCCGATTGTATTAAAAGAGTTAAAGGCAATTTTCCATGTGTATCGATGCTGAATTTGCCTTCTATATCAGCTACTGTATTAAAAGCGGTTCCTTTAATGACAATATTGATAGATTCTATTGTATTTTTATTATTCGAAATAATACCCTCAATATTTTGTCCAAAAGAAAATGTGAAGGTTAAAATGGTAACTAGTGTTAATATTTTTTTTAAATATGTTTTCATTATTATATTAATTATATGTAAATAGTAGTTTTTAAAATAAATTTTTTTTGTTACTGCACATACACATTATCATAATAATGGGGTTTGATTTTTGATTTTGAAATAATTCGTTCTTTCGATTGCTTAATGTAATAGATTTCATTGTAAAAAAAATTAAGTTATTTTGTTATTCGGGTGCAAATATATATAAATTCTATGTAATTAGTAGAATATAGGATAAAAAATTATTTTTTTATTAATGAAGCAATCGTAATGCCTTGCATTGCTCTTAGTGTTTCATCCCGAATAATCATCAAACCGTGTCTTAGGCCGCATTCCTCTTCTGTTTTACAGTCTAAACAAGGCTCGTAGAAGTTTAATGAAGCACAAGGTAAAAGTGCAATTGGGCCATCAAATAATCGATGAATATCTGCTATGCTGATATCATTTTTTGACTTCAAAAGATAATAACCACCAAATTTTCCTTGTTTGCTCCCTACAAAATGACCACGCTTTAAATCCAATAAAATCTGCTCTAAAAATTTTTTAGGGATGCTTGCTGCTTCAGAAATCTCAATAGTTCTGGAAATTTGATCGTCTTTCTGTTCTGCTAAATAGAGAAGTGCTTTAATTGCGTATTTGGTCTTGTTTGAAAGCATTGGTTATTGTTTTCTCTAAGGATTTAATAAGATTTTGATAAAGATAAATAATTTTATAAATGTCACAAGAAACGTTTGTGATTTTTTTGCTGTTATTATAAGAAGAATGTTATATAAATACCAAAAGCAACTCTTCTCTGAGTTGCTTTTGGTATTTATATATTTTAAAATGTTATTTTGAATGTAAATATTTACCAGCTTCCGCCACTTCCTCCTCCAGAGAAACCGCCACCGCCAAAACCTCCACCAAAACCACCGCCACCTCCAGAAAACCCTCCACCAGATGAACCTCCAAAGCCACCGCCACCGCCACGACCAGCTAAACTACTCAATATAATAGCGTCTAATAAACCAAAACCACCACCGTTAGAATTTCCTGATGTCCCGCCGTTGTTTTTATTTTTTGCTGCTATAACTATTATAATGATGATAAAAATGGCAATAGGTAAAATGGGAAATCCTTTGTCTTTTGATTTTCGTTTTCCTTTGTATTTTCCTTTGAATACATCAAAAATAGCATCAGTTCCTTTATTCAATCCGTTATAATAACTACCGGCTTTAAATTCTGGAATGATAATATTCCTAGAGATTTCACCTCCAATTCCAGCTGTTAATCTATCTTCAAGACCATAACCTGCAGAAATCCAAATTTTTCTTTCGGCTTTAGCCAAAAGTATAATTACACCATTGTCATTTTGTTTGCTTCCACCAATTCCCCATGTTTGTCCCCATTTAGGAGTTAAGATTCCAATATCTTCCCCTTTTAGGCTTTCAATTGTAATTACAACTATTTGAGTTGAGGTAGAATCTGAATATTTAATCAGTTTTTCTTCTAATTGGGATTTTTCTGAAGAAGATAAAACATTGGCATAATCATAAACTGAAGTTTGGAATGATGGTTTTTCCGGAATTGTAAATTGTGCAAAACTAATTTGTGTGAAAAAGAAACAAACGAACAGTTTTAGGAAAATTGATTTATTCATGATATTAAATTATTACCCTTTTGATATTTCGTTTGATAGTTCATTGGTGTCACCTTCCATCCATGGAAAAAACTTTTGAAGTTGTTCACCTGCTCTTAAGATACCATTGATCAATCCTTGTTTATAATTTCCTTCTTTAAACTGAGTTGACATAGCGTCTCTAGTACAGTCCCAAAAGTCAGCAGGAACTGCCTCATTAATTCCTTTGTCGCCACAAATTATAAAAGATTTGTTGTCAATAGCAAGATAAATAAGAACACCATTCTTGAGTTCAGTGGCATCCATTTTTAGATAATGAAAAACTTCCACTGCACGATTATACGTGTCAATGGAAGTTGATTTTTCTATATGAACTCTAATTTCGCCCGAAGTGTTTTTTTCCGCTATATGAATAGCGTTAACAATTTCCTGCTCTTCCTCTTTGGTTAAAAACGGTACTTCGTTTGACATTGTTTTAAATTTAGAATTTTACTTCAACAGGTTTTTCTGCGCCTTCAACAGCTTTGAAATATGGTTTTTCTTTGTATTTTCCTAAGAACATACTTTGTGGCATTGCCAACACATAACCATTATAATCTAAAACGGCTTCATTAAAACGTGTTCTGGCTGTTAAAATTTGATTTTCTGTGCTTGCTAATTCATCTTGTAATTTTAAAAAGTTTTCATTAGCCTTTAATGTTGGATATTGCTCTACAGAAACCAATAATCTTGATAAAGAAGATGAAACTCCGCTTTGTGCTTTATTGAACTCTGCTAACTGTTCTGGAGTTACGTTACTTGGGTCAATTGTAACAGAAGTGGCTTTTGCTCTTGCTTCAATTACTGCGGTTAACGTGCTTTTTTCAAAATCAGCTGCACCTTTTACAGTGTTTACTAAATTACCAATCAAGTCGTTTCGTCGTTGGTAAGCTGTATTTACATTACCCCATTCCTTGTTAACGGCTTGGTCTTTTTGCAAGCCTGTGTTCATTACTCCCATCACCCAAAAGGCAATAATTAAAATCAATCCAATTCCAATAACCCAAGGTAAAAATTTTTTAAAATCCATTTTTGTTTAATTTAAAGTTTGTATTTAGTTGTTATTATTTTTTAAATTTCGTTTTTGATGCTCAACAATTGTGCCTTTATTCCTTCTAATTTTGTGATAATTTCAAATTTGTCCAAAGTTTTCTTTTGTCCTTCTTTTAAATGGGTTTTTGCCCCTTCTAATGTAAAACCTCTTTCTTTGACTAAATGATAGATTAATTTAAGGTTATTGACATCTTCCGGAGTAAACATCCTATTTCCTTTCGCATTTTTTTTTGGTTTTAGGATATCAAATTCTTTATCCCAAAAGCGAATCAAGGAGGCGTTTACATCAAAAGCTCTCGCCAATTCGCCGATGCTGTAATATCTTTTGTTTTCAGGTAAATTGATATGCATTAATCGAGTGATTGATTTTCTTGGTTAGCAATTTTTGAGATAACAATGTATTCGGCTGCCGAAATATTTCCGTAATAGAAATTCAATGGGTTTACTACTTGCCCTCCTTTTCGAACTTCATAATGTAAATGCGGAGCTTCCGATCGTCCAGTGCTTCCAACATATCCTATGATGTCACCTCTTTTTACTCTGTTTCCAGCACGCACTTTATACCTGCTTAAATGTGCATATAAAGTCATATAGCCATATCCGTGACGCAATTCAATATGGTTTCCGTAACCTGAAAGCGAATTATCGGCTTTAGCAACAACTCCGTCGCCAGTTGCGAAAATTGGGGTTCCCAATTTTGCAGAAAAATCCATTCCGGCGTGAAATTTTCTCACTTTGGTAAATGGATCACTTCTATAACCAAATCCAGAAGCGACATGTCTTAAGTTTTCGTTTCTAACGGGTTGTATTGCTGGAATTGCAGCTAATAATTTTTCTTTTTCTTTGGCTAATTTTAAGATTTCATCAAGAGATTTAGATTGTACTACAAGTTGGTTCACAATCATGTCAATTCGTTTTGTAGTATTGATGACTAAGTCAGAATTGTCATAGCCTTCAAGGTCTTTATAGCGATTTACACTCCCTTTTCGGTCTTCGTCCGAAATAGGTGCTGTGTTAAAATAAATCCGGTATAAGTTATTGTCTCGTTCTTCAATGTTTTCCAATACTTCTTCTGCTTGGTCCATTTTTTTGTTCAATAAGGAATAGCGAAGTTTTAGGTTGTCCATTTCCCGAGTTAAAAATCGGTCTTTTGGTGTTTCAAAAAAGGAGGTGTTCAATAATACTACAAAACTCAACACGCCAAATAAAGCAGCAGAAAAAAGAAATAAGGCAATGTATCCTACTTTTTTTCTTTTTCTGGTTTTTATTTTTCGATAAGCGAGATTTTCGGAATCGTAATAATATTTTACCTTCGACATATTTTAAAAAACACTATTTTTGCACCCGTAAAAGTAAGGTTTAAATTAATTATTTGAAGTGTTGGAAGCACAAATTTAATAAATGTTTTATTTGTACAACCCAATTTAAGAATAAATGATTCATGTATTGATTTGTTGGTTGGTAATTAGCAAAATAAAACAACCAAATCACTGAAACAACAAATAAGCGCATCACAAAATAACAGCATAAACAGTAAAGATGAAATCACAAGACATTCGCAAAGCATATTTACAATTCTTTGAAAGCAAAGGACACTTAATTGTTCCTTCAGCGCCTATTGTTTTAAAAGATGACCCAACCTTGATGTTCAACAATTCAGGGATGGCTCAGTTTAAAGAATTTTTTTTAGGAAACGCCACGCCAAAAAGCAATCGTATAACCGATACTCAAAAATGCCTTCGTGTTTCAGGGAAACATAATGACTTGGAAGATGTAGGTTTTGATACCTATCACCACACCATGTTTGAAATGTTGGGAAACTGGTCGTTTGGGGATTACTTCAAAAAAGAAGCGATTACATGGGCTTGGGAATTCCTGACAGAAGTTTTGAAATTGGACAAAGACCGTTTGTATGTTTCGGTTTTTGAAGGGAACGATGCTGAGAATGTACCTTTTGATCAAGAAGCATGGGATATTTGGAAACAATTTGTGTCCGAAGACCGTATTATTCTTGGAAACAAAAAAGATAATTTTTGGGAAATGGGCGACCAAGGACCGTGTGGCCCGTGTTCGGAAATTCATATCGATTTGCGAACTGATGCCGAAAGAGCGGAAGTTTCTGGTCGTGAATTAGTAAACGCAGACCATCCTCAAGTAGTAGAAATTTGGAACAACGTTTTTATGGAATTCAACCGTAAAGCCGATGGTTCATTAGAAAAATTACCTGCAAAACATGTTGATACCGGAATGGGATTTGAACGTTTGTGCATGGCAATGCAAAACGTAACTTCCAATTATGATACCGATGTTTTTACGCCGCTTATCGCGAAAGTTTCAGAAATCACAGGATTAAAATATACTACCAATGATGTCACCCTGAGCGCAGTCGAAGGGTCTGAAGAGCAAAATAAAACGAATATTGCTATTCGTGTCATTGTTGATCACGTTCGTGCGGTGGCTTTTGCTATTGCCGACGGACAATTGCCTTCTAATACAGGAGCTGGTTATGTGATTCGCAGGATTTTGCGTCGAGCCATTCGCTATGGGTTTACTTTCTTAGATACAAAAGAACCGTTCATCTATCAATTAGTCGATGTATTGGCGAACCAAATGGGGGAATTTTTCCCGGAAATAAAAAAACAACAAACATTGGTTACTAATGTGATTCGTGAAGAAGAAGCTTCTTTTTTAAGGACTTTAGAACAAGGAATTCAATTGTTGGACAACGTCATGCAAAATACTTCAGGAAATGAAGTTTCTGGAGAAAAAGCATTTGAATTGTATGATACTTTCGGTTTTCCAAAAGATTTGACAGCCTTAATCTTAAAAGAAAAAGGTTATGCGTTTAATGAAACTGATTTTGAAACCGAATTGCAAAAACAAAAAACACGTTCCCGAGCGGCTTCTGAAGTTTCAACCGAAGATTGGTCGGTTTTAATTCCAGGAAATGTAGAAACGTTTGTTGGTTATGACCAAACAGAAAATGAGGCTAAAATTACCCGTATCCGTAAAGTTGATTCTAAAAAAGACGGAATTTTATACCAAATCGTTTTAGACAACACGCCTTTTTATCCAGAAGGTGGTGGACAAGTAGGAGATAAGGGAATCCTCATTCCAGCTCTCTCCGAAGGAGAGGGAGCTATCGAAATCATCGATACGAAAAAAGAAAACAACTTAATTTTACATTTCGCGAAGCAATTGCCAGAAAATCTAAACGCGGTCTTCACAGCGAAAGTCAATACTGATTTGAGAAGTGCTTCTTCAAAAAATCACTCGGCTACACATTTAATGCATTTGGCTTTAAGAACGATTTTAGGAACACATGTAGAGCAAAAAGGTTCGTTAGTGAATCCAACTTATTTACGTTTCGATTTTTCTCATTTTTCTAAAGTTTCGGATGAAGAATTACGTCAAGTAGAAGATTTTGTAAATACAAGAATTGCAGCTCAATTGCCATTAATTGAAAGAAGAAGTATTCCGATTCAACAAGCGTTAGACGAAGGCGCAATGGCTTTGTTTGGCGAGAAATACGGAGACAATGTTCGTGCGATTAAGTTTGGTGAAAGTATGGAATTATGTGGTGGAATTCATGTGAACAATACCGCTGATATTTGGCAATTCAAAATTATTTCAGAAGGAGCAGTTGCAGCTGGAATCAGAAGAATTGAAGCAATTACCGGTAATGCTGTGAAAGATTTTTATAAAAAGCAAGAAAATACATTGACAGAAATTAAAGAAACTTTAAAAAACCCACAGGATATTTTAAAATCGGTGGTTTCTTTACAAGATGACAATGCGAAGCTGAAAAAACAAATTGAGCAATTATTAAAAGAAAAAATCGAAGGATTATCTGCAAGTTTAGTTTCAGAATTTAGGGAGGTAAACGGAATTAATTTCTTGGTAAAACAAGTTAATTTATCAATGAGTTCAACAAAAGATTTAACGCAAGCCATTGGAACTTCAAAACCAAATTCATTCGTAGTTTTAGCATCAATTGAAGAAGGGTTGCCAAATATTCACTGTTATGTTTCAAAAGAATTGGTTGCAGAGAAAGGTTTGAACGCTGGAAATGTAATTCGTGAATTAGGAAAATACATTGATGGAAATGGTGGAGGTCAAGCTTTTTTCGCATCTGGAAAAGGGAAAAATGTTGATGGAATTGCTGTTGCTTTAGAGAATGCGATTAGTTTTTTGAAGTAAAATATAAATTAGATTATTTAAAACCCTCCAAGAGTTTAAAACTCTTGGAGGGTTTGTTTTAAGAGGGTTTTTTATCCATCACCGCTATAGCCTCAATTTCAATTAACCAATTTCGGTTTCCTAAAATTGTAACGCCAACTAATGTACTTGCAGGGTAATTTTCATTTCCGAGAAACTCTTTTCTAATTTTTCTAAAAATGGGTAAATCAATTTCTGGATTAAAATTTACAATTGAGGTGTTCATTTTTACAACATCCTGAAATGTAGCGCCAGACTCGGTTAGTAATGCCTCTAGGTTTTTAAAAACAGCTGTTGTTTGCGATTCTAAATCATTTCCTTCTCCAATTTGTCCCGAAATATATAGCGTTTTAGTTTCGTTGGTTTCCACGACAACTACTTGCGAAAAACCATCATTTGGATATTGATATTCTTTTTCCAACATATTATTCTTTTTTTCTCTCCCCAATCTGCTGGCGCCACATGGCATAATACAAACCTTTTTCGTTTAGTAAAGCTTCATGTCTGCCTTGTTCGATAATGTTTCCCTGTTCCAAAACAAATATTTTATCAGCATGCATAACAGTTGACAGTCGGTGTGCTATTAAAACTGTAATTCGGTTCTTGTCAGAAATATTTCTGATGGTGGCATTGATTTCTTCTTCGGTAATCGAATCCAATGCCGAAGTGGCTTCATCAAATATTAATAAGTTTGGATCTCTCAAAATTGCCCTTGCGATGGATAATCGTTGTTTTTCGCCTCCAGAAACTTTTATTCCGCCTTCGCCAATAGTTGAATTCAATCCGTCTTCGGCACGTTCCAATAGCTTGTCACAACTAGCTTTATGTAGTACTTCGATTAATTCTTCATCTGTTGCAGATGGTTTGACAAATAATAAATTCTCACGAATGGTTCCAGAAAACAATTGAGCGTCCTGCGTTACAAATCCGAGTTGTTTTCTTAAATCCAACAAGTCAATTTCGGTCGAATCGATTTCGTTGTATTTCACATGGCCTTTTGCCGGCGGATATAATCCAACCAATAGTTTAACCAACGTTGTTTTACCAGCTCCTGAAGGTCCAACAAAGGCAACGGTTTCCCCTTGTTTGATATCGAAATTGATATTTTCAACGGCATTGTGTTTCGCTGTTTTGTGTTTGAAACTCACATTGGAAAAATGCAATGCTCGTATAGGACCAACATGTTTGGCATCTTTTGGTCGATATTCTTTTGGTGCACTTAATAATTCCTTGAAGTTTTCCATTGAGACGCTGGTTTCGTTCAAGGCTATAATAAATCCTCCTAATTCCTGTAAGGGGCCAAAAATAAAAAACGTAAAAAACACCATCGTCAATAAATCACCGACCTTTATTTCGCCTCCAAATAAGAAATAATATAACGTAAATACAACACACGTTCTTAGAAAATGTACGGTTGTTCCTTGAATAAAACTCAAACTTCGGATGAAACGGATTTTCTGCAGTTCGAGTTGAAGGATTTTAAATGTGTTCAGATTCAGACGCTTTTCTTCTTGATAAGTTAATCCCAAACTTTTTACCAATTCAATATTTCTTAAACTTTCGGTGGTTGAGCCTGCTAAAGTATTGGTTTGGGTAACGATTTTTCGGGAGACAATTTTAATTTTTTTGCCCAAATAGGAACTTACCAATGCAATTATAGGAGCGGTAATCAAGAAGATAAATGAAATTCTGTAATCAATTGAAGATACATAAATAATCACAAAAATAAATCCGACGACCGTTTGGAATATCAATGAAATAGAAAGTGTAATCAGTTTTTCAGAATCGATTCTAACTTTGGTCAGTTTACTTAAAGTTTCCCCACTACGTTGGTCTTCAAATTCTTCAAAAGGTAAATCCAATGATTTTTTGATTCCATCGGTATACATTTCAGCGCCAGTTCTTTGAATCACAATACTTGTAAAATAATCCTGAAAGTTTTTGGTAATTCTTGAAATCATGGCTGCGCCTAAAGATAATCCAAGCCAAAATGAAAGTTCTTTGATAAAACCCATTTCGTTGCCTTTAAATTTGTATGATTCAACTCCGCAGTGTTGTAGCAATTTACCAGTAATTATCGAATCAGATAAACTGAAACAAATGTTGATTGCTGCCATTAATAGTGCAAAAAACAAAAGCATTTTGTGTTTTTTGAGGTAAGAGTATAATAGTTTCATTGAAATTTATTTTGAATGTCAAAAGTAGAAAATAAATAAGCAGTAAGTTGTTGTTTTGATTGTAATAGTTTATAATTAGATAGTCAGAACAGATTAAAAATCAATTGTGTATTTTTGAAGTTTAAAATCTGAAAATGAACTTCACTACCAAAATCCCAATCGGAAAATCCAAGTTTCCAATAGATTATACTTCAAAAATAGTGTCTTTGGGTTCTTGCTTTGCAGAAAATATGGGAGATAAATTCAGTTATTTCAAGTTTCAAAATTCCGTTAACCCATTTGGAATTATATTCAATCCGGTTTCTATTGAAAATTTAGTTTCACGAATTGTCAATAAACAACAATTTACAGAAAAGGATATTTTTTTTCATAACGATCTGTGGCATTGTTTTGAAGTGCATTCCGAGTTAAGTAATTCAAATAAAGAAGAATTGCTACAAATATTAAATCGAATAATCGAACAATCAAATAATCAATTATTAGAAGCTTCACACATAATAATTACTTACGGAACGGCTTGGATTTATCGAAACAACGAATCAGATAAAATTGTCGCCAATTGCCATAAAGTACCTCAAAAACAATTTTCTAAAGAAATTCTTTCGGTAGAAAAATGTGTTGTTGCAATGCAAAATACTTTGGATTTAATCCAAAAAATCAACCCCAATTGTAAATTCATTTTTACCGTTTCTCCTGTAAGACACATTAAAGATGGATTTGTAGAAAACCAGTTAAGCAAATCCCATTTGATTACAGCAATTCACAAGATTGTGCAAACGGAATGCTTCAAACTGATGACTGAATATTTTCCTTCCTACGAAATAGTAATGGACGAACTTCGTGATTATCGTTTCTATGGCGAAGACATGCTGCATCCAAACCAATTGGCAATAGATTATATATGGGAACGATTTTCGCAAACCAATATTTCAGAAGACAGTTCGGGGATTATAAACGAAGTTGCAATGATTCAGAAAGATTTGAATCATCGTCCCTTTAATGCCAATACGGAAAAGCATCAACAATTTTTGTCAAAATTGGAGATTAAAATAAAAAAAATACAAGCTCAGTTTCCGTTTATGGACTTTTAATAATACGTATTTTGTCGTATTTCTTGGCTTAGTAATGTGTTCTTTCTTTGTAATCTAACAAATAAAAACATTTATTATGACAACAATTAAAAAATTAAGCTTGGCATCTTTTGCCATAATGACATTGTTATTAACAGCTTGTAGCAACGACGATGGCGGTAGCGGAGGAGGGTCTTCCTTACCTACATATATCACAGGAAAAGTAGATGGAGTGTCATTTACTACTAATTTGGAAGCGGCAGGAGTAGCTACAAAATCTGGGAGCGGTGCTTCTTCTGCAATTATAATTTCTTGCGCAAATTTAACATCTGTTGCTCAATCAGAATATGAATCTATCCAGATTGCTTTAATCGGAATTACTGCAACAGGGACTTACATTGTTAATAAGGATACTAATAATACTTTAGGTTATATTGAAAATCATACCCCAAACCATAGTTGGGACACAGGTGACTGTTCTAGTGCTTCTGGAACGATTACAGTAACTTCAATATCTGAAACTGGAATTGAGGGAACGTTTAGTTTCATAGGATCAGATGATGACGATTGTACAAGTACTAAAAACGTTACTGAAGGACACTTTAAAGGAACTTTCTAACTAAACAATCAAATACAAAAAAAAGGAAAGTACTGCTTTCCTTTTTTTATACAAAGAATTAAAAATACGTATTTCTGCGTATGGTTTAAAATAACGGATTGTATCATTTTTGTAAAGCCAACAAACAAAGCAAAAATTTATGATAGCTTTTTTAATACAATAAAGAGAAATCAAAAATTATAATTAGAGTTTTTTTAGTTGATTTTGTGGGTTAAGGGTTATGATTTTTCATAGCCCTTTTCTAATTAAAAAATACGCAGTTTTACGTATTGTTTTATTAATTGCATTAAGTCAATTTTGTATATTGATTAAATGGCTTTAATATGATCTATATACTTTTAGTACTCACTATTTGTCTGTTTCTTACGGTGTTATTATTATGGGTTCAGAATTCAAAAATTAAACGGGTTCATATAACAAATATTAATAAATTAGAGGCAATTATTACTTCTCTGCATTCGAAACAGCTGGAACTTAATCAAAAAGTAACCATTTCATCTGAGTACAATTCAAATTATACAAAAGACATGAAAACATTGGGAGATGAGGTCGTTGCACTTCAAAAAATATTTATTGAGATAATTTCTAATAAAAATTGATATTTTAGCCCAAAATTTTTACATGATGAGAAAATTATTGTCACTGCTTTTTCTGTTTTTTTTTATCCCTAATTATTCTCAAAATAGCGAGGAAATAATCAGTACCCTAAAAGAAGAATTAAAAAACCATCCCAGCACCAATAAACTGGCTTCAATTTATTCAGACTTAACCTGGTATTATGCAAATGTTTCTATTGATTCTGCTTTAAGTTATGGAAATAAAGCCATTACGGAAACGGTAAAACTAAATGATTCTACCATGTTGGCTCAGGTATATAGTGATATTGGGGCTGTTTATTTCAGAAAACCTGATTTTCAGAATTCTGAAAAATACTATTTGAAAGCGTATAAGATTAGAAAAATCCGAAAAGACAATTTGGGTTTAGCTAAAATCAACAATAACCTGGCAAATATTTATCTTAATACAAATGATTTTCAGGCGGCAATGAAAACCTACCTTGAAACGCTGAAGTATTTTGAAAGTATTAATGATAAAAAAAATGTAGCAGTAGTTAAAGGTAACATAGGACAGCTTTTGACCAATTTGAGAGATTATCCAAAATCAATTAAATACCTAAAAGAAGCTGCTGCATATGCCGAAAAAGAAAATCTGAAAGACCGATTGTGTGAAAATTACCTAAATTTAGCTAAAGCCTACGAATCCAGCGGAGATTATAAGAATTCTTCACTTTATAACAACAAGGCTTTAAAAAATTGTCTGGCAATAGGTAATAAAAAAGCTACCAGTATGATTTATCAAAATCTTGCCATTATCAATTCTAAAATTAATAATGACTCACTGGTAAAAGTCAATTTAAAAAAATCGGAAGATGTTGGGAAAGAATTCAATTCTACATTGGATTTAAGTAATTTAAAATTAACCCAGATTAAGAATTTAATCAAAGAAAAAAAGTTTGCCGAATCCTATAAAAGCCTTCTTGAAATTAAAAAGGTTTTTGAAAATGAAAACTCGCAGGAAGATTTACTTTACACATACAAATATCTTATACCAGTGTCGGCATATATGAAACACATTGACAGTGTAGAATTTTATACCCACAAATATTCAGAACTTTTTGAAAAACTCATTGAAAAAAATGTTTTACACCAAACTGCTGAACTCGAAACCAAATACCAAACAGCACAGAAGGAAAAACTACTTTTAGAAAAAGAGGCAGAGAATAAAAAACAAACAACTTGGATAATAATTATTTCGCTTTTAGCCGGGTTCATAACTTTAATAGGTTTTTTGATTTACCGTCAGCAAAAACTAAAAAACCAACAACAGCAACAAGAATTCCAACTCAAATCAGCGATAGCACAAATCGAAACCCAAAACCAATTACAAGAGCAAAGGCTTTCGATATCAAGGGATTTGCACGATAATATTGGAGCCCAGTTAACTTTTGTAATTTCTTCTGTCGATAATTTGAAGTACGGAAACCAAATTAGTGATAACCGAATAGTAAGCCAATTGACTAAAATTAGTGACTTTACAAAATCAACTATCGTAGAATTGAGAGATACTATTTGGGCAATGAATAACAATGAATTCTCGTTTGACGATTTACGTTCCCGTATTTTTAATTTCATCGAAAAAGCAAAATCAGCAAAGGAAGAAATAGCTTTTAAATTTAATGTTGATGAGCGTTTGAATGAAGTTAGGTTTTCATCCATTATCGGAATAAATCTTTATCGAACTATTCAGGAAGCGATAAACAACGCAGTGAAATATTCTGATGCAACAGAAATTGAAGTAGGAGTTTCAAAAGACGACGAAGCCATAAAAATAGACATTAATGACAATGGAAAAGGCTTTGATATAGATACCGTTGATTTTGGAAACGGACTATATAACATGAAAAAACGGATTGAAGAAGTAGGAGGAACATTTGAAATTTATTCTATACCTAACAAAGGGACACAAGTGAATATAAAAATTGCTAAAAACCAATAATATGATAAAGTTAGTAATCGTTGATGACAATGTGTTTTTGCAAAAGGCAGTTCAGGATAAGCTAGTGTTTTTTGATGACATTGATATTAAATACAAGGCTAATCACGGACTTGAATTGTTAGAAAAATTAGAGAAAAATCATAATATCGATTTGATTTTAATGGATATCGAAATGCCAAAAATAAATGGTATCGAGGCTACGGAAATGGTTAAAAACAAGTATCCGCAAATTAAAATTATTATGCTTACCGTTTTTGACAATGATGAGAATATCTTTAAATCCATTAAGGCTGGAGCCGATGGTTATCTTTTAAAAGAAGTCAATCCAGATGAACTTCACAATGCCATTATTGAAACTTTGAATGGCGGAGCAATAATGACACCATCGATTGCTTTAAAAACATTAAAATTATTTCGTAATCCCGAAGCTTTTGAAGATATCCCCAATAAAGAAGAATACAATTTAACTTCTAGGGAAATAGAGGTATTGGAACAACTGAGCAAAGGATTAAAATACAATGCAATTGCCGAAAATTTATTTTTATCGGCAGGAACAATCAGAAAACACGTTGAAAATATTTATACGAAACTTCAAGTGCATAATAAGTTGGAAGCCATACAAAAAGCCAAAAGCAATAAATTGATTTAAAATATATTTTCGCTAAGAACTATATCAAAATATATTTTACTTTTGGCATCGATGAAAATTACTGATAGAAAAACCGAAATAATTACCATTGCTGCAAAACTTTTTCGAGAGAAAGGCTACAGCGCTGTAACCATGCGTGACATTGCACAGGCTATGGATATTAAAGCGGCCAGTCTTTATAATCATATAAAATCAAAACAGGAAATATTGGTTTTGGTTATTATCGAGTTGGCAGAAGAATTTACCAATACGATGACTCAAATCGTAAATTCCGACGAAACCTCAATTGTCAAACTTGAAAGAATCATTCAGTTGCACATCGATATTACAATGCGGGATTCAGATGCTTTAGCTTCCCTAAATTCAGATTGGATGCACCTCGATAAAAAAGAACTGGATTATTTTATAAAAATGCGCGAGGAATATGAAGAAAACTTCAGGATAATTGTAAGAAAAGGAATAGAAGAAGGAGAAATCAAAAACCTTAATTCCGAAGTGATTATTTTTTCTATCTTATCCACTATCAGGACTTTATATTTATGGTATGGCAAGAAAAAGCGATTCAATGCAATCTCTTTAAAAAGCGATTTAATCCAAATTCTGCTTAACGGAATCGTATAAATTCCTATTCATTAAATGTTAAAATAACACGACTTTAAGAAATTTAATAAATAATGATTAAATTTGCACTATAAACTAACAGTTGTTAGTTTGGTTTAATTATTTTTTGATGGCTAAATTTCATACTATAAGAGTTCAGGATATTTATAAGGAAACCAAGGATTGTTCTGTGGTTACTTTTGATATTCCAGAAGAATTGAAACAAGAATTCCAATACAAACAAGGACAGCATTTAACCCTGAAAGCTACTATTGATGGGCAGGATGTGAGACGTTCTTATTCATTATGTTCCAGTCCTGTTGAAAATAAATGGCAGGTTGGAATCAAAAAAATCAACGGTGGTTTGTTTTCTACATTTGTCAGTGATACTTTGAAAAAAGGAGATTCATTAGAATTAATGGCACCAAATGGCGTGTTTTTTAAAGACATCAATGCTGAAAAAGCCAAGAACTACATTGTATTTGCTGCAGGAAGCGGAATCACGCCAGTTTTATCAATTTTAAAAACACATTTGGCTTTAGAGCCTAATGCTACTTTTAAGTTGTTTTACCTTAATAGAACCGTAAAATCGATTATCTTTAAGGAAGAAATCGAAGCCTTAAAAAACAAGTATTTTGGAAGATTGGAAATTTTCTATTTCCTTACCAAAGAACATCGTTCAATTCCATTATTCAATGGAAGATTTACAAAAGAAAAATTACAGGTTTTAACCGAAAAAATAATTGATATTCCTTCAGTGGATGAATGTTTTATTTGCGGTCCTGAAGAAATGATTTTCCTTATTCGTGACGAATTGGTTGCTACTGGATTGTCAAAGGATAAAGTGCATTTCGAATTGTTTTCTTCAGGTCATACCGAAGAAGATAAACAACGTGTCAGTAAAATTCTCGAGAAAAAAGTGGAAGGAACAGAAGTAACTATTGTTGATGGAGGGAAAGAATTCCATTTCACAATGGATGATGATTTCGATAATATTCTTGATGGCGCATTAGCTGCCGGTGCCGATTTGCCTTTTGCCTGCAAAGGAGGAGTTTGCAGTACCTGCAGATGTAAGGTTATCGAAGGAACCGTAGAGATGAAAGTCAACTATGCATTAGACGAAAATGAAGTGGCGAAAAATTATATATTAAGCTGCCAGGCCGTACCAACTTCTAAAAAAGTGGTAGTGGATTTTGGAGCTTAAAAAACAAATAGAGTGTTCAGTGATCAGTATTCAGTTTACTATCATAGTTTTTAGAACACAAATAGAATATTAATAACAAAAGTTAATTTGGAGTCAACGTAAAACTGAACACTGCGACTGAACACTGAATACTGAAATTATGTCTGAATTAGAAGTAAAAAACCTAGAAGAATTATTCGATGCGAGAATTGCTCGCGACGAAAAAATAGAGCCTAAAGATTGGATGCCGGAGAAATACCGTAAAACGCATATCCGTCAAATTTCTCAACACGCACATTCTGAAATTATCGGAATGCTGCCTGAAGGAAACTGGATAACCCGTGCGCCATCTTTACGCCGAAAAGTTTCGCTTTTAGCAAAAGTACAGGACGAAGCAGGACACGGTTTGTATTTATATAGCGCCTGTGAAACTTTAGGCGTTTCCCGTGATGAATTATACGAACAATTGCATTCAGGCGAAGCCAAATACTCCAGTATTTTTAATTATCCAACAGTGACTTGGGCAGATATGGGAGCAATTGGCTGGCTAGTTGACGGAGCTGCAATTATCAATCAGGTGCCTTTGACTGCAACTTCTTTTGGGCCTTATGCGCGTGCAATGGTGCGTGTGTGTAAGGAAGAAAGTTTTCATCAGCGTCAGGGTTTTGATATTATGATGACGTTGTGCAACGGAACTCCAGAGCAGAAAGAAATGGCACAGGACGCATTAAATCGCTGGTGGTGGCCATCTTTAATGATGTTGGGACCAACAGATGCCGAATCGGTTCATACCGAACAATCAATGAAATGGAAATTAAAGCGTAGAACAAACGACGAATTACGTCAGCAGTTTGTTGATCAAACAGTTCCGCAAGCAGATTTAATTGGATTGACAATTCCGGATCCAGATTTAAAATGGAATGAGGAAACTAAAAGATATGATTTCGGACCATTGGATTGGGATGAATTCTGGCAAGTGGTAAAAGGACACGGACCTTGTAACAAAGCAAGAATTTCGGCAAGACAAAACGCCTGGGATAACGGAAAATGGGTACGTGACGGAGCTATGGCTTTCGCCGAAAAACAAGAAAATAAATTAGAACAAGCAGTATAATTAGGTGTTGGGTTTTGGGTGTTAGGTTTTTATAACCAATACCCAAAACCTAAAACCCAAAACCTATATAAAATGAAAAATTGGCCTCTATACGAAGTATTTGTACGAAGTAAAAACGGATTGGAACACCGTCATTGCGGTTCGCTTCACGCAAGTGATGCAACAATGGCGCTTGAAAATGCAAGGGATGTTTACACACGCAGAATGGAAGGAGTAAGCATTTGGGTAGTTCCATCAATACAAATTACGGCTTCTAACCCAGATGATAGCGCAGAATTATTTGAGCCAGCAAACGACAAGGCTTACAGACATCCTACTTTTTATGAATTGCCGGACGAATTAAAACATATGTAAATATAAGTTCCGCTTTTCTCCTTCTCCCTTGGAGAAGGCCGGGATGAGGATAAAATAATAAATAATGAATAACAATAAAATTCAATATATATACGGAATCGCTGATAACGCATTGATTTTGGGACAACGTCTCGGAGAGCTTTGCGGTCACGGACCAAGTTTAGAAACGGATATTGCAATGACTAATATTTCTCTTGATTTGTTAGGTCAGGTGAGAAGTTATTACCAATATGCGGCTCAATTAATTGGTGATGATGCCGTTACAGAAGACACTATAGCTTTTTTGCGTAGCGAAAGAGAATATAAGAACGTGTTATTAGTAGAACAGCCAAATACTGATTTTGCTTATTCTATAACAAGACAGTTTTTGTTTGATATCTATCATCTTTTGTTATTGGAAGAATTACAAAACAGCAAGGATGAAACACTACAGGCTATTGCCAAAAAAAGTATCAAGGAAGTAAGTTACCATACTCGTTTTTCATCCGATTGGATTCGACGTCTAGGTGATGGAACTCCGGAAAGTCACGATAAAATGCAAAATGCGATTGACAATCTTTGGACTTATACAGATGAATTGTTTCATCAAACCGATGCTGATATAGCAATGGTTGCTGAAAATATTGGAGTAGATGTGACGAAACTAAAAGAACCGTTTTACAAAAAGGTAAGCGAAATTTTAGAGGAATCCACTTTGAAAACACCAGAATTGAAATATTTCCAAAAAGGAGGAAAACAAGGAATCCACAGCGAACATATGGGATATTTGTTAGCCGATTTACAGTATATGCAACGCTCGTATCCTAATATGAATTGGTAATTAAAAAAAATATACTTTGCTTCTCCCTCTCCTATGGAGAGGGCTGGGGTGAGGAAAAAATGAAAACAACTGAATCACATATTGATCCAATATTATTCAACATTTTAGAAAAGGTTTCCGATCCGGAAATTCCAGTACTTTCTATAATGGAAATGGGTGTGGTTCGTTCCGCAGAAATAATAAATAATGTGGTTGAGGTTACTATTACACCCACATACAGTGGATGTCCAGCAATGGACGTGATTGGGGATGATATCAAAAAAGCGATGAAAGTTGCTGGTTATGAAGCCAAAATAAATTTAGTCTTGTCACCAGCTTGGAGCACGGATTGGATTACTCCAAAGGGCAGAAAAGCATTAGAAAAATACGGAATCGCCTCGCCTTTAGAACCAGAAGCAGATAAAGAAGCGCTTTTAGGAAATAAAAAATTAGTAAAATGTCCACAATGTGGCTCTATGAATACAAAATTAATTAGTCAGTTTGGATCCACAGCATGCAAGGCATTTTTTCAATGTCAGGATTGTTTGGAACCTTTTGATTATTTCAAATGCTTAAAATAAAATAATTTCATCCTACAAGGTTTTTAAAACCTTGTAGGTTTAAAAATAATTTGAGTTAGAATTTTATAAACCTTCTAAACTCTTAAACTTATAACCTTTTTAAAATGAGTTCTATACTTTTAAAAATAGAAAACAACATCGGATTTATAACTTTAAATCGTCCAGATGTTTTCAATAGTTTTAACAGAGAAATGGCTTTGTTGATGCAAGAAACTTTGGATAATTGTGCCAATGACGATAATGTCCGCGCAATTGTAATTACCGGAAACGGAAAAGCATTTTGTGCCGGACAGGATTTAAAGGAAGTTACTACACCCGAATTGAATCCTGGTTTCAGGGCAATTTTAGAGGAACATTACAATCCGATTATTCAAAAAATAAGAAACATCGAAAAACCAATTGTAGCTGCTGTAAATGGTGTTGCAGCTGGCGCAGGTGCAAATATAGCGTTGGCTTGTGATATTGTTGTAGCTTCTGAAAGTGCTGCTTTTATTCAGGCTTTCAGTAAAATAGGATTGGTTCCTGACAGTGCGGGGACTTTTTTCCTACCAAGATTAATCGGATTCCAAAAAGCATCGGCATTGATGATGTTAGGCGATAAAGTAAGCGCATTGGAAGCGTTGCACCTCGGAATGATTTACAAAGTTTTCCCAATAGGAATTTTCGAAGAAGAAGTAACGAACTTGGCAAAAACATTAGCAGATATGCCAACATTAGCTTTAGGTTTAACCAAAAGATTATTAAACCAATCGTTGACCAATAATTTAGAACAGCAACTGGTACTGGAAAGTGATTTGCAAATCCAGGCAAGTTCTTCAAACGATTACAACGAAGGCGTTACTGCATTTGTTGAAAAAAGAAAACCCGAATTTAAAGGAAACTAGCCCCTAACCCCAAAGGGGAACAGCTACCCAATGAAAAGGGAAGAATTAAAATTTAGAAAATGACCAATATAAAAGACATAAATATCCACTCAATAATTCCCCCTTCGGGGGTTAGGGGGCTGAAAGTAGCGGTAATAGGTTCAGGAACAATGGGAAGTGGGATTGCACAAGTGGCAGCTACGGCTGGTTGTACCGTAAAATTATGTGATTCGAATCAAGAAGTGCTTTCTAAAAGCGCCGCAAATCTTGAAAATACCTTATCTAAATTAGTCGAAAAAGGTAAAATCGATGCTTCAGAGAAATCAAGAATTTCAGGAAATATAAGCTATGTAACTGCTTTAAAGGATTTGTCAGATTCCGATTTGGTTATTGAAGCTATAATAGAAAATTTAGAAATTAAAAGAAAAGTTTTCTCCGAATTGGAAACTTATGTATCAGGAGAAACTGTTTTGGCATCTAATACATCCTCATTATCTATTGCTTCGATTGCTGCTTCGTGTAAAAAACCGGAGCGTGTAATCGGAATTCATTTTTTCAATCCAGCGCCTTTGATGCAATTGGTTGAGGTAATTCCAGCAATTCAAACGAGTGAAGAAGTTTTGCAAAAAGTAACACAAACGATTACCGATTGGAAAAAAGTAGTGGCTGTTGCCAAAGATACTCCGGGATTTATTGTGAATCGTGTAGCGAGACCTTTTTATAGTGAAGCCCTACGCATTTATGAAGAAGGTTTTGCTGATTTTGCAACTATCGATTGGAGTATGAAAACCTTGGGGGGTTTCCGTATGGGACCATTTGAACTGATGGATTTTATAGGTCACGATGTGAATTATGTGGTAACTGAAACTGTATTTACCTCGTTTTATTTTGACCCAAGATACAAACCATCATTTACCCAGAAAAGATTAACCGAAGCAGGATTTTTAGGAAGAAAATCTGGCAGGGGATTTTATGATTATAGTCAGGAACTGCCTTTGCCAAAAGAAGATTCAAGTGCAGCGAAAGTTATTTTCGAAAGAATAATAGTAATGCTGATTAATGAAGCTGCAGATGCACTTTTCTTAAACATCGCTTCCGCAAAAGACATAGACAACGCAATGACCAAAGGTGTAAATTATCCAAAAGGATTATTGGCTTGGGCCGACGAACTTGGAATAAATTGGTGCGTTAATAAATTAGATGAATTATATAACGAATACCACGAAGACAGATACCGTTGCAGTCCGTTATTGAGAAAAATGAACAGAGAAAATAAATTTTTTTCTAAATTAAATATACTCAAATCCCGGAGGCTGAGCTTGTCGAAGCCGAGAGGGTCGGGGTGAGGAATAAAACAAATGGAAGGAACAAAAATACCATATAAAATGTTAAGCCAGGACGCCTATAGTCAGTGGCTTGGTATTGAAATACTGGAATGTGAAATCGGACGTTGCAGAGTTGCAATGACAGTCCGTAAAGAAATGCTTAACAGTATGGGAAAAGCTCATGGTGGAATTACCTATTCTTTGGCTGACACTGCTTTTGGCTTTGCAACAAACACACACGGGAAGTTCGCGGTTTCTATCGAAACTTCAATCAATCATATTGAAGCCGTAAACGAAGGAGATTATTTGGTAGCCGAATCTGTCATAGAAAAAGTAAATAACAAACTCGGATTCAATATTATAGAAGTAAAAAGAGGCGACGAAATGGTGGCTCTTTTCAAAGGAGTGGTTTATAGAACAAATAAAGATTGGTAGGCCCCCTAACCCCCAAAGGGGAAATTAGGTAGGTGTAAAAAAAATTATTAACATAACAAATTCCCCCTTTGGGGGTTAGGGGGCTATGGAAGCATATATTATAGACGGAGTACGTACTCCAATCGGAAGTTATCAAGGGGCATTGTCATCAGTTCGTCCAGACGATTTAGGAGCATTGGTTATCAAAACAGTAGTTGAGAATAATCTAAACATTCCAAAAGACGCTTATGATGATGTCATTATGGGCTGTGCCAATCAGGCAGGGGAAGACAATCGTAATGTTGCGAGAATGTCTTTATTATTGGCAGGATTGCCACATACAGTTCCCGGAGAAACTGTTAATAGACTATGTAGTTCAGGATTGTCAGCTATTATTCACGCAAATCGTGCGATTAAAGCAGGCGACGGTCACGTTTTTATTGCCGGAGGAGTGGAGAATATGACTCGTGGACCATTGGTGGTTTCAAAACCATCTTCGGCTTACGGAACTGATTCCAAAATGTACGATACCAGTTTCGGATGGCGTTTCATCAATCCAAAGTTACACCAGATGTATGGTACCGACGCAATGGGAGAAACTGCCGAAAATTTAGTAGAAAAGTATACTATTTCAAGAGAAGACCAAGATGCGTTTGCATTGAATAGCCAAATGAAAGCTACGGCTTCTCAAAATTCGGGACGATTGGCAAAAGAAATCGTGGCAGTGGAAATTCCGCAAAGAAAAGGAGATACCATTCAGTTTGCCAAAGACGAATTCATAAAACCAAATACTTCTTTGGAAGGCTTGTCAAAATTGAGAGCGGCCTTCAAAAAAGACGGAAGTGTAACGGCTGGAAATTCATCTGGATTAAATGACGGGGCGGTAGCAACGATTATCGCATCTGCGGAAGCGGTTAAAAAATACAATTTAAAGCCCTTGGCACGAATCGTAAGTTCGGCTGTTGTGGGAGTTGAACCAAATATTATGGGAATTGGTCCAGTTGAAGCGACCAAAAAAGCTTTGGCGAAAGCAGGACTGACATTAGACCAAATCGACATAATCGAAATAAATGAAGCCTTCGCATCACAAGCGATTGCATGTATTCGTGAGTTGGGTTTGAAAGATAATGATTCAAGAATAAACCCAAACGGTGGCTCAATTGCTATTGGTCACCCATTGGGAGTTACGGGAGCCAGAATTGCGTATTCCGCAGCATTGGAATTACAAATCACCGGAAAAAGATACGCATTAATCACAATGTGTATTGGTGTGGGGCAAGGATATGCAGCGATTATTGAAAGGGTGTAATCCCCACCCTAACCCTCCCCAAAGGGGATGGAAACTTGGTGTGATATTAGGTTAGAATAAACACAAACATAATCGACTTCGTCTCCCTCTCCTTTGGAGAGGGTCGGGGTGAGGAAAATATAAAAAATGAACAAAACACAACATTACGTATTAGGAAACTGGACAATAGGAACAGGTGACGGAACCGCTTCTTATGATGCGATTACGGGTGAATTTATTGCATCCACTACCGTTGAAGGATTGGATATTCCAGCCATTTTACATTATGGAAGAACCAAAGGAGGTGAAAAACTCCGCAAAATGACTTTTCAGGAACGTGGGAATATGATAAAGACTTTGGCGATGTATTTAACCAAGCGCAAAGAGCAATTCTACGAATTAAGTTATAGAACCGGTGCAACCAGAGTAGATAGCTGGATTGATATTGAAGGAGGTTTCGGAAATTTATATGCCAATGCTTCGCTTCGAAAATTGTTTCCAAATCAGCCTTACGATGTTGAAGGAGATGCCATTGATTTGTCAAAAGGCGGTCGTTTTATGGCACACCATATTTTAGTGCCAAAACAAGGCGTTGCCATTCACATCAATGCGTTCAATTTTCCAATATGGGGAATGCTTGAAAAATGTGCTGTGAACTGGATGGCGGGAATGCCAGCAGTAGTTTTGCCAGCGCCAGTTACTGCTTACTTAACAGAAGCCGTTGTGAAAGAAATCATCGCTTCTAATATTTTGCCGGAAGGCGCACTGCAATTAATTTGCGGTACAGCAAGAAACATATTTGATACGGTTGATAGTCAGGACGTAATCACATTTACAGGTTCGGCAGCAACAGGAAGATTGTTGAAAGCCCATCCAAGGATTATCCAGGAATCAGTTCCTTTTACAATGGAAGCGGATTCTTTAAATGCTTCTATTTTAGGAGCCGATGCAGTTCCGGGAACTCCTGAATTTGATTTATTCATCAATCAGGCGAGAAGTGAAATCACGGTAAAATGTGGACAGAAATGTACCGCAATCCGTAGAATGATTGTACCTGAAAACTTGATGGACGACGTTCAAAACGCACTCGGAAAAGCGTTAGACAAAGTAACTATTGGTGATCCAAGATTAAAAGAAGTCAGAATGGGTGCTTTGGTAAGCAAAGACCAGGTTCAGGTGCTGAAAAATAGAGTAGGGGAGTTGGCAAAATCTGCGAGTATTGTTTACGGAGATTTAGAAAAATTAAACCTTATTGGTGCCAATGAAAAAGGCGCATTTGTAAGTCCTGTTGTGCTTCGAGTTGATAATCCTTTTGAAAATGTTTTGGTTCACGAAACCGAAGCTTTTGGACCAGTTTCTACCATAATGCCATATATGACTTTAGAAGAAGCGATTGAATTGGCTCAACTGGGTAAAGGTTCATTGGTATCTTCTATCGTTACGAATGATGATAAAATTGCTAAAGAATATGTAGTCAATGCTGCTTCTCATCACGGTCGAATTTTGGTTTTAAACCGAGAAAATGCAAAACAAAGCACAGGTCACGGTTCGCCATTGCCATTATTGGTTCACGGTGGTCCTGGACGCGCAGGAGGTGGAGAAGAAATGGGCGGAACACGTGGTATCAAACATTATATGCAGCGATGCGCGATTCAGGGTTCGCCAACCACATTAACAGAAATCACTGGAATTTACCAACCGAAATCAAAATATAAAGAAATAACCCAGCATCCGTTCCAATACCATTGGGAAGATATTCAGCCGGGAATGTCATTGCGTACGCATAACAGAACAGTTACCGATACCGATATCATCAGTTTTGCTAATATCACTTGGGATCATTTCTATGCGCATACTGATATTACTTCGCTTGACGGAAGTATTTTCAAGAAAAGAACCGCTCACGGTTATTTCATTTTGGCAGCTGCTGCAGGATTGTTTGTTTATCCAAATAAAGGACCAGTTGCTGCAAATTACGGATTGGAAGAATGTCGTTTCCTGCGTCCGATTTATCATAACGATACGGTTTATGTCCGATTAACGTGCAAGCAAAAAGTAGATAGAGACGTGGCTTCTGCCGAGCATCCAAGCGGAATCGTAAAATGGTTTGTTGAGGTTTTTGATACCGAAGATGAATTGGTTGCCGTTGCGACTATTTTGACAATGGTGCAGAAAAAACAAGAAGTTTTTGTCGAAATGACTGATGATAAAATAGCAGAATCTTTGAATAAACTAAATGAAAATTCAAAACCAAAATGGGGGATTTTAACGCCACAACACCTTCTGGAACATTTAGAACACGGATATAAAATTATGTCGGGTCAAATTCAGGATTTTGAAATTGCAACACCTGAAAAGATTTTGGATAAAGTTCATAATTCATTATACAATTATGATAAATTTCCATTGGGGACTAAATTTCCAACAATGAAAAAAGACGAATTAGAAGATTTAATCCATCCCGATTTTGAAACGGCAAAGACTAAATTTATAGAAGCAAGAGAAGCTTATAAATCATTTTTTAAAGAAAATCCGGATGCTATTCTGAAGAATATGGTTTTCGGTGAATTGAATAGATATGAGTCGTATTTATTGGAAAGGAAACACCTGAATCATCATTTTGAACAATTTGAAATTTTAGCCCCATAACCACTAAAGGGGGAACAAGAGGTTCGATAAAATAAAGAAATAAATAAACACAATACACTCACATCTCGTCTCCCTCTCTTTCGGAGAGGGTCGGGGTGAGGAAAATTAATAAACATGGAAGCATACGTAAAACAAGACATTCAAAACGGAATAGCAACAATTGAATTTTTTCACCCAGAACAAAACTCTATGCCTGGACACCAATTGGCAAAATTGGCTGAAACCATAACAAACGCTGCAAAAAATGATGAGGTAAAAGTTATTATTTTAAAAAGCGGAGGTGACAGAACATTTTGTGCCGGAGCGAGTTTTAAAGAATTAATTACGATTAATGATGCCGAAACAGGAAGGGTATTTTTCTCCGGTTTTGCCAATGTTATCAATGCAATGCGCCAGTGCCCGAAATTTATCATCGGTAGAATTCAGGGAAAAACTGTTGGAGGCGGAGTAGGAATCGCTGCTGCAACCGATTACTGTATGGCAACGCAATTTGCTGCCATTAAATTAAGTGAATTGAATGTTGGAATCGGACCATTTGTGGTTTCTCCAGCTATAGAAAGAAAGATGGGAGTTTCGGCTACATCACAAATCGCAATTGATGCCAATACTTTTTACGAAGCCTCTTGGGCAAAAGAAAAAGGATTGTACGCCAATGTGTATGAAAGTATCGAATCTTTGGATGAGGCAGTTCAAGCATTTGCAACTCATTTATGTACTTACAATCCGGATGCAATGACGGAAATGAAAAAAGTATTTTGGAGAGGAACAGAAGATTGGAACACTTTATTAGCAGAAAGAGCTGCAATCAGCGGAAGATTGGTGTTGTCTGAATTTACAAAGGAAAAATTGAAAGCTTTTAAAGTTTAATAATTTTGATTAAAATAAATATTAAAAATCCATTAATTGACAATGCCTGTGTAACAATACTGTTTTATGTTTTGTTAGCGGGTTTAGGTTATGTATTGGAATTTTTTTACCCTTCTGGACGTTGTGCAGCTGGACCAGGAATACTTCTTCTTTTAGGTTTGCCATTTATTAGTGGATTATTATTAATTATAAATGGGATAAAACTTTTTAGAGGAAATGGCTCTGTTAAAATTTCACTATTAATTCATTTTTTAGTGTTATTGTTTTTTTTAATATATGTAAAGTGGTTTTAAAATGGTTTACAAATTCAAAGGTTTTATACCAGTCATTCACGAAAGTAGTTTCATCCATCCGCAGGCAGCGGTTACGGGTAATGTGATTATTGGGAAAAACGTATATGTTGGTCCTGGCGCAGCAATTCGGGGTGATTGGGGAGGAATTATCATTGAAGACGGTTGTAATGTCCAAGAAAATTGTACGATACATATGTTTCCGGGAAAATCGTTAACATTGAAGGCAGGAGCTCATATCGGTCACGGAGCGATTATTCACGGAGCGAATATCGGAGCCAATTGTTTGGTGGGAATGAATGCCGTGATTATGGATAATGTAGAATTGGGAGATGAATGTATTGTTGGCGCTTTGTCTTTTATAAAAGCGGGAATGGAAATCCCAAATCGCAAAATGGTTGTGGGAAATCCAGCTGTTATTATAAAAGATGTTTCTGATGAAATGATAGAATGGAAAACCAAAGGAACGGCATTGTATCAGCAATTACCAGCGGAATGTTATGAAACCTTAAAAGCTGTTGAGCCGTTAAGGGAAATTCCAGAAAACCGTCCAACGCAAGAAGAGTTTTATAAAACATTGGAAGAATTCAAGAAAAAGTAATCAGTAATCAGTGGACAGTAAGCAGTATCTGCATACACTGAACACTAAAAACTGAACACTGAACACTAAAAAAAATATGTCAATAGTAGAATTTAAAATGCCCAAAATGGGCGAAAGTATTTCGGAAGCCACTATTATCAGTTGGTTAAAAAATGTAGGTGACACGGTCGATGCCGAAGAAACTATATTGGAAGTTGCTACTGATAAAGTCGATAGCGAAGTGCCATCGCCTTGCAACGGTGTGATTACTGAAATTCGTTTTCAGAAAGATGATGTTGTTGCGGTAGGCGAAGTCTTGGCATTGATCAGCCCCCTAACCCCCGAAGGGGGAACTGCTAAGATTGTCGAAAAAACAATTGAAAGAACAGTAATTGAAAAAAAAATAACTCAATCTGAAAATAAAAATATTACATTTTCTACATCTACAAACCAATCCTCCCCTTTGGGGAGGTTAGGAGGGGCTTCTTTTCTTTCCCCACTAATAATAAGCATCGCACAAAAAGAAAATTTATCGCTGGAAGAGGTTCAAAGTATTCCAGGTTCTGGCGCGGAGGGAAGAATCCAGAAAAGCGATGTTTTCAATTATCTGAAAAACAGAAAATACCCAATCCAGAGTAAACCTTCATCTGTTACTTCGAGCGCAGTTGAGAAGTCGACTTATCCAAAACCAACCATTAATTTCGTCGAAGGAAAAGATACCATTGTAGAAATGGATAGGATGCGTAAAATGATTGCGGATCATATGGTTTATTCTACACAAACCTCACCTCACGTTACGTCGTATGTTGAAGTTGATGTGACGAATTTGGTTAATTGGAGAAATGAAGTAAAAGATAAATTTCAGGAGAAATACAACGAAAAACTGACTTTTACCCCAATTTTTATTGATGCAGTCGCGAAAGGAATTCAGGATTTTCCAATGATGAATGTTTCTGTAGACGGAAAACAGATTATTGTTCACAAAGACATCAATATCGGAATGGCAACTGCGCTTCCAAGTGGAAACTTAATTGTTCCTGTAGTGAAAAATGCTAATGAAAAAAGCATATTGGATTTGGCTAAATCAGTAAATCATTTGGCAAACAGTTCCAGAAACAATAAATTAAAACCGGATGAGGTGCAAGGTAGTACATTCACGATTTCGAATGTTGGTACTTTTGGGAGCTTGATGGGAACACCAATCATCAACCAGCCCGAAGTAGCAATTTTAGCATTTGGAATCATCAAAAAGAGACCAGAAGTAATTTCAACACCTAAAGGCGATGAAATTGCAATACGCTCCATAATGTATCTTTCATTATCGTTTGACCACCGCGTGGTTGACGGATTCCTAGGAGGTTCGTTTATGAGAAAAGTAGCGGATTATCTGGAAGAAATTCCTTCGTTTGAAATATAAAAAATAATAAATCACGGTTTCGTTTTCTGAAACATTAAAATAAATAAAATGTCTTACAATATAAAAATCACCCAAACCCCAAAATCGAAAGTAACCGAAGTGGATATTAATAATATCGCAATGGGAAATGCTTTTTCTGATCATATGTTTATCTGCGATTATGAAAATGGCGAATGGATAAATCCACGAATAGAACCTTTGACATTAATTCCAACGCATCCTGCAGCAATGGCATTGCATTACGGACAAGCTATTTTTGAAGGTATGAAAGCGACTTTAGGGAAAGACGGAACGCCTTTATTATTTCGCCCGGATGAAAATGCAAAACGTTTGAATTTTAGTGCAGACCGAATGGGAATGCCTTTGTTTCCAGAAGATTTGTTTGTGGAAAGTTTAAAAAAATTAGTGGCTATAGAGCAAAATTGGATTCCAACTATTGAAGGAAGTGCGTTGTATTTACGTCCGTTTATGTATGCGGATGAAGCATTTATAGGAATGCGTGCAGCAACAAGTTTCAAGTTTATTGTAATGGCATCGCCTGCCGGACCATTTTTTAGTAAACCAATTAAATTATATGCCGAAACTAAATTTATCCGCGCAGCAAATGGCGGAACAGGTGAAGCAAAAGCAGCCGGGAATTATGCAGCGGCAATTCGTCCAACAGAAATAGCAAAAGCAAAAGGATACGATCAAGTACTTTGGCTTGACGCCAATAATTTCGAATACATTCAGGAAGTAGGAACGATGAATATTTTCTTCAAAATAGGAGGTAAGTTCATTACGCCTAATTTGGGAGGTTCTGTTTTAGCTGGAATCACGAGAATGAGTGTGATTGAATTATTAAAAGATAAAGGTTTTGAAGTAACTGAAAGACCAATTTCAATGACTGAAATTATAGAAGCTTCAAAAAACAATACCTTGGAAGAAGCTTTTGGTGCAGGAACAGCGGTTGGCATCGCAATGATTGAAGAAATAGGATATAAGGATTTGGCAATCAAATTTCCAAAAGAAAATCCAGTTTCAAAAGAAGTGAATGAAACATTGAATGCTATAAAAACCCAAAAAGCAGAAGATAAATTTGGTTGGATCGTTCCTGCGGTTTTAAATGATGTTGTTTGTAAGTAAATAATAACAACCCTTTCAGAGTTTAAAACTCTGAAAGGGTTTTAGAATAAATAAATGTTAGATAAATCAATACTACAAAAAGCATTTTCAACAATGGCAACCGCTAAGGCAATGACCACTTTGTATGAAGATAATTTTAAGATCGTTTCCAAATATGTGCACGCCACTTCGCGTGGTCACGAGGCCATTCAAATTGCTTTGGCGATGCAGTTGTTGCCACAGGATTATGCGTTTCCATATTATCGTGATGATGCAATGATGCTCGGAATAGGGATGCAGCCTTATGATTTGATGCTGCAGTTAATGGCAAAAAAAGATGACCCATTTTCTGGTGGAAGAACCTATTATTGTCATCCGAGTTTGCGTGATGCAGATAAACCTAAAATCCCGCATCAATCTTCTGCAACGGGAATGCAGGCGATTCCTGCAACGGGTGCTGCGATGGGATTTTGGTACAAGGAAAATGTAGGAATTGATGACGCGACTATAAAAGAAAAATCGGTTGTGATCTGTTCACTTGGTGATGCTTCAGTTACCGAAGGCGAAATTGCTGAAGCGTTTCAAATGGCGGCTCTGAAACAACTGCCTATTTTGTATTTGGTACAGGATAATGGTTGGGATATTTCGGCGAATGCAGCAGAGACACGAGCCCAAAACGCATTTGAATATGCAAAAGGGTTTCACGGACTGGAAGCTATTACTATTGATGGTGCGAATTTTACCGAGAGTTATAATGCGATTCAAAAAGTATTGAAAACCATTCGGGAAGAAAGACGCCCGTTTTTGGTTCACGCCAAAGTACCGTTGTTAAATCATCATACTTCGGGTGTGCGAATGGAATGGTATAGAGACGATTTGGAGGAAGCAAATTCTCGCGATCCTTATCCGGTTTTGATAAAACAATTGAGAGATAGTGGATTCACAACTGATGAAATCCAGAATATAGAAAATTCGGCTATAGCCAAAGTAAAAGCCGACTTTGAAAAAGCTCAATTGGCGGAAGACCCAAAACCCGAAGATTTATTCACACACGATTTTGCTCCAACACCAATCGTTGAAGAAGTAGGTGAAAGATGTCCTGAGCGTGAAGATAAAGTGGTTATGGTAGATTGCGCCTTGTTTGCAGTCGAAGAATTAATGAAAAAACATCAAGAATGTTTACTTTACGGACAGGATGTAGGTGGAAGATTAGGTGGAGTTTTCAGGGAAGCGGCGACATTGGCACAAAAATTTGGAGATAATAGAGTTTTTAATACACCTATTCAAGAAGCATTTATTGTCGGTTCAACTGTAGGAATGTCGGCAGTTGGATTGAAACCAATAGTTGAGGTACAGTTTGCCGATTATATCTGGCCAGGCTTGAACCAATTGTTTACCGAAGTGAGTCGTTCGTGTTATTTATCGAATGGAAAATGGCCAGTAAGTATGATTCTGCGTGTGCCGATTGGCGCATACGGAAGCGGAGGACCATATCATTCTTCATCTGTAGAAAGTATTCTAACTAATATACGCGGAATAAAAATCGCATATCCAAGCAATGGCGCCGATTTGAAAGGATTGTTGAAAGCCGCTTATTACGACCCAAATCCAGTGGTAATTTTAGAGCACAAAGGTTTGTATTGGTCGAAAGTAAAAGGAACAGACGAAGCGAGAACCAATGAACCAAGCGAGGATTATATTCTGCCTTTTGGAAAAGCTAATGTAGTACAGGAAATCTGGGAACAGGAAACCAAAGAAACTATTTCGATAATCACTTATGGAATGGGAGTGCATTGGGCTTTAAACGCTTCAAAACACCTCAAAGAGAATGTGGAAATCATTGATTTGAGAACTTTACATCCATTGGATGAGGAAGCGATTTTGAAATCAGTGCGAAAAACAAAAAAATGTCTGGTTGTAACCGAGGAATCCATCAATAATTCTTTTGCGAGAAGTTTGGCGGGAATGATTCAGGAAAAATGTTTTAAATATTTGGATGCACCAGTAATGACAATTGGTTCGGAGAATATGCCTGCTATTCCTTTGAATAGTGTATTAGAACAAACAATGATTCCAAGTACGGAAAAAGTGAAGGTGAAGATTGAGGAGTTGTTGGGGTATTAGTTTTAATAAATATCAACTCTTTATTATATGAATAGAACATTATTAAACACTAAAAATATATTTACAATCACATTGATAGTGGTAACTCTAACAATTTTGAGTGTTTGGTTTTATGGAATTGGAAAGCACAAAACCATAATTGAAAATTCATTGATTTCAACTTCCATTTTATCTGTAGGTTTTTTTCTTTTTATATCAATTGGACTATATAAAGGTTTGAAAATCAAAGATAATATTGGAAAAATAACAGATCAATTTGATTTTAAAAAAATAGAACATTTAAAAGACTTCACACCAAGTGATAGTACTCCAGATATAGGAGAAGGAATAATAGGTATAATATTTAGCATAATTTTTTGGATAATTGCGTCAATAATTATAGGATATTTATTTTTCCTTTTTGGAGCAATTATTTGGTTTACGATATTGATATTCATGGCAATGCTATACTGGATATTTTTTAGAGCTTTAAGATTAGTTTTTAAGAAATCGAATGAATGTAATGGGAATTTGCAGAAAAGTATTATCTATGGATTAGCTTATACCCTTTTATACAATTTTTGGATTTATGGAATAATATTATTCGCAAACTAATTATTCCCCTCATTTCTAAAATACTCAATCTTATAATTAAACATTTCTGCCATTTTTTCAGCGCGTAATTTTGCTTCTTCTGCTATTGGGCCAACAAATAAACTGTCAACGGTTTCGGTAAAAATATCCATCCAACGATTAAAATGTTCTTTATTAACTGGCAAATGTTTGTGTGGTGGAAACGGACTTCCTGAATAAGTGTGAACTTCTAAAAGTATGGTTTGCCAGAATCGGTACATTTTCTCTAAATGCTCGGGCCAGCGATCTTGTATTTTTTCATTGAAAATAACGCCAATCAATTTATCTTTCTGAACCTTTGCATAAAAAGTATTGACCAATAATTTAATGTCGTCTAAAGTTGTTATGTCTTTCTTGGGATTCATATTTTATACTAAAAAGCCGTCTCTGTTTTAAACGAAACGGCTTTGATTATTTTAATTAATTACTGAATTTGCTACTGTGAACTAATTACTTTTTCTCTGGCGGAAACTGAGCTAATATCTTACTCACAAATTCATTGATTCTTTCGTCTTTTTGCTCTCGGTTTTGAGTTAAATAACCAGAACCTTCGCCTTGCCAGATCAATTCTTTTTTCTTGGCATCAATTAAATCAATATATAATGTTCCTTCGGTAGAAGTAGAGACGTAACTACGGCCTCCCCAAAAATAAGGACTCCATCCATATCCCCAACCGTAACCAAATCCAGCATTGAATTGATTAACATTCACTTCTTCTCTTTCTTTTGTGTGGATGTTGATTAACAAATCGGGAGTTTCACTTTTGGTCATTCCTTTTTTGCTTAGTTCGGCATCAATGGCACGAAGAATACGTTTTTTATCTAAGTCGGAAATTTCAACTTTGTCAATACCTGTTTTATGAAAGGCATAGGTTTTGAATTGATTGAAATCTACATTTTTCTCATAATCAGAATTTACCCTAACTGAACTGCATGAAGCTAGAATAAAGAGTAAGAGTACTGGAATTAGTTTAATCGTTTTCATAAATTAGGTATTTTAGATTATTAGACTACTCGATTTTTAGATTGTTTGAGTTCTAAATAATCTAATTATCTAAAAATCTAAAAATCTATCCTCAACTATATTAGGGATGGTAACTTTCAACAAAGGTTGCGTAGCCATCGCTCTTTTTATTGCAAAAACTGCCCCTTCGTTTCGAGCCCAGCTTCTTCTTGAAATTCCGTTGTTTACATCCCAGAAAAGCATTGATTCTAAGCGCTTTGAGGCTTCTTTTGAGCCATCAAGAACCATACCAAATCCACCATTAATTACTTCACCCCAACCAACGCCGCCGCCGTTGTGAATTGAAACCCAAGTAGCGCCTCTAAAGCTGTCTCCAATAACGTTTTGTATCGCCATATCAGCTGTAAAGCGCGAACCATCATATATATTTGAAGTTTCCCTGTAAGGTGAATCAGTTCCAGAAACATCGTGATGATCACGCCCTAAAACTACCGTTCCTATTTCTCGTTTTGCAATTGCTTGATTAAAAGCTTCGGCAATTTTGACACGACCTTCGGCATCAGCGTATAAAATACGGGCTTGTGAACCAACGACCAATTTATTTTCCTGTGCGCCTTTTATCCACGTAATATTGTCCTGCATTTGCTGTTGGATTTCTTGTGGTGAGTTTTTCATCATCTCTTCCAATACGACACAGGCAATCGCATCTGTTTTAGCTAAATCTTCCGGTTTTCCCGAAGCACAAACCCAACGGAAAGGCCCAAAACCATAATCGAAACACATTGGTCCCATAATATCCTGAACATAACTCGGATATTTGAAGTCGATTCCATTTTTTGCCATAATATCAGCTCCAGCTCTTGAAGCTTCCAGTAAAAAAGCATTTCCGTAATCGAAGAAGTACGTTCCTTTTGCAGTATGTTTATTGATAGCGGATGTATGTCGGCGCAAAGTTTCCTGTACTTTCTCCTTGAATAATTCTGGATTGTTGGCCATCATTTCATTAGCATCATCGAATGAAATTCCAACTGGATAATAACCTCCAGCCCAAGGATTATGAAGCGAAGTTTGATCTGAACCTAAATCAATATGAATGTTTTCTTTGTCAAATTTTTCCCAAACATCTACTACATTTCCCAAATAAGCAATAGAAACTACTTCCTGATTGGCTTTCGCCAAAGCGACTCTTTTTACCAATGTATCAATATCTTCCACGACTTCGTTTATCCAACCCTGACTATGGCGAATGTGTGTAATTTTTGGGTTTACTTCGGCGCAGACCGTAATGCATCCTGCAATATTTCCAGCTTTAGGTTGTGCGCCACTCATTCCTCCTAAACCAGAAGTCACGAATAAATTGCCTTTTGGATTTTTCTTTATTTTTCTGAAACCATTCAAAACCGTTATTGTGGTTCCGTGAACAATTCCTTGTGGCCCAATATACATATAACTTCCTGCAGTCATTTGTCCGTATTGAGAAACGCCAAGTGCATTCATCTTTTCCCAATCGTCTGGCTTAGAATAATTAGGAATTACCATTCCGTTAGTGACAACTACTCTTGGAGCTTCTTTGTGGGAAGGAAACAATCCCATTGGATGACCAGAATACATTGTCAGCGTTTGCTCATCAGTCATTTCTGATAAATACTGCATGGTCAATAAATATTGTGCCCAGTTTTGAAAAACCGCACCGTTTCCGCCATACGTAATCAACTCGTGTGGATGCTGTGCAACGGCATAATCCAGATTATTCTGAATCATTAACATTATGGCTTTGGCTTGTTCTGATTTCCCTGGATACTCAGAAATAGGGCGGGCATACATTTTATAGTCGGGGCGTAAACGGTACATATAAATGCGTCCGTAGGTTTCCAGTTCTTCACCGAAATCTTTAATTAATTCGGCGTGATGTTGTGGCTCAAAATAACGCAAGGCATTACGAAGCGCCAGTTTTTTTTCTTCCGGTGAAAGTATCTCTTTACGTTTTGGTGCGTGGTTGATATCTAACTCGTATGGCTTTGGTGCCGGTAATATACTTGGAATTCCTTGTTGGATTTGTTCTTTGAAAGTCATTGTGTCTGTTTATAGTTTATCGCTTGTGGTTTATAGTTTGAGACTGCAAACTGCTACTGCACACTGTTTACTTTTTTAAAGTTCCTGTTTTTTTATCAAATCCATATGGACAGTGTCGGCAGCCACTTTTACAACAATAACCACGCTTTAAATGGTATTTCTCGGTAAAGCATTTATAACCTTCGGGCGTGTAATAAAAATCTTCTCCCTCGGTTAATTTATTTTCTTTATCTTGGTTATTCATAATACGCAAATTTATAAACTTTAAAGCGAATGTTTCTAATCGTTTCCAAATATTTACTCCCTAAAGGTTTTACAGGTTTAACTATTTTTCCTTTTATTATTTTAAAAAATGAAAAGGATAGGAGTAATGCCATTTTATTGAATCACGAAAAAATTCATATCCGACAGCAGTTAGAACTTTTGATTGTTCTTTTTTTTGTCTTGTATGCTTTTGAATTTCTAATCCGATTACTAATATATAAGAACAAGACTATGGCTTATAAAAATATTAGTTTTGAACGTGAGGCATATACAAAAGAAAAAGACCTTCACTATTTAAAGCAAAGGTCTTTTTTTAGGTTTATAAAATTTTTATCTTAATTAGAAAATAAATTTCTCAGTTACGATAATTCCACTTTCTAAAGTAATCTTCATTATCAAAGTTGTCCTTAATCGATTCAGATTTTTTAGTGTGAACTGCTTATTGTTGATGTTGTCATAACTGTCAATTTTCCTTCCTAGTAAGTCATATACTACTATGTTTTGAATGTTTTCATTTGATGAATAAACCATTGCTCTGTCATTTGTAACAATTTTAACAGAATTGGTTAAGTCAAATTGATCAGTTCCAAGGTAGGTGTCAGTATAACGAAGAACAAAACGGTCGTCTATAATTCCTGCTTCACTATTGAAAACATAAGGAGCCGCTCTCAAATCATGTAAAACATTTAATAATTTATCTTCAAGGAATATTTTTTGACTTCCTAAAAACAATCCGTCAACGGCACCAATTCCAATCGTATAGCTTCCAGCAGAAGGAGCGTGATAACCTAAAGGAACTATATCATTTTCATTAAAAGGTAATGATTTTCCTTGGATATCGGCTATACTGCCATTTATTAATGAATACATAGAAAGCACGCCGCTCGCAACATAAGTATGGAAGTCATATAATGTGTCTTCTCCGTCAGTAGCTCCTTCAATATAACCTATTAAAGATCTCTGTGTTTGATTTGCACCAACAATATCTAACCAAATTCTGTGTCTTTCTATGTTATCGTAATCTACATCTTGACTATCTCTATAGAAAGTACTATTGCCATAAGTATTGCTTCTTAAAGAGTTTGTGAAACTAATCACTCCGCTTCCTGCAGCACCATCTATCATGCTTACAAAGAATGCTTGACCGCTTCCAACTTTATAATTATCCAATGCAGCCACTCCAGAATTATTACCGGTTAGATTTATTTTTAAGAAATCATTAGGCGAATAATTATAAATATAAGACCCATAGAAAGGACTCGTTGTTGAAGATGAAATTGCTGTACCATGTGTCCATACCTGAATACCATCCTGAATTACAGCACTATTGTTCACTAAGAACTGATTAGCACTAATTGATGATGGATATGGATTACCAGTTAAATTATAATTGTCACTTATATTTGTTATTTGCGTGCCATTGGTTCCGTTATAAGGTGCCCCTTGATAGCTACCTCTTGAAACAGTAAAGGATATGTTTCCATTATTAGGAACCCCTGTGAATTGCGCATTTAAAGTTCCTGTAAAACCGTCTGTAGGTTGGGCAATGTATCCTTTCGCTAATGCCATACTACTTCCTGTTGCATCAACATAAATTCCTGTTCCCGTACCTCCAGTTGCCCCATTTGCTGTGCTACCAGTTGGTTGCCAAGTATAGATTCTTCTTAAAGAAGGAGAGGCGATATTGTCTATTACTTGTCCTACTACTGGTGAAGACCAATATACATAATCCAATTCGGTATTAATAGTAGCATTACGTTTAGAAATTACATTACCAACATTCGTCACGTTGTTAACCTGAATTAAACTTGCATTGTTTTCAATAGTTAATGTACCTCCAGTATCAACAGTTACTACATCGGTAACGGTTAATGTATTTCCAGATTGAATAGTTAAAACACCTGGGGCAGTTTTTACATTAAGATTATAGGCATATGCATTAAATGCAGTACCAGATATAATACTATTATTAGGTATAATTACACAATTAGTTGCGCTTGGAACACCAAGAGGAAGCCAGTTACTAGCTGTATTCCAATCTGTAGTTCCACCTGTCTGCCACACTTTAGAATTGTTTGTTACAGTTATCGGCTGTGAAGCACTACAACCGTTTGATAAGGTCGTAGTAGCTGTAAATGTGAAATTACCGCTTTGTAATTGTGCTAATGTAGGTTTTAAATATATAGTTGTTATTGCTGGTGAAACCCCTGGTGTATATGCAACCGTACATGCTGCATCCGAATAAGATGTAGCTCCACCAGTCCATGAGAAGGTCGATGTTAAAGGTCTTTCTCCATATAATTGTATATTATCTACGGCAACTCCACCAGGTAACCATCCAGACCCTGCCCATGAACGATGTCTAAATCTAATTTTAAGGTTAGCCTGATTGATGTAAGCGCTTAAATCATAAGTTGATGTTTGGAAACTTGTACCATAACCTATATCAGCTATTATTTGATTAATTGTAGTCCATCCAGTCCCTCCATTTGTTGAAACCTGAACAGTTAAGTCATCTGTATATGTTGTAGGTAAAGCACCTCCGCTATCATAAGTTGTTCCGTCTGGGGAATATCTGGAGTAATACATGTCCAGTTTCAAATATAAATTTAAAAATGTTGCACTACTAACTGAACTTGTTAATGTCAATGAATTTTCTACTGGAGCATTTGGAGGTCCTCCTGCAGCTGCTGCTGGATCTGAATTTGCAAGTGCAAATTTATTTGTTCCAAATCCCGACGCGACTGCTGGGTACCATACATAACCTGCCGGTACATAAGTACTGGTCTTGTTTTGCCAATATGTTACCGTTTTACCTCCTGTATTACTATCATTATTTACATTGCTGAATACTCCTAATGCACCAGCTTCGAAATTTTCATTTACTAAATAAACTGTTTCTTTATCTCCGCTCGCTGTAAGTGTAACTATACTGTTTTCTCCACATACAGTAGGAGTGCTTGGTGTGAAACTAAGTGTAGGTGTAGGACTTACTGTGGCTGTAATAGCCGTTCTTACAAGCGATTCACAAGTTCCACTATAGGAAGTTACATAATAAGTAGTTGTTGTGCTTATTGATGGTGTAGTCCAACTGCCAGTAGCTGTTGTGGCTAATAAAGTGCCTCCAGTTAATGCAGAATACCATTTGAATCCAGTTCCACCAGTACCTGTAGCTGCTAAATTGACAGTTCCTGTACCACATGTTGTTCCGCCGGTAACACTTGTAATTAATGAAGCGCAACTCGCAACCACTTGAAAACGATAATCTTCAGCTTCACCAATTTCATCTGAAAAGAAACCATCAGTGAAATTTTCACACGCTGTGAAATCTAAACTATAATCATTATCAGAAGTTAAATTATAAACACGTACTCTTATCGTATATAGACCTGGAGTTTGTGCTGCAGGAACAACAAAACCAAATGTAATATTTCTTCCCGCAACTGCACCTGGATTATAAACCGTTTCTCCTGCATCCAAGAAATCACCATCTTTATTCCAATCCACCCATGCTTTCCATCTTCCTCGACTAGGTGATGCATTGCAGATAAGATTTATTCCTGAGCTTTGAGCTTGTTTTGCTTTATTAGGCAAAGCAGAAAAATCCTGAAAACCGCCAGTATAACCAGAAGTATTCGAAACATCATTCAGTGTTCCTACAAAAGCAACGGAATCTATATACAATCCAGACGGACTTTCCGTAGTAGGTGCGCAATAAGTAGCGCCTAATGTGGTTTCATTTCCTGTTAATGGCGTGGTATTGTAATATAATGGACCTCCTGTACATGAAGAATTATATGAAAATACAAAGAAATAATACAACGTATCAGTTGAAAGCCCTGTTACTGTAAATGTAGTGTTATTGTCTGCATCTCCTACCGTTCCGCCAGTTACCGCACTTCCGGCAGTATAAGTTGTTCCGTTAGTAGGAGTTGGTGTTGTTCCTGTGGTATTATATACTACTAAATAATTATTTGGAACAGGACTTGCAGCTGTGAAAGAGCCAGAAATAGTAGTCCCAGTTGGTGTTAATGACAAATTTGTAGGTTGTGCTGTTGGTGTTACACACGGAGCATTGTCTATTACATTTAAAGTATAGTCTTCAGTTTCACCATCAAAACCTGTCTGACAGGAATTTACTGTAGTGTCATTATATTTGGATTGAATTCTCATTCTAACAGGTCCTGTAGAAGCACCAGCAGGAACCGTAATTGATGTAGCTGCACCACCACTTAATCCGTTTGTGCTATTTGTTACTGATCCTAAAGAAAATGTTTCTCCTGCATCAAGGAAATCACCATCTATATTCCAATCAATATATACCCTTTGATAATTAGTGAAACCACCACCGGTGTTGATATAAACACTTAAATTATAAGAACTACTTTTCATTACAGTAGTGGTTACTGCTGTATAATTGGTATAAGTAACATTGACTGCAGTTCCTGCTGGAGTATTGTCAATAGTGTTAAAAATCACCCTTCTTATTCCATCACCAACAGTTGAACCTGTTGACGTACAATAATTAGGAGGTAATGTAGTAGTACTTCCTGTTATTGGAGTAGGGTTATAATATGCAGGTCCACCAGAACACAAACTGTTATAAGAGAAGACATATATATAATATAAAGTATTTGATGATAAACCTGTAATGTTAAAAGTAGTATTTCCGTCAATATCACCAGCTGTTCCGCCAGGAACTGCTCCTCCAACAGTATATGCTGTGCCATCAACAGGTGTTGGTTGTACTCCAGTTGTATTATAAACTACCAAATAATTATCTGGTGCTGGGCTAGCCGCTGTGAATGATCCAGCAATAGAATTTGTACTAGGTGTTAATATCAAAGCAGTTGGTTGCGCAGTAGGGGTTACACATGGAGGAAGGGGAACAACTGTAAAAGTATAATCTTCTGTTTCTCCATTATTAATTGATCCACAAGGGGATGGGTTTGTAACACCCGCTCCCCAATCGCAGCGGATTCTCATTCTGTGATTACCAGAAGTAGCCCCTGCAGGAACTGTAAAACTTCCGGTTGCTGATGAAACCTGAGATCCTCCAGAATTGTACATTCTCTCTCCTGTAGGGTAAGCAGCAGTATTAAATGTCCCATCATCGTTCCAATCTACCCATATATTAAAACCATTTGTGCTTTGAAGGGTAGTTGAAAAGTTAACAGTATAACTAGGAAATTGAGTAACTTTTTTTATTGTAAAATCACCATATCCTGTTGCTGAATAGCCACTAGCATTATTTGTAATATTGGATGTTCCGGATGTAGTAGAAAAGCTAGTTATGTAACCTGCACTTCCAGTAGATGTGGATGTACAACTTGCACATGGAGCATTTCCAGTAGTAAATGACCAAGTTGTGCTTGATGCACTTCCACAAGCATTTTTAGCAACTACTGTCCAATAATAGGTTGTATTTGCGGCTAAAGTTCCGCAAGTATATGAATTGGTTGCTACGTTTGCTGTTAATGTTCCGGGTAATGCACCTGCTCCGAAATAAACATCATACGAAGTGGCCCCGGCAGTAGCTGCCCATGACACACTTGTAACTGCTCCACTTCCTGCATAACAAACGGCTGTAGCTGCATTAGCTGGAGCTGGAGTTATTGCTGTTGTTGGTGTAGCTGAAATTACTATGGCTATACTTCCTGAAGTTGCACTCCAACATCCTGTCACATCATTCTGTGCTCTTATGTAATAAGTCCCTGATGTAGTGGCGTTGTACGCAGTTGAGCTATTATTCGCTGTTGAAGTCCCCGTAGGACTTGTTTGCCAATACCAGCTAATTCCCGCTGCAGGAGTTCCTGATCTGGTTATTGTAACTCCCGGAGATGCACATTGAGGTGAATTACTTGTTGGATTTCCTGGTGCTGCAGGTAAAGGGTTTACAGTAAGGGTCCCTGCACTTGTTGCTGTACCCCAAACGGTTGTTATGCTAATGGTTCCAGTAGTTCCTGCTCCAACAGTTCCAATTGCTGTAGTTGTTGTTGGTGAAGATATACTTGATAACGCTGTACCTCCTGCAGAAATAGCTGTAGGAGTAATCCCAGTGGCGCTACTTAAATTCGTTCCGGTTATAGTGATTAATTCTCCTGAACTAGCACAAACGCTAGTAGGTGTAAAACTAGTAATTGTTGGAATCGGAGGAGTCCATGTATATCTTCGGCCACTTGCTGGGAATACTGTAGTTGAATTATTAGCCGTTGTGCTTGCGGTGTTAGTTGTAGTGGTAACGCATTGAAATAGTGCAGTAGTATTATTAATTCCAATAGTTGCGCTTACTAATGATGTACTATTTGTATTTGCTCCATAAGTAAAATGAATTATATTTGTAGTTTCTTCAAGAACAACTTGAACTGTTTTGGTATATGCTATATTTCGATCTGCATAATTTGCGAAGAGCCATTCTACTGTTAATATTCTGTTTGGAGCAGTTCCAGTAACTACTGCATGTACTTTACCAGTTGTAGCCGTATGCATATCGTCAAAGCATGGAGCTAATAAAAGGGTTTGAGTATTAATATTGTTTGTATCAGTAGTTGATACAGCAGTGCCTCCAAGCCTCATAAGACCGTTAGAACTAGCAGAAAATTGAGTATAATCTACTCCGCAATATCTAAAAGTAAAAGGAAATGTGACAATCCCTGAAGCGGTAAAGTCCTGTGCAGCAGCTACAATTTGCGTGCTTCCAGTCATGTTATTCAGCGATACACCTGTTGAAGTACTAAACAGCATTTGTTGTGCATTCTGCGCAAAACTAAATTGTGAATTTAATACTGAAAACACAAAAAACAACAGCCCATAAAAATAATTTTTCTGACGGTTATTTTTAGGTGATTTTTTGTAAAAATTAGGGTTTAAATTTTTACTTGAATTTCCTTTTTTGATGTAGTTTTCTGACATAACGCTATTCTTTATATGTAATAGGTATTAAAAATAAATAAATATTATTTTATAATCATCAAATTGTTGTTAAAAATAAACGTATTGAATTGGTTTTTTGCGTTTTAAAAAAAATGACAAATTTCTGTTTGTAGGTAATGCGTTGTTTTTATTAAGATTTTTAATCATACGCTTACTTAAAAAAATGTTTTTCTGTCAAAATCCCACAAAGTCATTATGAGTAAAATTCTTATGTTTTTTTACAATATCTTAACTTTGAGGTTTTTAAAATATTTTGGGTTTGACTTATTGTAAATCATAATAAACTATCCTAAAATCAATTAAAAACATGAAGTAAACTTGTTCAGATTTTTTTTAAAGTTGATTGCTTTTTAGGACAAAACAGAGATTGTTTTATTATTATTTTTTGTAAGTTTTTTATATTAGTAAATATACGACTATTGTGCTTTAAAGTTATTAATTAATTAATAAAATGATATTATTTGTATAAATATGTTTAAAATAACTCTTAAAATTTTGTTATTATTAAAAAAATAAATTGTAGCTTTGAATATAACCCAAAACGAAACGATTATGAAAAAATTTATACTCCCGTTGATTATAATTTCTTTTGGCTTTATTCCAGCTATAGGACAAGGTGTAGGAACTATTTTCGTAACAGGTTCCGGTAATGATTTTGTATATGTAGACAATACATATATTTATACCACTGATGAAGTTCGCATAAGTAATCCAACTAGTTTTGTGTATTTGAGACGTGATGGGCAGTTACTACAAAGCGGTAATGTAGCAAATAGAGGCTTGGGTTTTTTATCTGTTTATCAAGAAGGTTCAGTAAATAATTACCAATACAATTATTGGTGTTCTCCGGTAGGTGTTCCGAGTGCGGGAATTGGAAACAAATTATTTGGATTGTCCGGAATTTATAATCCTACATCAGTAACTTCAAGTACAATAGCAAGTGTCACTTCTTCTTATGACGGTACTGCCTCTCCTTTTGCAGTTTCTGATTCTTGGATATATAAATTTCAGGCTTCTAGTTTATATACGCAATGGCTATATACTGGAGCGACCACAACGCTTCTTGCTGGCGAAGGATTCACTATGAAAGGAACATCAGGTACTGATGCAACTACAATATTGGGTGTTCAAAACAACAGTGGTTCAAAACAAAGATATGATTTTAGAGGACGTCCAAATAATGGTGACATTACTATCAATTTGCTAGATCAACAAAGAACATTAACAGGCAATCCTTATTCTTCTACTATTGATTTATCGGCTTTTTTGACTGATGCAACTAATTCTACTGGTGTTGCCTATTTCTGGGAACACGACAAAACTGCCAATTCACATTATCTAGCTTCGTATAGAGGCGGGTATGGTACTTTTTCTCCTGTTTCTAGAGGCGGGACTGGGATTTATGTCCCAGCTACTTATGCTACTTATGATGGAGCAGGTAATAACACTGGAGTTTACAGTAATCCCAACAATACTTTTCAGAGACGTTTTTGCCCAATTGGACAAGGATTTATGATTGAAGGGAACGCTAGCGGGACTACTGCAACAATGAGCAATATTTATAGAGTATATGTAAAAGAGGGCGCTGCCACATTTTCTGAATTCGAAAAAGGTGGGGCTGGAGCCAATGATTTTTTACCAGAAATCGCTTCTGTTTCAGGATTTGACTATACAACAGTAAGTACTGCCGGGGTTCCTCAAATAAAATTCAACACTTTATTGGATAATCAAGGAATCCGTCAAATGGTATTGGCTTTTGATCCAGCTGCAACAGACGGAATGGATCATGCAATGGATGCTTTAACAGCTGATACGGATATTCCTTCCGATGCCTTTTTTGTAGTAGATGATAAAAATGTAGTTATTGATGTAATCAATTTTGATATTGATAAAAAAATACCAGTTGGCTTTAAAAATAACGAAGAAGCTAATTTCAAAATTACAGTAAAAGAAATTATCAACTTTACAGGTGCTGACAATGTATATTTACACGACAAGATTAGTGATATGTATTTTGATATAAAAAATAATTTTTACGAAACTGTTTTACCTGCGGGAATAAATACAACTCAATATGAAATCACTTTTAAAAATGGTAAAAAACCTTATGTGGCTATTGGGGAATCAAGTATTAAAATAGGTTTAAGCAATGCTACTAATGTTTTAACGATTCAAAATCCAGAAAAGATAACATTGGCTACTTGTAGTTTGTATGATGTGGTAGGAAAGCAAATATTTGTTAAAAATGTTTTAGGTGCAAATGAGAGCTATGAATTTCCAGTATCTGGTTTAAGTGAAGGAATATACATCGTTAGATTAAATATGGGAAGCAATACAGAAATGAGTAAAAAAATAATGATAAAAAAATAATTGTTTATTTTGTTTAGTATCTTAAAAGCACAATCTTTATGGTTGTGCTTTTTGTTTGTTTTAATTTTATCTTTGAAAAAAAATAATTTGAACCAAGAATTGAACTTGTCGTTGCCCAATAACATTTCTGTTTTTATAAAGCGGGAAGATTTGTTGCATCCATTTATTTCTGGAAACAAATACCGGAAATTAAAATACAACTTACTCCAGGCAAAAGAAGAAGGTAAAACTAAAATTATCACTTTTGGGGGCGCTTTTTCAAATCATATTGCGGCAACTGCCTTTGCAGGAAAAGAATACTGCTTTGAAACAATTGGGATAATTCGAGGTGAAGAATTGCAAAATAAATTTTCTGACAATCCAACTTTAGCTTACGCAAAAGAAAATGGAATGAAATTTGAATTCGTTTCTAGAGAAGAATATAGAGAAAAAGATTCTGTGATTTTTTTTGAAAAATTAAAAAATAAATACAATGGTTTTTATTTTTTACCAGAAGGAGGTACGAATGAACTAGCAATAAAAGGGTGTGAAGAAATCCTTTCCGAGCAGGACAAATCGTTTTCACATATCTGTTGTGCAGTGGGAACTGGCGGTACAATTGCAGGAATTTGTAATTCCGCTTCTCCGAATCAAAAAATTATTGGATTTCCTGCCTTAAAAGGTGAATTTTTATCAAATGATATTTGTAATTTTGCACCAAATAAAAATTTTGAATTGATTCAAGATTATCATTTTGGCGGTTACGCAAAAATAAATGAAGAATTAATTCGTTTTATGAATGAGTTTTATAAAACAACGAATGTTCTCTTGGATCCTATTTATACGGGAAAAATGATGTTCGGAATTTTGGATTTAATTAAAAAAGGATATTTTCCTGAAAAATCAAAAATACTTGCTATACATACTGGAGGAATTCAAGGTATTGCTGGAATGAATGAGAAGCTTAAAAATAAAAATTTACCTTTAATTGAAATATAATGATAAAAAAAATTGGGATTTTTCTAGTTATTATGTCTGTTGTAAGTTGTACTGCAAACAAATCGATTATTCAAACTACAAAAAACGGAAGTTTTACACCTTACTCACCAGATGCTAAGAAGCAAATTGTATTGAAAGTTACTGATACAGTTAAAGTTGATACCGCAAAAACTGTAATTCTGGCTGCAACTACAAGAGTAAAAGTTACTCAAGAAATGGTATTGGCTTATATAGAGAAGTACAAAGGCATTTCAAAAAACAATATGACCGAATTCGGAATTCCATCAAGTATAACTTTGGCACAAGGAATATTAGAATCGGGGGCAGGTTCAGGGCCTTTAAGTTCAATTGCAAACAATCATTTTGGTATTAAATGCCATAAGGAATGGAATGGACCAAGCGTAAAATATGACGATGATGCTGCTCAGGAATGCTTTAGAAAATACGAGCAACCAGACGAATCCTATAAAGACCATTCACTTTTTTTAACCAGCAGACCACGCTATGCTGAATTATTTAAATTGGAAAAAGACGATTATAAAGGTTGGGCAAATGGTCTGAAAGCCGCAGGTTATGCTACTGATTCTTTGTATGCGGTGAAATTAATAGGAATCATTGAACGCTATCAATTAGGTAAACATGATGCTGATGTTTTAGGTAAAGAGTATGTTCCTGTTTTGGTTAAAATTCTTCCGCAAGTACCAGGAGTGGCGAAAATTAATCCTGTAATAATTAATCCTAAAGAAGAAAAAACTGCGATTGAAACTTCTAAAGTTGAAGTTGCTTTAATTCCTAAAAAAGAAACTCCAACACAAAAACCGATTTCAGTGGTGGAAAAGAAATTATCTGCTACAACTGAAATAAAGAAGACCCAAGAATCCAAACCAATAGCAGTAATCGAGAAAAAATTATCGGGAACTACTACTATTAATGATTCAAAACCCACGACTAGTAGTATTGTGATTAATGAAAACGCAACAGTAGTGAAAGACACTCTTGTTCTTAAGCCAATTGATGAAAAAATAATTATCGATAAGCCTATCGAAATTAAAAAAGAAATAGCACAAACGGAACAATCAGTTGGTAATTATCAAGTGATGCAAGGGGATACTTTATATTCAATTTCGAAAAAATTCAATTTAACAGTAGAAGATTTAAAGAAGAAAAACAATATTCTTGACTATAACATTTCAATTGGGCAGTATTTAATTGTTCAGTAAATTTTCCAAATATAAAATCTCCTGAATTTTTCGGGAATAAAATCATTAATTATAAATGTTATATCAAAGAAGCAGCCAGCTTTTTATAGAAGCTGAAAAAGTAATTCCAGGGGGAGTCAATTCGCCTGTAAGAGCTTTTAAAGGAGTTGGGGGAACGCCAATTTTTGCCAAAAGTGCAAAAGGGGCTTATCTATATGATGAAGACGATAATCGATTCATAGATTATATTAATTCTTGGGGGCCGATGATTTTGGGGCATGCTTTTCCGCCTGTGGTTGAAGCGGTCATCGAAAAAGCCAAAATGGGAACTTCATTTGGAATGCCTACAGCTTTAGAAACTGAAATTGCTGCATTAGCAGTAAGTATGGTTCCCAATATTGATAAAATCCGATTTGTAAATTCAGGAACGGAAGCCTGTATGAGTGCTATTAGATTAGCACGTGGATTTACCAAAAGAGATAAAATAATAAAATTTGCAGGTTGTTATCACGGTCATTCAGATTCTTTCCTAATTCAAGCGGGGAGTGGTGCAGCGACTTTTGGTGTGCCAAATAGTCCAGGCGTTACTGCAGGAACGGCAAAAGACACACTTCTTGCTCGTTATAACGATATAGATGGATTGAAGCTTTTAATAGAAGCCAATGAAAATGAAATAGCCGCTATTATTATAGAGCCTGTTGCTGGAAACATGGGTTGTATTCCGCCTAATGAAGGTTTCTTGCAAGAATTAAGGAAATTATGTTCAGAAAATGGGATCCTACTTATTTTCGATGAAGTAATGACTGGTTTTCGTTTAGCAAAAGGAGGAGCCCAAGAATTATATAACATCAATGCGGATATAGTTTGTTTCGGTAAAGTAATTGGTGGTGGTTTACCAGTAGGCGCTTTTGCAGCGCGTGCTGAAATCATGAATTATTTGTCACCACTTGGGCCAGTATATCAAGCGGGAACATTATCAGGAAATCCTTTAGCAATGGCTGCTGGATTAGCGATGCTGAAAACATTGAATGAAGATAAAATGTTATTCCAAAGATTAGAAGAAAAAACGGCTTATCTTGAAAATGGAATTAGAAATGTACTTACAACCAATAAAATTACATTTACAATAAACAGAGTGGGTTCTATGATTTCTGTTCATTTTGACAGTCAACCAGTAGTTGATTTACAAACTGCTTCCAAAGGGGATAATGAGAGCTTTAAAAAATTCTTTCACGGATTGTTAAAAGAAGGTGTGTATATCGCTCCTTCAGCTTATGAAACATGGTTTATAACAGATGCACTCACCTATGAAGATTTGGATTTTACGATTCAAGCAATTGATAGGGTTAGTAAAATATTATGATAAAAAAAGAGCTTCCCGGAAAGGAAGCTCTTTTTTTTAAATATTCAAATGTATTATAAAACACTCGCTTCAGTCAATTGTTTGTATAAAGCAGTATTTGATTTTAATTTTTCTAATTGATTTCCATCCATTGAAGCTGCTATTTTGGATTCAACAATTTTACAAAACTGTTTCTTTTTTTCAATGCTTGCATTTTTATCTTGAAGCAGTTCATGTTTCATTATAAATAGTCCTTTAAAAGCTTGTTTTTGTTCTTCATTGAAACCTAAAAATTTAGTAATAGCTTCAGCATCATTTTCTGCTGCTTTTTCAGGTGATATTTTTGTAATAACCTGATTAGTAGTTTCTGTTTTTTGTGAATTTTGAGCATTCATTGAAAAACTGAAACTTAGTGCTATAACAATTAGGACAATTATTTTTTTCATGATATTTTATTTAAATAAAAACCAAAACTACTTTATTTTTTGTAAAAATCAAAATGGCGTGCTTGGTTGAATTTATCGTCTTCGATCAGACATTCTTTTTTTGATTTTGTCTTTTCTTTCTGACTGATTTTGATCCCATTTAGTATATTGCTCCGGCGATAAGATTTTTTTCATTTCTGCTTTTAACGCGATTTGCTCATCTAGCATTTTTTTTCTCATTTCAAATGCTTGAGTACTATTGTCAGTTTGAGCCGTGCCCTTGTTTTCTTTAAATTCGGCTTTTTGTGCTTCTTTCTTTTTGATTTGTGCTTCAGTAAGTTTTTTTATCTCTGCAGCTTGTTTTTCATTTAGATCTAAATCCAAAATCATTTTTTTAGTATATAATTCTGCTTTTTGCTCGCTAGTCATTTTATCTCTTCTAGCTGTTGTCATTTTTTCATCCTGCGCAGTAGCTGTTAATCCAACAGCCAATAATAGTGCTAAAAATACTTTTTTCATTATTTTAAATTTTTAAAGTTATAAAGATAAGACTTTTATGAATTGAAAAAGTTTAATGCTTAACATAAGTTTAATAAAAAAGGAACTAAAAAGTAAAGTTCCTTTTGAATTTATAAATAAAAATTATTCTTTCAGTTTGCAAACTTTACTTTCCCCGTCTACTATAATTTCTGTCATTCCAAGAGAAGAAAGGTTTTTCATTGCCTTATCCCATTTTTTTCCACTTAAGGCGGCTTCGTTTTTTAATTCTGCTATAGGTAAATAAAGATTGTTCTTCTTTAATATGTTAATGATGATTTTTTCTTCATCTTCCAGTTCAATATGAACTTGTTTTTTCTCTGGACGCATCTGTGGAAAGAAAAGCACTTCCTGAATTGATGCATTGTTGGTCAAGAACATAATCAATCTGTCCATCCCAATTCCTAATCCAGAAGTAGGAGGCATGCCATATTCTAAAGCTCTAAGAAAATCTTCATCAATAATTCCGTTTGCTTCATCATCGCCTTTTTCTGCTAAAGCCATTTGTGCTTCAAATCGTTCCCTTTGATCAATAGGGTCATTTAATTCAGAATAGGCATTTGCAACTTCTTTTCCGCAAATCATCAATTCAAAACGCTCGGTCAATTCAGGATTATCCCTATGTTCCTTGCATAAAGGTGACATTTCCTTTGGGTAATCAGTTATGAAAGTAGGTTGAATAAAGTTTCCTTCGCATTTATTTCCGAAAATTTCATCAATCAATTTTCCTTTGCCCATAGTTTCGTCTACTTCAATTCCCATTGATTTGCAAGCGTCAAAAAGATCGGCTTCAGATTTACCAGAAATATCAAAACCAGTGAATTTTTTTATGGCATCTGTCATTGTAACCCTGGCATAAGGTGCTTTGAAACTTACGTGGTGTTCCCCAAAAGTAGCTTCAGATGTTCCGTTTACTTCATTGGCACAATATTCCAATAAGTTTTCGGTCATTTCCATCATCCAATTGTAATCTTTGTAAGCTACGTAGATTTCCATTGCAGTGAATTCTGGATTGTGCGTTCTGTCCATTCCTTCGTTACGGAAATTTTTAGAAAATTCATAAACCCCATCAAATCCTCCAACAATCAATCTTTTTAAATATAATTCATTCGCTATTCTTAAATATAAAGGAATATCTAAGGCATTGTGATGTGTTATAAAAGGGCGAGCAGCTGCACCACCAGGAATGGATTGTAAAACTGGAGTTTCTACTTCCATGTATCCAGCAGTGTTGAAAAAAGTACGCATAGCTGCAAATAACTTGGTTCTTTTTATGAATACTTCCTTTACTTGCGGATTTACTACTAAATCTACATAGCGCATTCGATAACGCAATTCCGCATCGTTAAAAGCATCGTGAATATTTCCTTCTTCATCCGTTTTTGGTAATGGCAATGGACGTAATGTTTTACTTAAAAAGGTGAATTTTTCTACACGAATACACTTAGCCCCTACTTGAGTAGTGAATAATTCTCCTTCTAAACCTATGAAATCCCCTAAATCAGTTAATTTTTTAAAAACCTGATTGTATAATGTTTTATCTTCATTAGGACAAATTACGTCACGGTTCAAATACAATTGAATTCTTCCTTCACTATCCTGAAGTTCTGCAAAAGAAGCTTTTCCTTGATCACGAACACTCATTAATCTTCCAGCAAGAACTACCTTTTTACCTTCTTCAAAACTTTCTTTTACCTGCTTTGAAGTATATGTTACAGGAAATAAATCGGCTGGGTAAGGATTAATACCAAGATTTCTCAAGGTGTGTAGTTTTTCTCTTCTAATGATTTCTTGTTCCGAAAGTTGCATATAATTGTATTTTAAGGGTGCAAAGATAATATAAAGATTGCAGAATTTGAATTTCAGTTTTTGGATTTCTAAATTTGAATACAACATTTGATGCTGGGTGTCATTCAAAAGCTAATTAAGAAATCATTCGTATATTTGCTTTAAAAACTTAATAATGCACATTTTCCTTTCCTCTTGAAAGGTATTTGCTAAAGAAATAATGAACAAAATCATTCAACTTCAAGATTTGGGACTTAAGGATTATAAAACTACTTGGGAATTTCAAGAAGAATTATTCAAGGAAATAATTGACTTAAAAATAAAGAACAGAAGAGAAGAGTTAAATTTTGACACGCCTAATTATTTCTTGTTTGTAGAACACCCTCATGTCTATACATTGGGAAAAAGTGGGTATTTAGAAAATTTGCTTTTATCCGAAAAACAATTGGAAGCTAAAGGAGCCTGTTTTTATAAAATAAACAGGGGTGGGGACATTACCTATCATGGTCCTGGACAAATTGTGGGTTATCCAATTTTAGATTTGGAAAATTTTTTTACGGACATTCATAAATATTTGAGGTTTTTAGAAGAAGTTATTATACTTACATTGGCAGAATATAATATTATAGGTACTAGAAGCGAAGGCGAAACAGGAGTTTGGCTTGATGTAGGCACACCGTTTGTGAGAAAAATATGCGCAATGGGTGTTAGGGCTTCCCGCTGGGTTACAATGCATGGATTTGCATTGAATGTTAACGTGGATTTAGGCTATTTTGACAACATTATTCCTTGTGGCATTCGCGGTAAAGCGGTTACTTCATTAAACGTAGAACTAGGTGTGGAAAAAGTAGATGAAAGAGAATTAAAAGCTAAAATACTGAACCATTTTTCAAAACTTTTTGATGCAAATTTTAACTCATATGAATCAATACCAATAACTTAAATTTCAAGTGGTAATAACTGAAAACTCATGCGGTGGTATTTTGTAGGGCCGTATTTTCTTATTGCTTCCCTATGTTCTTTAGTAGGGTAACCTTTATTTTGTTTCCAATTGTACATCGGAAATTCTTCATGAATTTGATTCATGTATTCGTCCCTATATGTTTTTGCTAATATTGATGCTGCTGCAATGCTCATAAATTTTGTATCCCCTTTTATGATGCAGGTATGGGGTATGTTGTTTAAAGGCTTAAAGCGATTGCCATCCACAATTATATGTAAAGGAGTTGTTGTTAGTTTTAAAATAGATTCCTGCATGGCTTTAATAGAAGCGTTTAAGATGTTTATTTCGTCAATTACATAATTGTCTAAATGAGTAACCGAAAATGTAATAGCTTCTTTTTCAATAATAGGTCTTAAATTAAATCTGTTTTTTTCTGAAAGTTGCTTGCTGTCGTTAATTAAGGCATTGTTGAAGTTAACGGGTAGGATAACTGCAGCGGCTGTCACTGGCCCTGCTAAACAACCACGTCCGGCTTCATCAGTTCCAGCTTCAAAAAAAGATTCAGTAAAGAAATTAATAAGCATCTTTTTTTATTTTTTGTAAAAATATAAAACTGACGCAACCTTTTGAAATTTATTTCATCTAATTGTTGTCTTGTAAAACGCAAATTTCATTAAATATATTTTTTAACAGCAATAAATAATATTATTCCGGAGTAATATTTGTTTATTTAAGAAATAATTAAGAAGTTTGCGGAATAACTAACTCAAATAAACTTAATATGAGATCAAAGTTCAAATGGATTTTTACGCTAGTGTTAGCGTTATCAATGCAGCTTTCTTTCGCGCAAGAGAAAACTGTTACCGGTGTTGTTTCTGATGCTACAGGACCATTGCCAAGTGCAAATATTGTTGTTAAAGGTACAACGAGATCGGTACAAACTGATTTAGATGGAAAATATGCTATCAAAGTAAAAGCTGGTGAAACATTAGTTTTTTCATTTATAGGTATGGCTGAAACATCAGTAAAAGTTGGCGCTTCTAATTCTGTGAATGTTACATTGAAAGAAGATGCAGTGAAAATTACTGAGGTAGTAGTGGGTGTTTTAGGGATTAGAAAGAAAAAAGACGCTTTGACTTCTTCGACGCAAGTTGTAAGTAATAAAGAGCTTACTCAAGCTGCAAACCCAAATGCTGTTGCTTCTTTGACTGGTAAAGTTTCGGGGCTTCAAATTAGTAAATTGAGTGGTGGTGTTAATGGAACTACTAAAATTGTATTAAGGGGAACAAGGTCTTTGACTGGAAATAATGAGGCTTTAATAGTAATTGACAACGCGATTTCTACAGCTGCTGTTTTACAACAATTGCCACCAGAATTAATAGAAAGTGTTAACGTTATTAAAGGTTCTCAAGGTGGAGCGCTTTATGGTGAACAAGGAGTTAATGGTGCGATTATCGTAACTACTGTTAAAGGTAAAAAAGATGGTAAACTAACCGTTAATGTTAGTTCTGCAATTGACTTTGAAGAAGTTTCTTTCTTGCCACAAGATCAAAAAATTTATGGCCAAGGTTGGTTTGGAGCTCATGATCCATATGAAAATGGTGGATGGGGTGCTTTGTTGGATGGTAGTATTAAAGCTACTGGGTTGCCACAAGCTGATGGAAATTCATTTCAATTGCCTTACTCTAGGGTAAAGGACAATCTTAAAGATTTCTTCCAAATGGGAACAACAAAACAAAATGGTTTCTCAATCAATGTTGGAGGAGAAGATAGTTATGCTCTTCTTTCTGCAAATAAAGTTGCTACTGAATTTGTTGTTGAAGGGGATAAGTTAGAAAGAAACAGTTTTATATTTAAAGGTGGTAAAAAAATTGGTAAATTCAAATTGGATGGTAGTGTAAATTACATCAAACAAAGAGCTACAGAAACTGATTCTGACTTATTAGGCGATTTATTGCAAACTGCTTCTAATATTCCAGTTAAAATGTTTAGGAATTCTGGTAATGAAGGTAACTGGACAATTTATTATAAAAATCCATATTGGACTATCGATAATAACAGGAACAATAGTGGTAGAACTTATATTAATGGTATTGCTTCATTGAATTATGAAATTAATAAAAATATTAATATTAATTATACAGGAAATATTCAATTAACTAGTACTGAAGCAAATTCACATATTAATGATTATAATGACATTGATTTTTCAGTAGTTGCTGCATTAGGTGGTACAAGATCTGTTACTTCTCAGTATTTTGCTAATCAGTCTGCTAGCAGGGTGTTTTATGGTGACTTATTGTTTAATTTCGACTATATGTTAAATGACAATTGGAACTTTAAAGCAAATATTGGTCAAAATATTCAGGAAAGATTCTTTAGAGTAACTAGTCAAGGTGGAACTAATTTAGATATACCTGGTTTTTATCACATTACCAATGTATTATCTCCTGCGACTCCTTCTAGTTTAGATAATCGTTATGATAGTTCTAATAGAGCTTCAGTTTTTGGAAATTTCGATTTAGCTTATAAAGATTATTTGTTTTTTAATATAACTGCAAGAAACGATTGGTTTTCAGTTTTAAATAGAGGAAATAATAGCGTTCTTTATCCAAGTGCTGGTGTGTCTTTTGTTCCTACAAAATTCTTTAGTTCTTTGGAAGGAAAAACAATAAATTATATGAAGCTATCTTTTGCGGTTTCGCAAGTTGGTAACTCTTCAAATGTACCTGTATATACTGTTAACCCAAGTGCTTCTTCGCCAATTGGTTATCCTTTTGGTGCTGTAAATTCGTATTCATTCAATACCGCTGGAGTAGATGCTAATTTAATTCCTGAAGTAGTTACTGCTTATGAGGGGAATTTAAATTTTGGTTTTTTCAATAATAGAATGACATTGGATTTATCGGGATATATTTCTAATACAACTGATTTAATTACTTCTATTGGGGCTTCAAGAACTTCAGGTATTGGAAGTTTGCTTAGTAACGTTGGAGATTTGCAAACTAAAGGTGCTGAAATTGATTTAGGGATAATTCCTATAAAAACTGCTAATTTCACATGGAATACTAGATTAAGCTACAGTACTACCAAAACCATAGTTACTAAATTGAGTGATGATGGAGCTCCAGATGAGAGAATTCAATTGCTTACTAATGACGGATTAGGAGTTGGTATTTATGCTCAAGTTGGACAAGAATTCCCTTTAATTATGGGTAATACATTTAATAAAGATGAAAACGGAAATGTTATTATTGGGCCTACAGGTCTTCCGTCAAGAAGTTCTCAATTGTCAATTTTAGGTAAAGCAACGCCTGATTATATTTTAGGATTTACTAACTCTTTTGAGTATAAAGGATTAAAATTGACTGCCGTAATGGACTATAGAACAGGTCATCAAATTTATTCTGAGACAAGGTCTAATTTAGCTTGGTCAGGTCACTTATATGATTCTGCATTATTTAATAGAGATACTGGTTTTATATATCCTAATTCTGTTATTGCTGATCCGTCAACTCCAGGTGCTTATATTCCTAACACTACAGTTTATTCAGCTGCAGGTTACGGTACTGGTGGTGTAATTGATTACTATGGTCAAGTTCAGATAGCTGGAGAGCAAAACGTTATTGATGCAACTGCATTCAAATTGAGAGAGCTTTCTTTGAGTTACGGTATTCCAGCAAAATTGCTAGATAAAACTGGTATTTCAGCTTTCCGTTTTGGTGTGAATGCTAGAAATTTATTAGTTGGTTTAGGAAATCCTTTTAAAGATAAAAAGACTTACGAAAATAGAGGATATACTGATCCGGAATCATCTTTTAGTGGAGGTAATGCTCAGGGTTACTCAGAAACTGGTCAATATCCTTCCACTAGAACAATAGGTTTTAGTGTTAATTTAACTTTTTAAAAAATTATGAAAACGAAAAAAATTCTTTTATTATTAGGAATAGTTTCTTTATCTATGGTGTCGTGTAACGATTTTTTAGATGAAAATAAAAACCCTAATAAAGTAGATAGTGACTTAGTTACTCCGCAAGCTTATTTGCCAGGTGCTCAAACTAATATATTTAGAACACAAGCAACAACAATGAATGCATTAGGGAATATTATGACCAATGCATGGGGTAGTAATATCTATCAATTTACTGGAGGTAATTCAACTGAATATTCTTTTAATTTCAATACTACTACTTATTCTGCAATTTGGAATAATTATTATTTAGGAATTAATAATTTTCAAAAAATTATTGAAACTACTTATCCAAATCAAGGAAATTACATTGCTATCGCTAAGATTTTAAAAGCGCATTATATGCAATATATTGTCGATTTCTATGGAGATGCTCCTTATTTTGAAGCATGGAAAGGACAAGCTAATTTAGCACCTGCTTATACTGATGATGCAGTAATCTACAAAGAACTAGTCAAAGAGTTGGAAGAAGCTAGAGCTTTGATTGACACTCCTTCTGCTGATGCTGAAGCAGTTACTACGGATGTAATGTTTGCTGGTGATATGGCAAAATGGAAACAATTTGCAAATACTATTGAATTAAGAATTCTTTTAAGACAAAGTGAGTTGACTGATGCTGCTACTATTTCGTATTTGAATACAAAATATGCTGATTTACAGGCTTTAAGCGATTTTGTTACAGCAGACGTGTTGGTGAATCCAGGATATTCTTCTGCAAATGATTCTAAGCAAAATCCATTTTATAATACATATATTAGGAATTCTGCTAATGCTACTACTCAAGCATATAATTCAACTACTTCATCCAAATTCTTTGCGGATGTTTTGAATGGAGATGCTGCTGGTCCTACAGCTGGCGTTGTAGATGGAAGAAGAAATAGATTTTTTATTTTGGTTTCAGGTAAAGTTGTTGGTGTTGAGCAAGGTTTGACAGCTAGTGCTGGACAAACAAATACCACTAACCCTACTTCAAGAATTGGTCCAGGAGTTTCTGGTCACGTTGCTGTTCCACCATTATCTGCAGTTCAAGCTGGTTCTGCTAAAGCTGGTGTAGTTATGTTATTATCAGAAAGTTTGTTTTTACAGTCTGAAGCTGTTCAAAGAGGCAAATTAGCTGGAGATGCTAGAGATTTATTCAATCAAGGTATTCAGGCTTCATTTACTTATTTAGCTGCAACTCCTGCTACAGCTGGTGCCACATATATTACTAATATTGATAGTAAAGCTGGTTTTGGATGGACTGCTAGTGCTGATAAAATCCAAGCAATTATGACTCAAAAATGGATTGCGTTGAATGAGATTCATGGTGGGGAAAACTATATAAACTATACTCGTACAGGTTATCCAGTAATTCCTAATCCTATAAGTGCATTGGTTTATCCTAGTAGACCTAAACGTTTGCTATATCCTTCATCAGAATATAGTACTAACCCAGCACACGTTCCTGACTTAGGCTCTGCAGATGTTATTACACAAGGACCATTCTGGTATGTGCCATAATTAAAAATTATTATATATTTAAAAAGCTGCTCTTTTGAGCAGCTTTTTTATTTTAATAAAAGAAATAATTCTGCTTATCTTTGCTTTTTAATAATTTCTTTATGAAGCAGGTATTTTTTTGTTTTTTTGTTCTTATATCTTTTTCAATTTTTGCTCAAAATGATCAAAATGAAGCTCCTGTCCGAAAATCTTTAGTAGGGACAAAAAAAACTAAAAATGGTAAAGCAACGATTAATCAATACAAAATTATAAGTTTACAAAAAGACACTACTTTTGTTGATACTTCCCTTACAATAAAAAGCGAATACAAACATAACTACCTCAGGAAAGATAATTTCGGATTATTAGCATTCCCAAATGAAGGACAGACTTATAATACCTTACAATACAGTTTAAATTCATTTTCCCCTTTTCCTGAATTTGGTTATAAAGCAAAACATTTTAATTACCTTGAAGCTAATCAAATTAATTATTATTCTGTTGCAACTCCTTTAACTGAATTGTACTTTAAAAGCGTTATGGAGCAAGGTCAGAATTTAGATGCTTTTATCACATTAAATACTTCAGAACAGTTTAATTTTTCTTTGGCATATAAAGGCTTGCGTTCTATAGGAAAATATATTAATCAACTTTCTAGTACCGGTAATTTCAGGTTTACCACTAGTTATACTTCATTGAGTAAAAGATATCAATTAAATGCACATTATACTGGCCAAGATCTTCTCAACGGTGAAAACGGTGGAATTACAACTATTCAGGATTTTGAAGATGAAGATCCTATTTATGACAATAGAGCCCGATTAAATGTTTATTTTAAAGATGCTACCTCTTTTCTCAAAGGAAAACGTTTTTTTGTTGACCACAATTTCAGGACTAATGCTAAAAATGCTGAAAACAATCTTTATATAACCCATAATTTTAATTACGAAAACAAATTTTTTGAATTCAATCAAAAAACTACAGCAACAACAATAGTTTCTTCAACAGGTGATGATGAAACTTTTAATAGGTTTGGTGATGCCTATGTGGCGAGTAACATTCAAGATCAAGTACGTTATAATAAGATGTATAACAAAGTAGGTGTAATATATGAAAACACTAGTTTAGGTAAGTTTCATTTTTTCATTGATGATTTTAGGTACAATTATTATTACGATTCAGTTTTGTTCATTGATGGGGTAACTATTCCAAATGCCTTGAATGATAAAATAAACAACATTGGAGGACAATATGAATATCAAACAAAAAAATGGAAAGCTAATTTCTCTTATTTTAATGCAATTACAGATCAGGCATTATTTAATTTGGAAGGAAATTTAAAGTATAAATTTAATGACAAAAATTCATTGTCATTTGGATATCAAAAAAGTAATAAATTACCTAATCATATTTATAATTTGCATCAAAGTAGTTATGTAAATTATAACTGGTATAATGATTTTAACAATGAAAAAATAAATAATATTAAAGCTGAAGCAACAACCCAATGGGGAAATACATCCTTACAATTCAATACTTTAAATGATTATTTGTTTTTTACTAATCTTGCTACAGGTAATGTTAATGTTCAACAATTAATTAGACCTACACAATATAATAAAACCATAAATTACTTATCTTTAAAAGTAAATAAAGAATTTAAGGTAGGTAAATTTGCTCTTGACAACACAGTTTTATATCAAAAAACTGATCAGGAAGATGACATATTGAATGTTCCTCAGCTAGTAACCAGAAACACGTTGTATTACTCTAATCGGTTCTTTAAAAAAGCAATGTATTTACAAACTGGAGTTATATTAAATTATTTCACAAAATATTATGCAAACGATTATAATCCGCTTATAGGGGAGTTTTTCGTTCAAAATAATAAAGAAATTGGTGCATATCCTAATCTTGATTTCTTTGTCAATGCAAGGATTCAACAATGTAGGATTTTTCTAAAAGCAGAACATTTCAATTCCTCTTTTTCTGGTAATAATTTTTATTCGGGACCCAATCAACCGTATCGCGATTTTATAATTCGTTTTGGACTGACTTGGAATTTTTTCCAATAACAATATGGGCGTTTTATCGTGCTGTTCGCTGTATCTTTTTAAAATAGTGATTTCGACTGAGTCCACGTCCAATTCTCAATCACTATTTTAAAAAGGATGCCGCTTCCATCACGAACGCAAAATAGAATTAACAATAATGTTTTACGGTAAATTACTATATTTACGCCTTTAAGAAAACTACAATGAACTATTCAAAAAATATATTAGGGACTATTGGTAATACTCCATTAGTAAAATTAAATAAAATTACTGCCGAAGTTGAAGCTTTAGTATTGGCAAAAGTTGAAACTTTTAATCCGGGAAACTCTGTAAAAGACAGAATGGCGGTTAAAATGATCGAAGACGCCGAAGCTGATGGACGGTTGCAACCAGGCGGAACTATTATTGAAGGAACTTCTGGGAATACAGGAATGGGATTAGCTTTAGTAGCTATTGTAAAAGGATACAAACTAATTTGTGTGATTTCTGATAAACAGTCAAAAGAAAAAATGGATATTCTTCGTGCAGTGGGTGCAAGAGTAGTAGTTTGTCCAACAGATGTTGAACCAACTGATCCACGATCCTATTATTCGGTTTCTAAAAGATTAGCTGATGAAACACCTAATTCGTGGTATGTTAATCAATACGACAACCCATCAAATGCTATTGCACATTACGAACAAACTGGTCCGGAAATTTGGGAACAAACCGATGGAAAAATAACACATTTTGTTGTTGGAGTTGGAACCGGAGGAACTGTTTCTGGAATTGGGAAATACCTTAAAGAGAAAAATCCAAATATTAAAATTTGGGGAGTAGATACTTATGGGTCAGTTTTTAAAAAATACCATGAAACAGGAATTTTCGATGAAAATGAAATATATTCTTATATAACTGAAGGAATTGGTGAAGATATTTTACCTAAAAACGTCGATTTTTCAATTATTGATGGATTTACAAAAGTAACTGATAAAGATGCTGCGGTTTATACACGTAAAATTGCCTTGGAAGAAGGTATTTTTGTAGGGAACTCTGCGGGTTCTGCAATAAAAGGATTGTTGCAACTAAAAGAACATTTCAAACCTGAAGATGTAGTTGTTGTTTTGTTTCATGACAGTGGTAGCCGCTATGTTGGAAAAATGTTTAATGACGACTGGATGCGTGAAAGAGGTTTTTTAGATGAAGAAATCACTAAAGCCGAAGATGCTATAAAAGACCATATTGACAAACCTTTAGTAATTGTTAGAACAGAAGAATTGGTTTCGCACGCTATTGAACGTATGCGCAAATATAAAATATCCCAAATTCCAGTTATTGATATTAGTGGGTTTGTAGGTTCTGTTGATGAATCGGATCTGTTTCAAAGTTATGTTGCTGATAAAAACGTAGCAGATAAACCTATAAAAGAAGTAATGGGGAAACCTTATCCGATTGTAAAATTAAAAACCTCAATTGAAGAAGTTTCTAAATTGTTTACCAAAGACAATCAAGCAGTTTTGCTGGATTTAGAAAACGGAAAACACCATATTATTACTAAATATGATATTATTGGTTCAATAAAATAAGTATTGTGAATTTAAAATAAAATCACGAATTCCTATTAGTAGGGTTCGTGATTTTGTTTTTGGGATTAGTTGCCAATTAAAACACCAGAAACATTCCATGAGCTAAAGCTGGTTCCTTCAACTTCTCCTTGAGGGATTTTAATTTTAATTGTATGCTTGCCAGCGGATAATTCACCCAAGTCAATCCAGATAGCATTGGTAACCGTTCCAGGACACCAATTCGATCTGCTTTCGTCAGATGAAGACAATCCATTGTTGAAATTACCTGATGCGGGATTGCTTAGACGATATGTACCACAATCTGTTCTCCAGGGTGTAAATCCAAAAATTTCCTTTCCATCGAGGTATATAGTATTTTTCTTTTGTAAATATTCATCCCCGTTTTCCCAGCCTCCATGGCCAGTTGTAATGTATCGTAGCTTAATGTTTTTTAAGCCTTCGGGAATTTCAAAATTCATTTCCAGACCTTTTTCGTTATTAAACATTGTGCCATATTCTTGGCCACCCATTTCCATTACATTATTAGTATTAAAAAGTGGTAATATCCATTTTGATTTTGATTTACCTTCGTTTTCTGGGTGAATGGTTAGGTTTAAACTCGCTTTATGTCCTCCTTTGTCGTAGTTACCTATATTCATTCCAATCCAAACTTCTTTATTGCTCAACGCTGGTGATAATTCAGATATTTCCTGACGATAGAAAGCATTGTCTTGCCAAACCTTGTTTTTTAATTGCAACGAATTGTATTGTTTAACTCCAAATGGTGTAAAAAAGCGCATCAACTCTAAAAGAGGAATATAATCTTCTGTGTGAATGACCCCTTGATATTTTTTTCCGTTTCCGTTTTCATAAATAGGAAGAGACTTTATTCCATTTTGCAAACCGTCAAGAAAGGAAATTTTTTTATCTGTAGGTATTAAAAAAACAGAACCGGTTCTATCGTAAGCATCACCATTGGATTGTTCTGTTACATCTATAAACACTTGGCTGCCATTGGAGATTACCGGTATTTTTATTTTCTTAACTATAATTGTTCCATTCGCAAATCTAAGGATGCTGTCATTTGATTTTGAATCATCCGAAAAATTAATAATCTCTTCCTTGAAAACACTAATGTTTATAAACCGGCTTTTCCAAAGCAAATCACGATAGGTAAGTTGGTCTACAGCATTTTTTTTAGTATTTGAAAGTATTAAAAATTCAGGCACTGTTTTTAATAATTCGATTTTATTAGCCAATATTTGAAAATTCCCATTCCGCATAACTTCAAGAACCAAACCTAAATTCTGACCTAAAACACTTGGTCCTCCTTTTATTCCTAATTCGGTAGTATACCACAATTCGATAGTATTCGAATTAATAATAGTTTTGGCCTTTCTACAAGTATATCCAAGAATTTTTTTGGTTTCATTAGTAAATTCAAACTGCTGTTTGGATAAACTTAAACTATCGATTGTTAAAATGGATTTGCCGTCTTTCAATTGTGCCAACTGAGAAATTGTTTGATGGGGAAAATCAATAAAAGTTTGTTCTATTGGGTACTCGGCTTTTTTTGTAAGGATTTTATCCGAAGTTATCAAGCTGTTTTTATTGGAAGCGAAAAGTAAAGTATAGTCTTGATTTTCTACAACCGTTCCATTTGAACTTTTAACATATGTTATTTTTAGTGAGTTGGTTTTCTGTGCTTGTATAGTAAAAGAGATGCAAAATATTATGAACAGTAAATGATAATTTTTCATTTTAATAAATCTTGTGTTTGGACAAATATAACAAAATGGCTTTGAATCTGCTGATTTGTAACTTTTATGAATGCATTTTTTAAGAAAGGGTTTTTTATATTTACTTTTTATTTAAGCCATTATTATTTACATGCCATGAAAGAAGATTTTCTTCATTATTTATGGAAGTTCAAAAAGTTTGACACTTCAAATTTATTGACTTCTTCAGGAATTCCGATAATAATAACAAATTCTGGTCAATACTTACAATTAGCAGGACCTGATTTTTTTAATGCGCAAATTAGTATTGGAAATCAAAAATGGGCTGGAAATGTAGAAATCCATATTAAATCCTCTGACTGGTATGTTCATCATCATGAACGGGATGAAAACTATGATAGTGTAATTCTTCATGTTGTTTGGGAACATGATACCGAAGTTTTTAGAAAAGACAATTCAGAGATTCCGGTTTTAGAGCTTAAGAAATATGTATCGTCAACAACTTTAAATAATTACCAATCCTTAACGACTCAGAAATCCTGGGTTTTCTGTGAAAAACAAATGACTTCAATTGATGATTTTGTATTTAGGAATTGGCAGGAACGTTTGTTCTTTGAAAGACTTGAACGTAAATCAAAATTCATTGATGAATTATTGAATAAAACAAACAATGACTGGGAGTCGGTTTTGTTTTGTCTTTTAGCAAAAAACTTCGGTCTCAATACCAATGGGGAAATCTTTTTGAAAATAGCAGAATCAATTCCGTTTTCTGTGATTAGAAAAGAAAGTTTTGAAGTAGAAAATTTAGAAAGCCTGATTTTAGGAAATGCAGGTTTGTTGGATTCGGAAAAAGAGGATAATTACTTTAAAGATTTAAAATTCCGTTTTTATTATTTAGTGCATAAATATCAGTTAGAAAAAAAAATTAATGAGCCAGTTCAGTTTTTTAAACATCGTCCAGATAATTTTCCCACAATTCGATTGTCTCAATTAGCCAATTTGTATCATCATCAACAAAATTTATTTTCTAAAATTATTGAAGAAAATAATGTGAATGAATTATATAGGGTTTTCAAAATTTATGTTTCTGATTATTGGGAAACCCATTATCAATTTGACAAGGAAAGCCCTAAAAAAAAGAAGTCACTTTCAAAATCATTCATTGATTTACTTATTATTAATACCGTAATCCCACTTCAGTTTGCTTATGCTAAAAATCAAGGAAAGGATATTTCTGAAAATTTAATCAGGTTATTAAGCCAAGTAACACCAGAAAACAATGCCATTATTGATAAGTTTGCTTTTTTTGGGGTGAAATCACATAATGCTTTTGAAACACAATCCTTACTACAACTCAAAAATGAGTATTGCAGCAAAAGTAGATGCCTTGAATGTGCAATTGGTATTGAATTACTGAAATCATAAAAACTTTGTACCTTTGAATCATAATAATTTTGAGTTTTAAATAAATGTCTTTAATAATCCAGCTAAAATATTTTTTCGAAAAACACGGCTTTAATGCAGCTTCCAGATTGGCTGATAAGTTAGGCATGCGCGCAAGCAGTGTGCGGTTGTTTTTTATTTATATTTCATTTGTTACTGCTGGATTATGGTTTGGGGTATATTTAACCTTGGCATTTTGGATTCGATTAAAGGATTTGATTCGAGCAAAACGAACTTCTGTTTTTGACTTATAACTGAATCTATGTCGATAAAACCTTATTTCCAATTTACTAAATCACAGCGATTAGGTATTTTCGGATTTTTAATAATCTCTGTTGGATTGCAATTGGCTTACTTCTTCGTCGATTTTTCTACTTTCCCAAAAGAAAGTGTAGAAAGTCAAAAATGGATGGCATTACAAACAGATATCGATTCCCTTAAAGAATCAAAAAAAGATTACAGCCCAAAAATATATCCTTTCAACCCTAATTTTATAACTGACTTCAAAGGATATAAACTTGGAATGTCAGTTAATGAAATTGATAGGTTATTAGCTTTCAGGAAAACAAATAAATATGTAAACTCTGCTGAAGAATTTCAAAATGTTACTAAAGTTTCGGACTCCTTATTGAAAACTTTGATTCCGTATTTCAAATTTCCGGACTGGTTAAAAAACAAAAAAGAGTTCAAGCCATATCCTAAATCCGATTTTAATAAAAAAACAAAAATTGTAATCATAGACATTAATAATGCAACTAAACAAGATTTAATAAAAGTGTATGGGATTGGAGAAGGTCTTTCTGATCGAATTTTAAAGCAAAAAGAGCTTCTGGGAGCTTTTGTTAGTATGGAGCAGATGAAAGATATATGGGGTTTGTCTCCTGAAGTAATTGAAAATTTGAATCAAAACTTCAAGGTTTTGGCTCAGCCTAAAATTAAAAAAATTAACATAAATGAAATATCTTTAAAAGAACTATCCCAATTTCCATATTTTCGTTATCCTTTAGCTAAATCCATAATAACTTATAGGAGTATGAATGGAGATATCAAAAGCGCTGCTGATTTGATTAAAATTAACGGTTTCCCAATAGAAAAAATAAAAATAATTGGACTATATTTGGCGTTTTAAATTAACAAGTCAATAAAATTGTAATGGATTCAATATATTTTACAGAAGAACACCAATTGTTTAGAGAAAGTTTCAAAGATTTTTTACAAAAAGAAGTTGTTCCTCATATTGAAAAATGGGAAAAAACAGGAACCATTGAAAGGTTCATATGGAAAAAATTTGGAGAAATGGGTTTCTTTGGGTTAAAGTATCCAGAGGCTTATGGAGGTTTAGGTCTAGATTTATTTTATACAGTAATTTTTTTAGAAGAGCTACAAAAAATTAAATCATCTGGTTTCGCAGCTGCTATGTGGGCCCATTCGTATTTAGCAATGACACATTTAAATGCTGAAGGTGACGAAAGAATTAAGCAAGATTATTTAGCGCCAAGCATTACAGGTGATAAAATAGGAGCCTTGTGTATTACTGAACCTTTTGGGGGAAGTGATGTTGCTGGGATGAGGACTACTGCTGTTAGAAAAGGCGACAAATATATTATTAATGGTTCAAAAACATTCATAACAAATGGTGTTTATGGAGATTACTATGTTGTAGCGGCTAAAACAAGTCCAGAGTTAGGCAATAAAGGAATCAGCATGTTTTTAATGGATAGTAATCTAAAAGGGATTTCTGCCACAAAACTGGATAAATTAGGATGGAGGGCGTCAGACACTGCCGAAATCGCATTTGATAATGTTGAAATCCCATTAGAGAATTTAATGGGAGAAGAAGGAAAAGGATTTCCTTATATCATGCAACATTTTGCATTTGAGCGTTTGATTATGGCAATAAATGCTCATGCAAGAGCTGAATATGCAATTGAATATACTATAGGGTATATGTCTGAACGTGAAGCTTTTGGACAAAAAATCAATAAATTCCAGGCTTTAAGGCACACTATAGTGGAACACGCAACAGATATGGAGCACTGCAAGTTGTTTAATTATGCTGCAATAGCTAGGCTGAATAAAGGAGAATATGTAGTGAAAGAAGCGACTATGGCTAAATTGAAATCTACAAAAGTAGCTGATGAAACAATCTATAGCTGTCTGCAAATGTTAGGTGGATATGGTTATATGGAAGAATATCCATTAGCGCGATTAATGAGAGATAGTCGTTTAGGTCCAATTGGTGGTGGAACATCAGAAATCATGAAAGAAATTTTGTCTAAAATGATAATTGACAATCAAAACTATACCCCAGCAGTAAAGCAGTAAATAGTTTGTAAAGTATTTATAAAGATAGCCTAGAAACAAATATTGTTTCTAGGCTATTCTGTTTTTAAAAATTAATTCAGAATTGATAATGCATAATCCAAAATAAAAATATACTTTTGCAACCTAAAGAAAGGGGGTGTCTATATTATGTTAATTATACCAATTAAGGACGGAGAAAATATCGATAGAGCATTAAAGCGCTACAAGAGAAAATTTGATAAAACAGGAACTGTTCGTCAATTAAGAGCTCGTACTGCTTTTATTAAGCCTTCTGTAACCAATAGAATGAAAATTCAAAAAGCGGCTTACATTCAGAACATGAAAGATGGTTTAGAAAGTTAGTCAAATAACTTATAAAAATACAACCGTTAGTCATTAAAGTTTTATAACTTTGATGCTAACGGTTTTTTTATGGAAAATAGTAAAGCGCCATTTCGGGATTATTTGCATTTGGAGAAAAATTATTCGCTTCATACCGTTAACGCTTATTTAAAAGATGTGACGTTTTTTGAACAATTTGTTTTGAGTGAATTTGATCAGGAAAACTTATTGGAGGTAAATTATAGTCAGATTAGAAGTTGGATAGTTTCTTTAGTAGACGCCAATATTGCCAATACTTCTGTAAACAGGAAAATTTCGTCTTTGAAGTCCTATTATAAATTTCTATTAAAAACCAAACAAATCACATCAAGTCCTTTATTGAAACATAAAGCATTAAAAACGCCTAAAATACTTCAGATTCCTTTTTCGGAAAAAGAATTGGATGAAGTGTTGAATCAAATAAAATATCCTGAAGGTTTTGAGGGTATTAGGGACAAGTTGATTATCGATTTATTTTATACTACGGGCATAAGACGAACTGAACTGATAAATCTTAAGGTAATCAATATAGATCAGTCAAAAGGGGTTTTAAAAGTGATTGGAAAAAGAAATAAAGAAAGGATTGTGCCTTTATTGCCTATAATTAACAACCAATTTGATGTTTATAAATCGGCGAGAATGGAAATGACGGGTATAAAAGACGATGAGTTTTTTTTTCTTAATAAAAAAGGTTTGAAATTGAATGATTCGTTTGTGTATCAATTAATAAATAACTACTTTAGTAATGTAACAGAGAAAGTAAAAAAAAGCCCTCATATATTAAGGCATACTTTTGCTACCCATTTGCTGAACAATGGAGCTGATTTGAATTCTGTCAAAGAATTATTAGGGCATTCAAGTTTGGCGTCAACTCAAATTTATACCCATAGTAGCTTGTTAGAGTTGAAAAAGGTATATGGAGCGGCACATCCTCGGAATCAAAAGGAGAATTAAAAGAAAGAAAAGAAGTTTAACCATTAAAAAAAATAATATGAAAGTAAATGTTCACGCAGTTAATTTTACTATTGACGGCAAACTAGTAGATTTTGCTCAAACACGAATGGATAAATTAGAGAAATACTATGATAAAGTGGTTGTTTCAGATATTTTTTTGAAAGTCGAAAAAACGAGTGATAAGGAAAATAAGATCGCGGAAGTGAAAATTCATGTTCCAGGTGATGAATTTATGGTGAAAAAACAATGTAAAACATTTGAAGAAGCTATAGATCAATCTGCGGAATCTTTAGAGCGTTTATTGCAAAAAAGAAAGGAAAAAGTAAGAACTCATATATAATTATTTTTTTTTCAAAAAAATGTTTTGATTAAGAGAGAAAAAGATATACATTTGCAGTCCGTTAGAAATAGCGGACTTTTTTATTGTACGCCAGCGTAGCTCAGTTGGCTAGAGCAGCTGATTTGTAATCAGCAGGTCGTGGG
>JAZKDI010000011.1:18696-142485 GCA_040387655.1 Bacteroidota bacterium | reverse complement strand
GCTGTGCTTGATGCGTGTCTATTGGGTACCAGCATCCCAAAAGGATAGTAATCGTTGTATGAAAGAACGTCAGCATTAAAGTATTTCAAACCACTCGCTTGTACATCTGGTGTATTAAACATTGGAATCTTTTTGTCATTGATTACAACTAATACATTACCTAAATGATTTGACAATTCATATCGTTTATCTCCTATCGCATTCGAGAAATTATATTTATAGATATATGCCGAAACGGGAAACATTCCATTGGTAGGATCCAAATAATTAGGGATTCCATCACTGTCATTGTCTAATGTGTTTTTATTTCCAGTGCTATTAGCATTGTTCGTTGAACCCAATCCTCCTTCGCTAGTTGACCATGTAGCATAAGTGTCATTGTCATCATCTTCATCTAGGTAATCGGCTAATCCATCAGCATCAGTATCTAATGCCCCTGAAGGTCTATGATTCCCCGCTGGATTATTACCTTCAAATTTACTAAAAATCCCATCACCGTCATCATCTGGATCAAGGTAGTTTGGTTTTCCATCTCCGTCAGAATCTATTGAAGTATATACACCATTATTGTTTACTACTTCATATTGATCATACAATCCATCCCCATCAGAATCCCTAGGACATGCTCCGACTGTAAAAAAGTTAGTAAGATTTGAATTGTAAATCATTTTTTGGACAACATTTAACTCTCCTCCTAAAAGGTTTTGAAGAATGTTTGTTAAACTGATTGTAAAATTATTTACAATTGTTCCTAGATTTTGGTTCAAAATTACTTTTCCAATGATTTCACCATTTAAATTACTGTCGAAATCAAAACTTCCATTAACATCTGATTTACCATCAGGATTTGAATAAGCATCATTGAAACTGTATGCCATATAACATAACGCCCCAAACCCAAATTTGCTAAATTCTCCGGAAGTTTCCTGAACAAGCCCTAAACTATTTTTTACAACAGCTTGTGTGCTGGCTAAGGTAGATGCGAGTGTAGTTTCCTGTAAATTTAAATTTCGTGAAATATCATTAACTTTAAGAGTGGTGTTACCGTTACCATAATCAAAAAGTATATCTAACCCATCTTCCGAAAGTTCAACTTCTTCTTTTGTAAATTCAAAATCAGTAGTATAATTTTTAATTCTCTTCCCAACTAAACCATTTACATAATTTAGTGTATTGGAGGGAAGAGCGGTACCAGAATCAGCAAAATATTTGACATCACTATTTACTATAAAACTTAATGCGTACTTTTCTTCACTATTTTTTATAGCAACTATTTTTATTGTATTTACATTAGCGATAGTACCATATGATCCCATAAGCAAACCTCCTATCAAACCTCGGTTAAGAGTTATGTTTCTACTTTCCTGCAATTCACCTATCAATATTTTATTTAAATTATTTGTTTCAGGAACAGGTATGTTAAGTATAGCCCTTGTTTTAACTTCAGCAGCATTTAACAATTTACTGTTTATATCATTTGCAAACGTAGAAGTATTTGGTGTAAATGCATAAGATATAGTGTGTCCATCCCAATTAAACTGATTTGTACTATTATTTACAAGCAAAGAAGAACCTGCCAATCTGTCTTCAATTTGACCTACCAAAATAGGGATTATAGGATTATTAGCATATTTGTAAACTAACATAGCTTCCTCTTCTAATCCTAGCCTGCTACTTCCATAAATATCATGTTCTTTTAATGTCAACGTATGTTGCTTACCAAGATTTTGACCCGTTAAGTAAATATTATATACCCCAAGTACATTTCCTTGTGCATCCCTTGCATAATATGTGGTATTGGTAATATCATTCCCAAAAGTACCCATTGTTTGTTCTTTCTTTGCTATCCTGTTACCAAGTCCATCATAAATGAATGTATATGTTTTAGTATTGTTCTTAACTACTCTTTTTACTTTTCCGTCCACTCTCCATTCAATCACAAGACCTTGGGTTTTATCTTGTGTTAACTGTCCTAGGGCATCATATATGTAATCATGCGTAGAGATTGTCCCTTCAACATATGTTGAAGTAAGGTTTTTTCTAATATCAATATCTGTATCAGTAAAAAGGTCATTTGCAGCATCAAAAAGTTTAGTCAATCTGTTGGTTCCTGTTTTGTACTTATAAGCAAAGTCATCCATCAATGGATTATCTGCAGTTGGAGCACCTACGAATGAATTTCTGACATCCTGATCGGTAGAAATGAAACGACCCGGAGTTGTGTTTTTCATCGTATATAAATTTCCATTTCTATCATAAGAATATTCAGAACCATAACTTATACCAGGAGTACCACTATAACCTGTAGCAGTTGGATTGAAGGCTACAGAGGTCATCCCTTTTATTCTATTTAGCTGATCGTACTGGTAATTGTTTTTTTGTACAGCAAGTAAATTGTCCTTACTGATTCTAACTGCAGTAGTCATTTGCTTTATATTACCATTGTATAGATTATTAATGTTACCTGCAATGGTATTGTTTCTACTATACATTAATGGTTTATAAGCTTGTGTTCCATCGTCATCTGTAGTGATTGCCTTATAGTCCCCTTCATAATAATTTAGGGAATATCCAAATGCATCTTTCGTTTTTGTACTACTTAAAGCATCGCCATCGTGCCCCATATCATTTGTAGGGCTTGCAATATTTTCACCATTCACTCCTTTTAACCAGCCCTGAATAGTATAGGCATAATCCGTGCCCTGTACTTTTTTATTTCCCGTCTCTACTCTTGCAAGTGGCCCGTGTGGATAGTATCGGTAATTAGCGTCTTTTTCCCAAATAATACCTTCTTTTGATGTCTGTACATTTACTATTCTGTTATCAGCATCATATTCATATTTATGAATAAACTGATCCGCTTTTTTAGGTTGAAAAGTTACAGTATTAACATTCCCACTTATCAAATCATAATCATATATTACTCTTTTTAAGTGCGCTTCACAATCATTTAACCTACCTGTTGCTATTGTAGTTTGTAAACAGTTCCTATCTCGAAGAGGAGTATAATAAGTTACCTGTTCCTTCACGTTTCCATGCACATCATAATTATAGAATATACCATTGTCAAAAACTAAAGGAGCAGAAGGATTGTAATTTTCATAATAAAAAATACCAGTTACCCTATTGCGGCTATTATTTTCGATTTCAGATGTTCCTACATTTGCAAGTGTAGTAAACAGACTTGTAGAATATATTGCAGTTTCTACCTGCGGATTGGAATCATAAATTGTTTTGGTTACTTCAACTTTTGTTAACCCTGATCCAAATTCATCAACTTTAGTTTCACTAGACGCCGTTTTGTTGATTAACTTTCCTTCTTCTGAAATATAATAAGTCCCTCCTGAAGCAGTTGGCAGTGATGAGCCAGAAATTTGTCCAGCTTCTATTATTCTGCCTAAAAAGTCATAAACTGTATAACTCATTGTCATAGTTCCGGAAGTAGCTGCCTGTTTTGCATTTTGTGAAGCTATAATTCTTCCTAACTTGTCATAGCCAAAACGTGTCTCTCCACCGTCTGGAGTCGACTGCCATACCAATTGATTTAAAGAATTATATCTGTACTGAGTCTTAAATTTGTGATCGGTTTGTAAAAGGGCATTATCTCCAATTCCTGACAATGGATTTGCAACAGCCCTATAATTATTTATTGCATTATTGCTTATAACAGTAGGCAATATACGCTTTACACCTTCTGGAGCAACGGTTTGGGTTAAATTACCCGCTTGGTCATAATAGTACAAGGTGTATTGATATTCCTTGTCTTTGTATATCATATCAAAAGTTTCTACTGTTTTATGAGTAGCTTCATTAATATAATTTCTTATGAAATCATCTTTTAGACTAGCAATATAAGCTAAATAGGCCTCTTGCTGATAGGTGGCAGTAATATTTTTAATTACCTTTTCACAATTTGATACTGGATCTTCCTCAATTGCTGGGCTATTTATTTGTATAGGTGCAGGTGGACATATACCAGGCTGCAATATATAAACCTTATCTATGTAATTATTCCAATTTAATTCTTCAGCATCTGCGGTAGTATTGCAATATTGTTGGTATTGACTTAATGCATTCAGGATTCTATTGTATCCATAATTTAAATTAGTATGTCCAAATTGAGTTATAGACATGTATTTTGGATGATCAACGCTATCTATTATTAACGAAGGATGATTATCAGTAGCTCCTAAATATTGTAAATAAACAAGATAGCTATCTACTAAGTATGCTAATTTATGATTACAAAACTGGATTTCATCATAAATTTCATTATCATATAGTCCAGTTATTACTGAAGACTGAAGCACATTTGATGGTGGAACTGTTTCAAGTGTTGTTGGAATAGTAAAATCCAAAAATTCTTTATAACGCTGATATGCCTCAGTACATCCAACAGGAGTTACTGTTTGAGGAATACAGGTACCACATACATAAGTAGAAGTTGGTGCAGAAATAAGTGACATATTCCCATTTTGATTTCTAGCAACAATATTATCACTATTCTCGCCAGGTCTTAAATTAGCCCCATTATTTAAAAAGTCACAAAGCTGTCTTTCAGCATATGTTCTACCTGTATCTTTTTCAATGTAGTTGTGTATACTTATAGTCTTATTGACAGTACCAGAAGCAGTTTCATAAGTTATATTATAATTGTAATCTCCAATATAATCTATATTTGTAATTTCCAAAACATCGTTAAGCGAAAACTCATATAATACAATAGGATTGTAGTCAATATTGTTAGTGTTATTAGCATATAGAGCAATTGAAAACCCCTCTTGAGCACCCCCTAGATTTACTAAATTATAATAGTTTATGGTTAAATTATTAGGAGATGTTCCAGGATTAGTTACCCTAACACTTTGCATATGTTGCAATAAGTTTGAATCATTAATAAAATTTGATAAAGAACTATTTTGATTAATTGGAAAACGAGTGTAAATATCAGTGAAATTATAACCTAATGCGCTATTCAAAAAATATCTTAAATTATCTTCATATGTAGTCTCTTCTAGCTGAGAAAGATGACAAGCATTAACACCCAAATCATTATCACAAACATCCCCTAAGCCGTCTCCATCAGCATCAAATTGATTTGGGTTACTAACATATGGACAATTGTCAATATTATTAGCTATTCCATCACAATCACTATCGGTAGGCCCACAAGGATTTGCGCAGCAAGAAAAATCGATATTTTCAATAAAATTTCCCGTCAGATTTTCCAAAATGTTATTATTATTCAAATAATAAAATGTAATTGTATTAGGATTGACCATAGTATTTATGGTAACTGATTGTATGTAAGGCATTATTCCCTCAAATGGGTTTTCAATTGAAAACACAAGTTGACCCCCTTTATAAATTTCAAAACTGTAAGGATTAGCTGTTCCTTTCCAGACAGAATTGATAACTGTGGTTTCGTTGAAAAACTCGCCTAAATATGAATCTCTATATATAGACAAATTATTTAAAATTAATCCTGGACCAAACACTTGAGATGGAGGGGCAGTCCTTACAGAATTTAAAAAAGGGACAAAAGCCTGAATAAATTTTGCTTTTTTATTACAACCAGACTCATCGTAAACGGAGGCACTGTTAGGATCCAATACTTCTCCTAATCCATTTGGGATTATACTACATTTTCCAATAGGTGCACAGGTGCTTCCTGTCATAATTACTTCTTGATACCCATTAACACCATTAATTATTTGAGCAACAACACTAAATGAAAATCTTTTATTAAATGAATCAACCGGTATATTCTCATTAAAAGTCAAATTATCAAAATTTAATACCTTCCATTGATTAACGCCTGGGTTACTATTATAATTACTCCATTCCAATGTGCTTGGAAGTGTTAATATAATCCCGTCTGGACATGCTGTATTTGAATTTATAGAAAAAATTATACTATTTTGATCAATTACTGAGGTTTGAGAATTAATTCTGGTATCACTATATCCATTAAGTGGGTTATAAAGATCCAATGTAAAATAATTTTGTATAGTAGTTGAAGTATTTAAATTACGATTCACAACAGATTTAAAGAAACCATCTAAGAATATGTCGAGATCCACAATTAACGGACATTTACCCGTTTGTGCATAGTATTGATAATCTCCGTTTGCCGTCAGTTCATTAATTGCAGTTGTTCCATCAACAGCAGAGTTGTACCCAACATTCACAGGTATAAACCTTTTTAATTTATCCTTATAAGCTAATGGAGCCAGAGTACATAATGACAAAGTCGGCATGTCATTAGACAAATCCGAAGCCTGAGGATAACTGCTAAGTACACTTGTAATGGAGCCTTGTGCTTGGTCACCAATACAACCATTGTATTTTCTTTTACTATTGGCATAAAGATTTAAAAAAACATGATTGATCCTTGCTTTTAAACTTTTATATAAACTTTTATAAGTATTCCACAAACGGTCTTTGTTCTCTTCTGACAATGAAGAAATATGATAAGAATTAATTGTATAATCATATGGAACCACTGCATTTCCATCTATAATTTGATAAGCAGCTTTATACATAGTAATACCCGTATCAAAATTGTCATACTTTGTTTGTAGGGCATAGAGCATTATATTTCTTTTTTTATTATAATAGGTTGCATCCTCAATAGTCACAGGTAGTGATGTCGAAAAGTAGGGATCTTCCGAAAAAATATTGTTGTTGTTTTCTCCAAAAATACCTGCCGCTACAGCTGAATCATATGTTTCAAGATAATCCAGATAATTATCATAATCATTCGAAGAAAAACTTTTTGAGCTTTCTATTTGGTAACTATAAACTGGAGGAGTTGCAGAGTTTTTAGTAATTTTTACAGGGGATATGTTTTTGGTTAAATTACAAACCTCTCTAGAATAAATTAAATAATCGTATTCTGGATGATATCCCAATAGTGAGTAAGCCCAGTTTTTGTTCCAATTTGAAACAAAATCGGTTACATTCTTTAATTGTGCAGGTTTCACCTTATAAATAGTTTGCCCGTTTGCCGTAATACTCTCTTGTGGAATTCCAGTATCTATAGGTGGATTAAATGCCCCTGGAGCAATTGGATCGGGTTGGACAGTTATATAAGATAAGTTTCCACCAGCATCCTTATAGTCTTCCAACGGGTATTTCCAGTTATGCGGATGAATCGGTTGGCTTATATAATAAATACCGTTTGATTGATTAAATAAACTTAAGTTGTCGTCGGTAAGCTGTCCTTCTGGCAATGGTGTTGATCCAGATAAAACAGCTTCACTAAAGGTAACGTTTCCATATTGGCCACCAGGACTTACATCTTTTAATAGTGCTTGTTCACCCACTTCACACATTGAAGTTCCAAAATACACAGAAGTTCCACAAATTTCTTCACATACTCTATGAAGAAGTTCCCATTCCGTTTTATAACGAACCGCCAAAGCATTCACTTCTCCTTGAGTTATCGATACACCTAAAGAATTAACAGCATTAGGAGCTACACTTACAATTAACGTAGTATTATTTATTGTAAAAAAACTGCTTGTTGATTGAAGGCCATAGAACAATTTCATCTCCTTAAGTATATAATCAGGCTCTAATCCTACTTTTTCTGTACATTGAAGGCAAGTAGTATTACAGTCAATCGGCAAACTTGTATTTGGTGCAAATTGTGAAGGATCTATATAACAAGAGTCCGTTTTATCAGTTAGTCTCTTAATATAATTATTTGCATAATTCTCAAGTGCTTTCTTATTTACAGTCAATTCTTTTGACAGAGTATAAGTTTCTGTATCAAGATTTACTGGACCAATAGAAAAGGTATTAACTGCTAATGGAGTTCCAGAACCAAAATTTTCTGTTCCAATAGTTCCTGATGAAGCAGTCGAATTTCTTATTATATTCCCATTATCAATTCCGCAATCATCTTTAAGTTCAATTTTTAAATCATAGACAAAAGAATATTTATCAGTACAAAATGCGGGAGTGAAGACATTTTCATTTTTTACCGAATAATTGAATGTATACGGAATTCCTTCACCAGCAACTACTATTTGTTTAGAAACCTCTAATTTATCTTCATAAAAAGAAAAATTATTGGAGGTATTTAAATTATTATTATCAAATAGAGTATCAACATTTGCAGGATCCAACTTATTGAGAAGGTCTACGGTAGTATTGAGATGCAATTGTCCCGTAGCATCCACTTCATCTTCCAAGCCTACTAAAGAAGAGGGCTTTCCGCCAGATAATGCTGTTGCAATAGTTCTTCCTTGTGGATCCATATAACTAACGCTTATCTGTCCATTCGGATCAACTACAGTGTTTTTTTTATAATGCAAAGCATTTCCAACACTATATCCGAAAAGCCTATTAAGTTCCGACTGCTCTGGAGTAGAATAGAAATATTTCATTTCGTGTGTTTTGCCTAAAGGATCTTGTGCTCCTAGTTGGTGAACATTTCCAACTCCACCTTTTCGTCGAATTCGACCGGTATTATCCGGTGTATATTCCACTTGACTAAATGGATAATTCTTTGCATCGGGAATAAACTTGTTATATGGAGTTGAAGTTTGGTTTATTCCCGTATTTTGTGGTGAATAATAATTACTTGCTCCAGTAGCAGATGACATACCCGCCAATTCTATTTCACAACCTGCAGTGGCATCCCAATCGAAATCCCGATGAGTATATAAAACACTTGAAGTGTTTTTATTTAAAGTGTTAAAGTAGCGGATATAGTTTTTACCTAACAAGGGAATGGGTAGGACCTCAATAGCTGCTCGACCTTGATTATCATAAATAACTTCTCCCACAACTGCATTGTTATCAGTATCGGAATTTATTTTTGTTACAGTTTGTCTGTTACGCAAAGATCCATCAAAATAACTAACAACCTCTTTTTTCTTTCCTTCTTCGGCATAACTGGCTTGAAACTGCCAATTTTTGTTGCTTTCGTGATTACTTATAAGCTTGTTTGCATTAGTCCAGTCTCCAACATTAAATTTGTTAGTTATTCCTGAGCTCCAAGCCCCATTAAAGCCATCCTCATCATCATAAGCAAATTTCCCAACTGCCCTCACACGGTATATTATATATCCTCTTGCATATATTAATGGTATTTCATATTCGACCTTGTTTGTTTTTATCCTAGTATTATTCAGTTCAAAATCACGGGTAGAAAATGAAATAAGATTTGGAGCTAAAACCGTATTGATATTATTCGCATCAGTACCATAATTATCAACCCATGTCCATTCTAGTTCGTAGTCTTTTGCCCCAAAAACTGCACTCCAATTGAATTTTAACGCAACTGGCACACCATCAGAATCATTAATCACTGTAGACTGTATATTTGGAGTGCCGTTTAAGATGTAATTTCTATCAGATTTTAAACTTAACTCCAAAGATACATTTGGGTTTATTGTATTAGTTGTAGCTCCTCCGATAACTTGTGTTGTATAACTATTGATTATTACCCTAACACCATATCTATTGTCTATTTCATGAACTGCTAAATCGGAAAATGTAGTTGCATTTCCCATAGGATTATATTCAACAATTAAAGTTTGATTGTATGGATGTGCAGTATCATATGTACCATCAGCTAATACGGGTACAAGTTTTAAGTTAAGAGTAGTTTTAAACCATACAAACGGTGGAAGCTCATTGTTGATTTTTAACGAAATCAATGTTTTAAGATTTTTATCCCAATGGTTTGTCTGGAATATTTCCACATCTCTTATATATAAAGGGTTGGAAGAAGTGTTAGAGTTGGTATTACTAGCGCTTGATATAGCAGCTGTAATCTCTGTATTTGAAAATATTTTTGTTGGGGTATTTTGCCCAAAACTGTAGGCACCCATTAAAAATAATATGCAAAACAATAGACCACGAAATATTTTTGAGGACAATAAACTTAATGAGTTCATATAAATCTTTTTTACTGTTTATGACTGATACAATTTGTATGCTTCTAATCTTTTTGAAAGAACTATTTTCTTTCCAATATGAATTAAATACTGCTTTTTATCGACTAACAAATCGTCTTTCGCAATTTGGCTCGCTCGTTTACTAAAAATAACCTCTATTCGGGGCCTTTCCATTGTTTCTTTGCCTTTGTTATTTTTAGATGGCATTTCATTTAAAAAATACATAATCTGCTTGTCAATAGTAAATTCTTTTTTATTGATGTAAATTATTATTTTATGAAACATAATCTGTGAAACTTTAGAAGGAGACAACTCACATATCCAATAATCTTTATCCTCTGATAGTTTCCTATTAAAGCCTTTAAGATAACTTTCTAATGACAAAGGGGAAAGTGATCGCGAGGCTGCCTTTCCTAAAATAACTGCTTTTTCATGATTACTTATCTTTAAACTACAATCTTTAAAATTCAAAAACTCTATATCATTTATTTTATAATAGTAAACTCCGTTTTTCTTTACTATAAGACCTGAGTATTGCTCAGAAACAATTTTAGAGTTATAGTTGGCATACATTTTATATGAAGAATTATAAGACATGTACTCTTTATCATTATAGCATTGCTCTACTTTTTTAAATAGGTAACCAATAGTTACAGTATTTGTTTGTGCACCCAATGAAACGGAAAGCATAATCAAACAAATTAAAAACGTCCATTTTATATAATTCATTATCTATGTTTAACTATTTTTTGACATTCCCACTTCGTGTTTCCTGAATTGTATACACACCTTCCTCAGTCTCTTTTTTAACACGGATCAAACCACCTTCCAAATCATATTCATAAAAAGTAGAATAGTTGTTTTCATCAAGTTCGGCTAATAGCCTCTTTGTTTGTTCATCATATACAAAACTTTTTAAACTACCATTATAAGGAAAGAACCTTATATCATCAAAATAGCAGTCAATACCCGTAACTCCACAAATTAGTTCTAATACAATTGAGGGATTGTCTGTTGGATTTGGAAAAGCGGGTATATCAATAATTCCGACTATTCGTTGCCAGCCATCTATAACTGCTCCCGATGGAAAAAAATCTTTTGTACCAGTGGGCAATGAAAAAGTACCTTGTAAAAATTTGATTCTAATATAACTAGAATAAGCTTTTTTTTGTGTAGTTCCATAATCTTCCTGAACCCAGCCGCTTACCACATATTTCCCTCCAGGTAATGGTGCGAATGAACCTTCGTTTAGATTTTGTCCATAAGTATTTAATGATAGTAAAAAGATAATTATTATTATTTTCATATTATGTATTATTAGTTTTGACAATTAGGAAACACAGGGAGATGTTCTTGTTGAGTAGTAACAGGCTGGGTTTCATATCTAATATTTCCGTCTTGAGTTTCTGTATCTCGTCCTCCTTCAATATAAAATTTGATTTTAAAATCTGGATCATCTAAACTTTCCAGCAGGATTAACTTCAAAAAATGATCACCACAAAAAGATTCAGTGTCAACTGTAAAACCATCATTTGCGAATGTTACTCCAGTATGGTCATTATAATATGTAACTTTAAAATGGCTTTCAAAACCGTCAGTAAAAGTGAATCCTTGAAACTTGACCACATAATAATAAGTATGATAAAACCCTCCTGGTCCACTACAATTACCCGCAGCTGTTCTAGGAAGAGTTTTGTAACATAACGTTAATCCATTTCCATCATTTATTATTAAATGACAACCATCAACTTTTACTTTGGGAACATTTGCTGCCTTTAACTTCCTAATCATTAAAACTGATTGATCTTTAGTTACTTTTACGCTTCTTTTACCAGAATGAGATTTTGCATCACTTATTGTAGGAATGTTTCCAGCAGATTTAAAACCAAAATGTTTATTGTCAGCTTTCTGCGTTTCCTCAAAACCCTCAAATCCAATTTCCTGGTACTTTGCATTAGAAGCTACAGCCATAGGCATGGTATAGTTATAACCATATTGCGCTGAACTGTATCTGTTTAAAGCATCTCTATTTTCGAGTTCTGCGCCTATAGGACTCATTTGAGTGACACTACTTGCATATGTCCAATCGGTTTCATTAATAGCCCATAGTCCACTTATCAAATTATAAAATGGGGAAAACTTACTATAGAACCCTTCATTTCTTGGGTTGTTTATTTGTCCTGTAGCTGAATTTCGTCCAGTTAAATAAGCATATGATTTTTCAGCCTTCCATTCCCCTTTAATGTTTCTTAAGTAGGGGTTTCCATTTTGTTCGTATGGATAAACTGCATCACCGTTTTCTGTTACTGCATTTGTTGCACCTGCCAAATAATCCGGAAATGAAGGTAAATTCAATTCGTTTTGCGGCCTCCAATAGTCTTTATATACAATTGCACTTGCATTTATAACCCGTGGATTGGAACCTGTACCATTGTAATTAAAAAGTGATGCATCAATATAAGCTTTAAATGTGCCATTACTTTCACGAATAGGGTTTATCATAGATGTGACTGAGGCCATAGATGCTGTCTGCATATTCCTAAAACCAGAACGAACTAATCTAAACGGAAATTCCCTATCTTCAACTCCACACTGATTAATGTAATCTCCAAATCTGTCCATTAACAATACTTTTGTTTTAGTAGGATCAACTCCAACAACCCATGCTCTTAAAGGAAAAAGATTATTAACATGTAAAATTAACTCATCTCCTACAAGAAATAATTTGGATAAATCATTTTCATTTTTGACTTTAAGATAAGCATTGGAATTATAAAAATTACCTCCTGGGCTGTCAATGAAAGTACCTTCAATTCCAATATTATTACTAGCCAATCCCATCCCTTCATATTTCCAATAGGCAGGATAATTAAAGGAATAATAATGGTCATCATATTCATTGATTGTTTCGGTGAGTAAGATTTCTCCTGATCCTGCATCCCATGCAAGATTTTTAGTTGACACCACAGAATTCAAATCGGTAGCTATCTTCTCAATTAAAATACCAGTTTTATGGACAACCTTAGTTGTAGTGGCTGTACGAAGTATATTTTCGTGAGAGGCATATGTAGGTAATGGTACCGGTACTAAAACAGGAAATATTGCAGCTAGGAAGCCAGCAAGGTTCGCATTAACTCCAAAACTTTCACTATTTGTTCTACTTTCATTAAAATCCGTAATCAAGTCGTTAGTTACACCTAAAAGATGATTGCTTATTTTTCCTTCTGAATCAATGGTAGTCAAATTATTGTCCAGTTTTCCATCCAAACCTACATTATAATTATATTTTACACTTGATATAGCAGTGTTCTGACCCTCTGCATATACCATTTCTTCACTAATTTTCCCATTCATGTCATTCGTTTCAATAGAGAAACCTTGTGAGCCCGTTATATGGTTTACAGACCAAATGTCAAGAAGACTGAGTATATTACTTTTTGTCTGATCATATTTTAAGTCCAAAGGAGTATAGTTTACTATAGTTGGAAAATCCTTAGATGTATAATGTACGGTTACTACTTTTCCTGTAGCATGTTTAGTTAGCTTCTTATTCCCATTTTCATTCGTTCTGTCTAAGTTAGAAACCGTTACTCTTGAATACGTTATCATAGGGGAAGGAAAGAAATTTTCCCCCAAAGGTTCTTCAACATATTTCCTACTTGCCAAAGCATCTTCAAAACCTCCCTCTGGAGAATAAAATGGTTTTACAAATGGGTTTTCATGAGAATCGTTTGGCTCATATGTTGCAACCCCGCTTGAAGTTCCGTCTTTGAGGTCATAATTATATTGTTGTCCATATTTTTGTTTGTAAAGATTATCACTGTTATTTGAAGTCATTACATTCCAATTATCACTTAATTCTATTGATTTAACCCTTAAACCTCCTCCATATTTTCGTCCATCTGCATTTGTCAATCGAATCCATGAACGATTGGAATCAAAACGCTGGGCACAATTGTTATCTTCAAGTAGTTTGTTAGGTCCTACAAACAATTCTTCGATCATTCCAATGCTTTTTACAAGGTCTTTTACTATACTACTAAAATCTTTATTTACACCATCTCCACTTATACTGTAAACATATCTGTTTAAATAAGTTCTACCAAAACTCCAACCAGCCTTAGAAATTGGGTTAACCCTTTTGTTTGCTTCGACCCCTCCTCCCATATGAACCGTACCCAATGGTATAGCAGCATAAGTTCCAGTTGAATTATTGATAGCTCCATAATTACCTTTCCCTTGATTAATAGAAAAATACCCGTCAACATAATCCGATTTTGATGAAGTCATGTTCAATAAAAATCTAAAATAAAATTCTTTGCCTAAACCGGCAATGTAACTATCAAAAACCTGATCGGAAGTAAGCCCTAGATTTGTATCACTCAGTTTTACATAAATATAATCTGCATGACCTCCTTGTAAGCTGCCATATAATTCATCGGATGAATTGTTCATAGAAGAAATGCTGTTTCCAGCACCAACAACTTTAAACATTTGCATCGCTTTTTTGTCCTGAACATATTGGTATTGATCACTTTCAGTATTAATCGTAATTACTCCACCAGATGGAAGTTCAACAGAATTTAAAGCCCATGCTCCAGTATATTCATTGGCCTTTGTTTGGTCCTGTTCTACAAATGGAAATTCCGAAGTGGTAAGATAAGTATCGTCATTAGGTTTGTAATTACCCCAAATATCGTTTGCTTTCATGTCGTATTCAGGATTTGAGGCTGAATAATTGAATCTATATGGAGTAAATTTTCCCATATTAGAAGAGCGATATGTAAAATATACTTTCTTTAAAGTTAATTTACCTCTGTTTAAATTAATATCAGTATTATTTTGAAATAAGTGTGATCCTACATTATTTGGCATATTTCTACACAATGAATAATCGTATTCAAAATGGGCTGTTTTAATAGGTTTAACAGTTCCACTTGATATTGGATCCAGAAAAATTCCAGATATAGGGTCAACTACTAATTCTGACTTTGCATATAAACGTATTGATTTTATATATTTCATTGTTCCTGGTCCAATTCCTCCGGATTCACCTATTACCCCTCTCGCATCTAACCTATCTTCGAGGTCAAAAAAAGCAATGTGTGTTTTAGTTTCTATTTTTTGAAGGTATTTCAACTCCTTTTCTCCATATAAGTAATTTCCTTTATCATCATTTTCATCCGTTTTTAAACCCTCATTATAGGATGCCTTATTCCCAAGATATGGAATACGCCATTTATATTGATCATTTTCTGTAGTCTTTACATATACGAATTTAGTGTAACTACCCAAATCTTTATCGGATGGTCCATTATTGTCAACATCTTCATAATCAGCAGATAAAACACTAGTTAATAAAAATGCATGTGCATATTCTGGTGTAGTAATCTTATTTACATAATGATCACTATTAATCGTCCCATTACCACGCACATCTCCATTATAATCTACTGTTTCACTTTTTTTGTTAATAGAAGTAGATGCGGAACCTGACTTACCAGAAACGTCAAAAGTAGCTTCGACTTTTTTAATGCTGTAAACAGTTTCACCATATACATAAGTATTCCCATTTGGCTGTAAAATTTTCATGGCCGCAGTGTGGTGTGGTTTTGCATAAGCATTTATTTTAATAGAAGGATCAATGGTGTAACCATTTCTTATTGCCTCTATGCAACTGATTTTTTGAACCGTCTGATTACGTTGCATTCTTTTGGTTCTTTTAATTTTATTCAGTATTGAGGTATTGTAATCCTCACTTAGCAAAGTACCATTCTCATGTGCCTGAAAAGTAGGAGAGGTTTTCCAATTAAACCTATCACCATCGAGTTTTATTCTCAATGCTTTTGATGCATTTAATTTTGAATTATAATCGTCATCTTTATCCACATTCATCTCGCCTATTAACTTATAAGCATAAGGTTCATATAAGATATTATTCTCATCGTTACTACTCTCATTAAAATTTGGCAATACATTGTTTCCATCAGTCCATCTTCCTGTTGTGGAAGTAGATGGTGAGACCTTGAAATTCACCCCTCCATGAAATAATCCACCACCACCGACTTCTACACCTACACTTCCACTTGTTCCATAGTCTGTTACATTATCATTATATACATGACTTACCTGTGACCTATACGGCCTGAACATCCCTCCAACTCCCTGACCTTCTATTGAATATATATCATATGTGTAATTAGTTATCGGAAGCACATTTGTTGATGGGGTAACAGTTTGTTCTTTTTCTCTATTAAAATCTAGAACACCTTCTTGATCATTTTTATAATGTGTGTTTTCATATCCAAACGCCTTTACTTTTCTGTTTTTGTAATCTTCACGGATGGATTGATAAGAACCATATCCTGTGATTTGACCTTGCCCTTCTGCACCAAAAAGTTCCACACCAAAAGCTCCGTCGAAAGTGAAACTTCCATTTTGAAACCCAATTCTTTTTGTAGGTGTAAAGGTTTGATTATTAAAAGAAATACTTCCTCCAACTGATGCACCTCCTGTAGTTTGCTTGGCATCAACATATTTTTCGAGATTCTTACTCCATTTCGATACTTTATCATATGATTTACTAGTAGCAGATAGACTCATGGCTTCTAACCCTCTTCTACTGCTAAGATTAACTCCAAAAGCACCTGTAAGTGTAACTGCTGAAGTTGTTTTGTCTTTTATTTTTTTTGATATACTAACATTTGGGCTTACCGATGCTCCTTCTCCAACCGAACTTGAAAAATTAGCTCCAACTGAAACATTTTCAGCAAGTTCATAACTTATACCATACGTAGGTTTAAATGAAATCCCATCATAATTATTGTATTGTACCCCTAATCCTACACTTAATCCAACATTTGAAGGATTAACTCCATCTACACCATATAAAGCTGGATGGAAATTAAAGCTCATTCCTACAGTATTATTATCTCGTAAATCATTTTCATAAACCATTTCATCGCCATTAAAATCATCTGGCAATCCTCTCATCTGGCGTTCTATCTGCCCCACGTTCAAGTTCCAACCGAGTCCAACCCAAGAAGCTTCCTGATCCATAGTAACTCCAGAATTATAGGCCAAATTCAATGGATAACCTCCAACATCCATTATAGGAATATTGTAATTGAAATCTCCACTAGAAAGGTCTACCATATCCGAAGTGCCAATCGGTGTAAAGGCGCTGAACTCAGGTTGCGTTGGTCCGCTGGTTAAGGCGTACATGGTCATTGGATGAAAAGTCTCTAACAAAATCATCATTGCCAGGTAGATGGCAACGGTTTTTTTAAACTTACTTTTTTTTACTTGCTTGATCATAAGGCTATTTCGGTATAGGTGTCTTTAAACATGAATTTTAGTGTCCCTTTTCTAAAAAGGTAATCGTTGTAGACCAGTTGGATCCGTTCGTTTGGGTCGATTCCCGAAAAGAATAGGAGCACCTTCTGGTAAGGGGCAATTTTATAGGAGCGCTCATAGGTAACCCCGGAGCAGCGGATGGTGTCTTTTTTTGAAGTAACTACATAGAAGTCCTTCTCCAGTCCAAAGGACATGTACTTTACCGCATCGGTATAGGACATTCCCGTGAAATCCTTTTCTAGCAGGTCCTTTTCGTTTTCCTGCTGAAAGGTAAATTCTATGATCCTTTCCCTTTTGTTCTCCTCATAAAGGGAGTCAACGTTAAAAAGGTCCTGGTTGCCTTGGTCCTTCAACAAGTAATACGGCAATGGCACTTCAATGGCAGTATAGCCAATGTCGTCAAGTTTTTGGACATACTCCCTGGACTTCCAGCCTATATTCTGAAGGTTGTAATACCTGTCCCTAATGGCAGAGTCGTCCCTTGTTTGTTTTTCTTCTTTTTTACATGACAATAAAACAAAAAACAAAAAAAGGAAAAAGCAATTATTTGATCCCTTCATATTTCTTGTTTATATATAGGAGCAGTTCACTTGTTTTGTCCGATTCTTCAGCGGCAAACAAAACGTTTCTCTTGTTTTCTGAACCCAATATTAATTGGTAGTTTTTATGTTTGGAATATTCTCCTATATATGTATTGATACGGGACCATATTTTCGAGCTTTCAGAATTGGCAAATTCGCGGTTGAATTCCTCCAAGGCTTCCTTGCCTTGAATGAACTGCTGCATCATTGCTTTTTTTTGCGGCTCGGCAATTTTCGGATTTTGGAGTTGGGTATATAAAGTATCTAAAATTGATTTTCTAGAATTGAATTCCTTTTCTCCAACTTTTTTCATTTCCTGGGTCATGATGAAACCATCGAACAGTTTTATATTGTCTATATAAACTGTCTCATTGGAAGAAGTAAATTCTTTTGCAGCCATATAAATAACTAGTGCTACAATCAATATACTATTGACTATTATCAGCAAATCCCGTTTATTATTTTTCAGCATTTATTCTTGTTAATTTCTGCCAAATATAGAATTAAAAATTTAACGTATTTTAACATTATTGTTAAAGTTCTGTAAGAATATATAAATTAACATATTTACATAATTAAAATAATCATTTGCAAGATTTAGATGATATATAAATAAAATATATGAACAAATAGTAAGAATAATTATCTTATTATCAATAACATAAAAAAGAATGAAATTTGACAAAAGTAATCTCAAATTGTTTACTTTTGTTTCAGTACTTTGAAAGCTTAAAAAAACAGTTACCCTATGAGTTACCCTAGAGATTTGTAATCGCTGGGAAACCTTAAAAACACTGATGTTATAAAAAGGTCAGCGGAGCCTCTTTCTCCGCAAAAGAAACCCGAAACGCAAGTTTCGGGTTTTTTGTTTCCAGCCCGCGCCAAAAGTTTACTTTTGGAAGCGGACTGGAAACAAAAAACCAACGCCTTTTGAAAAAAGGCGTTCGGGTTTCTTTTGCAGGTTCTCCCTCCCGGGGAACAGCGAAGCTAACCCCTGAAAAATTTTAAAACGGGATTTCGCTTCGACAAAGCGAACTGGAAACAAAAAACCAACGCCTTTTGAAAAAAGGCGTTCGGGTTTCTTTTGCAGGTTCTCCCTCCCGGGGAACAGCGAAGCTAATCCCAAGAAGCACAAAACCTCCGCATACCGAAGGTCTGCGACTCAGCACTCGGAAAACCAGCATACCGCAGGTGTGCATGCAACTAAAAAACAAACACCAAGATTCAAGCATACCGCAGGTGTGCGACTAAAACAATCCCACACACATACCGCAGCTGTGCGAGCGACAAACCATCAAAACACCCTAACCCGTAAAAATTTACAAAACCACAACAAAAAAGCCTACTAACAATAGGCTTTTCATAACAGAATTCTATAAGTAAATACTACATTCCCATTTGCACACTCCCCCGCCTTTACTGACGCGGCGGTACAGTAATCGTTTCGTTAGTGGTACCCTGATTGGTTATTTTAGTTCCTGATCCAGTAGTGTTGGTATTTTCGTTATTGATTTTACCGTTTGGAACGTTATTGGGATTTGGAGTGATCGTTGTATTGGTTGTCGTATTGGTCGTAGAGTTAACAGGGGTTGGAGGCGTATTATTGTTACGGTCAATAGTATTGGTATTGATACGTCTTTGCGCACGCATCTTTGCTTTTGTTGCATTCTTATTTGCTTGTGCAGCCGAATACGGTCTGGGCGCAATCTTATTATTCACACTGTCGGTGTGGGTTAACGTTCCTTTATCTTTTGATGCCTGCGGTTTTTTACTGCGTTGTTCAGGCATTACTTGTGCAGAGGCGACACCGAACATTAATGATGCCAATGCCAAAAAAAATATCTTTTTCATAGCTCTTATTTTATATTACTTATCAAAACTAACTATCAGAATATTACAAAATTAATACTAATGCATATTAAAGGCTTGCATTATAAATCTTAAGAATTACATTATATATGAGTCCCATTTTGATAAAGGTATTAGTAGAAACCCAGTCCCGATGCACAAACCATTAAATATGCCGACATCATAGACAATACCCGCGAAATTACCCTACACGACCGCCACTTCGCTCCCCGATACCTGAGAGAATGTCTGCAAAATCTTGAAATAGCAAACAAAGGCAACAAACAATTATATAGTATTGCGTTAAATGATGTTAAGGAGAAGTTGTTTAATAAACGTAATTAAAAAACTTTTGAAGGTTTGGAATTAACTTACTTTAATTTAAGAAAAATTAAATCTAAAGTAAAAAAGCATAGTTTGATTTTGTTGAAAAGAATATATTATATTCAAAAAAGCAATTATTTTTAATTGTTACATTAGCAAAAACTCAAGAATTTATGCGCGCAAAACCTTTTCTAAAATGGGCTGGTGGTAAAACCCAATTAATAACAGACATAGAAAAAGCTTTACCTACACAGTTTTTAAAACAAAAATTTACATATGTTGAGCCTTTTGTAGGAAGCGGAGCTATTTTGTTCTGGATTCTAAACAATTTTCCTAATGTAAAAAATGCAGTTATTAACGATATCAATTCCGATTTAACCAATACTTATAAAGTAATTGCTAGTAATCCAAAAGAATTAATTTCTGTTTTGAATCAATTTCAAGCTGAATATCATAATATTGATTTACAGACTGAAATTAAAAGAGAATATTATACTCAAAAGAGAACACTTTTCAACACACGTTCTACCGATTTAGTAACACAAGCCGCATTATTTATTTTTTTAAACCGAACTTGTTTTAATGGTTTATTCCGAGTTAATAGAAATAATGGATTTAATGTTCCTATTGGAAGTTATAAAAAACCGATTATTTGTGATTCTAAAAACATTCTTGAAGTTAACGAAGTATTACAAAAAGTAGAAATCTTGACAGGCGATTATCAAGACACTTTAATACATGCCGAGAAGCCGGCATTGTTTTATTTTGATCCTCCATACAAACCTTTGAGTAAAACCTCCAGTTTTAATTCTTATGCAAAAGATGAGTTTGGTGATAATGAACAAATACGCTTACGTAATTTCTGTAAAAAATTAGATACTTTAAATCATAATTGGATTTTAAGCAATTCTGATGTAAAAGGAAAAGATATGACCGACACTTTTTTTGATGATATTTATGATGAATTCTATATTAATCGAGTTTTAGCGAGAAGAAGTATCAATGCCAACCCAGAAAAAAGAGGTCAACTAACAGAATTACTAATAACCAACTACAAGAATGAACAAACTTTGTCAATTGCTTAAAATTGAAAATGAAGACTTACTTTTTCAACAAATTACCACAACATTTAAAGACAAAGGAATAACTCTTTGGAACTATTTTGTGAATTGGGAAAAAGTGCATAAAAACATAAAACCCATTGAAAAAGAATTAAATCTTTTGAATGTTCTTATTGGCAAAGAAAATATAGAACAGGAAGTCTATGAGTTGATTAAAGAATATCCACAAGTTATTAAAGCCTTTCCTTTTTTAATTGCTTTTAGAAACACTTCGGTTTCTATGTTGATTGACGAAACCAATTTTGTTTATAAAGATTACGATTTTAAGCATCGATTTATGTCTGATGAAGATTGTAAAGATTTAACACTTTTCTTTATGCAATCGGGCTTAGGTGATTTAATGAAAAATAAAAAAGTAAAAAATCTTGTAGACTATGTCACAGGTGTTGAAGTTGGATTGGACAGCAATGGTAGAAAAAATAGAGGTGGTACTCTAATGGAAAACATTGTAGAAAAGTTTGTTAAACAAACTTGTGATGAATTAGGTTATGATTATATGTCCCAAGCAAATGCCAAAAAAATTAAAGAACATTGGAATATTGATATTGCAGTTGATAAATCTTCCCGTAACATTGACTTTGCAATTAACAAAAACGGAAAACTCTATTTTATTGAATGCAATTTTTATGGAGGTGGCGGCTCTAAACTAAAATCTACCGCTACTGAATATGTAAATATGAATGCCTATTGGAATGCACAAAACATTACTTTTATATGGGTAACTGATGGCGCAGGTTGGAAATCAACCTTGAAGCCATTAAGAGAATATTTTGATAAAGCAGATTATTTATTGAATTTAGAAATGCTAAAAGATAATTGTTTAAATAAAATTTTAAGTTTATGAATTTAAACTACATAATAATATCTATCACTTTAACAATCGTTCTATTTGTTCTATTCAGATTTTGGAGTAATATTAAAAATTGGAATGGGTGGAAGATTTGGCTAGAGAAAGAGGGTTGGAAATACATAGCTGTAAATCTTGCTGGTAATTTATTTCCAGTATGGTTTCTATTAATAATTGAATTTGGCAATAATGGAATTAATAAAGACAGCATTTGTAAAACTTTAGCTCAACCATATACTTATTTAGTTTTATTAGTAGCATTTGCTTCATCAACTTTATATTTATGGATAAAAAACATAAAATCTGAAGAGAATGAAGGCAGTAAAGACAAAAGTAAAATTTCGATAGGATTAATTTTGTATGTTCTCTTTTTGTTCCCAATTGTAGGATTCTATTTAAATAAGAAGGATTGTTTAGAACATTATAAATTTGGAGAGATTAATAAAGAATGTGAGCCAATTGTAAATATTATCTATATATTATTTGTATTAACTGTTTTGATTTATATTTATTTTCAACTTAAGGATTTCAGTTTAATTAATAAACTAAATAAAAAATCAAATCCAAATCCAACAAAATCTGTTGATGATGAGATAAAAGATCTTAATAATCAATTAAACAATATAAAATAATGGAAAAGTATATTGAAAATATTAAGTACATAGAAGTTAAACAACCTATAGGCAAATTATACATAGCAAACATTAGATGTGAAGATTTATTAGATATTGCAAAATTTGATATAAGAAGGATAGTAAATGAAGAAGGAAATGAGTTAGATACATATTTTGGAATTCAAAGAAAGCCTTCTCCGGCTAGACTTAAAGAAATTTCTGAATATGTTGGATTTATTGACGCGACTTTTCCATCAAGTATAGTTATTGCAATTAATACATATAAAAATATTGAGGATGAAGTTTTAGTGAAAAATATCATAATTAATAATAATTCATTATCAATTAGAAAATCTGACGAAATTGCACAAATAATTGATGGTCAACATCGTTTATTAGGATTACAAAAAGCAATAGATGATAATCAATTATTTAATAATAATATTAAAGATTTTGAACTTGTAGTAACTATTTATGTTGATATGGATATAGAAAATCAATCTATGGTTTTTTCAACAATTAATAAAGCACAAACCAAGGTTAATAAATCTCTTGTTTTTGACTTATATGATTTATCAAATTCAAGAAGTCCATATAGAACTGCTCATAACATTGTCAGAGTTTTAAATGAAAATGAAAAAAGTCCGTTAAAAAACAAAATAAAAATGCTAGGCCTTGCAGACGATCCGGTCAATGAGACAGTCGCCCAAGCTACTTTAGTAGATTGTATTGTTGAATATATATCAAAATCACCATTAAAAGATAGAGATATTCTTAAAAGGGATGAAAAATTGATTTTAGGTAATGACAGAAAACTATTTTTTAGAGAATGGTTTAAAGAAGAATCCGACATTAAAATTGTTCAGGTAGTATTAAATTATTTTATTTCAATAAGTAAGAAATGGAGTAATCCTTGGAATGATAATACGATTTTAGTAAAGTCTACTGGAATAATTGCTTTTATGAAATTTTTCAATTATTTAATTCAAAATAAATTTTTACCCAAAGAAAAATATTTTCTTGATAGAATTATTACTGTTGATGAGTTTGATGAAATATTTGGTATTATTGATATAGATGATGCGGATTTTAATAATCAAAATTTTCCATCTGGAGGTATTGGACAATCAAAATTAAAAAATGAGTTAATTTCTAAGTCTGGAATTAAATCAAATTAAAAGTATGAATAACGAAACCTGTATTCACGGAGGAGTTTCTCCAATAAATTTATTAAAAGAGCTGCATCATAGTCAAGCCGGAAGCGGGAGACATCGTTGCCCTACTTGTGCTTACGAGCAAGGGTTTATATTAGGAAGTAGTAAACAATGGTTGTCTTATTCAGATTATTGTTTGACTTTAAATAATAGAGAAAAATGTGATAATGGTAGTATTGCTCCAACTCATATTCTAAAAAACCTTGGAGAAAATCAAGGAGGAACAGGTAGGCATAAATGTACAAACTGTGCTTTCAAAGATGGTTTTCAAGTAGGTGTTTTGGAAAGTAAAATTGGCAGCATTAAACTAGAATTAGTAGAAACTCCAAAAACTAAACTTAATACAAAGAAACATAGTTTTAAGGCATTTAAAAATACTGATTTTATTGAGAAAGAACTTAAAAACAAAAGATTAGGTTACTTGGGTGAATTATTTGTAATTCAAAATGAAAAGGAAATATTAATTCAAAAAGGCAGAAAAGATCTCGCAGATAAAATACAGCACTCCTCAGTAGAGGTTGGGGACGGTTTGGGTTATGATATTCTTTCTTTTGAAGAAAATGGAGATGAAAAATTTATTGAAGTTAAAACAACAAGAGGAGAAATAAATAGGCCTTTTTACTTAAGCAAAAATGAAATTGAATTTTCTAAAATAAATAAAAATGGTTATAATCTACACAGGCTTTTTGATTTTGATACCAACTTGAATGTTGGTAAATTTTATCAAATCAAAGGCGACATAAATATTGCTTTAAACTTAGATGCTATTTTATATTTGGCTTCTCCAATTTAAAATTATGCTAAAACCTTATTTCAAATCCTCAGATAATAATTTTACTCTTTTGCATGGAGATACAATGGAGCTTTTACCAAAGTTTGAACATAAGTTTGATATGGTATTTGCGGATCCTCCTTACTTTCTTTCTAACAATGGTTTATCTATTCAAAGCGGTCAAATAGTTTCGGTCAATAAAGGGAAATGGGATAAATCAGAGGGATTTGATTTCATTAATGACTTTAATCGCAATTGGCTGAAATTAGTTAGAGAAAAACTAAAAGACAATGGCACCATTTGGATAAGTGGTACATATCATAATATATTTTCCATAGGTCAATTATTACAAGAATTAGATTTTAAAATCTTAAATGTTATCACTTGGGAAAAGAACAATCCGCCACCAAATTTTTCTTGTCGCTTCTTTACACATTCCGCTGAGATAATTATTTGGGCAAGAAAAAAAGAAAAAGTACCTCATTACTACAATTATGAGTTAATGAAACAACTCAATGGCAATAAACAAATGAAAGATGTTTGGAAATTACCAGCCATTGCCAAATGGGAAAAATCTTGTGGTAAACATCCAACCCAAAAGCCTTTGTCTGTTTTAACCCGATTAATTTTAGCATCTACAAAACCAAACGCTTGGATTTTAGATCCGTTTGCAGGAAGTTCTACCACAGGAATCGCAGCTAATTTAGCCAATAGAAGATATTTAGGAATTGATATGGAAACCGAATTTCTGGAAATTAGTAAAAACAGAAAACTAGAAATTGAAGATCCAAGTATAGCCGAAAATTATAAACAGAAAATTAATGGTTTCAATAATAAAAAAGAATTGTCACTATTCCTTGCGCAAGAGCCTATATCTGAATATGTAAGTGAATTAACATTATAAATAGCATTTGAGATAACCCAGATTTAACACCCCATCGAATAAAACAAAACCCAATAAACTAAATTATTGGGTTTTTTAATTCTTAAAAAAATAAATTTAAATTCTTTCCAACACCACCACCAGCTCGGTGGTTTCACCGCTCACAACGGTAAACGGAATCGTTTGGGAAACAAAATTAGGGTGGCTGGTCCCTAACTGGTGGTTGCCCGATACCAGGTTTTGTACCGTGTTGTAGCCCCGGTCGCTGGAAACCCGCGTGATGCCCTCGCCAACTAATTCGATATTGACATTGGCAATAGGTAAATTAGTAACTGCTTCTAGGGTGGTAATAGTCAGGCTCAGCGGGTTGGTCGCCGTACTGTTGAGTGCGCGCAGGCTACTGTACATTGTTACAAACTGTGGCTGTGCAGTGGTTAGTCCTACAATTAGATTGTCTAAACGGGTTTCTAAAAACAGCAAGACATCAGGAAGCAGGTCGGCAATCTTGTCTGTAGCGGATTTTCGTCTGGCAATGGCCTCATTCGGGTTTTTCATAATCACACCAAAAGCGTTATTAGCATTCAATAAGGCTGTGAGGATTGCCGCAGTTACCCCATAAGGCGCTAAGTTCGCAAGCTCGGCAGTGGCATCACGGTGCAGGTTGGTAATGATCCCAATGAGTTCCGCTTCGCGAAACCTCGGGAAATCCGACTTGGCAAAATGCACGCGGTTGTACAATTCGGTCTTGTTGGGTGTTGCCGAGGCATAGCCACTTAGCGCCGCACTCAGGACATAGCCTTTATTTTCTAGATCGGTACGCAGGTTTGCCTTGTCTATGGTAATACCCGTTGGGTTCACGAGCTGCAGGGCAACCTCGGTGGCAATGGCATCGATTTTTGCCGACAATAAAGTTTTGGCCGCCGTAACGGGCACGTTCGCATTCCACAACGTTGGGTTGTCGTCAAAATGGTTTTCTACGGTGAGCAGCATATCATACTGGTCAATCTGTGTTTTTTGCATAATGTATTTGTTTTTGTTTAATAAGCGAATCTAATAAGTGCCACTTTAACAAAAAACCGTATTTCACTACAAAATTGTTATATTATACTAAAACCCAATGCGGCAAGAGTAAATGCCTTTGCAACTACAACGGACTGTAATGCAGCAACACGAGACACCATTGCAACAACACGAGAGGCCGTTGCAGCTACCCGAACTGCCATTACGTCATCCCGAACTGCCATTGTAACAGCCCGAGATGCCGTTGCAGTAACACGAGATGCCGTTGCAACAGCAAGAGACACCGTTGCAGAAAATGTTTTGGTGATTCTTGTGTTTACAATGGTATTTCGGGAATTTGAAATATGTTTTGCTTAGCAAACAAGCAGAGTACACGACAATTTTAATTAACTTTCCGAATAATAAACTACAACGAAATAATTTTGTTGTAGTTTTTTTGGTTTGAAAAAGTTTATGTTGCTAATTAGTGATATCTCTCCATGAGATATAAATTGTTTTCTGCATCCAAGGTAACTTGATAAAACTGATTTCCCACGGAATAAAATCTAGCAATATTTTGCTAACTCCAATAGTTTCTATAGTTAATTGAAAAGCATCTTCTTTTTCTTCCAATATGCCTTTTAGTTTTAAGAATGTATTTCTAAGGCCCTCATTACTGGTATTACCCAATATTTGCCATTCTGATATAATATGCAGCAACAGTAAATCAGCACAGTCTTTTCGTTTTGTGAAATCATGAGTCCAGGATAAACATGGTATTCAACTGGCATTCCGCATAATATTCTTGACATATCATTACTTGATTGATCAATGAAACTGACTTGTCCTGTTGCGATATAATTTAAAACATTTACCGCTTTCCATCTGCTTGCCTCATCTTTGAATTCCCTTTTATCGTTCAAATAACTGAGGCGGTCAAATAAAGTTGACAAAAAAGGATGAACGAAAATCAATCCTGCATTTTCCATATACACTCCTTTATTAAATTCACAATAGTCGCATTAATTTCTATTTCTAAAATCTTGTCTGTAGATAGTTCCTTAGTAATTGATTTATTTCGTGTTTCTTTTCTATATTAAAGAAATTCGTTTTTATTTTTTCCTATACTTAAGATAGCAAAGGTGGCAATTATAAATTTGTTTGCAAAAATTTACTCCTCTCAATCTTAGTAAAGAACTTCAATCTATAAAGTTTTCATTATTATGCGCTGCGCTTCTCAAAGTCTCCTGACTTTTCTCCAAAAACTAATCAATTAAAAACAATTCTTTCAATCAACATTTTATCCTCATAAAAAAATCCCTCAAAAGAGGGATTTAATTTTAATGAGTTAAACTACTTTCTAAAATAAACTTTTTTACTTCTTCCGGAAAATCAAAATCTTCAATCACTTCAATTTCATTGATGGAGGTCTTGGTGTATTTTTTCTTAAAAAACTTATCCAGGCTCCAACCTAATTTTCTGATTTCCAATTTTCGTTTAGAACTGCTCAATTTAAATAAGTCCAAAGCGAGTTTCTCGATATTGGCAGACACGTCAAGGGTTGATTCCTTTTCTGATTGTCCGTAGCCTGCAATATTCAAGGAAGGTATTTTAGTAACCCATACTTCGCCTTGCTGACCGGTAAAACATTTTAAATTGACTTTAAGGTTATTTTCTGTTAAGAGAAGAATTTCTTTGATGTCATCAGAATCCTCTTCTCTTGATAGGATCTTGATCGTTGTGTTTGACATATTTTATTGAATTTTGCGAGTGCAAAAGTACATCTGGATTACAGTAGTATAGATAGGTTTGTGTTTACTTTAGCATTTTGCTGTAGGAAAGCGCTTCAATACCCTTATAATCGTAAATAATACCTCACATCCCGCCTCTTTATTGGGTGTCTTTAAGCATTAGTTTTTCTCGAAAGTTAGGTAATCTGTACCTCCATTGCCACCACTGACATGCACCAATTGAATTTGGCTACTGGTTCTGGAAGAAATATGCCAGTCTTCCGTCAATTCGGTAAAATTAACCGGTTCAGAAAACAGGATATTGAAATCCAAATCATTCGAACTGTCATCGTCACTATCATCCGAAGTTACAGACCAAGTCCCGGTATAAGTATTGGTTCCGTTTGCTGCAGTAAGGACATTGGCAGCGCCAAAGGTAAAGCTGTAGCCATTAAAATGCGCTGTTTCATCACTGCCCGAATCTATAAAACTCGTTACGCGCCAAGTACCGCCGGTCATTAAATTGATTACCGGAGTTGGATCTGATGATGAATTGTGGTCATCAGAGTCACACATAGAAGCAGATGTCAATAATAGTATTGCTCCTAAAAACGAAAGGAAAGATAATTTTTTCATTATAAAATTGTTTTTGTTTATTTATTTAACGATTTAGATAACGCACTATTTTTTAAAATAGTATGCTTAAGTACTGATTTCATTGGGAAAAGTTGTGCTGTAAGAAATCCCTCAAAAACTTTGGAAGGGCATTTTTTTTACGCTCACCGAAAAATAAAACACGAGAAAAAGAATCAATACCCAATTTTATTATAGCAGTGCAATTACACAATGGGTTTCATAAATTTTACTTATTTTTATGCCCTGTTTCACGACTAGGAAAAAGTAGTTTAAATCCATAACTTTCAATTCCGTTAATGAACTGGCTAAGAAACACGACGCTATGAAAAACCCATTGGAAGACAGTATCAATAAAAGGCCTTGGCTCAAGTTTTTGAGCAACAAGTATTTGTTGATTTTGATTTTTTTTATTGTCTGGATGGTGTTTTTGGATAATTACTCTTATTTGGACCAGCAGGTTCTAGACAAACAGATTGAGGAATTGGAAGACAATAAAAAATACTACCAAGACGAAATCAAGAAAGACCAGGAAAACATCAAACACCTGAAAAACCCCGACCAAGTAGAAAAATACGCCAGGGAGAAATACTATATGAAAAAAGACAGTGAAGATATTTATATCATTGAATTTGAAGGGGATAGTACATCAATTAAAAATTAAGAATTAAAAATTAAAAAATCAGGATTGAATTGAGCGGATTAACTTACTACTTGCGATAACTATCGGGTACTAATCACTTACTACTGATTACTTAATACTGAAAAGAATGAAAACAAACTTATTCCCGGAATTCGAAGCCGTTTCCTCCAAACAATGGAAGCAACAAATACAATTTGAACTTAAAGGTGCAGACTATAACGATACATTAATATGGAATTCACCCGAAGACATTAAGGTAAAACCTTTTTACCATAAGGACGATGCCGAAAAATCAATTCCCGCAAACACTAAAGCTGCGGATTTTAAAATTTGTCAGAACATTTTTGTGCATGACCTTAACAAATCGATTGAAAGAGCATTGGAATCCATTAGCCGCGGTGCCGAAAGTATCCGGTTCTCTATTGATGACGAAACTATTGATGTAGCAAAATTATTAAAAAAACTATCATTAGAGAACACAACCGTTTATTTTAACCTGGGCTTTCTTTCTATTGGTTTTATCAAAAAAATCGAGGCTGTTGCCAAAGAAAGAAGCGCAAAGATTTTCTGTAACATAGATCCTATTGGTTATTTGGCCAAAGAGGGAAATTGGCTTAAAGCCGAAGAAAAAGACAACTTTGAAGCATTGAACACACTTTCAAAAGAAGTGACTTCGGCTTCGTTCCTGAGTATTGATTTGGGGCTCTATGAAAATGCCGGTGCCAACATGGTGCAGCAAGTGGCGTATTCATTGGCACATGCAAACGAATATTTCAACAGGGTTTCCAATTTAAACCAACCGATAGTTTTTCAGGTTTCGGTAGGAACCAATTACTTTTTTGAAATAGCAAAATTGCGCGCGTTGAGACTATTATTCAATGCAATTGCAAAAGAATACCACATTACAACCGATTGCCATTTATTGGTTTCTCCAACCAAACGAAACAAAACCCTATACGATTATAACGTAAACCTTTTGCGCACCACTACGGAGTGCATGAGTGCTATTCTAGGTGGAGCGGATGCGGTTGCGAATCTTCCGTATGATGCGTTGTACCACAAGGACAATGAATTTGCCGATAGGATTGCCCGAAACCAATTGCTTGTTCTAAAGCATGAATCCTATTTTGACAAAGTCAACAACCCTGCAGACGGTGCCTATTATATTGAAAGCGTTACAAATCAATTGGCCGAAAAGGCATTGGCATTATTTAAGGACATTGAAGATAATGGCGGTTTCCTAAAACAACTGAATGACGGAACCATTAAAAGGAAAATTCAGGAAAGTGCAGACAAAGAACAAGAGCTATTCGATTCTGGAAAGGAAATTTTATTAGGGACCAATAAATACCCGAACAAAGCAGACCGAATGAGCCATGACTTGGAATTGTTCCCTTTCGTAAAAGTAAAGCCAAGAAAAACATTGATTACGCCGATAATCGAAAGAAGATTGGCTGAGAAAATAGAACAGGAACGATTGGAAACGGAGAAAACAACTTAAAGGGTTAATTCTTAAGTTTTAATTGTTTGACAGTTAAACAAACAGTATTTTGAGTCTTTAAAACAACCAATTGCATAATTAGTTGCCGTGAACCTGTTAAAATAAAATAATTGCATCCTTATAAATATAAATTATGAAAAAAGTATTATTGGTAATTTTAGTCTTAATTACAATTAAGGTTCATTCACAATTAAATTTGACTTTCAACAAGAGATTTGTAGAATGTGAGGACAAATGGGTTGTATTTGAAAAAGATGAAGATGGAATGTACCGTTATGGATTTATTTATATAGATTCACAAGCAGGTCTGACCTACAATAGTGAAGGTTCATTTAAGCAAGATGCTAACGGAAAATTTGAAGTGACTAAAATTGAAAACACTAATATTAAAGCGAGACTTAAACCAAATAATGGAAAGGTCGCTTTTATTCCTGAAAATCTCTTTAAGGATTTAAAGATTGAAAAAACTCCTGATTGGCTAAAATTTTATAAAAACGACCTTAACACTGCTAAAAGACAATATAAATGGGGGTTTATGTACAATGGCTGGAACGAATGTGCTAAAGCCCTTCCTTTTTTACTTAAAGCCAAAGAATTAGACCCAAATTATGAGGGTTTGGCAGTAGAAATTGCTTTCTCTTATAATTGCTTAGAAGAATATAAAAAAGCGGTTGAAATTTTAGAAGAAGCTTTAAAACAAAATCCCAAGGACGCCTACATATCTAAAGAATATATTTATAGTTTGACCAAAATAAATGGGATTGATAAAGCAACTGCACAGTTTTATAAATCATCTAAATTAGGAATTGACACTCTTTATAATGCTGAAAATTGCTTTAATATTATGCAATACTATTATATTCAAAAAGATGTGAAAAATTTTAATATTTGGTATGCCGAATTAAAAAAATGGCCCACTGAAAATATAGAGATTGCAAAATATGCAGATAACATGAAAAAAGAATTAAAATAGTTGCAATTAAAAAAACTGCTTTTAAACTAATACCAAACAAACATTATGAAAAACTTACTTTTATTATTTATTTTAATTCCGTTTTCAGCTTTAGCAAAATTCTATCCTGGAAATATCATTTTAAATGACGGAACTTCAAAAAAAGGATTTATAGAAATTCCGGCTTATAATGATGCGAAAATAAAATTCAAAGCAGACAAAAAAGAAAAAGCAGAAAGTTTTGAAATAGGTTTAGTAAAAAGTTTTGAAATTGTTAATGACGAAAATATAACTTTAAAATATGTTACTATTTTTCTTGCGAATCAAAAGCCTTTTAAACCAAGTGAATTTACTGTAGACAAAAAAAAATCATGGGTTATGATTGTTAAAGAAGGTAAAATAAATTTATATTCCGTCTATTTTAATAGTGCTACTGATGAAGGATATAGTTTTTATATAAAAAAAGAAAAAGATGATCATGCACTTTTTATAAGCCAATCTTTTGGAGGAGGGAATATTTGCATGAATTGTTTTACCACATTAAAAAGTACTATTAAAACTATTTTTGAAAAAGATTGCCCTAAATTATCTGATTTATTAGATAAAAATGATTTGAAAAAAAATGGATTAAGCAGAATCGTTGAATTGTATGAAGAAAACTGCGGTACAAAATAGTCTCAAAAAATGAATAGAAAAGACCTCCAACATATAACGCTTAAATCGATTGACACAATTAATAAAGAAACGTCAACCGACAACTTCCTTACTGCCGAAGGTATCGAAGTAAAACCGACCTATTCTGAAAAGGATATCGAAAATCTTGAACATCTTGATTTTGGAGCTGGTTTTTCACCAAACCTTCGTGGACCTTACGCTACGATGTACGTGCGCCGCCCGTGGACTGTTCGTCAATACGCAGGATTTTCAACCGCTGAGGAAAGCAATGCTTTCTATCGCAGAAACCTTGCTGCCGGACAAAAAGGACTTTCCATTGCTTTTGATTTACCTACCCACAGAGGTTATGACAGTGACCACGAACGGGTTGTGGGTGATGTAGGAAAAGCCGGTGTTGCTATAGATACTGTCGAAGATATGAAAGTATTGTTCGACCAGATTCCGCTTGATGAAATGTCGGTTTCCATGACAATGAACGGTGCCGTTTTACCAATTATGGCGTTTTATATTGTTGCTGCCGAAGAACAAGGTGTAAAAACCGAATTGCTTTCAGGAACCATCCAAAATGATATTCTAAAAGAGTTCATGGTTCGTAATACGTACATCTACCCACCTACTCCATCTATGAAAATCATTGCCGATATTTTTGAATTTACGAGCAAGAAAATGCCAAAATTCAACTCTATCAGTATTTCGGGTTACCACATGCAGGAAGCGGGTGCTACAGCCGATATTGAGTTGGCCTATACCTTAGCTGACGGATTGGAATACATTAGAACGGGGCTTTCTACTGGAATGAAAATAGATGAGTTTGCGCCGCGTCTTTCGTTCTTTTGGGCAATTGGCATGAACCATTTTATGGAAATTGCGAAGATGCGTGCCGGTCGAATGATTTGGGCAAAATTATTGAAAACCTTCAACCCAAAAGACGAAAAATCATTGGCATTACGAACGCATTGCCAAACATCAGGTTGGAGCTTAACCGAACAGGATCCTTTTAATAATGTGGCTCGAACGTGTGTTGAAGCTGCTGCTGCTGCCTTTGGCGGAACCCAATCGTTACATACCAATGCCTTAGACGAAGCGATTGCTTTACCTACAGATTTCTCAGCACGAATCGCACGTAATACCCAGATCTTTTTACAGGAAGAAACCAAAATCACGAAAACCGTTGATCCTTGGGCTGGTAGTTATTATGTAGAAAGCCTAACAAATGAAATTGCACAAAACGCCTGGAAACTCATTGAAGAAGTGGAGGAATTGGGCGGAATGACAAAAGCAATTGAAGCTGGGATTCCGAAATTACGCATTGAGGAAGCCGCAGCAAGAAAACAGGCGCGTATAGATAGTTCACAGGATATTATTGTGGGCGTGAACAAATACCGATTAGAGAAAGAAGACCCATTGCATATTCTTGATGTCGATAACCAAATGGTTAGAAAACAACAAGTAGAACGATTAGACCAAATCAAAGCAAGTAGGGATAACGAAAAAGTAAAACAAACTTTGGACAAACTGATAGCCACAGCAAAATCAGGAGAAGGGAATTTACTGGAAATAGCTGTTGAAGCCGCTCGTTATAGAGCTACTCTTGGTGAAATAAGTGATGCGCTTGAAACAGTTTTCGGAAGATATAAAGCACAAATTAAATCTTTTAGCGGTGTGTATAGCAAAGAAATAAAAAACGATGAAAGCTTTGAAAAAGCAAAACAATTAGCAGATGAATTTGCTAAATTGGAAGGCCGTCGCCCAAGAATCATGATTGCAAAAATGGGACAAGACGGACATGATCGTGGCGCAAAAGTAGTGGCTACGGGTTATGCTGATGTTGGTTTTGACGTGGATATAGGTCCGCTGTTCCAAACTCCAGCCGAAGCTGCAAAACAAGCGGTTGAAAATGACGTGCATATTTTGGGCGTTTCCTCACTTGCTGCAGGACATAAAACTTTAGTTCCACAAGTGATTGAAGAATTAAAAAAATATGGACGCGAAGACATTATGGTGATTGTGGGTGGTGTCATCCCAGCTCAGGATTACCAATATTTGTTTGATGCAGGTGCTGTTGCCGTATTTGGACCCGGAACTAAAATTAGCGAGGCTGCAATTAAGATATTGGATGTTTTAATTGATGGGTTTTCGGAGTAGAAAAAACATTTATAAATATTAAATAAGGTTACTTAATATTTATATACACAAATTAGCTTGAATTGCAAAACGATCCAACCAATGATATAAAGAAAATATAATCGTAAAAATAAATGCCGCCTTTGGTGAAAATGCAAACAAAGCAACGAAAATATTAATTGACGCAATCACAAAAGTTGAATATATCAAAATAGAACGCGTAATTCGTTGTATAATATTTTTGGCAAATGGTAATTTGATTGATTTAGCCAAAATACTGAAATAGCAACTTTTGAAACAAGAGATGTGATGCTTTGGGCAGAGTATGAAAAATCAAAAGGAGACTCAAACCAAAAAAGACTTATTGATTTAAATAGAACTTTTGAAGAGTCTACTAATAATTTGAAAGCATAATCATTAATGAATTACTTCCTAAAAAATACAATCATATTCTTAGCACTTTCTGTTGTAAATACTTTACTATTTATACTTTTTATTGGTCTATCAGAATATCCAGGTGGATCAGTTGGAATGTCACCTTTTATTATAATTAATAATTGTTTTACGTCATTTATAATATCAACTATTCTTATTGTATTTATAGCATTAAAATCAGAAATCACTTCATTAAGAAGTGCATTGATTTTTACAATTATTTATTTAATAAATCTATTACTTAATGATGTAAATCCTTTTAGAAGCAATATTGATTTATGGTTTTATATATGTGGGATCATACCATTTGGATTATTCTATATTAGGCAAAGAGTTAGAAAAAATTTCGCATAATAACGGTTTGCAACAGTAATATGGTAAACCCTAGCAACTTGCTTCATAGAATTCAATCTATGAAAATGGATCTTTGAAAAGTTTTGTTTATTGCTGAATTACCATTGAGGCGTTATAAACGAAATTAATTTATTATCCATTGTAGTGGCGCCAATATAACCATGGCCTTTTAGATAATAAAAATTAAAGGTACCATAATCGATTTTTGCCTTAATCACTAATAGGTTTTCATAGTCACAATAACGGGTATGCAATTTTCCATCATAAGAAATTATAGTGTACTTGCCTTTTCCAGACGCGTTCCACGAGTGCCCTTTTTTGAAATTTTTATCGTATCGGATCACTTCTTTATTTAATTCTTCTAGGTATTGATATACAACACCTTCTTCTTCACGCAGGTATAATTTATCGATTTTCTCATCTCCCCAATCCTGTGTATACTCAATATAAATTTTGCCGTTGAATGTTTTGGTGTCATTTTTAAGTTCCACATAGGAATTATCAGCCCATATAATTTTCTTTTTATCTATTGATAAACTGAAATAATCCCCATCAGCTGTTTCTACACAAAAATTTTGACCATCCTTAATCTGCGAAAAAGAGTTTGTACTTATAATAAGCAGTAATAATAGTAGCGGTTTTTTCATCTCTTTTAATTAAAAAAAATTAAGTTAAGCTCAAATATAAATAAAAACTAATTCTTGTTTAACAAAAAAACGCTTTCATTACTGAAAGCGTTTTAAAAAATATTTTTTTTTACTCTTAATTAGCTGATAAATATTCGGCTGTGCTCTTACGGTCTGCAGACATTGCGTCTTTTCCAATTTCCCAGTTAGCAGGGCAAACTTCTCCATTTGTTTGAACATGTGAATAAGCATCTACCATTCTCAAATATTCATTTACGTTTCTGCCTAACGGCATATCGTTTACACTTTCGTGGAAAATTTTTCCTGTTTCGTCAATTAAATAAGTCGCACGGAAAGTCACATTAGAACCTTCAATGATTATTGAATCGGTATCTTCACTGTAGCTTGTTGAATCAATATCAAGAATACCTAAAATATTAGCTAAATTGCGATTGGTGTCCGCTAGGATAGGATATGTTACCCCTTCTATTCCACCATGGTTTTTCGGTGTATTCAACCAAGCAAAATGCACTTCATTAGTATCACAAGACGCACCGATAACGATTGTGTTTCTTTTTTCGAATTCAGGTAAAGCGGCTTGAAAAGCATGCAATTCTGTAGGACAAACAAATGTAAAATCCTTTGGATACCAAAACAAAACTACTTTTTTATTGTTATTTACCGCTTCTTCAAAAATGTTGATTTTCAAATTTTCACCAGTTCTAGAAATGGCGTCAACTGCAATACTTGGGAATTTTTTTCCGACTAATGACATATTTTATATTTTAAATTAGTTTTTTACAATGCAAAAATAACATATTACCATTTACATATTAGATATTATAATTATATGTTTTTATTCATTAATAAGTTTTAACTATTGTTTGAAATTAGTGTTGGAAAACTTATTATTCCATTTGGTTTTATATATTTGTTTTCGCTTAACAAAACTATAATTTACTGCTTATGTCATTTTCCAAATTATTTAGAAGAAAATCAACCTCAACTATATTAAACCAAGGCGGGGACGGCGATCATTCAGGACTTAATAAAGTACTAACCGTTCGCGATCTAACTTTTTTTGGTATTGCCGCTATTATTGGTGGTGGAACTTTTAGTGCCATAGGGAATGCGTGTTTTTCAGGAGGTCCAGGAGTAGTGATTTTATATGTAATTTGTGCCATAGCTTGTGGTTTTACTGCGATGTGTTATGCCGAATTTGCTTCTCGTGTTCCAGTTTCTGGAAGTGCTTATACCTACGCTTATGTCTCATTTGGTGAATTATTTGCTTGGATTATAGGATGGGCATTAATCATGGAATATTCTATCGGTAACATTTATATTGCCTTTTCCTGGAGTGGCTATTTTACTAATTTACTCGAAACATTTTCCATTCATTTGCCTGAATGGCTAACAATAAACTACCAATCGGCACATTCGTCTTTTCTAGACAATAAAGTAGGCGAAGGTTTAAATGCTTGGCAAAATGCACCAATGATAGGTAGCCTTAAAGTGATTTTTGACTTACCCGCTGTTTTAATCAATGTTTTAATTAGTTATCTTGTTTATAAAGGAACAAAGGAATCTAAAAACATCAGCAATATTATGGTAATGATAAAATTGGTGATTATTGTTTTAGTCATAGTCGTTGGATTCTTTTATATCGATATTGACAATTGGACTCCATTTATGCCAAATGGTTTTAAAGGGGTTATGGGAGGAGTTTCGGCGGTGTTTTTTGCCTACATCGGTTTTGATGCTGTATCAACATTGGCGGAAGAAAGTAAAAACCCACAAAGGGATTTGCCACGAGGAATGATTTATTCCTTATTGGTTTGCACGGTAGTTTATATTATCCTTGCATTGATCATTACTGGAATGGTTTCCTATACTTTATTAGGTGTTAGTGATCCTTTGGCAGAAATTTTTGCTTTAAAAGGTGTAAAATGGATGTTGTTCATTGTTTCAATAGCAGCAGTTGTAGCGATGACAAGCGTAATGCTAGTATTTCAGATGGGACAACCTCGAATCTGGATGACTATGAGTCGTGATGGATTGATGCCGAAGAAATTCTCTGAAATCCATCCGAAATACAAAACACCTGGATTTGCAACCATCATTACAAGTTTAGTGGTAGGGATTCCGATTTTCTTTACTGATGAAAATTTTGTTTTGGACTTTACCAGTATCGGGACTTTGTTTGCATTCGTTTTGGTTTGCGGTGGGGTATTGATGCTTTCTCCACAAAGTGAAGCTGAACTTGCGGAACGTGCCACCAAGGGTAAGTTCAAAATTCCGTACATCAACTCTAAGTTTATCTTTCCGTTGCTTATTATTGGTTCAACAGCATTTATTAATTATTTGTTTCCAACATTCTTTAAGGATACTTTTGATTTTTCAGACGAAAAATTAGCTACTAATATTACTATGGTTATTTTCTTTATAATCTGTATCATAATGGCAATACTGTCTTTCTTGAAAAATCTTTCTTTAATCCCATTATTAGGATTAATTTCTTGTTGTTACTTATTGACTGGTATGGCAGTTTCTAACTGGAAATGGTTTGGGGTTTGGTTAGTGATAGGTTTGGTATTTTATTTCTGCTATGGATATAACAACAGTAAACTTAATTTAGGAAAGAAATAACTGTTTGGAACTATAATTATATAATATTAAACCCATATTCTGTAATAGCTCAAAGTGAATGTTTTGCAATCTTTACATAATAATTTAAAACCAATTATTATGAAAAATTTAGCTATAATATTCGCTACATCACTTTTAGTTTTATCATGTAAAAACAGTGGAAACGAAGCTGGAGTAACCGAGGCTTCAAAACAGGAACAAATTGATTCATTAAATGCTGTTACTGAAAGACAACAAATGGAAATTGCCAAACAAAAATCCATTGACTCTATGCAGGTAATTGCAAATCAACGTCAGAAAACCGTTGTAATTCATAACACTACCCCTGCCGCTCAAACCACAACCACAGTTACTCCTGAAGCGAAACGTAAAGGATGGAGTAGTACTGCAAAAGGTGCTGTAATTGGTGCTGGTGTAGGTGCTGTTGGTGGTGCAATTATCAACCATAAAGACAGAGGAACTGGTGCCGTAATAGGCGGTTTAGCTGGTGCTGGTCTTGGAGCAGGCGCAGGAGCAATCATTGACGCCGAAAAGAAAAGAAAAGCGGAAGCAGCTGCTGCAGCGCAACAAAATCCTTAAATTAGAAAACACCTAATAAAACAAAAATCCCGATTTCAAAATTGAAATCGGGATTTTTTTTAATCTAAACTCAGTGTAATCTGACCATCATCGTCCAACTGAATATTATAGTCTGTAATTTCCAAGCCTTCGTTAACTTCCAGTTCTTCTGGGATTATTTCTTCTGGAACGATGTAAGGTAAAGGTTCGAGAAGGTTTACTTGTTTTAACTTATCCGTTGTTAGTTGATTGCCAAGCGCCTTCAATCCTTTTAAGGCAATGAAACTTTCAATGTCCACCGTTTGATTTTCTTTTTGAACTCCTTTTACTTTCGCAAAAATCAATTCGGCTACCGGACGATAATCCGTTGAAACAATTTCCAACTGTGAGTTAGGATGTTCGGTAATAAAAATCTCCTCTTTATTTTCATTTTCAATTAGGAAACGCTTGATATAATAGCGCTCTTTTTCGCCATCAAAATAAATTGCAGAAACGGGTTTTTTAGGGTGCCATTTTTCTAACACCACCATATCTTCATCAAAGTGTGTAGCCAGTTCAGGCGTAATTACCTTTAATTTTCCGGACTGCTGTATGATTAAGATCTTGTCATTTGGTCTAAATTCCCCAAGGAGTTCTCCTCTAGCATCCACATTCAGACGTTGTACGGTATCATCAAACCAAATTTTTCTTGGCAGTAAAGTAGAAATTCCTTTTTCTTTGATTTCTATTTTCTTGATAGGGTATTTGGTCACCAGATTCCCTTTGGAAGCACGACCTTTTATAGCCATTGCGGCAAAATCAATATCGAATTTTAATTTTTTCACGCTTCCCACCTGACGCAATAAAACCGTAATTACTTCGGCTTCGCCATTCGGATTGTGAGTAAAGTAAAGCACTTGAGAGCCTGCAGTTTCATTGGTCAAATCGTATAATTTATCACGTGTGACTCCAGAAACATTGAATCTTTTAATATAGGAAGGCCCTGATTTTCCATCACGGTAAATCATGTTGTAAATCGTGCGCTTGTCACTTTTATCAAAAATCGCAACGTGAATAATGTCTTTTCCAACAAATTTCTTTTCATCGACTTTACAGATCATCATATTTCCGTCACGCAGAAATACAATTACATCATCAATATCAGAACAATCGGTAACGTATTCGTCTTTTTTCAAACCCGTTCCTACGAAGCCTTCTTCCCTATTTACGTATAATTTTGTATTTCTCAAAGCTACTTTTGTGGCTTCGATATTATCGAAAGAACGTAATTCGGTTTGGCGCTCACGGCCTTTTCCGTATTTCTCTTTTAGTTTAGTAAAATAAGCAACCGCAAAATCAATCAAGTGTTCTAAATCGTATTTTACTTTTTCGATATCACCTTCTAACGCTTCAATTTTTTCCTGTGCTTTATTACTGTCGAATTTAGAAATACGCATAATTCGGATATCCAGTAAACGCAGAATATCTTCTTCAGTAACCGCACGTTTCAAATGCTTAATATGTGGTTTCAAACCATTGTCAACTGCAGCGATTACCCCTTCTCTTGTGGTTTCCTCTTCAATTAAACGATAGATTTTATTTTCGATAAAAATGCGTTCCAAAGAAGCGAAATGCCATTGTTCTTCTAGTTCACCCAATTGGATTTCAAGCTCGCTTTTTAGTAGCTGCACTGTTCTTTCTGTTGAAATTTTCAACATATCGGAAACTCCAATAAACAACGGTTTATTATCTTGGATCACACAACCCAATGGTGCCACAGAAGTCTCACAACCAGTAAAGGCAAATAACGCATCAATGGTTTTATCTGGGGAAACCCCCGGAAAAAGATGGATTAAAATCTCTACTTCAGCCGCCGTATTATCTTCAATTTTCTTGATTTTGATTTTCCCTTTTTCATTGGCTTTCAAAATACTGTCAATCAAAGTCGTTGTATTGGTAGAAAAAGGAATTTGGGTAATTACCAAAGTATTTTTGTCCAATTGCGCAATTTTGGCACGAACACGAACACGTCCGCCACGAAGACCATCATTATAATTAGAAACATCCGCAATTCCCTGAGTCAGGAAATCAGGATATAAAGTAAAAGGTTTTCCTTTTAAAATTTTTATAGAAGCATCTATCAGCTCATTAAAATTGTGAGGCAACACTTTTGTAGAAAGTCCTACAGCAATTCCTTCGGCTCCAGAAGCCAATAATAATGGAAACTTTACTGGAAGGTTATTTGGTTCAGCTCGACGTCCATCATAGGAAACGCCCCAATCGGTAATTTTTGGAGAATATAAAACTTCCAAAGCAAATTTGGACAATCGTGCTTCAATATAACGAGAAGCTGCAGCACCATCCCCAGTAAGGATATTCCCCCAGTTTCCCTGACAGTCTATCAATAATTCACGTTGGCCAATCTGCACCATTGCATCACCTATACTCTGATCTCCGTGTGGATGGTACTGCATGGTATGACCCACAACATTCGCTACTTTGTTGTACCGACCGTCATCTAACTCTTTAAGCGAGTGCATGATTCGTCGTTGCACAGGCTTGAATCCGTCCTCGATTGCAGGAACCGCACGTTCTAGAATTACGTAGGAAGCATAATCGAGAAACCAGTCTTTGTACATTCCCGTTACTTTTGTAATCGTATCGTGACTGTCTTCCTCCTGATTATCGTAAAAATGATTTTGTCCCGAAGATACTATATCTTCAAAACCTTCTTCGTTAACTGACTCGTTTAACTCTTCGTTAGTTTCGTCTTCGTTGGGGATTATATTTTCGTCGTCTTCGTCTTTCATTTATTCAAATTACGAAATTAATTTTATTAAATCTTCCTTACTAGGGAGTACTGTTTTGTATTTACTGGCAAAAATCTGCTCGTTATTTTCGGGCAAGGTATATTCAACAACCAAATCGCTTTTATTTTGACAAAGCACAATACCAATGGTTTTGTTCTCATCCTCTAAACGCATATTTCTGTCGTAATAGTTGACATACATTTGCATCTGTCCTAAATCTTGATGTTTCAATTCTCCTATTTTTAAATCTATTAAAACAAAAGACTTTAAAACTCTATTATAAAAAACCAAATCAATCCTGAAATGCTTATCATCAAAAGTAATTCTTTGCTGACGGGCTACAAAAGCAAAGCCGTGTCCTAATTCTAAAAGAAAATGCTCTAGTTTACTTATAATTTCCGCTTCTAATTCTGACTCTGAATATTGATGTAATTCTGGCAATCCAAGAAATTCCAGAATATAAGGATCTTTGATAATATCTTTTGGTTTCTCAATAATCTGACCTTGTTCTGAAAGTTTTAAAACGCCTTCTTTATCTCGGCTTAAAGCCAATCTTGTATATAGCGCCGAATCGTATTGACGTTTTAATTCACGAACACTCCAATTATGCTTTTCAGATTCAATTTCGTAGAAACGTCTTTCCTTTTCATCATCAATTCTTATTAAAAAAGAATAATGAGACCAGGTTAATTTGAAAAAGTCGTATACTATTTTCTGCAATTCAGAAATCGTAGACACTGTCTGCGTTTTTTGAGTTTTGAATTTCGTAGACGGTGTCGACGAAATTGCTTTCTCAATTAAATCTTCATTTACTGAAACATTAGAATTCCGCAACAATGTATCGGAATTCTTTATTTCCAATATCCGCATCAGTGATGACGAAATTGAATACACTCTGTAAAATTTTCTCATTCGGTCAAGATTTTCAACTGAAAATCCCTTTCCAAATTCCTTTGTTAAATCTTGAGAAAGTCCTTTTAGAATTTGTTTTCCGTATTCGGCTCTATCTTTTCCGTTTTGTTCTTCTTCAACAATAACTCTTCCTATTTCGAAATAGGCACAAACCATTGTCGAATTTACAGTACGCAAAACCTGTTGACTGGAATTTTGCAATAACTCAACTACTTGATGAAATAAAATTTTATTTTGAAGATTTTTTGACAAATTTATATTTTTAAACTAGTTCTAACTTGCCTCTATCGTATCCAATTCCACTTTCAAATTATTGATGATAAATTCTTGTCTATCGGGTGTGTTTTTACCCATATAGAAAGAAAGCAACTGCTCTACTGAAGTATTTTTATCCATCATCACCGGATCCAATCGAATGGTTTCTCCAATAAAATTCTTAAACTCGTCTGGAGAAATTTCTCCCAATCCTTTAAATCGGGTAATTTCTGGTTTTGGTTTTAATTTTTCAATTGCTTCACGGCGTTCTTCCTCCGAATAGCAATAAATGGTTTCTTTTTTATTACGCACCCTGAAAAGTGGCGTTTGCAAGATATATAAATGTCCGTCTTTGATTAATTCAGGGAAAAATTGAAGGAAAAAAGTAATCAGCAATAAACGAATGTGCATTCCGTCAACATCGGCATCAGTAGCAATTACAATATTGTTGTATCGGAGATCCTGCATATCCTCTTCGATATCCAATGCTGCTTGAAGCAAATTGAATTCTTCGTTTTCATAAACGATTTTTTTGCTCATTCCGTATGAATTCAAAGGCTTTCCTCGTAAACTAAAAACCGCTTGCGTATTTACGTCACGTGATTTCGTTATGGAACCCGAAGCCGAATCTCCCTCTGTAATAAAAAGGGTGCTTTCAAGGTATCTTGGATTTTTTATATCCGGTAAGTGAACACGGCAATCTCGAAGTTTTTTATTGTGAAGGCTTGATTTTTTGGCTCTGTCTTTTGCTAATTTTCGGATTCCAGACAATTCCTTACGTTCCCTTTCTGCTTGAAGGATTTTACGCAAAAGTAAATCGGCAGTTTCCGGGTTTTTGTGTAAAAAATTGTCTAATTTGTTTTTGATAAAGTCATTGACAAAAGTTCTCACTGACGCCATTCCAGGTTCAGAACCCATATCTGTAGAACCTAGTTTAGTTTTAGTCTGCGATTCAAAAACTGGCTCCATTACTTTAATGCTCACCGCACTCACAATGGATTTTCTCACATCGGAAGGATCGAAAGCCTTGTTGTAAAATTCTCGGATAGTTTTTACAATAGCCTCCCTAAAAGCAACCAAGTGCGTTCCTCCTTGAGTAGTGTTCTGTCCATTTACGAAAGAATGGTATTCTTCACTATATTGGGATTTACTGTGCGTTATCGCTACTTCAATATCATCGCCAAGAAGGTGTATTATTGGATAAACCATATCTTCTTCAGCGATATTCTCGTCGAGTAAATCTTTTAATCCATTGTCTGAATAAAATTTTTCGCCATTGTAAATAATTGTTAAGCCTGTATTGAGGTAACAATAATTTTTTAGCATTTTAACTACATACTCATTTCTGAATTTGTAATTTTTAAAAATGGCTTCATCAGGGGTAAAACTAACTTTAGTTCCTTTTCGTTTCGTAGTCTCTATAACATCTTCTTCAAGAACCAGATTACCAGCGGAAAATTCTGCTGCTTTTTGTTTTTCATCACGAACGGATTCTACCCTAAAATAATTGGATAATGCGTTTACGGCTTTAGTTCCTACACCGTTTAAACCTACTGATTTCTTAAAGGCAAGCGAATCGTATTTACCACCGGTGTTCATTTTCGAAACCACATCAACTACTTTCCCTAATGGAATCCCACGACCGTAATCCCTTACCGTTACCGTTTTGTCTTTTATGGTAACCTCGATGTTTTTTCCAGCACCCATAACAAATTCATCGATACAGTTATCGAGAACTTCTTTAAGTAAGATATAAATTCCATCATCAGGCGAAGAACCGTCACCCAGTTTCCCGATATACATTCCGGGACGCATACGGATATGTTCTTTCCAGTCGAGGGAGCGAATATTATCTTCAGTATATTGATTTTGATCTGACATTGTAGGATTATCGAATTTAATTGCATTCTGCCGGTCTTTCACAAAGACCTCTATTCTGCTAATATAGTGCAATTCGACAAATTTAAATATAGATATATACCAAAGTTATTAAGAATGATATTGACAAATTATCTTCGATTTATCTTACAATTTTATAAGAAGCAATCGATTTGGTATTGATATAAATAGTAACATAACCATAATTTTTTTTACTTATTGGAATTTCAAATTCAGATAAATTGCCATAATTGCCAACCACGGCTTGTTTTGGGATATTGTCATTACTGAAAACATAATACACTTTCTGATTTGGTAGTAAATCAATTATTTTAAAGGAAATGGCATTAGATTCTGTCAACGAAACAATGCCGTCTTGTGGCATCACAATTTCATAGCCTGATTTTAAATATTCTGGATAATACAATGGTAATTTTGCAAAATCTTCTTCCGATTTTGGAAGCATCGTCATTCTTTTGTCATCTGGAAAATGGTTTAAAAAGAAAACTTCCGGATTAGTGAAAAAATACGAATCATTGAAAACGGGAACAAATTTTCCTGTTTGGTTATTGACATGTCCGGCAGCCCAAGTAACATCTACCAATCGCCAAGAATTTTCGATTTTGACAGCATTCCAAACATGGTCACTTGCTTTAGGCAACTTACCGATATCTTCTGGATGCGTTTTTGAAGACCCAGTAATTGCCATACACTTTATATTCATCAACTCACATAAAGTCTGAAAAAGAGCTGTATAATTTTCACACACTCCTTTTTTGGTTTTTAGAGTTTTGTTAGCCAAATCATAACGGAATTTTTGTAATTTGAGTAATTTGTCCTCCTCTGAAGTATACGAAAAAGCAACTGTATTATTTTCTTTTATCGAATTATAGAGTTTTAAATCATATTTTATATGCAAAGCCATCCAAGTAAAAATTGCCCTGGTTTTATCTATATCATCAGTAAAATCGGCAGAAATTTTTTCTGCGAATTTATTTAGAGAAGAAAAAGAATCTGGATAAGTATTTATTATATCATCTACACGTTGGTATTCTTGACTATAGGAAAAGCCAGTAAACATCAAGTTTAAAAAAAGCAATATTGAAAAAATGGTTTTAGATTTCATAATTAAAAGATTATTGATATTGGGAAAAAATCCCAGAATCGGTAACTGTCCATAAACTTGCTTTTTGATTTGCAGATTTAAGCGCATTATTAGCCCAGGTATTGCATGTGTAAAATAAGTTATAACTGCCCTTTGCTTCATAAAAAGCATCGTTGTTTCCGTAATTGTGACCGGTTATACACTGAATTTTTTTATCTATGCCGAGTTGGAAACTTTCGGCAATATAAATGACCAATTGTTGATATTCTTCAGAAGAAATTTTGATTTTTTTACAGCTTCCGTCTTCTTTCATGGCAGTGTAAAAAGTAGTGTGTATGGCGGAAGTACTCATGTTGAACGCTGCTTTTAAAGCAGTACTTACCTTTAAATCAGACCATTCAGGAGTATTAAGATAAAAACCTTTATCTCCCCATCCCAAGGCAAGATATTGAACAAGGCTGTCTTTGGATTTTGTATGATCAAAACGAATGTCTGTTGACCAATTTTTTATTTTGTTTTTTATAGGGACAACAATATCAGTATGAACCCCATTAGTCAAAATAAAAATCTCAATTTCTTTATCGGCTTGAGAAACATCGCTATTGACAGAAATTTTAGAAATCAAAAAAGCAGAAACAACATATAAAATAAGGAAACTTACTATTCCCAAAACTGACCATTTTATAATTTTTCTGCTTTTTTGTATTATTTTCATTTTGAGGCTTTTTTGATTGTTTTATCCAAAACAATTTTCGAGCCAAAAATTAACTCAACTGTTTCACTATTTCCTTCAATTGATTATCCAATTCAAGATTTAAAATTTTATTGTTGTTTTCGTTAAAATTCTCATTAAAGCTCGGCAACGAAAAGCTTGCTTTGATATCTGCACCATATCGTGGTAAATTATTTTTTGCAATTTCCAAAACCGACATCCCTCCTCTTGCCCCTGGTGAAGTTGCCATTAAAAGCATTTGCTTTTGTTGGAATACTTTTGGGTTGATTCTGGAGCACCAATCAAATACATTCTTAAAAGCAACCGAGTAATTACCATTGTTTTCGGCTAAGGAAACGACAAGGACATCCGCTTCATTAATTTTGTTTAGAAATTTTTGAGCAGTTGGATGTTGCCCAATTATTTTTTCAACATCAACGCTAAACAAGGGCATTTCAAAATCGTTTAGATCCAATATTTCGACTTCAGCATTTTGAAATAAATTTGCGGCATAAGTTGCTAATTTTTTATTGATGGAGTTTTTACTGTTACTTCCTGCAAAGGCAATGATTTTCATAGAATAATTTTTCTTAAAAGTAATGAAAAATATTAAATTTAAACCCTCTTATATTGTCTTTCAAAACCTATTTTTTTCAAATTCAATATCTTTTTAAACTCCTTTCTTGATGGTTTTAGGAGGTAAGAGAGGGAATCTATGGATTTAGATTTAATTTTCGTAATAGAATCAATTCTTTTTAAATCTTCTTCAGAATAAATTTCCCTTATTTTAAGAATCTCTTTTTCAATGCTTAAAAATTTAACTTTCCAAAAAATAGAATCTTGAACATTTAAAACTAATTGACCATTAATCCGTTTTGCTTTTTGGACATTGGAGAGGTTGAAAATAGTATCTGAATATTTATTTGTTAAAACTAATGAATCGCCTTCCTTTGTAACATCATAAACTATTTTAGTGTCTTTCATAAACAGTTTATTACCTGAAAAAATAATACCGTTTTTTATTGTATCCAAAAGTTTTTTATGAATTTTAGTTTTGTAATAACCTTCCCTAAAAATTGTGTTTTCATTAATTCTTAAAAAGACAGAATCAGCATTTATATATAAACCTCTAAATTTATTCGGGATTTTATTGATTTCAGAATCGTTAATAGGCTGAAGCCTTTCAAAATATAGATTAATCCCAGATTCAATCGGAGATTCTTCCGTTTTTTTGCAAGAAAAAACAAGGGGCATAACTATTAAAAAAAAGATTTTTTTCATGACTTTATTTTTGATTTTCATAGTCAAAATTCAAGCCATTTTTATAAAACGAAAAAACTGCAAAATTACTCTTGCAGTTTCTAAACATTCTAAACTTTTAAACTTCTAAACTTTTCTATACATTAAACCTAAAGTGCATCACATCGCCATCTTTCACTATATATTCTTTTCCTTCTACTTTAAACTTACCAGCTTCTTTAGCTTTGGCCTCCGAGCCATACTGTACATAATCTTCATACGAAATCACTTCTGCACGGATAAATCCCTTTTCGAAATCAGTATGAATAACTCCAGCCGCTTGAGGAGCCGTTGAACCAATATTAATTGTCCAGGCACGCACTTCCTTAACTCCCGCAGTGAAATACGTTTGTTGTTTCAATAATTTATAAGCGGCACGGATTAAAACTGAAGCTCCTGGCTCACTTAATCCCATATCTTCAAGAAAAACTTGACGCTCTTCGTAACTTTCCAATTCGGTTATATCTGCTTCAGCGCCAACCGAAAGCACAATAACCTCAGCATCTTCATCCTTTACTAATTCCCGAACCTGATCAACATATTTGTTTCCGTTCAATGCTGAATTTTCATCTACATTACAAACGTATAAAACCGGTTTTGCTGTGATTAATTGAAACGATTCCATTAAAACTTCTTCGTCATTATTTTGAGGAGTGATTGTTCTGGCAGATTTTGCCTGTAACAATGCTTCTCTAATTCTGTTAAGCAATGCTTCTTCAGTCTGGGCTTCTTTATTTCCAGTTTTTGCAGCTCTTTTTACTTTTTCAAGACGCTTTTCAACGGTGTCCAAATCTTTTAATTGCAATTCGATATCGATGGTTTCTTTGTCACGGATTGGATTAACATTTCCGTCAACGTGAACAATATTGTCATTATCAAAACAACGCAAAACGTGAATAATGGCATTACATTCTCTAATATTTCCAAGAAATTGATTCCCTAAACCTTCACCTTTACTTGCTCCTTTTACCAATCCTGCAATATCAACAATATCAACGGTTGCCATTTGAACACGTTCCGGTTTTACCAATTCCTCCAATTTTTCGATTCTTGGATCGGGTACATTAACAACTCCTATATTAGGTTCTATTGTACAAAAAGGAAAGTTGGCACTTTGCGCTTTTGCATTGGACAAACAATTGAACAATGTTGATTTTCCTACGTTTGGTAATCCTACAATTCCTGCTTTCATTATCGATTTTTTATTTTAAAAGTGTGCAAATATAAGGTTTATAATCTTTTATAAAACCGTTCATAAAATTTTTTGCAAACTGTTAACAGTCTGTTAAAATAAAAGTATCTTGCAAACTATTAACACGAAATAAAACAAACTAAATTTTAAATTATGAAAAAAATCACTTTATTGTTTTTTTTACTTAGTATTAGTACTCTTTTTGCGCAAAAGACGGTTAATGGTATAGTAACTGATAATACCGGTGCGCCATTAATTGGTGTGAATGTAATTGAAAAAGGATCCTCAAATGGAACTTCTACCGATATTGATGGAAGCTACAAAATTAAAGTAAATGAAAATGCCATCTTGGTATTCTCTTATGTAGGTTTCTCCAATATAGAGAAAAACACTGCAAATGTTACTACAATCAACGTTAGTCTATCTGAAGGACAAGTAATCGAAGAAATTCAAATCGTGGGTTCAAGAAATTCTAAAAGAACCATTGTTAATTCTGCAGTGCCAATTGACATTATCAATATAAAAGAGGTTACTACCCAAAGCGGAAAAATTGAAATCAATGAATTACTACAATACGTAGCACCTTCTTTTAATGCCACTAAACAATCTGGTTCAGATGGAGCAGATCACATCGACCCCGCTTCTTTGAGAGGAATGGGACCTGATCAGACTTTGGTTTTGATAAATGGAAAAAGAAGGCACCAATCTTCGCTTGTTAATCTTTTTGGAACAAGGGGAAGAGGAAATACAGGAACTGATTTGAATTCAATTCCAGCAAGTTCCATTAAAAGAATTGAAATTTTAAGGGATGGTGCTTCTGCCCAATATGGTTCTGATGCAATCGCAGGGGTTATAAATATTGTTTTAAATGACAATATAGATGAAGTAACTGGCGCTATTACTTACGGAGTTTATAATGCCCAGGCAAATGGCGATTTTCCTGACGGAACTCCCAATACAAATGGAGCGTATCTGGACCCGAACGGAAACGGGAATTCAATAGGAAAAGACAGGTCCTTTGACGGAGGTTCAGTAAAAGCTGCATTCAATTATGGAGTTGCAATCGGCGACAAAGGTGGTTTTGCCAATTTCACAACTGAATATTTAAGTAAAAACAAAACGCTACGCCCTGGTTATGATTTTAGAAAAGGTTTTGGAGAAGCTTCCATCGTTGGATTTAACTTTATGGGAAATTTATCAATTCCAGTATCAACAAAAACGGATTTTTATGCCTTTGGGGGTAGAAATTACAGAGATACTGACGCTTATGCTTTTACAAGAAATGACGGAGAAAGAGTAGTAGAATCTATTTACCCTGGAGGATATACCCCAAGAATCACTTCTACTATTATTGACAACTCTTTTGCAACTGGATTTAGGACAAAACTGGCTAATGGTTGGAAACTAGACATGAGCAATACTTTTGGCAAGAACATATTCCATTATTATATAAAAGGAACCATCAATGCTTCTTTGGAAGATGCTTCTCCAACAGAATTTGATGCAGGAGGACATAGTTTAAGCCAAAACACTACTAATATTGATTTCACAAAAAATATCAGTTCTGTTTTAAAAGGTTTGAACATTGCATTTGGAACAGAATTTAGAACAGAAAATTTCATAATTTTTGCTGGAGAAGAAGGTTCTTATGTTACTTATGATACTGAAGGAAATCCAATAACCAATCCAGCTACTCAATCTGCACCTATTGACCCAATATCCGGTAATCCAAGACCAGGTGGTTCACAAGGTTTCCCAGGATATAGCCCTGCAAATGAAGTAAACCAAAGCCGTACCAATTTATCTTTATATGCGGATAGCGAATTAGATATCACAGAAAGTGTTTTAATTAGTGCAGCAGCTCGTTATGAAAACTACAGTGATTTTGGAAGTACGTTAAACGGAAAATTCGCTACAAGAATTAAAGCTTCTAAAAACATTAATATTAGAGGTTCAGTAAGTACAGGATTTAGAGCACCATCTTTAGCCCAGATTTATTATAATTTAAAGTTCACTAATTTTAATGCTGGAGGAGCAACAGAAGTTATACTTTCTCCTAACAACAGTCCAGTAACCAGAGCATTTGGCATTGATAAACTAAATGAAGAAAAAGCAATAAATGGATCTCTAGGATTCACCACTACTTTTGGAAACTTTACTGCTACAGTTGATGGCTACATGATTAATGTAAAAGACAGAATTGTTTTAACTGGTTATTTTGATGCATCGGCATTAAATGTTGGTGTTTCTGAAGCACAGTTTTTTACGAATGGAGTAGATACAAAGACTACTGGACTGGATATAGTATTGTCATGGAAAAAGAAATTTGGCGATAATGCAGTAGTAGCTACTTTAGTTGGAAACATCAATCATATGGAGATTGACAATATTCAAAATGGAGGTTTAGACCAGGAAATTTTCTTTGGAGAAAGAGAAAAAGCATTTTTATTGGCCTCAGCTCCAGAGAGTAAATTTGGTTTAAACCTTAATTATTCAAAAAAATGGTTTGATGCAGGTTTAGCATTTACGCGTTTTAATGAAGTTAAATTAATTGATTATCAAATTTATGAAGATCCTGAAGATTACAGAACTGATCCATTAGAAACGATGGATGACTTACTTCAAAACAGAAAAAATGCAGCTACAGATACTTATGGCGCAAAAATAGTTACCGATTTGACTTTAGGTTTCAAGCTGTCAAAATCCATTAAATTAAGTTTAGGAAGCAACAACCTACTTAACATTTATCCAGATCAACAAGACGACTGGGTTGAAGCCGGAGGTTATTGGGATGCGGTACAAATGGGGTTCAGCGGAGCTTATTATTATGCAAGACTTGGATTTAATTTTTAATTTACGAAATCCGTTATATTTTAAAAATCCTGAGGTAACACTCAGGATTTTTATTTTGAAACTACTTTTCGAATTCTATTCTTTCTATAATCTGCAATTCTTCGTCGGTTGCGGTAAGTCCCGATTCATTCCAATAATCTGTCAGAATTTTGTTTTTTTTGCAAAAAAGGGTTTTGTCTTTATAAACATCACAGTTTTTATAAGTATAGTTTTTTGTGCTGAAATTTGTTGTTACCAAACAGTTTTTAATATCCACATCGGTAGTTTTGTTTTTATCTACCCGTTCATAGCCAATTTCTTCCCTTGAACTTACTAAATAATAATTGAGGTTTTCACATCGGTATATGGTTTTAAAAGAAGATTTGTAGATGTTTTTTGAACCTACGGCTGTGTTCTCTATATTTTTGGAAATACGCAGAGGCGAAATATCCGAACTTACTTCTATTATTATCTTCTTTTGAGTATCATAAATTATTACAAAGTCGTCCTTTAATCCATCAACGTTATCCTTTGGCGTAGCCACAATCATAAAATAATCATTGTTGGCTGAATAAGTCTGAAGAATATAATCGTATTCTTTCTTTGCCTTTGGTTCAAGCAAAGGTGCGAGGTATTTGAAATTATAATAATTGTCCATTATATTATTCAAGTTATAACCCAAAAATTCCGCATCATTTTGACTGTCAATTAATCCGTAGGATCTATTTTGTTCAACCAATATTTTATTTTCTAGATTAATTGAAGTTCCGGTTAATTGAAAATTCAACAATCCATCATTATAATAAGTATAATCTCCGTTGAGTTTAAAAAATTCCCTCGCATATACTTTCAACCGAGCAGGAACCGTCAAACTTTTTATAGAATTCTCGACAAGTGATTTCAGGATTTTTTGAGGATGTTTTCTAGTAACTATGATATCGGTCAAGGAATTCACATTCGATTTTAAATAAACAATTGTTTCTTCATCTTTTAAGGAAATTGACCTTAATGTAATCGACAAATAGGATGAATGTGAAACCAAAATACTGGATGCTTTCTTTATCACAAAATTTACTTTACCCTCAGTATTGCTCATGAAATTCTGCTTAGAAGCAAGAATTGAAACTGTAGCGTCTTCTATAGGCAAATCAGTGTCAATATCTTTTACAATTATAGATTTCTCAACAGACTGTGAAAAAGCCTTTGAGTATAAAATCAGTATTGCTATTAAAAGAAATTGTTTCATTCAATATAAATTATTTAACAAAATTAACAAAAATTAATTGTTAAAATCGATTTTATAATTTATTATTAGTATTTTAAACATGATTTAATGATTAATCTACAATAAATAAGCAAATAGTAAATTTCTAAAATTAAAATGATACAATATTTAATGAAAATTGTGTAACACAAAAACAGGCTCTTAAAGATAGATTTGTATATATAAATTATTAAAAACTTAACATTATGAAAACTTTAATTCTATCAATAGCAGCTTGTCTTTTTTCATTAACCAATAATGCCCAAAACACTAATGTTCAATCGGAAAGTGTTACTACTACAACTACGGTAAAAGATTCTGATGGTGTAAAAAAACAAGTTAAAACTGAAAAAACACAAGAAGTACAGGAAATTAAACTGAAAGATGCCGAATCCAATTCTTTAAATAAAGAAATGGCGCCAACACCTGTAAAAGTTACTTCTACAACAGAAGTTACAAAAAACGGTGTTACAAAAGTGGTTGACAGGGATTATTCAGCTTATTATAACATGAATGGAAGCAAATATCAAGTTTCCCTTGACAATAGCGGATATACTGTAGTTTCTCCGAATAGAAAAGGAGTTTTGAGACGTACGTCAAACAACAACTATATCTATAGAGAAAGAAAAAGAACTTCTTATGGTTATTTTGATGCAAATGGGAATTTGATTTTAGAAACTTATGACCCAAAAACAGATAAGATAACTATGGAAACTTTTAATGTTATCAAAAATTAAAAAAATTATTTTTCTTTAAATAAAAACGTCCCGATTTCAAATTTGAAATCGGGACGTTTTTATTTTTTTTTATCAGTATAAATAAGATAACTAAAAGTGGTTATGAAACCACAGCAAAAGATATATTTTAAAGTATTAAGAGTAAGCCAATAATAAAAAAAAGAATTGATTTCAAATTCATTTTTATTTTTATATTTTAATACTTCAATTTTGGAATTTAATGGAATTCTATTTAAAAAACCCCACTCCATTTTACATAGATTATAATTTTTTTTTATTAAAATAAACTTCAATACTTGGCGAAACAGCCTCAGAATAATAAACTTTACCTCTTGCATAAGTTCTTCCAGTGCTTCTTAATTCATAATTCGTTACTATACCGTAGGATTTTTCAAATTGAAAATATAAAAAAACTTTTTTCATTCAAATTATCTTAATAATTATCAAATTAAAAAACAGCCTTTATTCATTATGTAAAAACGCTTTCCTATTAAGTAGGGTTTCATCACTTTCTACATGATCAGGATCGGGAACACAACAGTCAACTGGACATACTGCAGCACATTGGGGTTCATCATGAAATCCTTTACATTCTGTGCATTTTCCTGGAACAATATAATAAATATCATCTGAAAGCGGGGTTTGTGCATCATCAGAATCCACTTCGGTACCATCAGGCAAAATTAGTTTTCCTTTTAAGGCAGTTCCATCTTTGTATCTCCAATCATCTGCTCCTTCATATATTGCTGTATTTGGACATTCTGGCTCACAAGCGCCACAATTAATACATTCGTCTGTTATTATTATTGCCATTTTTTTTGCTTTAAGCTTTAAGCAATAGGCATTAAGCTTATTGCCTATTGCCTACTGCCTAGAAAAGGTTTATTTTTGCACAAAATTACGCCCAAAACTATTCATAAGCAAATCAATATGACTTTAGACGATAAAAAACATGTTTTCATTCAGCTCGGAAAATTCCTGTCTCAGTTTTCTGAAAATGAAAATAGTAAAAACGCTGCTGTTTTAAATAACGATTTAGCTCACGACAGTTCGGCTGAATCTCTTGGTTTTTTTGACGCTTTTGTAAATTTAATCCAACTTTCCCAATCACATAATGGCTGGTACACTCCTGAAAATGTTTATTTTTCGATTCAATCATGGGCAACTGCCTTGACTAAGGAAAACCTAGAAAAGTGGTTAGCTGTTTATGATATAAAAAATAAGGAACCAAAAACCGTAGGATTGATTTTGGCAGGTAACATTCCGTTAGTAGGTTTTCATGATTTTCTTTCGGTGCTCCTTTCAGGAAATAAGGTTTTGGTAAAAACGTCATCAAACGATCAGCATTTATTACCTTTTTTAGGAAAGTATTTGATTTCGGTCGAGCCAAAATTAGAAAGTTACATCACATTTGTTGAAGGGAAATTAGAGAATTTTGATGCTGTTATTGCTACAGGAAGCAATAATACAGCCCGTTATTTCGAATATTATTTTAAAGACAAACCAAGCATCATTAGAAAAAGCAGAAATTCAGTTGCTGTTTTAAATGGTCAGGAATCAAAAGAGCAAATGATTGCCTTAGGAGAAGATATTTTTAGGTATTTTGGTTTGGGATGCCGAAATGTTTCTAAGATTTTTATCCCGAAAAATTATAATTTTGACTCTTTTTTTAATGGAATGTTCCCTTATCAAGATGTCATAAAATATGAAAAATACGCCAATAATTACGATTACAACAAGGCAGTTTTCCTGATGAGTAATTTTAATTTATTGGACAACGAATTCTTGATTATTAAAGAAGATACAAGTTATGCCTCCCCAATTTCGAGTGTATTCTATGAATATTATGACGATATAGAAGAAATAAAATCAAGATTGGAAACCGAAAAAGACCAAATCCAATGTGTCGTTTCCAATAATTTAATTCAACACAGTATTGAATTTGGCCAAACCCAAAAACCACAACTTTGGGATTATGCAGATAATGTAGATACTATTGATTTCTTAAATAAATTATAATTTTTTTCATATATTTGATAGTTAAACACTTCTTAATATGAAAAAATCTATTTTGTTTATCTTGTTTTTTTTTGCCACACAAAATTGCTTTTCACAATACACACTTAATCCTTTCTATCCTTCAAGCGATATTAATGGAAAACAATTTGGTACTAATGTAGATGTTGACAATAATGAAGTTTTGGTTTCTAGTGTTTCATTTGAACCTACATCTAATATAGGGAAAGTATATCTTTTTAATCAAATAGGAGGAAACTTAACACAAGCGGATGTTTTTTATCCATCTGATGCTTTGATATCAGATAATTTTGGAAGTTCTATTTCAATTAAAAATAATTTTATTGCTATTGGTTCTCCAATGCATGACTTCGGTTTTGAAAATTCAGGCGCCGTTTATTTGTATAAAAAAATAGGGAATGCATATCAGTTATTACAAAAAATCAATGCATTTGACGCAAACATAGACGATCATTTTGGCAGTTATGTGAAAATCTGGGGTAATCATTTATTTATTTCTGCAACTGAAAACGAACCAACGGGACAAGATATAAATACCAATAGCGGAGCTGTTTATTGTTATAATTTTGATGGAACGCAATGGGTTTTCTCAGAAAAATTAACTGCCGTAAATTCTTTAAAATTTGGAGAAAAAATTGAAGCCGAAAATGATAAAATAGTAATCTCTTGTCGTGGACTCAATACTGCTACTAATTTTGTACTAAATTCTTATAATTGGAACACAATAAATTGGGTTTTTGAAAGTACCTGTGATATATTCGGTAGCTTAGAACAAATCGTATCCGATTTTAGTTTATCTAACAATCAACTTTATTTAATAACTACAAATTTAGATACTGATGAAAATGTATTAGTTCTTTCTAATAATACAGGAAATTGGAATCTAACAGACAACATTGTAATTTCGGATTTTTCTGATCAGATTTTTACAAAAATAAAGGTTGATAATAATACAATGTTGATAGGCTCTTCGGGCTATACACTACAAATTCAAAGAAATTTTCCATTGTTATATTATAAAAAATCAGGAGCCAATTGGGTATATGGGACTGCTTTATTTGGAACTGGAGTTTCTGGAGAAGACGATAATTTCGGGACATCAATGAGTATTAGTGGAAATTCAGTAATTGTTGGAGCATCCATAGAAGGTATAAATTCATTAGGAAAAGCTTATTATCTCGATATCACTTTAAATAATAATCAATTTGAAAAAAAGAAAGCAGTGATATATCCTAATCCTACAAATAAAACTGTTTTTATACAAAATAGCAGTTCTAGTCCTGTTGAAAAGGCTGAAGTTTTTTCAATAACTGGCAAATTGCTTTTTACGGCTGATAAAAATTTAGAGCAATTATCTTTGGAAAAATTATCAGATGGAATTTATTTTATAAAAGTAAGTTTTAATCAAGGTTCTGAAGAGTTTTTCAAGGTTATCAAAAAATAAATTTGATAACTTCCCATAATACTTGTTTTATCTAGAATATCAAATGAAAATATTTCTTCAAAAAACGATATTTCAAATTCAATTCCCGAAATTTGCTGCTTCTTTTTAGAACCAACATAATGAAAAAACACAACTACAGTGCGGGACCTTGCATTTTACCCCAAGAAGTTTTTGAAAAATCGGCACTAGCCATATTGAATTTCAATGATTCGGGATTATCTCTTTTGGAAATCTCTCACCGCTCTGATGATTTTGTGGCAGTTATTGAAGAAGCAAGAGACTTGGTTTTAGAACTTTTAGGACTTAAAGGCAAAGGCTATCAAGCGCTTTTCTTATCTGGAGGTGCAAGTATGGAGTTTCTAATGGTGCCGTATAACTTAATGGCAGCAAACGGTAAAGCTGCTTATTTAGATACCGGAACTTGGGCAAGCGGCGCTATCAAAGAGGCAAAATATTTTGGAGAAACTGTTGTGGTCGCTTCTTCGAAAGAAGCAAATTACAATCATATTCCGAAAAATTATGCTATTCCAACAGATGCAAATTATTTCCATTGCACAAGCAATAATACCATCTTCGGAACTCAAATGAAAGAATTTCCGAATTTGGATATTCCAATGGTTTGCGATATGAGTTCAGATATTTTTTCAAGGGTTTTGGATTTCTCCAAATTCGATTTGATTTATGCAGGAGCGCAAAAAAATATGGGTCCCGCCGGAACCACTTTAATTGTTGTGAAAGAGGAAATCCTTGGAAAAACCGGCAGAAATATTCCGAGTATTTTAGATTATGAAAAACACATCAAAGCGGAAAGCATGTATAACACGCCGCCAGTTTTTCCTATATATGCGTCATTATTAACTTTACAATGGCTAAAGAAACAAGGCGGAATTTCAGCAATCGAGAAAATAAACAATGCAAAAGCCGAATTACTTTATGCCGAAATAGATAGAAACCCATTGTTTAAAGGAACAGCTGTTGCAGCAGACCGTTCTAATATGAATGCCTGTTTTTTATTGGAAAATGAAGCACATGCAGAAACATTTAATATGCTTTGGAAAGCAGCAGGGATTTCGGGATTAGCAGGACATCGATCTGTTGGCGGATATAGAGCATCCATGTATAATGCCTTGCCTTTGGAAAGCGTTCAGGTTTTAGTTGATGTGATGCGGGAATTGGAGAAGGTGGTTTAGTGTTCAGTAATTAGTGTTCAGTTTCGGAGGCTGTGCCTTTAGAAAGCAATTGGCAGTGTTCAACGCGATAATAGTAATATAACAAAGAGGAAGAGATTACTTCGTTCCTCGCAATGACAAAAAACAATGAAAATATTAGCAAACGACGGACTATCAAAAAGTGGAATTGCTGCTTTAGAAAAATCAGGTTTTGAAGTTTTGACTACTAAAGTAGCCCAGGAACAAATTATTAATTATATCAATACCCATAATATAAATGTACTATTGGTGCGTTCAGCAACAAAAGTGCGTCATGATATTATTGACAATTGTCCGAACTTAAAAATTATTGGTCGTGGTGGCGTCGGAATAGACAATATTGATGTTGATTATGCACGTTCAAAAGGCATTCAAATAATCAATACTCCAGAAGCATCTTCAGAATCGGTGGCAGAATTAGTTTTTGCTCATTTGTTTACGGGTGTTCGTTTTTTGCATGATGCCAATAGAAATATGCCGTTAGAAGGAGATATGAATTTTGATGGACTTAAAAAAGCGTATTCAAATGGAATTGAACTAAAGGGAAAAACATTAGGAATTATTGGCTTCGGAAAAGTAGGGAAAGAAGTAGCCCGAATCGGGCTCGGATTAGGAATGAAAATTATTGCCTCAGATAAATCCATTGGCAAAGCCGAAATCAAAGTTGTTTTTTACAATGGTCAGTCTATAAACGTTGAAATTGAAACCGAACCCATATCCGCTATTTATAAGCATGCCGATTTTATTACTATTCACGTTCCTACTCAAGAAGAAGGATATATTATTGGAAAAGAAGAACTAGATGCCATGAAAAAGGATGTTGGCATCATTAATTGTGCCCGTGGTGGGGTAATTGACGAAGTTGCTTTGATAGAAGCATTAGATAACGAAAAGGTTTTATTTGCAGGATTGGACGTTTTCGAGAATGAACCTTCACCTGAAATCCAAATTTTAATGCATCCTAAAATTTCCCTTACTCCACATATTGGAGCGGCAACTCTAGAAGCCCAGGAAAGAATCGGAATTGAATTAGCTGAGCAGATTATTGAAATTTTACGTTAGGAAAAACCTAAAAAATAACTGCCTATTTTTAATAATCATTTGTTTTTCATAACTTTATCCTATGAAAAACATTGTTTCTATAATCGCAGTTTTTTGTTTTATCTTAATTAGCTGTAGTAGCTCTAAACCTAATTTGGATACGAATAAAAAAGAGGCAGTTTCTAAAAATGACACTATCAGGATTGCAAATGATGAATTGCAATATGAAGTTATTATTATTGATCCTGGATTTAATACTTGGCTTAATTCAAGAGCCTATCCAAGAAATTATCACACCCAAAGTTTTTTAGAAAACAAAAACAGATTGTATGTTGGCGAATGGAACAATAGGGTTTTGCAACCTCAGCGTTATCCCGCTAATTTATATGAAATGTCAATAAATTATGACAGTAATGTCAATTATGGCTATGAAGTCAATTATCTGATTTATAACTATATGATTTATTTTCAGAATACTTACAAACAAAAATTATATGGTTATGTTCCCGTAAGATAATCTTCTTATATTTGTAATCATTATAAATAAAATGCAGAAATTAAAAACCCGTTGGGGAATTGAATCCAATTTTCAGCTCACAATAATATTTATCGTTTTTGCACTAACTGGCTCGGCTTCGGCTTGGCTGTCAAAACCTTTTTGTTTTTGGTTGGGAATAACAAAAGAAGATTTGGGTTTTTGGTTTACACCTATACGATTGCTCCTTATTTTCCCAATATATCAAGTCCTTTTAGTTTTAATCGGTTTTATTTTTGGACAATTCAAATTCTTCTGGGCTTTCGAAAAAAAAATGCTGAAAGGAATGGGATTCGGTTTTCTTTTTAAAACTTAATTAAACTTGGGCTGCTTTTTTATTTTATAAGTATAAATCCAAGTGAGAGTAAAAGTTGGAATGAAATCCATAAACGGAATAATCTCTTCCAGAAATTCAATTACGCCGGCTATTTTCCCTATACTTCCCTTATACATTTTTGTCATTAAATAACCTGCCAAAGGCGCCCAGATAATATCTGAAAACTCTCCGATAAAAGGAATTGAAAAAGACATAAATCCAATAGCATCAAACAAAATTCCTAAAATCAGATTTTTAGTTTTGTTCTGTTGATATTGGATTTGTGTTATTTTGTCGGACATCAGAATAAATTATTTTTTCAGTTTGTCTTTAAAATTCTTTTTCAGTTTTTCAATTTTTGGCGTAATTACATAAGTACAATAGCCTTGGTCTTTGTTTTGGTTATAATAACCTTGGTGGTATTCTTCGGCTTCGTAAAATGTAGGTGCTTTAGAAACTGCTGTTACAACTGGCTTACCATAAGTATTTTCTTTATTCAGCAAAGCAATATATTGCTCGGAAAGTTCTTTTTGGGCATCGTTGTGGTAAAATATCTCACTTCTATATTGAGTCCCAACGTCATTTCCTTGCTGGTTTAACGTAGTGGGATTATGGGTTGCAAAAAATATTTCCATCAATTCGCCAAAAGTAACTTTCTTTGGGTCAAAAGTAATTTGGATTGCTTCAGCATGGCCAGTGTCGCCATTACAGATTTCTTTATAAGTTGGATTAACTGTTCTTCCGCCAATGTAACCTGACACTACGCTTTTAACTCCTTCTAATTCTGAAAACACGGCTTCAGTACACCAAAAACATCCACCAGCGAATGTGGCAACTTCTAAATCTTGATTTTCCATTTTTACTGGTTCTTTAATTTGTGGCAAAATAACTTCTTTTTCTTTAGATTGGCATGAAAAACTTAATACTGCCAATAGGATTCCAATAATTTTTTTCATATTTTTTTGTGTATCATTCAAAATTATTCAATAATTCCCAGTTGCGATTTCCTGTTAACGTAAGTTTATAGAAATCTTGGTTTTTAATTAAGATTTACGAAAATTCCATTCTCAAAGATTTATTCCCAAAATCTTTGTTCCTTTGTAAAAACCGATTTATCTATGATACACGCAAAAAACATCCATAAATATTATGATCAACTCCATGTTTTAAAAGGTGTTGATTTACATATCAAAAAAGGCGAAATCGTTTCTATAGTTGGTGCTTCTGGCGCCGGAAAAACGACACTCCTGCAAATATTGGGAACATTGGATACCCCTACTGTTCCAACAAGCTCAACAACTGTTGAAAACGGAATCTCATTGCGAATCAATAACGAAGATATTCTGAATATGAGTGACAAAACCTTATCTAAATTCAGAAACCTGAATCTTGGGTTTATCTTTCAATTTCATCAATTGTTACCAGAATTCACGGCATTGGAAAATGTATGTATTCCTGCCTTTATTGCCAATAAACCAAAACAGGAAACCGAAACCGAAGCCAAAAGATTATTGGATTACCTCGGACTTTCGCACAGAATCAACCACAAACCGAGCGAACTTTCGGGTGGGGAACAACAACGCGTGGCTGTGGCGAGAGCCTTAATCAACAAACCTGCAATTATTTTTGCCGATGAACCTTCGGGCAATTTAGATACACATTCAGCTGAAAATTTACACCAATTGTTTTTTCAATTGCGCGACGAATTCGGACAAACTTTCGTGATTGTAACCCACAACGAAGAACTGGCGAATATGGCGGATAGAAAATTAGTAATGGTTGATGGACAGATTAGTAATTAGTTAGTAGTATCAGTTGGCAGTGTTCAGTGTTCAGTGATTAATGTTCAGTGTCAGTTGATAGTATTGTTGGACAGTGGTCCGTGTGATGGTGGCTGAGCTTGTCGAAGCCATAAATACGAGCTTTTCGAAGTCTTATTTTAATTAGTTTGCCTAGCATTAGCTGAGCTTATATGAAACTATTAAACTTTTTTATGAATCAATCCGAACTCAAATCCTTCCTCGACGAAAAAGTCATTCTCTACAATAACCCTAATTTCATAGAAAGTGATCCTGTGCAAATTCCGCATTTATTTTCACAAAAAGAAGATGTTGAAATTGCAGGTTTCTTGAGTGCTACTATAGCTTGGGGAAACCGCAAAATGATTATCAAAAATGCGCATCGAATGATGGAATTGATGGGAAATGCACCTTATGATTTTGTAATGTCGCATAGTGAATATGATTTGGAGCGCCTAGAAACTTTTGTTCACCGTACTTTTAACGGAGGGGACTTTAGCACATTTATAAAAGGATTACAACATATTTACAAAAACCATAACGGATTGGAAGTTGCCTTTAATAGCAATAACAGCTTTAATCTGCAAAGCAACATATCCGAATTCAAAAAAATATTCTTCGAAATTCCACACCAAAACCGAACCCAAAAACACATTTCGGATCCATTGAGCGGATCGGCAGCAAAACGCATTAACATGTACCTTCGATGGATGGTGCGCCAAGACACAAAAGGCGTCGATTTAGGAATTTGGAAAAGCATTTCTCCTGCAGCGCTTTCTTGTCCGCTTGACGTACATTCGGGAAATGTGGCCCGAAAACTTGGAATCCTGACCCGAAAACAAAATGACGGTAAAGCATTAGCCGAATTGGATTTAAAACTGCGGGAACTTGACCCAAATGATCCGGTAAAATATGATTTTGCCTTGTTTGGATTAGGCGTTTTTGAAGGATTTTGAATCAATAATTCGATTATTGGATTATTGGATTTTTCGAAAAATATAAACATCGAATAATCGAACAATCCAACAATCTAATTGTCTAACCGTCTATTTAGCCTATCTTTGCACAAAACACACGTGTTATGACTACTTTCGAACAATTCAATCTTCCTAAATCCCTACAAAAAGCAATTGATGATTTGGGATTCACAACCCCTACTCCAATTCAGGAAAAATCTTTTTCTGTTATTATGTCAGGACGTGATATGATGGGAATTGCACAAACCGGAACGGGAAAAACATTTGCGTATTTATTGCCATTATTGAAGTTGTACAAATTCACTCCCACCAATACCCCAAAAATTGTTATCCTTGTCCCTACACGTGAATTAGTAGTTCAGGTAGTGGAAGAAGTGGAAAAACTGACCAAATATATGTCGGTTAAATCATTGGGTATTTTTGGAGGCGTAAATATCAACACGCAGAAAAAAGCTGTTTATGAAGGCATTGATATATTAGTTGGAACTCCGGGACGTGTAATGGATTTAGCGCTTGACGCCGTTATTCGTTTTGATGAAACCCAAAAACTCGTTATTGATGAATTTGACGAGATGCTGAATCTTGGATTCCGTGTGCAACTGACTTCTATCTTAGCCATGATGAACAGAACAAAGCGTCAAAATATTTTGTTTTCGGCAACCATGACCGATGAAGTAGATGCTATTTTGAATGACTTTTTTGATTTTCCAGAAGAAGTTACGCTTGCCGCATCCGGTACGCCATTAGAAAATATCAAACAAATTACTTATAATGTACCTAATTTTAATACCAAGGTAAACCTACTAAAGCATTTGTTACAAACAGATGAAAGTATGGAACGCGTACTTGTTTTTGTAAACAACAAGAAGATTTCCGACATGCTTCACGAGCGTATCGAGGAAGATTTTGAAGGACAGTTTGGAGTAATCCACTCAAACAAATCACAGAATTACCGTTTGAGTACCATGGCAGAATTTCAAGAAGGAAATTTGAGAGGGATTATAACTACCGATATTATGGCGAGAGGTTTGGATATTTCCAATATTTCGCACGTTATTAACTTTGAAGTTCCTGAATTCCCTGAATTGTATATGCACCGTATTGGCCGTACTGGTCGTGCCGATGCCACTGGAACTGCAATAAGCTTTATCACTCCAAGAGAAGAAGATTTCAAGATCCAAGTCGAATTATTGATGAATATGGAACTGGATTCGGCACCTTTCCCAACGGAAGTCGAAGTTTCCTCAAAATTAATTGAGCCTGAAAAAGACAAACAAGCCATGAAATTCCTAATGAAAAAACCGAAACTTGACGGTGAAGGCGCTTTTCATGACAAAGCTAAAAAGAACAAGAAAGTCAACCTTGGAGGTCCATCAAAAACCAAAAAGAAAACACACGGGTCAGTGAATAGAAATATGCTTAAGACCAGGGATAAGAAAAGGAAGGATAAAAAGTAGTAGCCAGTGGTCAGTTTTAAGTAGTAATTATTTTTCTAGGGTTTTTAATATTTCATTTAAAGGTCTATTTTGTTTATCATAAACAAGGGTCAATTTTCTATCAAATACCGGAACACTAATATCAATTTGCCAATTTTTGTCTATTTTAGAAAATGCTATTTTTGAATACTCTAAGAATTGATGCCATCGCTTAAAACTATAAAAATCCGAAGCTCAAATTCCCAAATTCGGAATCAAAATACTATATTTGACAACTAAAAAACCAGAATGCATTTCAAACATCCCGAAATCCTCTATTTTCTTTTCTTGCTGGTTATTCCAATTCTGGTTCATTTGTTTCAATTACGCCGTTTCAAGAAAGAATATTTTACAAACGTTCGGTTTCTTCAGGCGCTTTCCATTCAAACCAGGAAGAGTTCCCAACTTAAGAAATGGTTGCTTTTAGCTACACGTTTATTGATTTTAGCATGCATTGTTTTTGCTTTTGCCCAGCCTTTTTTCCAAGCCAAAGACAATAAAAACAGTACCAATGAAATGTATATTGTCCTAGACAATTCTTTCTCGATGCAAGCAAAAGGACAAAAAGGCGAATTATTGAAGAGAGCCGTGCAGGAACTACTTGAAAACGCACCTGAAAACCAGACTTTTTCGTTGATTACAAATTCAGAAACTTTTTGGAATACCGATATAAAATCGATTCAAAAAGAATTGCAAAACTTAAAATACAGTGCTTCTTCCTTTGAGTTGGAAAGTGCGATGGCAAAAATAAAATCGAGAAAATCACCTTATAATAAAGACATTGTTGTTATTACCGATGCAGTAGGTTTAGAATCAAAACAACTAAAAAGCATTGACAAAACTGCCAACAACTATTTTATAGTTCCGGTATCAGAACAAAAAAACAATGTTTCGGTTGACAGTGTTTTCATTCAGCAGACTTTAGATGATTTCTATGAAATTGGGGTAAAAATTGTTGCCTACGGAGATAAATCAAATGATATCCCTGTTGCCTTATACAATCAAAACAAGTTGATTGCAAAAACAATAACAAAATTGGAAGGCAAGGACGAAGGTGAAAAATCGAAACAAAAAACATTGAACTTCACTATTCCTAAAAAAGATTTTCACGGCTACGTTTCTATTACCGACAACGGATTAACTTATGACAATACGTTGTATTTCAGTATTTCGAAACCTGAGAAGATTAATGTAATCAGTATTGGTTCATCCGAAAAAAGTACTTTTTTATCCCGAATCTACACCAATGACGAATTCAATTATAGTAATTCTGAAATAATAAGTTTGGATTATAACGCATTGGAAAATCAGGATGCCATTGTACTCAATGAATTAAAGGAAATTCCGCAGGCATTACAAACTACATTAAAATCTTTTGTTGAAAAAGGCGGAAACCTAATTGTCATTCCATCTTCAGAGGTTACGGTTGCTAACCTTAATGGTTTCCTTTCTGATTTCGGAAAGATACAATTTAGCAATTTGCAAACTGTTGACAAATTAGTAACCAGGATTGCTTTCAATCATCCGTTGTACCATTCGGTTTTTGAAAAGAAAATTGACAACTTCCAATACCCAAACACTAAGGCTTCTTTTTCTTTGAGCAGTAGCAATCTGCCAATTTTAAGTTATGAAGACCAAAGTCTTTTTCTTACTTCATTACCCAATTCCGTATCATCCGTTTATGTGTTTTCAGCACCTATAAATAAAGACAATAGTAATTTTCAAAACTCCCCTTTGATTGTCCCTACGTTTTACAACATGGCTCAAAATACTCAAAAAACTGGGGTAATTGCGCTAACAATTGGCAACAACCAACCCTTTTTTATTGATGCACAACTAAGCAAAGACGAGATTGTGAATATTAAAAACGATGATGAGAATTTTATACCCGTACAACAGATACTCAATAACAAAGTAAAACTTACTTTTAACGATTATCCTGAAATGGCTGGAAATTTTGATGTTAATAAACAGAGTCAATTCCTGAAAAACATTAGCTTTAATTATAATAGAACCGAAAGTAATTTGGCTTTAGCCAATGAAAACCTATTGTCGGATTATAAAATAATCAATTCTATAGAAACTGTTTTCAATACCTTACAAACCGACCGAACCAATAACGAGATTTGGAAATGGTTTGTTATTTTTACCCTATTATTTTTAGTTACCGAAGTATTCATACAAAAATTTGTAAAATGACACTAATCATCAGAGAAGCTAAAATCATCGATTCTTCAAGCCCATTTCACAATCAGATTGTAGATATCCAAATTGATAATGAAACGATTGAAAAAATTGGCACAAATTTGCCGAATCCAAATGGAATCAAAGAAATTAAATTGGATAACCTTCATGTTTCAAAAGGTTGGTTCGACAGTAGCGTTTCTCTTGGCGAACCTGGTTTTGAAGATAGGGAAACCATTAGTAACGGTCTTTTAGTAGCTTCAAAAAGTGGCTTTACTGCTATCGCTTTACAACCCAATTCCTACCCAGTTATAGACAATCAATCACAAATTAATTTTGTAAAAAGCAGGGCAAACGATTCGGCTACACAATTATTACCAATTGGTGCATTAACAAAAGGGAGCGAAGGAAATGATTTGGCTGAACTATTTGACATGAAAAATGCCGGTGCAGTTGCTTTTGGAGATTACAACAAAAATCTTGACAATCCGAACCTATTAAAAATTGCGCTTCAATATGCACAGGATTTTAACGGATTAGTAATCGCCTATTCACAGGATTCGAAAATAAAAGGAAATGGTGTTGCCAATGAAGGAGTGGTTTCTACTCGATTGGGTTTAAAAGGAATACCCAATTTAGCAGAAGAATTACAAATTTCAAGAAACTTGTTTTTATTGGAATATACTGGCGGAAAATTACACATACCCACCGTTTCTACTGCAAAATCTGTAGCATTAATAAAAGAAGCCAAAGCCAAAGGGCTGAATGTAAGTTGTAGTGTTGCTGTACATCATTTAGTTTTAACCGATGAAAAACTGGATAATTTTGATACACGATTTAAGGTAACTCCCCCATTAAGAAACGAAGATGACAGAAAGGCCTTAATAGCTGGAATTCTTGACAACTCAATCGATATGGTAACAAGTGACCATAATCCAATAGATATTGAACACAAGAAAATGGAATTTGATATGGCAAAGAATGGAACGATTGGTTTAGAAAGTGCGTTTGGAGCATTATTATCGGTCTTGCCTTTAGAAAAAACAATAGAAAAATTTACGGCTGGTAAAAGTATTTTTGGAATTGAAAACGATTTAATAAAAGAAGGAAACCCTGCTAATTTTACACTATTTAATCCTTCACAAGATTGGACTTTTACGAAAGAGAATATTTTATCGAAATCCAAAAATTCGGCTTTTCTGGGAACAAAAATGAAAGGGAAAGCATATGGAATATTCAATCAGGGAAAACTAGTTTTAGCATAAATAAATCATGGAAAACAATATAGAAGAAGGAAAAACAGCTGCCATAACAAGTTATATTTTAATCATTGGGGTTTTTATAGCAATGTCAATGAATAGCGAAAACAAAAACTCATTTGCATCTTTTCATATTCGGCAATCACTGGGTTTATCCCTTACATTTATCTCATTGGGTTTGATAATCAGTAATTTTAATGATGTTATGATTATGATGTCTATGTGGGTATTTGTTTCTGTTTTGTGGACTTACGGAATTTTTACAGCTATAAGCGGAGGTCAAAAACCAATTCCATTATTAGGGAATTTGTTTCAGAAATGGCTGAAAAGTATATCTTAATGATTTAAAATTGTTTGTTAACGCTTTTGATCATATTTTTAAAACTGAAGACTGGCTTCGACAAGCTTAGCCACCAAAAATGAACATTGATTACTAAAAAATGAACCTATCCCTAAAATACCTCATCCGAGAACCAAAAATAAAAAATCCCGATGCTTCGGGGAAAAACCCGTTATTGCTTTTAATCCATGGTTACGGAAGCAATGAAGAAGATTTATTTTCTTTTGCTGCTGAGCTTCCTGATCATTATTATGTTGTTTCGGTTCGGGCTCCATACGATATGCAATATGGAAGTTTTGCTTGGTATGCAATAAATTTTGATGCGGATGAAAACAAGTTTTCTGATCACGACCAAGCGATTAGTTCCCGGAATTTAATCGGTAATTTTATAGACGAACTTGTTGCAAATTATCCTATTGACAATAAAGACGTGACTTTAATTGGTTTTAGCCAAGGAGCAATTTTGAGTTATGCAACCGCGCTTTCAAAGCCTTCAAAGGTACAGCGTGTGATAGCATTGAGTGGTTATTTGAATTTGGATTTAGCTGAAGCCGATTATCTGAAAAATGATTTCAGTAATTTAAAAATATTTGCGTCACACGGAACGGTTGATCAAGTTATCCCTATAGAATGGGCAAGAAAAACCCCAGCAGTTTTAGACAGCTTGAACATCAACAATACCTATAAGGAATATCCTATTGGGCATGGTGTTTCCCCGCAGAACTTCTATGATTTAAAAAATTGGCTAGCTGAAAATTAGTGTTCAATGATATCACTTCGACAAGCTCAGTCGTACTATAAAAGTTCAGTTACCTTTTTAACGTCTCGGTTACTGAACTTGTCGAAGTCACTGATTACTGAAGCGTTTATTTTTGATACAACAAAGATTGATTTACTTCAAAATCAATGCTTTCATCTTCATTCACAAAATACTTTAACAATACTTCACCCCAATATTCCCCATCACTGAATTCAGCAATAATCCATCGGTGGTTTAATATTTTTACTTTATTGATTACGAATTTACTGGCACCAACTTGATCTTGTCCTACATAAGGATTACCTTTAGGATTACCGTTATAATCCAATAATTTTTCGGTTACATATGGAATTAGTTTTTCATACTGTATTACTTTTTCCCCAGGTGCATTATCAAAATAATTTTGAGCATTTTCGTTTTTTTCCAATGAAAAATAATCAGCATCAGATAATTTATTTTTAGCAATTTTTAAACTATCGCTCAATTTCTTGTTTTTGGAAATCAATGTTTGTTCGTTACTTTTTGATGATTTACTTAAATACATATAAGTAAAAAGATTTAATAGTAAAGACAAAATAAAAAGGTAAAGCAGTAAGGATTTTTTCATCTGAATTGTTATTATTTATATATTGATTTCTAAATTATCGTATGCTAAGTAAACGTTTTTTGGTAATTTTTGTTGCACTTCATCATGAAAACCTAATATATGACTAATGTGCGTCAAATAGGCTTTTTCAGGTTGAACCAAAGTTATAAAATCCAGCGCATCCTGCAAATTAAAATGAGTATTATGTGGTTCTTCCCTCAATGCATTAATAACCAATACTTTTACCCCTTTTAATTTTTCTGTTTCAGCAGCTTCAATCGTTTTTACATCAGTCAGATAAGCAAAATCGTCTATTCTATAGCCAAAAACCTGTAAACTTCCGTGCATCACATTTATTGGCACAACCGTTTTATTACCAATTTTAAACAATTGATTATTAACCACTTCAATTGTGTTTACTGTTGGTGCCCCAGGATATTTATTTTCGGTTTCAAAAATGTAGTCAAAACGTCTTTTTAAGTTTTCCAAAACTCTTTTATGCGCATAAATAGGCATGCTTCCGCTTAAAAAATTAAAGGGACGAATGTCATCCATTCCTGCAGTATGGTCTGAATGTTCGTGGGTATATAATATGCCATCTAATTTAGGGCATTTTGAGGTAAGCATTTGTTGACGGAAATCGGGACCACAATCAATAACATAAGAGTAATTATCCCAGGAAATCCATATAGAAACACGTAATCTTTTATCTTTAGGATTAGAACTTTGACATACAGAATGATGACTCCCTATTACTGGGATTCCCTGTGATGTTCCTGTTCCTAAAAAATATACTTTTAACACGTGTCTTTTTTACAAAAATAAGATTTATTTATCTTTTTATTAGATGCCATTTGTTAACTTTGTAATCTAGTTTACTGATATCTATAAAATGAGTACTGAAATTATATTAAAAGGTGACCGTGTCATCGAACAAATTCCTTCTACAAAAGACAAAGCACTTCGTATTAATCTGAACGAAAATATTTATGGCACTTTTGCCGAAATAGGCGCTGGACAAGAAACTGTTAGACATTTTTTTAGAACTGGTGGTTCTTCAGGAACGATTGCAAAAGCAATGTCAGCTTACGATAAAGATTTTAGTGATGCCATTTATGGAATTGAAGACGACGGAAGATATGTAACCGAAAGCCGTCTAAAAAAAATGCTTTCCCACGAAGTAAATTTGATAGAAGAACGTTTGAGCCGTGAGAAACATCCCAATAAAATGTTTTTTAGTTATGCCAATACTGTTGCTACAATAGATTTTGCAAAACAGTTTAAAGGTCACGGCTGGGTTGGAATCCGCTACCAAATTGATTCAGACGAAGAATATAACGAAATCATCATCCACATCCGTTTTAAGGAAACCGATGCTCGATTGCAACAGGAAACACTTGGTATTCTTGGAGTAAACTTAATTTATGGTGCTTTTTATAAATACAATGACCCAAAAAGACTTCTTCGGTATTTATACGACCATTTAGATAAGGATCAATTGGAGATTGACACTATCAATTTTTCTGGACCAAGGTTCAAGAATGTTGATAATAGATTGATGAGTTTGCAATTGGTAAAAAATGGAATGACCGATGCCGTAATGTTTGATCCAACTGGTAACAACATTTTGCCTGCTGCCATTCTTTACAAAAAAAACATATTAGCATTAAGGGGAAGCTATCGTCCAGTTACAAAAGTAAATATGGACATGTATGAGAAATCCTTAAAAATGTTCCTTAACGAAAGTAAAGTCGACAAAGACAACACCCTCGTTATTTTTGAAATTACGCTTTCAAACCTGCGCTCTGACGGAGAAATAGACGAACGTGATTTTATGGACAGGGCAGAATTGCTTTGTTCACTCGGACAAACAGTAATGATTTCCAATTTTCAGGAATATTATAAAGTAGTTGAATATTTCTCAAATTATACCAAAGCTAGAATGGGATTAGCAATGGGTGTAAATAATTTAGTGGATATTTTTGACGAGAAATACTATCGCCATTTAAGTGGTGGAATATTGGAAGCTTTCGGAAAATTATTTTACCGTGATTTAAAAGTTTTCTTATATCCAATGCTTGGAGACAATAAAGAAGTCATTACTTCAGAAAACCTAAAAGTGCATCCAAGAATGAAAGAATTGTACAAATTCTTTAAATTCAATGGGAAAGTTATTGATATTGATGATTTTGACCCAACAACATTAGAGGTCTTCTCTAGGGAAGTCCTAAAAATGATCAATAACGGAAAACCAGGTTGGGAAACCATGCTTCCTTCGGGAATTGCTGAGTTAATTAAACAACACCATCTTTTTGGCTATGACCCAAATAAGGTTTTGGAAGAGATGAATTAATTTAATTTCTATAAAAAATTTAAAGTCAGTGAATATTCACTGACTTTTTTTTAATCCAAAATCTGACTTGCGTGATTTTTAGTTTTTACATCCGAAATCACTTCTTCAATAAAACCTTTTTCATCAATTACAAATGTGGTTCGGTTTATCCCGTCATATTCCCTCCCCATAAATTTCTTTGGTCCCCAAACTCCAAAAGCTTCGATAACTGATTTATCCTCATCTGCCAATAATGGAAAAGGAAAACTAAATTTATCACGAAACTTTCCTTGAGCCTTTTGAGAATCGGCACTTACTCCTAAAAGCGCATAATTATTTGACTGGAAACGTTCAAAATTATCTCTTAAATCACAAGCTTCAGTAGTACAACCTGGCGTATTTGCTTTTGGATAAAAGAAAACTACCAATTTTTTACCGGTATAATCAGCTAATGAATGGGAATTTCCGTCTTGGTCAACACCTGAAAAACTAGGTGCTTTATCCCCTTTTTTTAATGTAATCATTTTAATAAGTTTAGTATGTTTAGGAAAGGTTAGAAAGTTTAGTCAAAGGTATCAAAAGGAGTAAGAAATTCTGTAATTTTGAAAAAATAAACAAACCCTTTTTACCATCTAAACCTCCTAAACTTACAAACCTTTCTAAACTCTTAAAAGAAATGACCAAACAAGAACGGGTAGACTTTGTTATAAATACGTTAAAGGAAAAATATCCAACGATTCCGATTCCGCTTGACCATAAAGATCCTTATACTTTATTAATTGCGGTATTGCTTTCGGCTCAATGTACTGATGTTCGGGTAAACCAAATTACTCCACTCCTTTTTGCAAAAGCTGATAATCCCTATGATATGGTAAAAATGTCTATAGAAGAAATTCGGGAAATTATTCGTCCTTGTGGGCTATCTCCAATGAAATCAAAAGGTATTCATGGTTTATCACAAATGATTATTGAAAAGTATGATGGTAAAGTACCTCAAAGTTTTGAAGCATTGGAATCATTTCCTGCTGTGGGACATAAGACAGCTAGCGTAGTAATGTCACAGGCATTTGGAGTTCCTGCATTTCCGGTTGACACCCATATCCATAGGTTAATGTACCGATGGAATCTCACCAGTGGAAAAAATGTTCAGGAAACAGAAAAAGATGCCAAACGCATTTTTCCAGAAGACATATGGAATGACCTGCATCTCCAAATCATTTGGTACGGAAGGGAGTATTCTCCCGCAAGAGGCTGGGATTTAGACAAAGACATTATCACCAAAACTATTGGAAGAAAATCAGTCTTAGATGAATATAATAAAAAAACATCCCGATAAATCTATACTGGGATGTTTTTTAATTAGCTATGTTCTCGAATTTGTTTTTACCAATTTTAATAATATTCAAAGCTTTTGAATAATTAATTAGAAAACTTACTGTTTCTTTTTTTGGTGACATTTTAGGAGTTGCTAATGTTTTTTTAGAGTAAATTTTTGCCATGGTGAAATTAAAGGTTGGTTATTTTAATTACAACGCAGCAAATTTTAAAATATTGTTAATTAGTTAAAATAATTTGATGCTTTTCAATCACCTTTCTCAAATTCATTAATGCATAACGCATTCTTCCAAGTGCAGTATTAATGCTAACCCCTGTTAATTCTGAGATTTCCTTAAAACTTAAATCTTGGTAAATACGCATCATGATAACTTCTTTTTGATCATCTGGAAGAGCATCAATTAATTTTTGCAAATCATTTTCCAATTGGCTGCTTACCATTTTTGATTCAATGTTAGGAACATTGTCAGACATAATAGAAAAAATTGAAAATTCTTCTGTCTCCCTGAACATTGGCATTTTTTTGCTTCTTCTAAAATGATCAATAATTAAATTATGGGCAATTCGCATAACCCACGGTAAAAATTTACCTTCTTCATTATAGGAATTGGATTTCAAGGTTTTAATTACTTTAATGAAAGTATCCTGAAAGATATCATCAGAAATATCCCTATCAGCAATTTTCGAATAAATAAAACCGTAAAGTTTGGATTGATGTCTTTTGATTAATGTCGCCAAAGCATTTTCATCACCTGCTACATAATTCTTCACCAATACCGCATCTGGAGTGTGTACATTAGCCATAAATACCTTTTAGTTAAGTGTTAAAATTGGGAATGATTCCCTTAAAAAAGTAAATGTTCTAAATAAGCTAATGTTGTGTTTAGGATTAATTATAAACCAAAGTAATACTATTATTTTCTAACCACCAAATATATATCAAAAATTTAACAGTTTAAATGCAATAATACGAATTCAAAAGGCTTATTTTTTTTATTTGCTATTTTAAAAGCCAAATATTAATAATTTGATAACTAAAAATAGCTAAAATGACCACAATTCTGTATATAATGTAATTTAAGTTTTGATTATCTTTGTACAAATTCACTGTTTTTATATGAAAATAGACCTTTCAAAATTAGATCCTAAGAAAAATATTATAATAAAAGGCGCGCAAGTCCATAATTTGAAAAATCTTGATGTTGCCATTCCGAGAAATCAATTAGTTGTAATTACAGGTCTTTCCGGTTCAGGGAAATCAAGTCTTGCTTTTGATACACTATATGCAGAAGGTCAAAGAAGATATGTAGAAAGTTTGTCTTCTTATGCTAGGCAATTTCTCGGCAGATTGGACAAACCTAAGGTAGATTACATTAAAGGGATTGCCCCTGCAATTGCAATTGAACAAAAAGTAAACACTACAAATGCTCGCTCAACGGTAGGAACCTCTACAGAAATATATGATTATTTAAAACTCCTTTATGCCAGGATAGGAAAAACATTTTCCCCTGTATCGGGAAAAGAAGTAAAAAGGAATACCGTTTCTGATGTAATCAATGATGTAAAAACATTTGAAATCAATAGTAAATGGTTACTGCTTGCCCCTATTCACTTGGAAGATGGCAGGGCATTGGAAGACAAATTAAAGGCATTATTGAATCAAGGTTTTGCAAGAATTTTGGTCAAAAATGAAATGATTCGGCTTGATGAGATCAACAGCCATACTTTAGACAACAAAGACATCCTTTTAGTAATAGACCGAATTGTGGTCAATCCAGAAACATCGGGAGAGGAAGATTTTTACAATCGTTTAGCAGATGCAGTACAAACAGCTTTTTATGAAGGTAAAGGCATTTGCTATTTACAGGAATTAAATACCAATAACGTTTTTACTTATAGCAATAATTTTGAATTGGATGGCCTTTCGTTTTTGGAACCTAATGTTCATTTATTTAGTTTTAACAACCCTTATGGCGCTTGTCCTGTATGTGAAGGTTACGGAAGTGTGATAGGAATTGACGAAGAATTAGTAGTTCCTAATACCGCTTTATCTATTTTTGAAAATGCAGTTTTTGCGTGGCGTGGCGAAAGTATGGGCTGGTATCGCGATGAACTGGTGAAGAATGCCTATAAATTTGATTTTCCTATTCACAAACCTTATTTCGAATTATCTGAAAAAGACAAAGAAACTCTTTGGAAAGGAAACAAATATTTTACAGGACTCAATGGCTTTTTCAAAGAACTAGAAGAAAAAAACTATAAAATACAAAATCGGGTAATGCTTTCGCGTTATCGTGGAAAAACCAAATGTTACTCTTGTAAAGGAAAACGTTTGCGAATAGAAGCCTCGTATATTAAAATCGAGGGTAAGACCATTTCTGATTTAGTGGACTTGCCTATAAAAAAACTTGCGGTGTTTTTTTCAGGGATGAAGTTGTCGGAATTTGACCAAAAAGTATCCAACAGATTAATGATTGAAATCAACAACCGCCTTAATTTTTTAGTGGAAGTAGGATTGGATTATTTGACTTTAAACCGAAATTCAGCTACACTTTCTGGTGGGGAATCCCAGCGCATCAATTTAGCCACTTCTTTGGGAAGTAGTTTAGTCGGTTCAATGTATATTTTGGATGAACCCAGTATTGGTTTGCACCCAAAAGATACTGAACGGCTAATAAAAGTATTGCTTTCGCTTCGTGATTTAGGAAATACCGTTATAGTGGTGGAGCATGACGAAGACATTATGAAAGCTGCCGATATGATTATTGATATTGGTCCCGAAGCTGGAACGCATGGCGGTGAACTCGTTGCCCAAGGGACTTTTGAAGAAATCTTACAATCAACTTCATTAACTGCAAAATACCTTAACGGTGATTTAGAAATCAAAGTCCCAAGAATTAGAAGAAAATGGGGTACTTATGTAGAAATAATAGGCGCCCGTGAAAATAATTTGCAAAATGTGGATGTAAAATTTCCTTTGGAAGTACTGACTGTAATTACCGGAGTATCGGGTAGTGGAAAAAGTACTTTGGTAAAGAAAATCCTGTTTCCTGCAATGCAAAAAAAGATTGACAGTATTGGCGAAAAAGCGGGGCAATTTACTGAAATGCGTGGTTATTATCATAAAATCCAACATATTGAATATGTTGACCAGAACCCTATCGGAAGAAGCTCCCGTTCCAATCCTGTTACCTATATAAAAGCTTATGATGATATTCGGGATTTGTATGCCAAAGAAAAATTATCAAAAATAAGAGGATACCAACCAAAGCATTTCTCTTTTAATGTTGATGGTGGCCGTTGCGAAACTTGCAAAGGGGAAGGTTCAATTAATGTGGAAATGGTTTTCATGGCCGATGTGCAGTTGCCGTGTGAAACCTGTAACGGAAAACGATTTAAGAAAGAAGTTCTGGAAGTTTATTTTGAAGGCAAAAACATTGATGACATCCTTACAATGACTGTTGAGCAAGCGGTTGCATTTTTTATCGAAACCAAACAAACCAAAATTTCTCAGAAACTACAACCTTTGCAAGATGTAGGATTGGGTTATGTTCAATTGGGACAATCCTCCTCTACTCTTTCTGGTGGTGAAGCACAGCGTATCAAACTGGCTTCGTTTTTAGTAAAAGGGAGTACAAAAGAAAAAGCGTTATTTGTTTTTGACGAACCTACAACTGGATTGCATTTTCATGATATTAAAAAACTACTGACTTCATTTGATGCATTGATTGACAAAGGGCATTCAATTATTGTGATAGAACACAATCTCGATTTAATAAAATGTGCCGATTATATTATTGATTTAGGACCGGAAGGCGGAGAAAACGGCGGGCAAATTCTCGCAGTGGGAACGCCAGAAGAAATTATAAAAAACAAAAAGTCGATTACTGGAAAGTATTTGAAGGAGAAGTTGTAAAATAAAAAGGCTTCCAATTGAAGCTTTTATTTTACTCAACAACAATTTTCTTCGTAATCCTTTTATTTGCAGCTATAATTTCTATAAGATACATTCCTTTGATCAAACCATTTAAATTTATGGATTCAATTTGTCTAGGTTGCAATATTTTTTTTACCAATACCGTTTTACCTTGTAAATTAAACAGTTTAAAAGTATAACTGCTTTCTGTGAAATTTCCCATGTTGATTTTCAAAATATCCTTAGTTGGGTTCGGAAAAAAACTGAATTGAAAATCAGTATCGAAATCAGCATTCGCTAAAGTCGTACTAGCTTTTGCAAAATGCAAGGTTGCACCAATTGCTGCTTTAGTTACATTGGTCAAGTATGATGAATCCATATTGACCAATAAATCAGTTGATGAGTGCGGATGAGTGCTTTCATTGGTCTCATAAAACCCTGTGATTATTTCTCCATTGTTTTCAAAAGGAACATAGTCTGAAGAATAAGCCACGGATAAATTGGTTGCTAAAGTAGAGTACAAATGAACGCAATTTATCAGTTCATTAGTCATTGTATTGGATTGTGCGTTATTTGAAGAAGGATTGCTTAAATCACGTTCACATGTAATGGTATTATTGTTCATCCCAGCTACCCCACCTACTTGATCAATATTAAAAACCAGTCTGATATCCATTTTTGGTGTGGTTCCATTCACTATATTATCTACATAATGGTTACTCCCTATTAGCCCATCTTCCTCACCTGCAAAATGGATAAATTTAACTGAATATTCGGTAGAAACATTTTGCAGCAACCTTGCCATTTCAAGTAAAAGTGTTGTTCCGCTTCCATTATCATTTGTGCCTGGTCCGTTTATCGTATCATAATGACCACATACAATTACATACGTGTTAGGGTAAAGCGTTCCCGTTTTGGTAACCACTAAATTCTTACAAGTACTTCCACTATATGAAAATGGATCTTCTACAATTTGGGAAGCTGTATAACCATAGTTGGAGTATTGCGTTTTCAACCAATTCAAAGTATTTGTTTGTGCTGCGGTATTTCTGTATTTAACTCCAAAATTTTCAAATTGGGTTAAATTATTTAGAATATTAGCATCAGAGCATTGATTAACGATAGCCCCGTAAGCAGGAACATAGCTTTGGGAATAACTTATATTGAATGTTATTAGTATAAAAAGTAAAAATGCTTTGCAGGACTGTGAGTTCATTTAGTAATAGTATATGAAATGCGAATGTAACAAAATTTAAGGATATTCATGTATTTTATAACATACCTCATTAATCCATATGAATTTAACCAACTATCTTTTAAAAACAACCTGATATTAATTAATGAAATTCGATTGATAAATACACCATTCCATTTTTGGCACGCTACTTGGTTATGGTCTATCAAATAAAAAAGCGGAAGTCGAAAAGCTCATGAGTAGACAAAATTAAATTATATTGATTATGAAAAAAATTACTCTTTTAGTAGCTAGTATCTTTCTATTTGGAAGTGTAGCGAATGCTTCAGAAATAATCAATCTTTCTGATGAAAATAGATTTCCTGTAGATTTTAGAGATGCAGATCCTATTGAATTTACAGAACGCGGAATTACATTTTATGTATTCCCTGATGGACAATTTGATTTTAACACTACTCCATCTTCTGGAGGAATGTATTATAAACCTACGAGAAACAGCAGTGTAAATAAAACATTTGGAACTCCATCATCATTACGAATCGGAAATCGAGGTGTACGAATCGAACACGATGAAATGGGTCGTGTGAGACGTGTTGGAAATGTGTTTATCAATTATGACAGAGCCGACAGAATCAAAAGAATTGGTAACGTTTATATGAGCTACAACCGTTTTGCTTTAGCACAAATTGGTGGTTTAAAAATCATATACAACCGTAGGGGAATGATTATCGATTTCATAGGAACTGTAAATGGATACCGAGCAAACCATAACAACACTCATTGGAACAACGATTACAATTACAGTACTGAAAACCCTTATAATGATGATGATTACTATTATTATAAAGCAGATGGCACAAAAGCTAAAATAGAAGAAAAAGAAGGAAAATAGTTTGGTTGGTTTGTTAGTAAATCCCGTTGATACTTTATCAGCGGGATTTTTTTTATTTAAACCTAAAGATAAGTTTATTCAAAAAATGGTTGACTTCCTCTGAAATCAATAATTTATAGTTTGCAAAAACATACACCACGGTTATTAAAACCGACTTCAATATGATATTTGCCAAAGGGTGAAAAGGAAAATCCCAGAAATAAAACCCCAGAAAAACAATAATAATTACGCCAAATGATTTTAATGTATTAATCGTAAAAGGATAAAGAGCCATTTTTTTCACTACAAAAAGCAATTTCAAGGTATTATAAATTACAATCGAAATCAATGTAGCCCAAGCTGCTCCTTCAATTCCGTATATCGGAATTAAAATCATATTTAATACAATCATCATAAAAACCAGTAATAAACCAAATAAAATAACCGCTCTGTAATATTTCGTGTTTAAAATAATTGCGTTATTATTACCTAAGATAACATCACAAAATTTAGACAACCCAATTATAAAAACAACAGCAATCCCACTTGAATAATCATCTGGAATTATTTTATACATTTCTTTGATGTTCAAGAAAATACCAAGCATTATCAATCCCCCAAAAACCTGCAAATTGATAGCGCTTTTTTTGTATAAATCATTCAACTCATCTAATTTGCCTTCATTCATCAATCGCGCCGTAATGGGATAAATTATTTGGAGCATGGCACGACTCGGAACCACAATAACAGTAGCAATGAATATAGCTACGGAATACAATGCATTGTTCTCGCTTTTCATGTAATAATTAATCATCACTTTATCATAATCAATCAATAATACCGCTACGCTTCCTGAAAGAATAATAAAAAAAGAATATCCAAAAATTTCTTTTACGTTATGTGGAATCTTGAATTTCAAAACCGGCGCTTTAACATATATTGCATATGCTTTCATTGCTAAAAACTGTAAAAAATAAGCACCTAGAATCCCATAGATAAACTCACTTTTTGTAAGCCAATCCAAATACAAAGCGAACAACAAAACCATTACTACCACACGAACCAATACCTCACTGATAAAAGTGCCTATTACCGATTTCATATGAACTTTTACCCAAGCATAGTATATCTCAAAATAACCCATGCAAACTCCTATAATTGGTATCAACCACAAAAAAGGTTTAATCAATGGATTTTCCTTTAAAATAAAAAAGACAATTTGATCATAAAAAAAATAGGCAAGAACTGAAAGCGGACCAATCATAAACAATGGCATAATGAGCATAAAACTTAGAAAACCTTCTCTTTCTTCTTCTGATTTGCAAGTTGAATAAAACCGGATTAATGTATTTTGTACTCCAAAAGCCATCAATGGCATTAAAATATTTGCTGCCGAAAGTAAAAAAGCTACAATTCCGTAATGGGTTTTTCCTAAGAAATGCGTGTATAAAAACAAGGCATTGATCGCACCTATACCAAAACCAAAATAGGTTATGACAGTATTCTTTATGGATTGATTAATGACTATTCCCATTTAAGAATTGAGATTTTGACTATCGGCAACTGAGCTTCTAGAAGTTTCGGTAACTGAGCTTGTCGAAGTTATGAGTTTTGCTAATTTTTCTGTCAGGTTTTTTCTTGAATAATGCTGTAACCCTATCGCATTCGATTTTAAATTTCCTTCAAGAAACAGATTATAATACGCTAAAACTACACTTTTTAACTTGTCTTTTTCGGTATAATTCAAGAAAACTCCTGTATTTGTGTTCGTAATAATTTCGGCAAAATCAGAACCCTTTGGCCCAATTGCAATTATTGGTCTTTCGGAAACCATATATTCAAATAGTTTTCCTGGAATGATGCTTTTTGTATCTTCAGAATCTATTTCTATAAGTAACAGCACTTGGGACTTTCTTTGTTGTTCCAACGCTTCATTGTGAGAAACATACCCTAAGTTCTCTAAATAGAAATTGAGTCCGTAATTTGCGATAGTATCTAATATTTCCTGACTTACGGAGCCTAATAATTTTAATTGGAAATGGGATTTAAAAGAATGATTTTCATTAAGCAGTTCTTCCAGGCTTTCCCATAAAATAACCGGGTTTCTGTCGGATAAAAAAGAGCCTATATGTGCCAACGAAAATTTTTCGTCTAAGGTTTGTTTTTCAATTTTCTCCACATCAAAACCATTTGTAATCACTTCTATTGGTTTTGGGGTTATTAACTGAAATTCTGATTTTGTGGTGTTACTCGTAACTAAAATAGTATCAGCCGAATTAAGGACTTTATGCTCTAAGTCTTTATGCTTTCTTGCTGCATAGGAAGACAGTTTTAATGCTTTATGATACCCAATGGTTGTCCATGGATCCCGAAAATCAGCAAGCCAAGTAATGTTTAGTTTTTGCTTTAATTCCAATCCTATTAAATGCAAACTATGTGGTGGACCAGATGTTATGATCGTGTCGATTTGATTCTCTTGAATGTATTTTTCTAAATACGCTAAAGAAGGTTTCACCCATAAAACCCTAGCATCAGGGATAAAAATATTGCCTCTAACCCAAAGCATGCTTTTCTCTAAAAAAGATTGCTTTTTCTGATTGGGGATAATTCCGGAGCTTATTTTTTTGGTTTTATTTTTTGAGAAAATAAATGCCCATTGATAGGGCTCCATAATTTTTCTTTTAATAATAATGGTTTTTTCTGTAACCTCATCCAGCAATCCTTCGTCAATAATTGGATATGTTGGATTTTCAGGGACATAAACAATAGGTTGAATCCCAAAGTCCGGCAAATACTTAACAAACTTGAGCCAGCGTTGAACACCTGGACCTCCAGCTGGGGGCCAATAATAAGTAATGATGAGGACTTTTTTTATATCTGGTTTCAATTTTAAACTTTCAGATTAGTATTGCTCAATATGAAAATAAAATAATCACACGAGAACTTTTCACGAATTGGCGAAGCAATCTATATTCTTAATTTTTCCCTTTTTAGATAAATCATTCCAATTGCCAGTAACAATATAGCAATTGTAGTAAACAACGCAATCCTACCACCCGTTTTTATTACTTGAGGTTCGAACTTGAATTCAATTGTATGCTTACCGGCTGGGATTTGAAGTCCACGCAACACATAATCGACTTTTAAAATAGTCGCTTCTTTTCCGTCAATAGTCGCAATCCAACCATTTTTATAATACATTTCAGAGAAAACTGCGAAACCGCTGTTGCTGTTTGAACTGTTATAAACAATAGTATTCGGTTTGTATTTTGTTATCGTGATTTTCGCAGTAGTGTCTTTGGCGAAAGCCGAGTTTTTAACTTCGTTTGGAAAATCTTTTTTATTGATAACAGCAACATTTTTAGTGTCCAGATTATCCAACGCTTTCATTTCCTCATCCGCAGAATTTACTGTTTTCAATTCGTTTACAAACCACGCATTTCCATTGGCAAAAGGATTGGTTATCGGAACCATTTGGCCGTCTTTAACTTCAAGGATTATATATTTTACATTCAATGCATCCAGAACCGAATTGCTTTTAGTCATCATAAAGGTTTGCGGATCGATATTCTTACCTAAATCGATTAAACCCCTGTCTATTTGATAATCAAATAATTGATCGAAACGTCTTGGTCGAACTGCACTGTAACCTCCTACTGATTTATGGAAATAAGAAGTCCTAGCCTGCAACCTACCCTGCAATTCATACACCCTAAAAATAGATTTGTCCTTTTGGATAAGTTCATCTGCTGGTGTCATTTGGAATGGCGAATCGACTTCACTCGCACTTACAAAATCTTCTTTATCAACATAGTTCTTGGCAACAAAAAACAAATCGGTTACCATGAACAATCCCACTAAAACAATGGCCCACTTTGCAGCTACTTTATTTTTTATGTACATCCATAAGATCAAAAAGGCAACACTGATAAAAAATCCAGAACGCAATAAATCAGCAGAAAACAAGGTTTTCCTATCGGCTTTAAGCGCGCTCATAAATTCTGGTCCATAATTGTTTAAAATCATGCTATCACCTTCCCCAGAGAAATCAAACAACCCTTTCGACAAAAACAATACTGCTATTAAACCTAAAGAAGTGGCAGCAGCTTTCCATAAACTATCCCATTTTTTTTCTGATTCCGAATCAAAAAACGATTGCAGACCCATAATGGCAATAACAGGAATACATAATTCCAATAATACTTGAATGGAAGATACCGCCCTGAATTTATCATACATTGGAACACAATCAATGAAGAAATCAGTCAATGTTGAGAAATTTTTTCCCCAAGACAATAACAACGAAAAAACAGCCCCTGCTAAAAATGCATATTTTATTTTTCGCTTATCATGATATAAACCAAGCACCGCTAAAAAGAAAACAATCGCACCAATATAGGCCGGAGCAGCAACAATAGGTTGGTCACCCCAATAAGTCGGCATTCCATCTGCTGCATATTTCTCGGCTTGTTCTTGCGAAATATATTGCCCTTCCCCTACTTGTTGTTGCTGAAGAAACTTCACCATTTCAGAATCTTTTCCTAAGCTTTCACTGTTTCCACCACCAAAAAGACGTGGGGCAATTAAGTTAAAACTTTCGGCAATACCATAACTATATTGCGTGATGTATTCTTTGGACATCGATGCATTCTCGGTGTTTTTTGAACCATCTGGATTAAAAGTCAGTTCACTTTTACCACGCATACTAAAATCGGCATATTCTTTTGTTGCCAAAAGATTAGTTGCATTCACGCCCAATGCCAAAATTAAAGCTATCGCAAAAACCCCTATAATCCTTGAAAGATCGGTAAATTCTTTGTCCTTAATTAATTTGTAGCTATAGTAAATTCCTATTATTAAAAGCAAAAACAACAAATAATAGGTCATTTGAAAGTGATTCGCATTCAGCTCTAACGCAACTGCAATCATCGTGAGAAATCCTCCCCAAATGTATTTTCTTCTAAAAACCAAGATTACTCCGGCAATTACCATAGGCATATAAGCGATGGCGTGTGCCTTTGCATTATGGCCTACGCCTAAAATAACTATTAAATAAGTCGAGAAACCAAAGGCCAATGCACCAAAAAAGGCTTTTAGCGGATCGGTTTTCAAAACGAACAACAATGCATAAAAACCTAAGAAATACAAAAACAAATAATCAGCTGGGCGAGGTAAAAAACGCAGGGCATCGTCTAAAGTCCCAATAAAATCATTAGGGTATTTTGCACCTAATTGATACGTTGGCATACCTCCAAAAGCAGAATTAGTCCAGAAAGGTTCTACATGTTCCTCTGCCCTAAAATCATTTTGTTCCTTTGCCATTCCGGTATATTGAACGATATCCGACTGGTATATTTTCTTGCCTTGAAGAACAGGGTAAAAATAAATAAGGGAAACTAAAACGAAACCGAGTATAACTAATGCGTGGGGATATAACTTATTGAGTGTTTTCATTTTTTATTTTTAGTAAAGCGTAAAAGTAAAAAAAAGACACAGATTACACAGATTAACACCGATAATTTGTGTCAATTTGTGAAATCTGTGTCAAAATATAATTTAACGAAGGTGTTTTTTAATCGATTTCTTCAAAATCCACATAATCCCCTACTTTTTTGGTTTCACGTGGTTTAGTTGCTTTTGAGGCATCATAAATGATTTCGTCCTTTTTGGTTTGTTGCTGCGTATTTTGTTGGTACTGCTGCTGGTATTGCTGCTGAAAACTTTGCCCAGCCTTATCTACTACTTTTTTAACGATCACAGGAAGGAACAACCTTGCCAAGAACTTAAAAACATAATAAAAAGCAATTATATAAAAGAGTGATTTTAAAAGTCCGTTGAAAGATGCCGTTTCCATAATCCTATTATTTTGGACAAATTTAATAAATCATAAGTTCAAATTTAAAATATCATTCTTAAATAATTGATAAAATATAGTACATTTGGTTTGCCTTTTAATTTTGAGAATTTATGAAACATTACAAATCATTCTTACTGTTTTTTACCGTATTCATTTCCACATTTGGTTACGCACAATTCACAGACGTTATCAATTCCAATCGTCCTGGTGAATCACAGGCTGCGTTTTCAGTTGGAAAAAAAGTACTACAGGCAGAATTTGGAGCCTACGGAAATATAGAAAAACACGATCTGTTAGAAACAAAAACCTATGGTTTAGGGTCTGAATTAACTATGCGTTACGGAGCTTTTCTAGAGCAACTGGAGTTTGACCTTGACATACAATACCAAAAAGATATTTTTTCGACCGAAGTAATCAAAAGAAGCGACATCAGACAAACCACTTTTGGGGTAAAATACCTTTTTTATGACCCTGCAAAAAACTATAAGGCAAAAGTAAATGTATACAGCTGGAAAAAGAACCGTGCCTTTAAATGGAGAACCTTAAGACCTGCAGTAGGATTATATGTAGGGGCCAATTTAAACCTATCTAAAAATCAGTTTTCATTCCCAACGGAACCTTCCTTTAGTCCAAAAGTAGTTTTGATTACCCAAAACCAATTCCAACAACACGTTTTAGTTATCAATGTGATAGCCGATAAACTGATGACCGATTATCCCTCTTATGGATATGTGGTTACTTTAACCAGGGGATTTAATGAAAGATGGTCTGGTTTTGTAGAAAACCAAGCGTATGTAAGTGACTTTTATTCAGACGGAATCGTTAGGCTTGGAGCGGCTTTCTTAATCAAACAAAACATTCAGATTGATGCCAGCCTTGGAACCAATTTTAAATACACCCCTTCTATCTTGAATGCTGGAGTGGGGCTTTCTTGGCGTTTTGACAAAAACTACCAAGAAGTAAAAATCTCTAAGGACAAAAAAGGCAAAGGCAAAAAAGGAAAGAAAGAAAAAGGGGAAAAAGGCAAAAAAGAAAAAGGCGGGGATGCCCCAGTCAAAGAATCTAAAAAACGTAGAGACGGAGTATAATCCTGTCAAAAAAACAAAATGATTACAATACAAGAAGCCATTACAAAAAAGGAGTTAACTGCATTTATAAAATTCCCTTTTAGCTTATATAAAGACAATCCATATTGGGTTCCGCCATTAATCAGTGACGAGCTCGAAACCTTTGACAAAAAAAAGAACCCGGCTTTTGAAAATGCCGATGCCCAGTTTTATGTTGCTTATAAAGATAATAAAATCGTAGGGCGCATTGCAACAATCATTAATTGGAGCGAGGTAAACAACCAGCACAAAAAGAAAGTACGTTTCGGGTGGTTTGATGTTATTGATGATCTTGAAGTAACCAAAGCACTTTTAGAAAAGGTATATGAACTGGGGCGCAACAACAAACTCGAATACGTTGAGGGTCCAATGGGGTTTTCCAACCTGGACAAAGTGGGCGTTTTGACCGAAGGTTTTGACGAAATAGGCACGATGATTACCTGGTACAACTTTCCCTATTATGCAACCCATTTTGAACAATTGGGTTATGTAAAAGAAAAGGAATATGTAGAAAATAAATTCCCTTTTGAAAACGTAAAACTAGAGTTTTTTGAAAAGGCAGATCTATTAGTCCGAAAAAGATACCAGTTGACCCCCCTTAATTTCAAGACTACAAAAGAAGTACTGCCTTATGTAGATAAAATGTTCGATTTGTTCAATCAATCCTATGCTTCCTTATCTTCATTTGTCCCTGTTTCAGATACACAAAAAGAATACTTCAAGAAAAAATACATTGGGTTCATCAATCCTGAATTCATCAAATTCGTAGAAGACAAAAACCATAACATCATTGCGTTTAGTATTGTGATGCCATCATTTTCAATTGCGCTACAAAAAGCAAAAGGCAAATTGTTCCCGTTTGGTTTCCTGCATTTATTAAAAGCAAAAAAGGAATGCAAGGACATGCTTTTTTACCTCATCGGTGTGCATCCGGATTACCAGAACAAGGCAGTAACCGCCATTATCTTTAAGGAATGTTATGAAACCTTCAAGGAAAAAGGAGTGATCAATTGTTTTAGAACCCCTGAACTGGCAGACAATACGGCAATTCATAATTTATGGAAACACTTTTTCCCTGTGATTCATAAAAGGCGATGCACGTATGTGAAGCGTTTGTAAAAACAGGGATAAGTATATTCAGCTTAAACAACCTTTGCGTGCAATTATTAAAAACTAATTACACCCAACGGGTTCCATTTTATTGACTAATGATGCAAAAACTCTACATAGGCTCAATTATCGTTTTTATCTTAACAGCAATTGTAAATCTTTTTGCTTGGACAGATTTGAATTTCGCAGGAAGAAATAGTTTATGCTATATTCTTTTTGGCTTTGTTTTTATATTTGGTGGTTTATCTATTTATTACGAAAAAAAACATCCAAATCTTATTGAGCATGAATTGAAAAATCCGCCTGACGAAGGCATGTCTTTAACCCCTTTTTTTAAAGATGCCCCACTCTTAATTAAAGCGCTATTTGTTGTATGTCTTATTGATATTGGCTTAAGTTTTTTTACTAATTCACAGCCAAACAATACCAGTGCTGACTTCATTAACGGTAACTATTTACTGAAGAATGATGAAGGAGTTATAAAAACAATTACTCAAATTGAATATAATAAATATCAAACCGAAATGGTTAAAATTTTTTCAGCAGGGTCGATGCTTTTTTATTCCATTTCGATACTTATATTCAACCGGCTTATAGCTTGGGAGAAAGATTTCCCATCCTAGATAAAAATAAAGCATAGTAGTGAAACACTTGAACTAACTGAAAACAATAGATATTTCAAATTAAAAGCATGGATTTTAGAGATGAATAATATAAAGAAATATTGGATAGCTATTGTAGTAGTTTTTGGATTATGTATGTTTATTAAGCCAGCTTTATGCGCATTTATTATTGGAACGCTTGTATTATATATAAGTATTACCGCCTTACTATTTCTAAATAAAATTAAAAAAATAGGTGTTAATAGGATAGGCAACATTATCGATTATAAATCTGATGGAGAAGGATACAAGACTCCGATTATTGAGTTTACTACTATAACAGGAGAAGAAATTAGAGAAGAACCATTTGTATATGTACAAACAGATTTAAGTAAAATAAGATTTTATAAAAATTCTATAAAGCAATCCGTAGCTATTTTATACGATCCCGAAGAACCTAAAAAGTTTGTTCTAAAAAATGAAAATTGGTTCAGCAATATTGCTTTTATAATTTGTTTACTAGTAGGACTTTTTTTTATTGTTCTAAGCATTAGTTCCTTATTAGGTTATATAAAATTAGCTTAAGCAAATACAACAGTCTTTAGAAAGGATTTGGGCAATTATCTTATCCTAAAAAGTTTATCTTATTTATACCTAATTCAAAAAATAGATTCTCAACAAAAAACGCGCCTCTCAGCGCGTTTTCAATTAAGTGAAGCAGTCGCCAAGATAGTGTTTTCCAATCCATCTTACTGGGTTTTCAGGGTGACGACAGCAGCTATGCTAGCGTTGTCTAAACTATGCAAGTGTTAAATTGCCCTTTTACTCCTACTCAAATAATTCTCATTGTAATCATTCATAATTTCTTGTTTTTGGCTTTTAAATAAACTTTTAAATTAAAATAATAAATTATTGAGTAGCATGTACAACTCATCAATCCTCACAATATAGCAGAAAGATGTTATTTTTATAGATACAACACCTAAAGTATCTGAAATATCAATAAATTAATCTGAAAAACAACTAAAACAATCTGAATAATACCTATATCAATCTGAATAATAAATATTTAAATCTTAAAAACAACTAAATAAATCTGGATATTATATAAACAAATCTGAAAAAGACATAAGTTAATCTGAAAAGTAACTAATTGAATCTGAATATTGACTAATTTAATCTGAAAAACAACTAATTTACCCAAAAAAGCCTATATTTGACCTATAACAAAACCAATACCCATGATAAATTTGAGACTCAAAGAAATGATGATTCAGAAAGGCTTTAAGGCAACGCCTTATGCGCTGGTGAAACTAGGAATATCAGTAGGCGTAGCAAGAACCTATATCTATGGCACGGCAAAAAGTATAAAATTTGACCATCTTGAACTGTTGTGCATCTACCTGAACTGCACCCCAAAAGAACTGATAGGTGTCTATGACGACCCTAAAAAAGCAACCATCCCTGACCCGCACCCGCTTCGTGCCTGGATAGAAACCGAAACCGTTTTTCCTATACAGCGCTTCAAGGACTTTAGCCCCGAAGAATTTGCAGAGGCAGAAAGATTGATTAGGGAAATGTTGGAAAGGAAAAAAGGGGAATGATTATTTGTTATATTTGGGGACAATAAAACGAAAAGTAGCGCCAATCTACCTAAAATTGGATGTATAGTCGCTACTTTGTAGCGAGTATGTATAAGTTGTACGCAAGTTTAACACTATTGCTTAAAATCAAAACTTTAAGAAAGAAAAAACACCGAAAATTGTAATTTGGAAACGGTTTACGAATGAAAAATAACAAAAAGATAAGTATCGGAATTGGAATAATTACTGTCGGAATTATATGTTGGCAGTTTGGACTTTTTAATAGGTTCAATTATATTACAGCAAAAATTGACGGCTGGAGAAATTCTGCAAGAATAGTGATAACTGAACAACCAAATTATCCTTGTGGAGTTCCTTGCATTGGATTGAAAGAAAAGTACGGATTTCACGAAGCAAATGTTGGTTGCATTTTGTCCAAACCTGAAATACGTGGAATTGATTGCTATAATTCTGAAATTGAAAAATATCTAAATAGAAGAAATGGAATAAACTGGCGAAAAAAATATGAAGCGGAATTAGAAATATTAATTAAAAATAATGAGCTGGAATAAAATAAAACCTGCGTACAACAGCCGTTACACGAGATTTGGGCATTAGGTTGAATTTAAAGATGGTTTTGTACTTGGGAAATTTGTGTTTAACCGAAAAACCTCGCATCTTTAATCCCAAACCTCGTGTAGCGCCAGAACGTTATGGTGTATTTTATGACAACACAAACTTTAATAACAATGCTTTTGATTCTTTGCTGTCACAAAATTTGTGCACAGTCTTACGATACAATTCAGAAAATTAATGGCCAGAAGTTTGAAATCGTTACCAATGAAGTTACAGAAGACACAATACTTCTTACTGTAAAAAAAAACTCAAAGATAATTTTGCTCAAAAAATTAGATAGTTCTGATATAAATTCCATAGAATTTTTAGATTTTAATAAAGATAAAAGAACTGATATAATTATAAGTCATATTGGAAATGTAATGACTTATTCATTATTTTTATTTGACAAATTAAAGAGTAATCTCAAAGAGGTTAGAGGATTTGAACAGTTTCCTGACGCCGTCCAATTGAAGACCAATTCACGATATTACTATTCTTATCATAGAGCTGGCTGTGCAGATGATGATTGGGCAAGTGACCTTTTTAAAATTGAAGCATTTAATACCATTTGGGTAGCTCATATTAGTGGTAATGGTTGTGATGAAATAGAAAGTGAAAGAACAATTGAAGTATATAAAGTTAAAAATGACAACATAGAAAATAATGCATTACAGACATTTAAAATGGGAAAAGTCATAAAAAAACTTGAAGACAAATGGGATTTTATAAAAAAGTATTGGAATAAAAACTACGCGAAATTTATATAAAAACGCACCATTACAGCATTTGGATAAATTGAGGTTTTAGGCCCCCGATAGCTATCGGGATTAAAGTTGGTCTTGTATTTGGAAATTTTGTGCTTAACCGAAAATTAAATCTTAATTTAGTCCCCAACCTCGCCAAGCGGCGGGACGTTACCAGCAATTATGAAAAAACGAAAACACTTATTAACTACTATTTTCCTTTTTATCCATTTAGTGTTTTTTGCACAATGTGTCGAAAGAGAAAAAATCTCATATGGTGGCGAGTATGGATTTGTTGACTTTATACATCTTTGTCCAACATATAACTTTTCGTACGAAGGAGATACATCTAAAGATTGGAATGTTCTAACTGATCCCATCAATATTAATCAAGCACCTAAAAAAGTGCTGATATTCAAAAACCAAATTGAAAAAAATATTAGAGACTATTCTGGCGACGACTTTTATTCAAAACTTCATTTTAATTCGGTTGAAGTTGTTTACGAAAACAAATTGAAAAAATTCAAAAAAAGTGGAAGACAAAATGTTACTTTGAAATATTGTAAAGCCAAATATTTCTATTACTATAAATTAAAAATTGACACTTTGTCAACTTATCTAATTGGTGTCGCTTTAAATAAAAAAGGAAAAATTATTAGTAAATTTCATTTTCCTGACAAACAAAATTATGCTCCTATTAATACCAATTATTGCAAATTAATTGAAATAGCAAAAAAATCCCAACCTCAAATTGAACCTATTGAAGACATTAAACTAGCTTATGATGAAAAAACAAAAAGGTTTTATTGGCAAATAACTCAAGAAATTGTAAACAGTAAAGAAGGAATAAATTATTTTAATCAAGTGATTATAGACGCATCAGACTTGACCAAAACGAAAAATATAATTGGTAATGTAAACATAGTGTATTAAAATAATAACTGCCACTAACAGCCGTTTGGCTAGATTGGGGTTTTAGGCTCCCGATAGCTATCGGGATTAAAGTTGGTCTTGTACTTGGAAATTTTGTGCTTAACCGAAAATTAAATCTTAATTTAGTCCCCAACCTCGCCAAGCGCCGGGACGTTAGACTACATTGCCACAACATTTGTTAAAAATGACATTACCTGAAACGAATTTCTTTGAAAATGTAAATCATCAACTGACTGTTGAAAGATATTACTTGTTGCATCAAAACTTTAGTCAAATAAATTGTGATACTTTTTTTGATATCGCAAATGAAGAGCATATAAATGAAATACGAAAAGTGTATCGTAAAATGAATTTGAGTCTTGAGAAATCTTACTTAAATTCCGATTTATTAAGTTTTTATTGGACGTTTGCCGATTTGATATATCATAGTAAAATTTATGATAAGTTTGATAATGAATTGTCAGAAGCCAAAGGAATTTTAAAGGGAAATAAATTTGAATCTGAAGAAAAGGAGTTGTTGCTACAAAAAATTGAACAGCATTATAGTTTATAAAATAAGCAACGAAGCCTAACAACAGTTTTGCAAGATTGGGGTTTTAGACTTAATTAAAAATTGGTCTTGTATTTGGAAATTTTGTGCTTAACCGAAATATAAATCTTAATTTAGTTCCCACTCTCGCTAAGTGGCGGGAAGTTGTGTGCTATTTCATCAACACTTATTTATGAAACAAACAAGGCATTACAAACTAATCGTAATTTTACTTATCGGAATCTTTGCTTCTTGTGATAGAAATGTAGATGATGAAGATAAATTAGTTTTTGATAAAAATACTTGGAATATTAATTGGCGAAAACATCAATCCGGCGAAAACGATAGGCATTTTATGTTAGAAGATTTGAAAAGAAATTATCTGAAAGTTGGAATGGATAGTATTGCGGTCAAAAAAATATTAGGAGAACCAGAACGCGATTTTAATTTTTCTTATAATCTTGGATTATATAAAAGTGGTTTTGATCCAACTTTTTTAATTTTGGAATTCGACAAAAATGGAAAGCTAAAAAATGTAAAAGTCGAAACAATATAAACGCCCGCTAACAGCCTTTTTACGAAATAGCTGGTTTTTTTTAGTAAGTTGAGACACTTTTCAAACCAATAAAATTCTATCTTAGCGAAGAATACTCTGCTCCTATTTCCGCTGCTGCGCAAATAAGTTACCAACGATTTATGAAAATATTGGCGTTAATAACATTTATCTTAATCACTTCCTTGAATCAAAATCATTTACAATTTGATTCCAAGCCGTTGCATTTAAAACTCTCACTTAGCAAACACGAATACAAAAAAGGTGAAGAAATTTTAATTGATCTCGCTATAAAAAACAAAGGCAAAAATAAACAGAAACTTATTTTTGAAGCTAAAAGTGCTTTTCCTTGGGCTACCCAAGCCACACTAATAAACGTTGAAACAAAAAAGTCAGCAGTAAAATGGCAACGAAGTGTAATTAGTTCACAAATTTATTTTGAACATCAGCTTACAAATTATTATTTCTTATTAAATCCCGGAAAATCAACCAATAAAAAATGTAAGCTTTCCGACATAGTAGTATTCGATAGCGATAATTATACATTGCCAAAGGGAAGCTATGAACTTAAAATTTTCTATTATAATAACTGTTCTAATAGCCTAAGCTTCAAAGTAATTTAAAGCGCTGATTTTTTGCGGATTGAATGTTCATATTTCATGAAGAAAGATTATCTTCGGCAGAGAGAACTCTGTTCGCTTTTTCGCGACTGGGTAACTGCGAGAAACGTTAACATCCATTCTTTGACGCTTCAACTAAACTTTACAATTATGAAATTTAGATTACTCATCCTAGTTATTTTGATAAATTCAAATCATTTGTTATCTCAAAATAATTCGAACAAAAACTCAATTTCTACACGTATCGAGAAGTATTTAAATTCCCATGAAATAAAACCACGAATTATTTTACAAAATAAAAATCTTGACAGTTTACAGAGCGAAATAGAAGTATCTCAGCATAAAATAAAATGGATTTACAATGAAAATAACTACGAAACAAAATTACAAATTGACGATAATCTTTTTTCCTTAAAAGACAAAATCACATTAAATGAAACCGCCGAAAACCAAAAGGATAGTATAAACTTTGCTAATAACTGGGATGAAATAAAATTTTATAAAATTGGAGAAAGAGAATTAATTGGAATAAGAATGAGTTATTATCATTGTGTCGGTTTAGGATGCAGTGTTGATTATTACTTATTCTATGATTTAAAAACAAAAGCAAAAAACTTCTTTGGAACTTTTAAAACTGGGAATGAGATGAAGCTATTCGATTTTGGTGTAAACCGAATAGATTTTGTTAGTAAAACATATATCGAAATAGGTTATGGAGTTGACAAACCAATATCACATTTATATCAATTATTTTCCCTAAAAGAAAATGGAGAATTTGAAATACAGAAAGATAAGAATGGAAAATTATATTATTTGAAACGTTTCTTTCATACTAATAACGAGAAAGAAAATCGCTCTAAGTTTCAACAGAATTGGTTCACAAAAATATAACGCCTGATAACAGGCGTCAAAAGCGATAGCGGGTTTTCGAATCGTTATTCTTTTTTCCTATTTTCGTTTTCTCTTGGTGGAGAAAACTCGGTCGCCAAGCCGCTACTATTTCTTGCGCCGGAAATGTTAACCCACAGAATTCAAAAAACACATGAAAATTAAAATATTTTTTATTCTTCTATTCGGCTGTTTATTCAGTAATTGTGGAACTTTAGGTGGGTTTGATACTAGAAATTTTGAGACATCCAAAAAGAATATTGTAAAAGCAATTGATACTTTATTTGTAAAAAATCCAGAACTTGAAATTCCTGAAAAATGGAAAGAGTATGATACTTGGAAAAAAAGAGGTTTCGGATTTTTAGATACTAGAATTTTTTATTTTCAATCAGAGCCTGAAGAAATGTATTATGTATCATTTATTTCGGATGGAAATGAAAAACAAGATGAAAATGGGCCCACTATACTTGCTGTTCGTTCCGTCTTCACTAAAAGACATAATAATTGGCTCAAAGAAGAAGATTTTGGAGATGATGAAAAAGAAAGAATTGAAAAAAGATTCGATGCAGAAATAATTAACAAATTAGAAAAATATTCTGGAATGAAGGCAACTATAGAAAATTAACTACTGCCAACAGCTACTACAAAGTAGTCCTAGAACTTTATAGGCAATTTTAACACAAAACAACTAATTAAGAGAAAATGAAAAAATTAATTCCATTATTTACTGTACTTATTCTTTTAATGAATTATGATTGCGAAGCACAAGTATATGAAGAACCTCCTAAAGTGGCTATTCCATCGAGTGATAACAAACAATTAATTGACAAAATAATTGAAGTTACAGATTATGAATCTTACTTCAATAATTACTGCATAAATTATATTTCAAATGTTGCCAAAAAAGAAAATTGGAATAAAGAAAGGCTAAAAAAAGCAAAAGAGATGGTATCACTTTCGAGTTTTAAATATAACATTTATAATTGGTCATCCATTTATTCAAATGCACAACTGAAAGATTATCTTGATTTATACAAAAAAAATAAAAAAAGTAAGAGAAAAAATTTCCTCATAGAAAATCCAAATATTGCTAAAGCTCTAGAATCCAAAACGAATCAATTTATTACTGAATCAGGAAAAACAAATTAAAAAAACTGCCCCACGATGACGCGAGCGTCTCGCTCGTGATGAAAAAAACATACAAACCAAATGCTCGAATTAGCTGAGAAACCCTCTAAAACTTTTATGAAGGCACGAATAAACATCAAGAACATAACAGGAATTATACAGTTTGACATTTCAGCTAATATTACTGGAAATGGAGCTGGCGGTATTACATTTAAAGACTCTATTTCGGATTTTGAATCTGTAGTTACAGCGAATCTTTTTGATAATCATGAAACCAAAATAGACCAAGAATTTGATAGTAAATCAATTTATTTAACTCTCAAATCAAAAGAAGGAGAATTTGAAATTCATATAGATTTACTAAATGGAAAAATTACATCTATGACTTGTAAAAAGGGTTATAGTGGTAAATTGCTAGATGGATTAGGAATCGGTTCGAAAATGAGTGATTTAATTAAAACTGATGCAACTTTTCGATTTGATTTAGATCATGAATTTTATGTACGTGAGCCGTTTGATGGAATTATTATTTACCCGCCAAATGGATTAGCTTCTAAGATATTTGATGCAGTAATGAACGAAAAAGCAATTCCTGATTTTCAAATTGAAATTGTAGAAATTGTAGAAATGAAATTCGCAGAAAAATTATTTAATGGAACATTATTTTTTTAAATAAAATGACATTTCCCAAATTATCTACACAAAAAAAACCATACCTCTCCCACGCTGGCGCGAGCTTCTCGCTCGTGATAAAAGTAAAGAATACGAGCGAGAAGCTCGCACTAGCTGAGAGAAAGATTGCAAATAGTTATTTATAAATGGCGTAGATATACGAAATGATTCATGCGGGAGCGATGGTTTCACTCAATTGCTATTTTCATGTAAAATCCATAACTTCGTTCTCGGTCACCGAAGTATTTGGCGCACCATCGCAAAGCCATAGCCTATAGCAGCAATAATAGCAAAAATGAACTGGACATATCTCTCAATAGCAATGGTTTCTCTTTATTTCTTGAGCAAATACTCAGGAAAAAAATTTAATAATTGGAGAAAAAATAGTAACGCAGAATTTGTAAAAAAAATTCGTAATAATTGGAAAGAAATTAAAATCAAAACCACCGAATGTCTTATTATAAACTTTGACACAAAATTAAATAGAAATTCCGCCACCTATTCATTGACAAACGAAAATGAAAATTTTTATGAATGGATGTCTAAAAATCCACAAAAAGTTAATTTAGTTGATATACATAGAACCAAGATATTATGTAGATACAAAGAGAGTGAAAAGATTACAAAAGAATTTTCAACAACAGTTGATATGGATAAAACTGTAGTAGAATTTAAGTTAAGATTGAGAGACTATATAAGCGTGTATACATCTAATGTCGATGAAGAAAGTTATTTTATTGATTTAGAGTTCTTAAATGAAGAAATTGATTTTACAAAATTTAAGTAAAATACTCTGCCCTTTTAGAATTGAATATTACATTTTTCTTTAACTTACCACCTTACTAAAGCTGTTGCGCAGCATTATAATATCTTAGCTGGAATTAAATACTCGATTAAATTATGACAAAATTTATATTAGGATTATTAGTTGGTATTATTGGAACTTGTTTATTATTAAACTTAATCCCATGGTCTATTTTTTTTACTCCAACAGTTTTAAAAGCAGGCTTCGCGGTTTTTCTAGCATTAATCGGTGGATTAATTGCATTGTTTCAAGTAAAAGCGAATGTTATTTCTACTGCGAGAATAAAATGGATAGAAGAATTCAAAATAAACATTGCAGAATATGCTTCTGTGAGTAATGAAATAATTTTTTCTTATAGAGAGCATAGTCATTCAAAAGACAAAGACATAGCAGATTTATATTACCAGAAATATATGGAATGTGTGCATAAATCGATGACCATAAAGGGAAAGATTTATATGAATTTAAATTTGAAGGAACATTTATATACTGAGATAAACAAAATAATTCAAAGAATTGAAATTTTAACTGATCATACCAATTTGGAATTCATTTCTGAGGAAGAAAATTACCATAAAATCAGTGATGAATTTGATAACCTGAATTCAATCACACATAAAGCAATGAAAGTTGAATGGGACAAATCAAAAAAAATGCTTTATTGGATTTGATAAAAAGTAAAACAAAAACGCGCCTCTCAGCGCGTTTTTACTATCTAAAAATCTAAAAGTCTAACTATCTAAATCCCCGCTGCAATTAAGTTCAAGGCAGAACCTGCTTTAAACCAGCCAATCTGGCTTTCGTTATACGTATGGTTTGCCATAATAATATCCCTTGTTCCGTCTTTATGTACAAATTCCAACGTTAATGGTTTTGAAGGTGCAAAATCAACTAAGTCCAAGAAACTGATGATATCATCTTCCTGTATTTTATCATAGTCGGCTTCATTGGCAAAAGTCAATCCGAGCATTCCTTGTTTTTTCAGGTTCGTTTCATGGATACGGGCAAATGATTTTACCAATACCGCTTTTACTCCTAGAAAACGAGGTTCCATTGCAGCATGTTCGCGAGACGAACCTTCACCATAATTATGATCCCCTACTACTATTGATGGTACACCCGCAGCTTTATATGCTCTTGCTACGGCAGGAACTTCGGCATACTCGCCCGTTAATTGATTTTTGACAGAATTTGTTTTTTCATTAAAAGCATTGACTGCCCCAATCAACATATTATTGGAGATATTATCCAAGTGCCCACGGAAACGCAACCATGGTCCTGCCATAGAAATATGGTCGGTGGTACATTTCCCAAACGCTTTGATTAATAATTTGGCTGCAGTAATATTTTTCCCGTCCCATGCTTCAAAGGGTGCCAACAATTGTAATCTATCTGAAGTGGGGCTTACTAAAATCTGAACAGATGAACCATCAACGGCTGGTGCTTGAAATCCGTTATCTTCAACTGCAAAACCTTTTTTTGGTAATTCATCACCATAAGGAGTGGTTAGCATTACTTCTTCCCCATTGTCATTTATCAAAGTATCGGTAATCGGATTAAAATCCAAGCGTCCTGAAATTGCCAAGGCAGCAACCATTTCTGGTGAAGTTACAAACGCATGGGTGTTTGGGTTTCCATCGGCACGTTTAGAAAAATTTCGGTTAAAAGAGTGAACGATGGTATTTTTTTCGCCTTTTTCTGCACCTGCCCGATCCCATTGTCCGATACATGGTCCACAGGCATTGGTAAATACTTTGGTCCCCATTTTTTCAAAATCAGCAATAATTCCGTCCCTTTCAATCGTATATCTAATTTGCTCCGAACCGGGATTAATTCCGAATTCAGCTTTTGGAGTTATTCCGTGTTCAACAGCTTGTCTTACAATGGAAGCCGCTCTTGACATATCTTCATAAGAAGAATTGGTACACGAACCAATTAAACCCCATTCTACTTTTACAGGCCATCCATTTGCGGCAACTTCTGCTTTCATTTGAGAAACTGGCGTTCCTCTATCTGGCGTAAAAGGGCCATTAATGTGCGGTTCTAATTCTGAAAGGTTGATTTCTATTAATTGGTCAAAGTAAGTTGCTGGGTCTGCATATACTTCTGGATCGGCGGTTAGGTAAGTAGCGACTTTATCGGCAGCATCAACAACATCTTGGCGACCGGTTGCCGAAAGGTACCTTCTCATAGATTCGTCATAACCAAATGTAGAGGTTGTTGCTCCAATTTCGGCTCCCATATTACAGATAGTTCCTTTTCCCGTACACGACATTGAGGTAGCGCCTTCGCCAAAATATTCAACAATAGCTCCTGTTCCTCCTTTTACCGTAAGGATATCGGCTACTTTAAGGATAACGTCTTTTGGTGCCGTCCAACCCGATAATTTTCCGGTTAGTTTTACTCCTATCAATTTAGGGAATTTTAATTCCCATGACATTCCTGACATCACATCAACTGCATCTGCACCACCCACACCGATTGCCAGCATTCCTAATCCCCCGGCGTTTACGGTATGCGAATCTGTACCAATCATCAAGCCTCCAGGAAAGGCATAGTTTTCGAGAACGATTTGGTGTATAATTCCGGAACCTGGTTTCCAGAAACCAATTCCGTATTTATTGGATACTGAAGAAAGAAAATCAAATACCTCTTTTGATTGTTTATTGGCAAAAGCCAAATCGGTTTCGGCTCCTACTTTTGCCTGGATCAAATGGTCGCAGTGCACGGTTGTAGGTACGGCGACCGTTTTTTTTCCGGCATGCATGAACTGCAATAAAGCCATTTGTGCTGTTGCATCTTGACAAGCGACTCTATCTGGTGCAAAGTCAACATAGTCGGTACCCCTTTTAAAAGAATGTGAAGGAGTTCCTTCGCATAAATGGGAATATAAAATTTTCTCGCTTAATGTTAGTGGACGACCAACTAATTCGCGAGCGCTATCTACGCGAGCAGTCATATTATCGTACACTTTTTTAATCATTTCAATATCAAATGCCATAAGATTTTTATATAATTGTTAGTGTTATCTATTTCAACACCACAAGATACAAAAAATAGAATAGTTATAAAAGAAAAAAGCCTGAGGTCTAGGACTCAGGCTTTCAAAACTAATCAAGGCGTATATAAATTTATTTCACTAATAACTTATGGGATGGTGCAAACTGAGTTAGGTTTATACCTTTTACAGCGGCCTTGTATTCCTCCATAGTTGGTGTTCTCCCCAAAATAGTTGACAATACTACTACTGGCGTAGAGGAAAGTAACGATTCTCCTTTTTTACCTTCAGAATCCTCTACTACCCTTCCTTGGAAAAGACGTGTAGAAGTAGCCATAACCGTATCGCCTTTAGCCGCTTTTTCTTGGTTACCCATACAAAGGTTACAGCCAGGACGCTCTAAGTACAAAATGTTTTCATATCCAGTACGCGCTACTCCTTTTGGTGCCGTGTCGTCAAATTCGAAACCAGAGTATTTCTGTAAAACTTCCCAATCCCCTTCTGCTTTCAATTCATCAACGATGTTATAGGTAGGAGGTGCAACTACAAGCGGCGCCTTAAATTCAACCTTACCTTGTTGTTCATCTATGTTCTTAAGCATTTGGGAAAGGATTTTCAAATCCCCTTTGTGCACCATACAAGAACCCACAAATCCAAGGTCAACTTTTTTCACTCCTTCATAAAAAGAAAGTGGTCTGATGGTATCATGTGTATATCTTTTGGATACATCCGCATTATTCACGTCTGGATCGGCAATCATTGGTTCTTGAACCAGATCCAAGTCAATAACCACTTCAGCATAATATTTTGCATTTGCATCAGGAGTCAAAGCTGGAATGTCACCCGATTTAATTTCTGTGATTCTTTTATCGGCTTTGTTTATCAATCCTTGAAGGACGCTTTTTGCATTATCCATTCCTTTATCAATCATGATCTGGATTCTACCTTTTGCAATTTCAAGTGATTCTATTAAGGTATCGTCTTCAGAAATACAAATAGAAGCTTTAGCCTTCATCTCTGCTGTCCAATCCGTAAAGGTAAATGCTTGGTCAGCAGTAAGCGTTCCAATATGCACTTCAATGATTCTACCTTGGAATACGTTCTCACCACCAAATTGCTGAAGCATTTGAGATTGAGTTGCATGTACTACATCACGGAAATCCATGTAGGTTTTCATATCTCCCTTGAATGTTACTTTTACTGATTCAGGTATTGGCATTGAAGCTTCACCAGTAGCAAGAGCAAGCGCAACAGTTCCTGAATCTGCACCAAAAGCAACCCCTTTGGACATTCTCGTATGGGAGTCACCACCAATAATGATTGCCCATTCATCTACAGTAATATCATTCAACACTTTGTGGATTACATCCGTCATTGCATGGTATTGTCCCTTAGGGTCACGCGCCGTGATTAAACCAAAGTCGTTCATGAATTTCATCAATCTCGGGATATTAGCCTTTGATTTATTGTCCCAAACCGAAGCAGTGTGACAACCTGATTGGTAAGCACCATCCACTATTGGCGAAATTACAGTCGCCGCCATGGATTCTAATTCTTGTGAAGTCATCAAACCTGTTGTGTCTTGCGAACCAACGATATTTACTTCAACACGCACATCAGATCCTGCATGCAACACTTTTCCGGGAGTAGTTCCAACAGCATTTTTATTAAATATTTTTTCTACAGCAGTAAGCCCTTGCCCTTCAATAGAAACCTCTTTTGACGGAGCAAATACAGGCATTATATCAATTTCCAAAGTTCTTGATGCAAGTGTTTGTAGTTTTTTTCCAAAAACAATGGCGTATGAACCACCTGCCTTGATGAATTCCATTTTTTGAGGTGTGAATGCCTTAGAAATATCAATTAATTCCTGATCCCCTTTATATAGTTTCTTTTTCTTTGTATTGATTGTCAGGACAGTTCCTGTAGCAACAGAATATGCTTCTTCCAGAATAGGGTCACCACTTTCATTACGGATAACTTCACCATTTTCGTCCAGTTTCTTTACCCAGTTTTTAAGGTCAAGGCCAATACCTCCAGTTACATCAACCGTGGTAAGGAAAATTGGTGAAATTCCATTTGTACCCGCAACTATTGGAGCAAGGTTAATGAAAGGAACATACGGACTTGCTTGTTTACCTGTCCAAAGTGCCACGTTGTTAACACCAGACATTCTAGATGATCCAACACCCATTGTACCTTTTTCGGCAATTAACATCACGCTTTTATCAGGATGCTGTGTTTGAAGTAATTTGATTTCATCCTGTGCTTCTGGCGAAATCAAACATTTACCGTGAAGCTCTCTGTCTGAACGCGAGTGTGCTTGGTTTCCCGGAGAAAGTAAATCAGTAGAAATATCCCCTTCACCTGCTATATAGGTAACCACTTTAATTTCTTCAGCTACTTCTGGTAATTTAGTAAAGAATTCGGCTTTTGCATAACTCTCTAAAATCTCTTTAGCAATTTTGTTATCATTTTTAAATGCTTCCTTTAAACGATCGGTATCAGCTTCGTAAAGGAAAAACTGTGTTTTAAGCACATCCGCAGCTTGCTTTGCAATTGAAATATCGTTTCCTAATGCTAAATCAAGCAATACTTCAATAGATGGCCCACCTTTCATATGTGACAATAATTCGAAGGCAAATTCGGGTGTAATTTCCTTAACTTCAGATTCCCCAAGAATAATTTCCTTTAAGAAAGCAGCTTTCATAGCAGCAGCAGGCGTTGTTCCAGGAACAGTATTATAAATAAAGAACTTAAGGGAATCTGTACGGTATGCATTATTTGCATCTTTAATTTGCACAATGATTTCACTTAATAATTCGGCACCATCAATTGGTTTTGGATGAAGTCCTTGTCCTTTTCGATCTTCAATTTCTTTGAGGTAATCTTGATATATATTCATAATAAAAATTTTCTGTGTTAAAGGCAGATTTAGATTGATTATTTCAATTTAAACACCCTGCCCAATGGATTTTTTTTTTACAAAGCAAATTTACTAAAACGTTATTCTATTAAAAAATTTTTAGTCAAATATGTTTATTGATTCTGAATATTTACCAAAACGGTAATTTTTAGGTACTTTTTTACGAAAAACGCATTACACTTTTAAAATATTAAATAATCTTAATTTTTATCGCGTAAGTTCATAATTGGTTTTTCATAAAACCGATACAAAACATACGATAATAGAAAGGTAGTTCCAAAATAAAGCAGTAAAACCACAATAACCGGCAGTTCATATTGAGTCTGAAACAGCATTCTTTTTAAAATAACCGACACAATGCTATAGTGAAGTAAATAAGCCGCATAAGAGGTTTGGCTTACAAAATAAATACCCGAAGAAAATACAGATGTAGTTGATTTCCAAAATATAAAATAAGGAATAGTCAAAAAGAAAATAGCAGAAGAAAGCGTAAAATAAAAAACTGAAAAATACATAGGATAGGTAACAATATCAACTCCCAAGACGTTCAGGATAACAAATTGCAATACAAACAAATGGGCTGCAATAATTAAAAAATAAACCCGGTACTGATACAAAAAATCCGAATAAAAATGATACAACCACGCTAAAACTACCCCATAAAGTATTGTATCAAATCTGTAAATGACAATTGATTTTATAGCTGTATTCCAAAGCTCCATCGTTGTAATCCTTGCATTGTCCTGAAAATGGAAATAACGCAAAATATGCGCTAACACAATCAAGAACAGAATAACAACTAAAAAGCTCCATTTTTTCGAAAAACGGTAAGTGAATTTCAAAAAAAACAACAAACTAAACGGCAACAAAACATACGTCCATTCTTCTATCGATAAACTCCAAGATTCAGTAAAAAAACTAATATAATAATCCTTAAAATTTTGAAAAAACAAAAAATACGTATGCCTATACATTGAAGAATAGCCTAAATATACAGCGATGACAAAGTTTATTAAAAGAATTAAATAGTAATTAGGGAGTGTACGGAACCATCTTCTTTTCAGGAAAATAAATACATATTTTAATGAAAAGTCATTAGAAAAATATTGATTAAGCAATATGGAACCAATTAAAAAACCGCTTAAAACAAAAAATAATTCTACGCCTGCAAAACCAAACAAGCCACTTAAAGATATAAGAACAGGATTTATATTTCCTAATAAATAATGGACATGCGAAAAAAGCACTAACAAAATTGCCAAAGCCCGGATTACATCCAACCCGAATATTCGCTTGTCATTTTGTTTTTCAGATACGATCATTTTTCAACTATATTTGTAGCTATTTTGTTCTATTATGATTTTAAAATCAAAGATATACAAATATTTGACATTTACATTTTTCCTTTCAGCACTGTTAGGAAGCACTACTTTTTATTTATTGTCGAACCGGCATAAGGCAATTATAAAAACTACTTTTTTATACAAAACAGGTTTGGTTGACAACCAATGGATTGTTGAAAACAGGACTTTTGAATACAAAATGATTTCGCCAGATTTTTATATTGACGGTATTTATAAATCCATGGAAGGTCCAAAATCTTCCAATTACCTTCAACTTTCACAGGATACAACCTTGCTCTGGATAACAGGATTTCACGTGAAAGCATTGGACTCAAAAACCAAAAAGCAGATTTCCAATGATTTTATCTGCCATACCAATGTTGACTTTAACGATGTGAAATACTACAGTGATTTTGATCTCGAAGACCGAATTGGCAAAAATTACCCAAGAATGACTTCACTTTCCCATGGTTTGGAAAATTTTGAATTTCCCAAAGGTTATGGAGTCCCGATGAAAGGAAATGATTTATTATATGTTACCACCCAATCGTTAAACCATAATTTACCTAATGCCAATTATTTGATTAAGCATGAAGTTACTATAAACTACCTGAAAAATAGCACATCCATAAAACCTTTAATGAGCAAAACTGTATTTGTACAATTGCCTTATAATAAAACTGACCCCTATAAAAGCCCAATAGATCCAGGAAAAGATTTTTGTATTCCGGTTGAAACAAAAAATCACAGCTATCAGGATAAAAAAGGAAATGTTTTGTCAGGACATTGGGTAATTCCTTCTGGGAAAAACAGTTATAGAAGTTCTATAGACGAACAATTGCAGCTCAAAGACAGTTTGCGACTACACGCAGCAGCAATTCACGTGCATCCGTTTGCCACTTCCATTGCATTGTTTGACAAAACAACCAATACAATTATTTTTAAAAGCAAAATAACCAACCACAATAAAAACATTGGCCTTTCAAAAATAGAAGCTTTTAGTTCCGAAGAAGGAATTTGGCTTTTCAAAAATCACAAATACGAATTAATTTTAGAAGTCAACAACACTACTACAATCAATCTAGACATGATGGGAAGTATGTTTTTGTTTTTCTATGATAAGGAATTGGATGGGAAGATATTTAAATAAAAAGACCGCCATTGGCGGTCTTTTTATTTAAAAGTTTTAGCAACTTAAACCTCAATAGAATGAGAAAAAGTTTTTTCTTAAAACAAAGAGTCGATAATCTTCTCAATTGTAATTCCTTCCGCATCGGCTTTGTAATTTTTCACTACACGATGACGCAAAATTCCAGTTGCTACCGCTTTTACATCTTCAATATCCGGAGAGAATTTCCCATTAAAAGCTGCGTTGGCTTTCGCTGCCAAAATTAGGTTTTGTGACGCTCTTGGTCCCGCGCCCCAATCAATATAGTTTTTTATAAAATCATTAGACAAAGTATTGTCAGGACGCGTTTTACTCACTAAAGTTACCGCATATTCGATTACGTTGTCTGGAACAGGTATCCTTCTTATTAAATGTTGGAAATCAATTATCTCTTGAGCGGAAAATAATGGATTTATTTTTTCTTGTTTGTCGGTTGTTGTACTTCTCACCACTTCTACTTCCTCGGCAAATGAAGGGTAATCCAGTTTTATAGAAAACATAAAACGGTCGAGTTGTGCTTCTGGCAAAGGATAAGTTCCTTCCTGTTCTATTGGGTTTTGTGTAGCCAAAACGAAATAAGGCAAATCCAATTTATAATTTTGTCCAGCAATAGTTACCGCTCTTTCCTGCATTGCTTCCAATAAAGCAGCTTGGGTTTTTGGTGGTGTTCTATTGATTTCATCGGCAAGGATAATATTAGAAAATATAGGTCCTTTGATAAATTTGAATTGACGGTTCTCGTCTAAAATTTCGCTTCCCAAAATATCTGAAGGCATTAAGTCTGGGGTAAACTGAATTCGTTTGAAATCCAATCCCAAAGCTTGGGCAATCGTATTTACCAACAATGTTTTCGCTAAACCAGGAACTCCTACCAGTAGTGCATGTCCTCCCGAAAAAATACTCAATAAAACCTGATCAACAACTTCTTCTTGACCAACGATTATTTTAGAGATTTCTTTTTTAAGTTCTATTCTTTTTTGAACTAAATTTTTAATGGCAGTTACGTCAGACATATAGATTTTAGAATTAAGATTTTAGATTTTAAAACTGGAGCACTTCAAATAGAAGCGCATTTAACTGCACAATGATTACTGAAAATGTTCTACTACTTCTTAAGCCAGTTATTAGTGAAATCGCAATCCCTGTATTCACCATTGATTTTGATATAGGTTTCTTTGATTTTCTCTTCAAACCATTTACCAATTTCCTTGATTTGTTTTTCCTTTAGGGCAATACTTTTTATTTTAATATAATCTTTTGCATAATCAGCAATATGCTCATTAATTCGGTTAGTTACCGTAATTAATTTGTATTTCTTTTTACCCGTTTGATCTTCATCAATTAAAGGATTTGAAACTTCACCTTCCTTCAATCCTGAAACTTGACCATATAATACTGGATCCATTTTTGTCAATTCAAAACGTGTATCCTGTGTTTTTGGGTTGATTAAAACACCTCCGTTAGCTCTTGTTTCTTTTTCATCAGAAAGTGTTCTTGCAGCATCTGCAAAAGTAATTTCTTTATCTTCGATTCTTTTTTTGATCAATGCGATTTTTTCTTTCGCTTCTTTCAAAGCCTCTTCGGTGATTTTTGGCGTCAATAGAATGTGCCTTAAATCAATATCCTGACCCCTTATTTTTTCTACATAAATAATATGATATCCAAAATCGGTTTCAAATGGTTCCGAAATTTCCCCTTCGGCTAAACTGAACGCCACATCTTTAAATTCTTTTACGAATGGTGTTTTTCTATTCATTTTATAAAACCCACCACTGGAACGTGATCCTGGGTCTTGAGAATAAAGAACCGCTTTACTAAAAAAACTAGCCCCAGCTAAAATTTCTTTTTTAAACTCTTTTAGTTTATCAATTACCCTTTGTTTTTCTTCTTGTGAAACTCTTGGATTAATTACAATTTGGGCAACTTCCATTTCAGCACCTAAAAGAGGTAATTCTTCTGTTGGTATTTTCTTGAAAAAAGTTCTAACTTCTTCAGGGGTAACTTCTACTCCATCAACAATTTTCCTTTGCATTTCCTCAGAAAGTTTATTTTCTTTTAAAATATCAAAAAAGTAAGATCTAAATTCATCTTCATTGTCTTTTTTATAGTACTTGATTACTTTGTCCATTGGTCCGATTTGCTCCACCATATAGGTAATTCGCTCATCCATCATTTTTTTCACTTCATCATCGCTCACAACAATACTATCCTGAATTGCTTGATGGGCGTATAGTTTGTCTTCAAGCAATTTACCCAGCATCTGACAACGGGTTATGTCCTTAATAGACCCACCTTGACTGGAAATTTCTAAATATCCCTTATCAATGTCTGAATCTAAAACCGTATAATCCCCTACAGTTGCAATTACTCCGTCAATTTTTTGTTTTTTATTTTGTTTAACTACAGTTGTTGCTACTGGTGAAGCCTCCGGGATAACTTCTTGTGCATTTGTAGTTATTGAAGATGTAAAAAAGCAAATTATTAATGCAATTTTATAATTTAATGATTTCATTGTAATTGTGATTTTTGACATCTTGTATGGGAATTCTTTATTAAAATTATTATTAATGTGATGATTTTAAAACCGTGGTTTTACGATTTCAATTCTTTCTTTACTTTCTCAAAAGTATTTTGATTTACTTCAACCTTGAATTCTTTCTTTAATTCTGAAACCCAATTTTCTTCTAGATATTGTTGGTAATCATTTATTACTTTCCCTTTGCATTCTTCCAAAGTTTTTGGTTGTGCTGGAATGACTTTATTTACTTTTACAACAAAATAATAATCCCCTTCTTTAAGGATTTCTGAAATTCCTTCTTGTAATTTCAATGTTTTTGGCAATGCTTCACTTCCTTCTTCAAAAATGCCACTGTTTGTCATTAAATTAACCGCTCCGTCTTTTATGTTTAATTTTTCCTTTACAAACTCTGGAGTTTTCCCTTGATTCAATAATTTATAAGCTTTTTTGATTACCTCTAAATTAGTGGAAGAGGTAATAGCAACGTCCAATTTATTTTTCCAGCTATACTTATTTATATTGGACTCGTAATATTTTTTCAATCCTAATGTATCTGTTTTTGATTTGTTCCAAATTTCTTTTTCCATTAAATCAAATAACAACAACCCATCTCTATATTCATCCATTGTAGCAGCGAAATCAGGGAATTCCGTTTCTAATTTTTCATTATAATATTCGTTTAATTTAGAATCCACATAACTTTGATAGCTATTGTCCACCAACTTATTGATTGGTTTTATTTTACTTCCCGTCTTTTGTTTTGACTGTAAATAAAACAGAAAATTATTACCATTTACTTCTTTGTCATTATTTATAGAAAATAATTTTTTAGTATACTCTTTCATTTCTTCTGGAGTTGTCCATTTTCCATCATAATAATCGTTCGTTACTAATTTTACTAAAGAAGCATAAAACTTATCATCTCTAGTCACAGTGTATTTTTTTCTAAGTTTTTCTGTTAGGGAAGCCGCAATTTTTCTAGAACGGTCATCTTTAGCAACCTTTGTTTCTAAATCAGCTTGTCTATCAGCTAGAATACCTACTGGGTATTTTTCTACCAATTTAACTATATGCCATCCAAAATCAGTTTCAAACGGCTCTGAAATTGGATTTTCTTTAGTTAATGAAAAAGCGATTGTTTCAAATTTCTCTGAACTTAACTGTCCTGAACCAAAACGATTCAATAATCCTCCTTTTGAAGAAGAAGTTTTATCTTCGGAAAATTGCTTAGCAAGGCTTTCAAAATTTTCACCTTGTTTAATTTTCTTGTGAATGTCCTGAATAGTATTTTTAGGTTTGTTTATTTCTTCAGTACTATCAGTTGTACTAGTAGGTTTTGCAATCATGATATGCTCTACTAAAAGTTCTCCTCTATTATCCCTAATATCGTCAACTTTTAAAAAATGATAACCGAAACGGGTTCTGAAAATTTTTGACAAATTGCCTTTCGAAGTATTGTAGGCTGCTGTTTCAAAAGGATACACCATTCTAAATGCAGAGAAATAGCCTAGATCCCCTTTGTTCTCTTTTACCGATGGATCTTGAGAATATTGAACCGCCATCTTTATAAAATCTTCGCCTTTATTAATTCTTTGATATACATCTTGAATTTGTTTGTAAACTTTCAAAGTATCTTCTGGGGATGCATTTTCATCAACTAAAAACAAAATATGCGAAGCTCTTATTTCTTTAAGTGAACGCTTAAAAGCTTCTTCAACTAATTCTTTAGTAACTTTTGAATCAGAAACATAGTTTTTTGCTAATTGGGTTCTATAGGTTTTCAGTTCAGTACGATAATTTGTACCTTCCTGTAATCCCAATTTGTAGGCTTTATTTATTTTTAATTTGTAACCTATGAATAAATCCAAGTATTGATTAAGGTCTTTTTGGGATTCGTCTTTTACTAAATCAAGGTTTTTATTATATACTCTTGAAAATTCTTCTGTGTAATACGGTTTATTATCAATTGTGAATAAAACTTCATTTGGAACATTTTGAGCATAACTCATTAAATTTAAAGACAATAGAATTCCAAAAATCAACTGTTTCATTTTCATTTTTATAATATTTATATTGAAATATGCTTTTTCTTTTAAGATTAAAAAGAGGCGTAATAGTAATTAACAAAAATAGCAATTCAATTAGATTAAACAACTATCCTAACTACTATTAACAAAAAATTATAAACAAAAAAAGCATCAATTTCTTGATGCTTTTTTTGTTTATTTGCAAAAATTATTTAATTACTGTTTTTTGAAACTCGAAATGTTTTAGTAAAATTACCTTGTTTTAATATTATGATATATAATCCAATTGTATAGTTGCTTCCCAATTCAACATTATTAATATTTACTGCTTTTACTGTATGCCATTCAACCACAGTTCCGGTTATGTTATAAACCACAAGCTCTATGTTAGCATTACTCTTTGTCGTAAAATCAACTTTGAAAGTACTTGCAAAAGGATTTGGATATGCCTTTAACAATGCTGTTTCTTCGTTTGTAATTATTTCTTTGCTTTGAGTTTGATCTTGATACTCAATTACTCCAGCATTAATAGCAACTGAAACTGCTTTTCTTGATGCACTTTCACATCCGTTTAAAGTTTGTGAAGCATAATAGTTTCCGGTAACTAATGTAGCAGTAGTTGCCAATGCAATACCACCTGTTGCTACAGGATACCATTTGATAGCTGTTCCCGTAGCTATTAAATTTGCCACAGTAGCTGTATTTTGGAATGTTTGAGTCGAAGAAGCTGTAGGTGCTGCTGTTAAATTAACAGTTACCGACACCGCTGTCCTTGTTGTGCTTACACATCCATTTATAGTTTGTGAAGCATAATAAATTCGTGTTCCCAATACCGTAGTATTTGATAAAGCAGTAGTAGTACCCGTAGAAGTAGAATACCATTTAATAGCTGTACCTGTAGCTACTAAGTTAGCCACTGTAGCTGAATTACAAAAAGTTTGTGCTGATGCTGTTGGAGCTGGTGTAGCGGTAGTATTGACTATAACTGAAACCGCGGTTCTTGGGCTTTCACAACCGCTTACTGTTTGTGAAGCATAATAAGTTGCTGTGGCTAATGCCGTGGTACTTGCTAATGCTGTTCCTCCAGTTGCAGCCAAATACCATTTAATAGCCGTTCCTGAAGCTGTTAAATTAGCAACTACACCCGATTTACAAAATGCTTGTGAATCTGCTGTTGGTGATGGAGTTATACTCACTGTTATCGAAACAGCAGTTCTTTCAACACTTTCACATCCATTTATTGTTTGTGAAGCATAATAGGTTCCTGTCCCTAATGCAGTATTGCTTTCTAAAGGGGCAGTGTCTCCAGCTATTGCTGTGTACCATTGAATATCTGTTCCTGTAGCTACTAAATTCGCAACTGTAACAGCACTGCAAAATGTTTGAGAATTAGCTGTTGGGGCGGCAGTAGGCGTTGTATTTACGATTACCGAAACAGCGGTTCTTGTTGTACTCTCACATGCGCTAACTGTTTGTGAAGCATAATAGGTTCGTGTTGACAATGATGTTGCAACAGACAATGCTGAACCACCTGTTGACGCTAAATACCATTTTATAGCAGTACCAGCAGCTGCTAAGTCTGAAATTTTACCTGACATACAAAATGTTTGTGAAGCAGCAGTTGGTGGTTCGGTAGGAGATGTATTCACTATTACCGAAACGGTTCTTCTTGTTGCGCTCTCACAGCTATTTAAGGTTTGCGATGCGTAATATGTTCTTGTTGATAATACACTAGTACTCGTTAACGCTGTTCCTCCAATTGCTGCAAGATACCATTTCACCGCGGTACCAGTCGCTGTTAAATTCGCAACCGTACCTGACATACAAAATGTTTGTGTAGCAGTAGCAGTTGGCGCAGCAGTTACATTGAGAATAACTGAAACGGCAGTTCTTGCTACGCTTTCACAAGTATTTACAGTTTGTGAGGCGTAATAAGTTCTTGTTGACAATGTTGTCGTAGTTGCTAATGCAGTTCCTCCTGTGTCGGCTAAATACCATTTGATTGCCGTTCCTGTGGCAACAAGGTTTGCAACTGTAGCTGTATTGCAAAAAGTTTGAGCACTTGCAGTTGGCGCTGAAGTATCAGTTATATTAATTGTTACCTGAACCGCTGTTCTTGTTACACTTTCACATGCATTTATAGTTTGTGAAGCATAATACGTGCTTGTTGACAATGCTGTAGTGCTTGTTAATGCAGTTCCACCTGTCGCAACCGAATACCATTTGATTGCCGTGCCTGTAGCTGTTAAATTAGCAACCGTACCTGTCTTACAAAAAGTTTGCGTACTAGCTGTTGGGGCAGGAGTTACATTAACTGTTACAGAAACAGACGTCCTTGTACCACTTTCACAAGCATTCAAAGTTTGCGAAGCGTAATAGGTCCCAGTTGTTAGTACAGTTGTAGTTGCTAATGCAGCTCCACCTGTTGCAGCAGAATACCACTTGATTACCGTTCCAGTTGCTGTTAAATTTGCAACGGTTGCTGTACTACAGAAAGTCTGTGCAACGGCCGTAGGAGCAGCAGTAGTATTTACAGTTACCGAAACCGCTTTTCTTGTAGCGCTTTCACAGGCATTTAAACTTTGGGTTGCATAATATGTTCCTGTTGCCAATAGTGTCGTACTTCCTAATGCTGTTCCTCCCGTTGCTGCTGAATACCATTTGATAGCTGTTCCAGTAGCTATCAAATTTGCCACTGTACCGGTATTACAAAAAGTTTGTGAAGATGCTGTTGGTACTGCAGTTACATTAACCGTTACCGATACTGCTGTTCTAGTTGCACTTTCACAACCATTTAAAGTTTGTGATGCGTAATATGTTCCGGTTGCTAATACAGTTGTTGATGCTAATGCTGTTCCTCCAGTTGCTGCACTATACCATTTGATGGCTGTTCCTGTAGCTACTAAATTTGAAACTGTTCCTGTATTACAGAATGTTTGTGCTGTTGCTGTTGGTACTGGGGTTACATTAACTGTTACCGAAACCGCTGTTCTTGTAGCACTTTCACAAGTATTTAAAGTTTGTGATGCATAATAGGTTCCTGTTGCCAATGCCGTTGTAGTTGCCAATGCTGTTCCTCCCGTTGCTGCTGAATACCATTTAATCGCTGTTCCTGTAGCTACTAAATTCGCCACTGTTCCCGAATTACAAAATGTTTGCGCAGTTGCTGTTGGCGCAACAGTTGTATTTAACGTTACTGAAACTGCTTTTCTTGTGGCACTTTCACAAGTATTTAAAGTTTGTGATGCATAATAGGTTCCTGTTGCCAATGCCGTTGTAGTTGCCAATGCTGTTCCTCCGGTTGATGCTGAATACCATTTGATGGCTGTGCCTGTAGCTACTAAATTTGCTACTGTACCCGAATTACAAAATGCTTGTGCAGATGCTGTTGGTGCAGCAGGAGATACATTGATTGTCACTGAAACTGATTTTCTTGTAGCGCTTTCACAAGCATTTAAGGTTTGTGAAGCATAATAAGTTCCTGTTGCCAATGCCGTAGTACTAGCTAAAGCTGTTCCTCCAGTTGCGGCAGCATACCATTTTATGGCTGTGCCTGTAGCTACTAAATTTGCTACTGTAGCCGAATTACAAAATGCTTGTGCAGATGCCGTTGGTACTGCAGTTACATTAACTGTTACCGAAACTGCTGTTCTTGTTGCGCTCTCACACGCATTTAAGGTTTGCGAGGCATAATATGTTCCTGTAGCCAATGCAGTTGTACCAGCTAATACCGTTCCTCCTGTTGCTGCTGAATACCATTTGATGGCTGTGCCTGTAGCAACTAAATTTGCTACTGTTCCTGAATTACAGAAAGTTTGAGCAGCAGATGTTGGTGCTGGGGTTACATTTATTGTAACCGTTACTGCCAAGCGTAATGTTCCTTCACAATTACCTACGGTCTGGCTGGCATAGTAAGTAATATTATTTACTAGATTTGTAGTAGTCGCTAATGCAGTATGTCCCGTTGGAAAGGAATACCATTTTATAGCAGTTCCTGTAGCAGCAAGATTAGATACTTTTGCACCATTACAAAATGTTTGAGTGGCAGAACCTGTAGGTTTTGCAGAAAAAGAAGGCACAACACCATTGTCCCAGTAACCATTTACTGTATCTCCAGAATCCTTACAAATACTTGATAATGGAGCATTTCCCGATGCGTAAAGATTTATAGTATTGGTTGTGTTATTTCTTAAATCTATTCCTGAAATTGAATTATTCCTAGCATCAATACTAACCAGTTGAGTATTTGTCGTAAAATCCAATTGAGTTAAGGAATTGTTGAAGAAATATAATGTAGTCAAATTCGTTAAGCCAGTTAGATTTATACTGGTTAATTGATTGTAAGTAAAATCCAAATAGTCCAAATTCGTTAAGCCGCTTACATTTAAACTCGTTAATTGATTGGAACCGCAAGTTAAATTCCTTAAATTCGTTAATGCGCTTACATTTAAACTCGTTAAAGAATTGTAGTCGCAATATAAATCGGTCAATGCATTAAAAGCGGCAATCCCTGTTAAGTTAGCAATGTCACGGCTTGACATATCTAGGGAAGGAATCACCTTGATAACATCGGTATTCACCTTTGCGTCTATAATGTTGTCATAGCCGTTGTCAATCAAGGCTTGCTCGAAGTTTGCATCTGGTATTGCTGTTGTGGCACACGTGGTAGCAGTATACGCTGCCCAAGAATCTTTGAACCAGTTTGTTTTATCTGCTGCGGTATCTGCTAGAATACAAGTTAATTGATTGGCTGTACAACCAACAATACCACCAGACAAACCTGTTAACGCTTTTACGTTTAAATTCGTTAGTTGATTGTTGAAGCAATATAATGTATTCAAATTCGTTAAACCAGTTACTGTTAAACCAGTTAGGGAATTAGAAGAGCAATCTAAATAAGTTAAATTTGTTAACCCAGTTACCGTTAAACTCGTTAGTTGGTTAGTACTACAATTTAGATAGCTCAAATTTGTTAACCCAGTTATCGTTAAACTAGTTAATTGATTATTATTACATTCAATATAAGTTAAATTAGTTAAGCCACTTACATTCAAACTTACCAATTGATTATTGTTACAATACAATTCGGTTAAAGCTGTAAAAGCAGCTATTCCTGTTAAATTCGTAATGTTGCTTTGAGCAACATATAAAGATGTAATTTCATTAACAACAGTGGTATTAACCTTGCCATCTATAATGTTATCATAACCATTGTAAATCAAAGCTTGCTCAAAAGCAGGATCAGGAATGGCAGTAGTGGCACAAGAAGTATTACTATAGGCAGCCCAAGAATCTTTATACCAATTAGTTTTATCTGCCACAGTATCGGCTAAAATGCAGGATAATTGATTGCCATCGGAATAGAAAGTATTTCCCGACAAAGCTGTTAACCCTTTTACATTTAAACTGGTTAATTGATTGGTACTGCATATCAAAGAGTTCAAATTAGTCAAAACAGTTACCGTTAAACTCGTTAATTGATTATTGTTACAATGCAATTCCGTTAAATTTGTTAAACCACTCACGTTTAAACTAGTTAATAGATTTTGACCGCATCGTAAATAGACCAAATTCGTTATCCCGTTTAAATTTAAACTTGTTAATTGATTGGAACTACAATAAAATAAAAGCAAATTTGTTAAGCCAGTCACATTTAAACTTGTTAATTGATTGAATGAGCAATTTAATTCAATCAAATTCGTTAAGCCACTTACATTTAAACTCGTTAATTGATTATATTGGCAATATAAAATTCTTAAAGCAGTAAAGGCTTCTATTCCTGTTAGGTTAGTTATGTTTCGGTTTTGTAAAGCTAAGTAATTAACTGCGCTAACATTAGCGGTCAAAACCTGCCCATCAATAATATTGTCATAGCCGAAATCAATCAAGGCTTGCTCAAAGTTCGGATCTGGAATACTAGTATATTGCGCCTTGGATTCTTGTGAACCCACAAAACTCATAAAAAAGATTAACACAACTGTTTTCAGTAGCGAAAAGTGATTGACAACTTTGGTTTTTAATGTAAAGTTTTTCATAATTAAAATACTTTTGTTTAGCTTACTCTGTTCAGTTTTCAGCGAGCCTGTTTTATTTTAAATAGTTAGCGAATATAAAAATATTGAAGCCCTTAACTTTTATCCTTTTAAATTGGCTTGTTTTCATGCTATTTGATTATTTCAACAACAAAGATTAAACTTTTAATTGGATAGACCTACAGGGGTTAACCCCTGATTTTTGATCTGGTTTTCTTTTTCTTTTCCTTGGTTTAAAATAGCTGGTTACATCAATTAATTCTAATATGCTTTTGGACAAAGGCTGTTTCGGGTTCAACAAAAAGGTTAACCATTTTGTTCAATTATAATTGCTTCTTCTAAAGTCTTCAGATTCCTCAAAATCTTATGACTTGCCTTGATATAAATAATGGTTCTAAAGCAAAAAATTATAAACAAAAAAAGCATCAATTTCTTGATGCTTTTTTTGTTGAATCCGGATTCAATTTACATTGCTGTAATTATAAATTCACTTCTACGGTTTATTTCATGTTCTTCTGGAGTGCATTCAACTCCATCCTTACATTTATTGATAAGTTCTGACTCACCATATCCTTTTGCGGTTAATCTACTGGCATCGATACCACTTTCAATTAAATATCTTACAGTGGCATTCGCTCTTTTTTGAGATAATTTTAAATTTAATTTAGCAGGCTGACGGCTATCGGTATGAGATCTCACATCGATTTTCATATTTGGATATTGTTTCATAGCATCAACGATTTTTGCTAATTCAACTTTTGCATCTTCCCTTATATCAAATTTACCAGAATCAAAAACAATACTTTTAACGTTAAAGGTTTTGGCTAAATCCGTATCTAGTTTAACCGCTTTTAAAGTTTTGGTAGAAGTAATGTTTAAAGTAGTTTTTCCAGCCATATTTGGAATCACAATAGATTCTTCCTTAGTATCGAATCCTTCTTTTTCAGAACGTACATAATACTTTTTATTGGCAACAACTTCAAATTTGTAGGCTCCGTTTTCATCGGCTAGCACTTCTTTCATAACTTTAAAGTTTTCATCCAACAAAGTTATTTTTGCACCTTTTAAAACTTCTTTAGTATCACCATCAGAAACTGCACCTTCTATATCATGTTTGTAATCTATCAACAAAGGTTTTGTTTCCAAGAAATAATAAATATCGTCTAAACCAGTACCGCCTTCACGATTGGATGCAAAATAACCTTTTCTTGAAAAAGTATTAATAATGTATGAAAAATCATCCACAGGGCTATTAACAGGCTCACCAATATTAAATACTTTTCCTAGTTCCCCTTGGTTAGAGAATTTAGAAACAAAAATATCCAATCCACCAAGTCCAGGATGTCCATCAGAAGCAAAATACAACTCATTTTCAGCCGAAATAAAAGGGAAAGTTTCCCTACCTTCAGTATTTATTCCGCTTTCAATATTTACAGGTGTGCCGTATGTTTCATTTTCAAGAATATCTACCTTAAATATATCCGACTGTCCTTTAGTACCTGGCATATCAGAAGCAAAATACAATGTTTTTTCATCTGGGCTTAATGCTGGATGTGCTACACTGTAACTGTTATCATTAAAAGGCAATTCCTGTACATTTGTCCATTTATCATTAACGAATTTTGCTTTATATAGTTTCAATAATATTTTTTTATCCTTATCAAAACCTTTAACTCCATTGTTAAAATTATTACGGGTAAAGTATACCGTTTTCAAATCTTTAGTAAACACTGGTGTGGATTCATTAAAATCTGAATTAATCGCATTTGAAAATGGCTTTGGGTTCTGCAAAGTTCCATCATCTTGTCTTTCTGCATAATATAAATTAGTAAAAGCGTTACTAGTCCATCTTGATCTAGTTTTAGCATAGCTAATACTGTCCCTTGCAGTTGAAAATATTACGTAATCACCAAAAAAGGCAATACCATAATCAGAAACATTTGAATTTATTGCTGCAGGTTTAATTTCAAAACGCCCAGAATTCTTTTCGATAATTTTTCTGTAATTTTTTTGATTTTCAAATAAATTACCACGAATATCATTCAAAGAAATTTTGTGGAACTGCTCAAGATATTCATTTGCTTTATCATAATCACCCACTGCTTTTAGCGTTTGGGAATATCTATAATAATACTCCGCTTCCAAAGGTTCGTTCCTTCCGAAGAGTTGCTCGTACCATTTATTAGCTTCTTTAAGTTTTCCATTAAAATATAGAGAATTACCTAGTTTCTGGAATAACTCAGCCGATTTAAAACCTTTTGCAGCTACCCTTTCATAGGTTTTTATTGCGTCTATATATGCTATATTATCGTATGATTTATTGCCTTCATATAATTTACTCTTCTGCGCATTTACTGTAACACAGATTAATAAAAACGAAATTGATGTTAGTATGTTTTTCATTTTGTTGGTGTATAATTAGAAGAATCTTGGCGAAATAGCTTTTCCTAAATCTTTGAAAAGTTCATACCTTAAAAAGATTTCGTGTGAACCAGAAGAGTATCCTGAAATCTTAGTTATATCCCTATCATAAGCATATCCTATAAACCAGGAATCATTTACCTGAAAACCTGCCAATCCACTAATTGCAGCATCCCATCTATAAGCCACCCCTAAAGTAAACTTTTGCTGGTATATGAAATTTGCGGATAAATCAGCTTGTAGTGGTGCCCCTTTTACAAATTTAGTTAAAATCGATGGTTTGAATTTAAAGTCTGCATTGATATCGTAAACCCTACCAGCCATTAAATAAACATGTGCTTTTTCACTGGCAACTTTAGCTGTGGCATTTGTATCAAAATGTTCAGTTTCCAATAAATTAGGAATAGCCAAACCAAAATAAGTTTTATCAGAAGACAAAAATAATCCCGCTCCTATATTTGGGCTAAATCTATTTACTACATTTTGAGAAGCCAAGTCATCGTTTTCATTATAAATGGATAGCTTATTAAAATCAATATTCAATAAATTAGCGGTTGCTTTCATACCAAAAGCTAATTTATAATCTTCAGAAGTTTTGATAGAATAAGAAATATCAGCAGAAATCGAATTTTCATCCGATGGTCCAATTTTATCATTTATAATGGTGACACCCATACCTAAATTAGTATGTTTAATAGGTGTATTAATAGATATAACATTTGTTAAAGGCGCTCCATCAAGACCAACCCATTGTGTTCTATGCATACCAAAAACACTTAAGACATTTCTGGCACCAGCATAGGCTGGGTTAATTGTCACAGTATTATACATGTATTGTGTAAACTGAGAATCTTGTTGAGCATAGGTTGTTACACTAATGAATGTCACAACTAATATTGAAAAGATTTTTTTCATTGCTTTTGTTTTAAAAAATATTTAAAAGGGGATTTTATTCATCCCCTTTTAGATTTATCTATTAATATATAAATATCCTGAACGATCCTTAACTTTTCCTGAAGCATCTTTATACTTAAGTACATAGAAGTAAGTTCCTACTGGCAATTCAGCTGTTTTATCAACTGTTACCCTGCCTTCGGAAACACCTTTAAAGTATTTGCCATCTTGACCATAACCTTGAGCTTCATACACAATAACACCCCATCTGTTAAATATCTCTAGAGTATTGTCAGGATATTGCTCAATGTTTGTTATTACAAAGACATCATTGTCTCCATCTCCATTTGGAGTTACAAGATTAAATATATCTAAATTATCCTCAGAAACAACGTCATTGTTAGGTTCAAGATAATCAGGCGTTCCATCTCCATCACTATCAAAGGCATCTATTGGATTACCATCGTTGTTTGGATCTGGGTTTTCATCAGCTGTAGGGATAGTATCGCCATCGTCATCAGTATCTGAATAATCCGGAATGCCATCTCCATCTGTATCTTGTGGCACATTAGGAACACTTCCTACTTCATAACCATTAGAAACACCGTCACCATCACAATCTAAATTGTTCCAAGCTGCAGTACCTATAGCTATTGTTTGATGTGCAATTACTAAATCACAAGAATCAATAGGACTTGTTCCATCAGCTAATTCTGTTCCATCAGCTACTCCATCACTATCAGTATCCGCATTTGTAGGATCTGTAGGAGTAGTTGGGTGATTCACCTCGTCTCCATTTGTAATACCATCACCATCACAATCTGCAGCATTCCACGTAGGACCAACTGGTACTGTTTGATGAGTAGCAACTAAGCTACAAGAATTTAATGGATTTGTAGCATCAGCTACTTCAGTTCCGTCAATAACACCATCATCATCAGAATCAGAATCAGAAGGATTTGTTCCGGCTATAACTTCTGCACCATTGTTTAATCCATCACTATCACAATCACCATTATTCCATGTTGGACTTGTTGGCACTGTTTGATGAGTTAAAATAAAGCTACAAGGATTAGTAGAACTGGTTCCATCAGCTAGTTCAGTTCCATCTGTAACACCATCACCATCTGAATCTGAATTTAAAGGATTAGTACCATTTGTAACTTCAGTTCCGTTAGGTATACCGTCCCCATCACAGTCTCCAAGATTCCATGCACTTGAAGCTGTACCAGGTATTTGATGTGAAACTATTAAACTACATGAGTTTAATGGGTTAGTTCCATCTGCAACCTCAGTTCCATCTAATACACCATCTCCATCAGAATCCCCATTCAATGGGTTAGAACCATTTGAAACTTCAGTTCCGTTTGGTATTCCATCTGAATCACAATCTGCATTATTCCAAGTCGTAGTTGCTGTACCAGGTATTTGATGAGAAACTATTAAACTACAAGGTTGTAGAGGATTGGTTCCGTCAGCAATTTCTGTTCCATCCGGTACTCCATCACCATCAGTATCTGGACTTAATGGATTTGTTCCATTAATAACTTCTGTTCCATTTGTCACTCCATCCCCGTCACAATCTGCATTATTCCATGCACCAGTTGTAGGTACTGTTTGATGAATCACGAACAAACTACATGGTTGAAGAGGGTTTGTACCATCTGCAATTTCTGTTCCGTCTGTAACTCCGTCACCATCGGTATCTGGATTAAGTGGATTTGTTCCAGCAGTAGCTTCACTTCCGTTTGGCAATCCATCTCCATCACAATCTTGTGTATTCCAAGATCCACTAGTCGGAACTGTTTGATGAGCTGCAACATAGCTACATGAATTTGTAGGACTTGTTCCATCTGCTATCTCTGTTCCATCTACTACTCCATCTCCATCAGAATCGGAACTTAATGGGTTTGTTCCATTAATAACTTCTGTTCCATTTGTTACTCCATCTCCATCACAATCTGCATTATTCCATGCTGGACTTGTTGGTAATGTTTGACTCGCTAATATTAAACTACATTGGTTCGTTGGAATTGTACCATCAGTAATTTCAGTTCCGTCTGTAACTCCGTCTCCATCAGTATCTGGACTTAATGGGTTTGTACCATTTGTTGTTTCCACACCATTTGGCAATCCATCCCCATCACAATCTGTAGTTCCCCAAGTAGGACTTGTAGGCAATGTTTGACTTGTTAAAATAAAACTACATAAGTTTAATGGGTTAGTTCCGTCTGTTGCTTCGGTTCCGTCTGTAACACCATCTCCATCAGTATCAGGATTCAATGGATTTGTTCCATTAACAACCTCAGTTCCATTATTCACACCATCAGCATCACAATCAGTATTATTCCATGCAGGACTTACTGGTAATGTTTGGTTAGCTAATATTAAACTACATTGATCCGTTGGATTTGTACCGTTAGCGATTTCTGTTCCGTCTGTAACTCCATCACCATCAGTATCTGGACTCAATGGATTCGTTCCGTTAGCAGTTTCTGTTCCATTTGTAACTCCATCACCATCACAATCTGTAGCGCCCCAAACTGGACTAGTAGGTAATGTTTGATGAGATAATACTAAACTACATAAATCTAATGGATTTGTTCCATCGGCAATCTCTGTTCCGTCAGTAACACCATCTCCATCTGAATCTGCAGCTAAAGGATTAGTTCCATTTGCAATTTCAGTTCCGTTATTCACGCCATCAGCATCACAATCCGCATTATTCCATGCTGGACTTGTAGGCAATGTTTGGTTGGCTAATATTAAACTACATTGATCTGTAGGTATTGTACCATTTGCAATTTCAGTTCCATCTGTAACTCCGTCACCATCGGTATCTGGACTCAATGGATTTGTTCCGTTTGCAGTTTCAACTCCATTTGGTAATCCATCACCATCACAATCTCCTGTTCCCCAAGCTGCGCTTGTAGGTAATGTTTGGTGAGACAATACCAAACTACAGTTATTATTTGGATTAGTACCATCAACAGCTTCTGCTCCGTCAGTTACTCCGTCTCCATCTGTATCTGGACTCAATGGATTAGTTCCATTAGTAACCTCAGTTCCATTATTCACACCATCTCCATCACAATCTGCAGCGTTCCATGTAGGGCTTACAGGTAATGTTTGATTAACTAATATTAAACTACATTGATCTGTAGGGTTTGTACCGTTTGTAATTTCTGTTCCATCTGTAACTCCATCACCATCCGTATCAGGACTTAATGGGTTTGTTCCATTCAGAATTTCAGTTCCATTGGTAACACCATCTCCATCACAATCTCCAGTTCCCCATGCAGCACTCGTAGGTAATGTCTGGTGAGACAATACTAAACTACAGTTGTTATTTGGATTTGTTCCATCAGCAGCTTCTGTTCCGTCAGTTACACCATCACCATCAGTATCTGGAGCTAAAGGATTAGTTCCATTAGTAACTTCAGTTCCATTATTCACGCCATCGCCATCACAATCTGCAGCGTTCCAAGTAGGGCTTACAGGTAATGTTTGATTAGCTAATATTAAACTACATTGATTCGTAGGGATTGTTCCATTCGCAACTTCTGTTCCGTCTGTAACTCCATCTCCATCTGTATCTGGATTTTGAGGATTTGTTCCATTAGTTGTCTCATTTGCATTTGACAATCCATCGCCATCACAATCTGCAACATTCCATGAAGCACCTGTAGGTAACGTTTGATGAGTGGCAATATAACTACAATTATTAGATGGATTTGTTCCATCTGCAATTTCAGTTCCGTCAGTAACTCCATCACCATC
>JAZKDI010000011.1:10697-18596 GCA_040387655.1 Bacteroidota bacterium | reverse complement strand
TAGATGGATTTGTTCCATCTGCAATTTCAGTTCCGTCAGTAACTCCATCACCATCAGTATCTGGAGCTAAAGGATTAGTTCCATTTGCAACCTCAGTTCCATTATTCACACCATCGCCATCACAATCTGCAGCGTTCCAAGTAGGGCTTACAGGTAATGTTTGATTAGCTAATATTAAACTACATTGATTCGTAGGGATTGTTCCATTCGCAACTTCTGTTCCGTCTGTAACTCCATCTCCATCTGTATCTGGATTTTGAGGATTTGTTCCATTAGTTGTCTCATTTGCATTTGACAATCCATCGCCATCACAATCTGCAACATTCCATGAAGCACCTGTAGGTAACGTTTGATGAGTGGCAATATAACTACAATTATTAGATGGATTTGTTCCATCTGCAATTTCAGTTCCGTCAGTAACTCCATCACCATCTGTATCTGGAGCTAAAGGATTAGTTCCATTTGCAACTTCAGTTCCGTTATTCACTCCGTCTCCATCACAATCTGCAGCGTTCCATGTAGGACTTACAGGTAATGTTTGACTAGCTAATATTAAACTACATGAATTAGTTCCACTTGTTCCATCAGTAATCTCTGTACCATCAGTAACACCGTCACCATCAGAATCTGGAGACAAAGGATTAGTTCCATTAGTAATCTCAGTTCCATTTGTTACTCCGTCGCCATCACAATCAGCATTATTCCATGTTGAACTTGTTGGTAATGTTTGATGAATTAAAATAAAACTACAATTGTTCGTTGGGTTTGTACCATCTGCTATCTCAGTTCCGTCAGTTACACCGTCTCCATCTGAATCTGGACCTAAAGGATTCGTTCCATTAGTAGTCTCAGTTCCATTATTTACTCCATCACCATCACAATCAGCATTATTCCATGCTGGGCTTGTTGGCAATGTTTGACTTGCTAATATTAAACTACATTGGTTTGTTGGATTTGTACCATCTGCAATTTCAGTTCCATCGGTAACACCGTCACCATCTGAATCTGGAGCTAATGGATTAGTTCCATTAGTAACCTCAGTTCCATTATTCACCCCATCTCCATCACAATCAGCATTATTCCATGTTGAACTTGTTGGCAATGTTTGATGAATCTGAACAAAACTACAAGAATTAGTAGGAATAGTTCCATCGGCAACTTCAGTACCATCATTAACTCCGTCACCATCAGAATCTGGAGCTAATGGATTTGTACCATTTGTCATCTCTGATCCATTTGGAAGTCCATCTCCATCACAATCCCCCATATTCCATGGACCACTTGTTGGTAATGTTTGACTAGCTATTATTAAACTACATGAATTAGTTCCACTTGTTCCATCAGTAATCTCTGTACCATCAGTAACACCGTCTCCATCTGAATCTGGAGATAAAGGATTTGTTCCATTTGTAATTTCAGTTCCATTGTTAACTCCATCTCCATCACAATCCCCAACGTTCCAAGGTCCACTTGTTGGTAAAGTTTGGTGAGTTAAAACGTAACTACAGTTATTTGTTGGATTTGTACCATCAGCAACTTCAGTTCCATCGGTAACTCCATCTCCATCAGAATCTGGACTTAATGGATTAGTTCCATTAGTAATCTCTGTTCCATTTGTTATACCATCACCATCACAATCTCCCATATTCCATGAACCGCTTGTAGGCAATGTTTGACTAGCTAAAATTAAGCTACAATTATTTATTGGATTTGTACCATCAGTAAATTCAGTACCATCCGTCACACCATCACCATCAGAATCTGGAGCTAATGGATTAGTTCCATTAGTAATCTCTGTTCCGTTTGTCACTCCGTCACCATCACAGTCTCCCATATTCCATGGACCACTTGTAGGTAATGTTTGATGAGTTAAAATAAAACTACAATTAATTGTTGGATTAGTTCCATCGGCTACTTCTGTTCCATCAGTTACTCCATCTCCATCAGAATCTGGATTTAGAGGATTTGTACCATTAGTTACCTCAGTAGCATTCGGAATTCCATCTCCATCACAATCAGCATTATTCCATCCAATAGTTGGCGGTAAAGTTTGATTAGCTAATATTAAACTACAATTATTTGTAGGGTTTGTTCCGTTAGCTATCTCTGTTCCATCTGTAACACCATCTCCATCCGTATCTGGGTTCAATGGATCAGTTCCATTAGTAATTTCAGTTGAGTTAGTCACTCCATCACCATCGCAATCCCCCATATTCCATGCACCATTTGTAGGGACTGTTTGACTCGCCAAAATTAAGCTACAAGAATCATTACTGTCTGTACCATCTGCGGCTTCTGTTGAGTCAATTACTCCATCTCCATCGGTATCACAACCAGTTGCTGGATTTAATACAACCGTACTTCCTGCTACAGCAGTACAAGTGTTATCAGAATTCTTACGAACTATTAAAGTATATGTACCCGGAGCCAAACCTGTGAAAGTTGTACTTGCTTGATAAGTAACTCCGTTATCTACACTATATTGAACACCTACTTGAGAGTTAAATACAATAGTACCCGTTAATGTTGAACAATTAGGCTGGATTACAGTTGCAACAGTTGGAGTAGCTGGCGCAGCAGGCACTACATTAATTACTACTGTACTAGCCGCTGTAGCTGAACAAGTAATATCAGCAGTATTTCTAACAACTAAAGTATAAGTTCCTGGCGCAAGACCAGAGAATGTAGCACTTGCTTGGAATGTTGTTCCGTTGTTGATACTATATTCTACTCCTGCTTGAGTATTAAATATGATTGTTCCTGTTGGAATTGCACAAGTTGGTTGTGTTACACTTGCGGTAGTTGGAGCTACTGGAGCAGTCGGAACCGCATTTATTGTAACAGTACTTGAGCCATTTGTAGAACATGAATTATCTAAGGTACTTCTAACACGCAAAGTGTAAACTCCTGGAGCTAATCCAGAAAAAGTATTACTTGCCTGATATGTTACTCCGTTATCGATACTATATTCTGCATTAGTTTGAGAAACAAATACTATCGTTCCAGATGTAACTGCACAAGTTGGTTGAATTACACTTGAAGTAGTTGGAACTGCTGGAGCACCTGGAGCCACAGTGATTACAACTGTGCTTGCTGCAGTAGCAGTACATGTATTGTCTGTAGTATTTCTTACTACTAATGTATAAGTTCCTGGAGCCAAGCCTGAAAAAGTTCTACTTGCTTGGAATGTTGTTCCATTATTAACACTATACTCCACTCCTGCTTGAGCATTGAAAACAATTGTTCCACTATTCATTGCACAAGTTGGTTGCGTTACACTTGCAACAGTAGGTACTGCAGGTGGAGTTGGGACTGCATTTATAGTTACAGTACCTGATCCTGCTGTAGAACAGCTATTGTCAGCAGTACTACGAACACGTATTACATAAACACCAGGAGTTAATCCTGAGAATGTAGTACCTGCTTGGTAAGTACTACCGTTATCAATACTATATTCTACACCTGCTTGAGATGTAAAAACTATTGTTCCAGTTGGAACAGCACATGTAGGCTGTGTTACACTAGCTGTTGTTGGAGCTGTTGGAGCACCTGGAGCAGGATCAATGTCTACAGTTCCTGGAGTAGTTGTTGAACAAGTTGTATCACTTAAATTACGTACAGTTAAAATATAAGAACCTGGAGTTAATCCTGAGAAAGTTGGACTTGCTTGGAAAGTTGTTCCGCCATCAACACTATATTCCACACCAGATTGTGTATTAAACACTATCGTTCCAGTTGGAACCCCACAAGTAGGTTGAGTAATACTTGCTGTAGAAGGTGTAGCTGGAGCTGATGGGTTTGAATTTATAACTACTGTTGTTGGACTAGTCGTTGAACAGGTAAAATCTGTATTATTTCTTACTGCTAATGTATAAGTCCCTGGAGCTAGTCCTGAGAATGTTGCACTTGCTTGATATGTTGTTCCACCATTAACACTGTACTGTACACCAGCTTGAACATTAAATACAATTGTTCCTGATGGAGCTGCACAAGTTGGTTGAATTACACTTGAAGTAGTTGGAACTGCTGGAGCAGTTGGAGCAGCATTAATAGTAACTGTTGAAGCGGCTGCCGTTGAACAGGTATTATCAGCATTACTTCTTACACGCAAATTATAAACTCCTGGTGCCAATCCTGAGAAAGTTGCGCTTACTTGATATGTTGTTCCACCATTAACACTATATTGAACTCCTGCTTGTGTATTAAAAACAATAGTTCCAGTTGGAACGGCACAAGTTGGTTGTGTTATACTAGCTGTTGTTGGAACAGCAGGAGCTCCTGCGGCAGTATTTATTGTAACTGTTGTAGCGGCTGTAGCCGTACAAGTATTATCTAAAGGATTTCTTATTACTAATGTATAAGTTGCAGGAGCTAAACCTGAAAACGTAGCACTAGCTTGATAAGTAGTTCCACCATCTACACTATATTCCATTCCAGATTGTGTATTGAAAACAATAGTTCCTGTTGGAACAGCACAAGTTGGTTGTGTCACACTAGCTGTTGTTGGAACAACTGGTGCAGTTGGAACTGCATTAATTGTTACTGTAGAAGCCGCAGCCGCAGAACAAGTATTGTCTGCAGTGTTTCTTACTATTAATGTGTATGTTCCAGGAGCTAATCCTGAAAAAGTAGCACTTGCTTGATATGTTGTTCCTCCATTAACACTATACTCTACTCCGGCTTGTGCGTTGAAAACAATAGTTCCTGTTGGAACAGCACAAGTTGGTTGTGTTACACTCACTGTAGTTGGTGCAACTGGAGCAGTTGGAACTGCATTAATGGTTACTAAAGAAGCAGCTGTAGCTGAACAAGTATTGTCAGTAGTGTTTCTTACTACTAACGTATAGGTACCTGGTGTCAATCCAGAAAAAGTAGCACTTGCTTGATAAGTAGTTCCATTATTTACGCTGTATTCAACTCCCACCTGTGTATTGAAAACAATACTTCCTGAAGGAACCGCACAAGTTGGCTGTGTTACACTCGCTGTTGTTGGTGCAACAGGGGCAGTTGGAACTGCATTTATTGTTACCGTACTTGCAGCTGTAGCTGAGCAAGTAGTATCGGCTGTATTTCTTACCATTAAAGTATACGTTCCTGGAGCTAATCCTGAGAATGTTGCACTTGCTTGGTATGTAGTTCCTCCATTAACGCTATATTCAACTCCTGCTTGTGTGTTGAAAACAATAGTTCCTGACGGAACTGCACAAGTTGGCTGTGTTACACTTGATGTAGTCGGAACAGCTGGAGTTCCCGCAGCAACATTAATCGTTACCGTACTTGCTGCAGCAGTTGAACAAGAATTATCTGTAGTACTTCTTGCTACTAATGTATAGGTACCCGGAGCTAATCCTGAGAATGTTGGACTTGCTTGATAAGTAGCTCCTCCATTAACACTATATTCTGCTCCAGCTTGTGTATTGAAAACAATCGTTCCAGTTGGAACAGCACATGTAGGCTGTGTTACACTTGAAGTAGTTGGAACTGCAGGAGCACCAGGAGCAACATTAATTGTTACTGTACTTGCTGCGGTTGCTGAACATGTATTGTCTGCAGGGTTTCTTACTACTAATGTATAGGTCCCTGGAGTTAATCCTGTAAATGTTGCACTTGCTTGATATGTTGTCCCTCCATTTACACTGTACTCAACACCTGCTTGTGTGTTGAAAACTATTGTACCAGTTGGTGCTGCACATGTTGGTTGAGTTACACTTGAAGTAGTTGGAGCAATTGGAGCAGTTGGAACCGCATTAATTGTTACTGTAGAAGCTGCTGTTGCCGAACAAGTATTGTCTGCAGTGTTTCTTACTACTAATGTATAGGTACCTGGAGCTAATCCTGAGAAGGTAGCACTTGCTTGGTACGTTGTTCCATTATTAACACTATACTCTACTCCTGCTTGTGCATTGAAGACAATAGTTCCTGAAGGAACAGCACAAGTTGGTTGTGTTATACTTGCAGTTGTTGGTGCAACTGGAGCACTCGGAACTGCATTTATTGTTACTGTACTTGCTGCTGTTGCTGAACAAGTGTTGTCTGCTGTATTTCTTACTACTAATGTATAAGTTCCAGGAACTAATCCAGAGAAAGATGCACTAGCTTGATAAGTTGTTCCATTATTAACACTGTACTCCACTCCTGCTTGAGCATTAAAAACTATTGTTCCTGAAGGAACAGCACAAGTTGGTTGTGTTATACTTGCGGTAGTTGGAGCAACTGGAGCAGTTGGAACCGCATTTATTATTACTGTACTTGCAGCTGTAGCCGAACAAGTATTGTCTGCAGTATTTCTTACTACTAATGTATACGTACCTGGCGCCAATCCAGAAAAAGTAGCACTTGCTTGATACGTAGTTCCGTTGTTTACGCTGTATTCAACTCCTGCTTGTGTATTGAAAACTATAGTTCCTGAAGGAACTGCACAAGTTGGTTGAGTTACACTTGCTGTAGTAGGAGCAATTGGAGCAGTTGGAACTGCATTTATCGTTACTGTTGAAGCAGCAACAGTTGAACAACTATTATCTATTGTACTTCTTGCACGTAAAGTATAAGTTCCAGGAGCCAATCCTGAAAAGGTAGCGCTTACTTGATAAGTGGTACCGTTGTTAATACTATAATCTGTATTTGCTTGGGTATTGAAAACTATTGTTCCAGTTGGAACAGCACATGTAGGCTGAGTTACACTAGCAGTAGTTGGTACTGCTGGGGCACCTGCCGCGACATTTATAGTTACTGTACTTGCAGCCGTAGCTGAACAGGTAGTGTCAGCTGTGTTTCTTACTACTAATGTATAAGTTCCTGGAGCCAATCCTGAGAAGGTAGCACTTGCTTGATACGTAGTACCTCCATTAACACTATACTCTACTCCTGCTTGTGTGTTAAAGACAATAGTTCCTGTTGGTGCAGCACAAGTTGGCTGTGTCACGCTTGAAGTAGTTGGAGCAACTGGAGCAGTTGGAACTGCATTTATTGTTACTGTACTTGCAGCTGTAGCTGAACAGGTAGTGTCAACAGTGTTTCTTACTACTAATGTATAAGTTCCTGGGGCTAGTCCTGAAAAAGTAGCACTTGCTTGGTAAGTTGTACCATTATTGATACTGTATTCTACACCTGCTTGTGTATTGAAAACTATTGTTCCTGTTGGTACAGCACATGTAGGTTGAGTTACACTTGAAGTAGTTGGAGCAACTGGAGCAGTTGGAACTGCATTTATTGTTACTGTACTTGTAGCTGTTGCTGAACAAGTGTTATCTGCAGTGTTTCTTACTATTAATGTATATGTACTTGGTGCTAATCCAGAGAATGTGGCACTAGCCTGGTACGTAGTTCCTCCGTTAACACTGTATTCTACTCCTACTTGCGTATTGAAAACTATTGTTCCAGATGGAACCGCACAAGTTGGTTGGGTTACACTTGCTGTTGTTGGAGCAACAGGAGCAGTTGGAACTGCATTTATTGTTACTGTAGAAGCAGCTGTAGCCGAGCATGTATTGTCTGCAGTGTTTCTTACTATTAATGTATAAGTACCTGGTGCTAATCCAGAGAATGTAGCACTCGCCTGATAAGTAGTACCTCCGTTAACGCTATATTCTACTCCTACTTGCGTATTGAAAACTATTGTTCCAGATGGAACCGCACAAGTTGGTTGGGTTACACTTGCTGTTGTTGGAGCAACAGGAGCAGTTGGAACTGCATTTATTGTTACTGTAGAAGCAGCTGTAGCCGAACAAGTGTTGTCTGCAGTATTTCTTACTACTAATGTATAGGTGCCTGGTGCCAATCCAGAAAAAGTAGCACTTGCTTGATATGTTGTACCATTATTGATACTGTATTCAACTCCTACTTGGGTATTGAAAACTATTGTTCCAGATGGAACCGCACAAGTTGGCTGGGTTACACTTG
>JAZKDI010000011.1:0-10597 GCA_040387655.1 Bacteroidota bacterium | reverse complement strand
GTATTGAAAACTATTGTTCCAGATGGAACCGCACAAGTTGGCTGGGTTACACTTGCTGTTGTTGGAGCAGCTGGAGCAATTGGCACTGCATTTATTGTTACTGCACTAGCTCCTACAGCGGAGCATGTGCTATCTGCTGTATTGCGAATAGCAAGATTATAATTTCCTGGAGCTAATCCTGAAAAAGTATTACTTGCCTGATAAGTAGTTCCTCCATTAACACTGTATTCCATTCCTGCCTGAGCATTGAAAACGATTGTTCCTGTAGGAACCGCACAAGTTGGTTGGGTTACACTAGATGTTGTAGGGATTGTTGGTGCAGTTGGAACTGCATTAATTGTTACTGTACTAGCTCCGGCTGTTGTACAAGTATTATCAGTTAAACTTCGGACGCGCAATGTATAAGTTCCTGGTGCTAATCCTGAGAATGTAGTACCTGCTTGATAAGTTGTTCCGTTATTAACACTGTACTCATATCCTGCCTGAGTATTAAACACTATAGTTCCTGTTGGAACTGCACAAGTTGGCTGAGTTACACTAGCTGTTGTTGGTGCAGGTGGTGTTGGCGGAATAGCATTTACTGTAAAGTTTGGTGACAGGAAAGAACAACCTGTTGAAGTATCTCTACGTACAAAAGGATAACTTCCTGGTGCTAAACCTGAAAAAGTTGTGGAAGATTGAAAAGTTGTCCCTCCATTTATACTATATTCAATAGTGGCTCCTAGCGGACTTGTTACAGTAAGTGTTCCTGAAGGAACTGCACAGGTTGGCTGGGTAACTGTCATTGTTGCTGCAGCACCATCACAAATATTAATATTAAAATTACAGGTACCTGCACCTGCAACATTTGTAGTGACAGTTAAAGTTCGGCTACCGCTTGGCGCTGCTCCAGTATATGTAATCGGAATATCTACAAAAGTATCCCCATTTAATATAGTGGCAGTATAAGGTTGTGGATTGGCTGTAATATCACCTCCACTACTTGTAACTGTAAATTGTGCTTGTCCTGAAACCGCACCTGTAATAGGCACACGAATAGTACTGTTTTGAGCAACTCCTGTTGAATATAAATCACTTTGTAAAGTAGCACCACCACAATTAAATGTGAAAGCAGCCTGAATTTTAGTTACGGTAACACATGAAGCTAAATCACCCATTGCAAGTGCAGGAATTTTACCTGTACCTACTGCAACTTGTGTAATAGCACCCGTAGTCGCATCCATTTTCCATAATTCCGTCCATGTACCATTATTTCTGGAAATATAAAATCCATCATTTAAATACGCGATACCGTTTCCGTTAGCACTTGTTCCTGCTGTACCCATTAAAGCTCCAGCAGCAGAAGAAATAACTAATGTAGCTACTCTGGTTACAGGATCCACCCTAAATAAGTGAACTGTAGTAGCTGTAAGAACTGTACCCTGCATAATTACACAATACAAATTTCCAGGTGCATCTACAGCAATATCATTTAAGTGAAATCCATTCGCATTTGTATTATCAGCTGTATTCCATATAGCACTAGCAGAAGTAATAGCACCTAATAAAGTAGCTGCTCCTGTACCTGTCCATTGAGTTAAATTTTTTGAATTTATTCCGTAAGCAATTCCGTTTGTCGTTCTAGTTGCAATACCAATTGGTGCATTAGCAGCCGCAGGACCCCATTGCTGACCAGTATTTGTCATTGTTGTAAGTCCAGTATATATTGGTCCAACAGCAGCATTCTGACTTGTCGTATATCTAATACTATTTAAATTTGCAGGATCGGGACCTACTGCTAAGTTACCTTGATTTGCAGCAGCAGTCGTTACCAATGAAGTAGTAGGCGGTGTTGTAGCAACAGCAGCAGGAACAATTAAGTGAATCTGACCATTAGTAGCAATACCTCCATACAAACTATTACAGTTAGGTACTGGTGCAGGCTGAGTAAAGTTCTGACAGGTGGCTAAGTCAATAGCAAAAGGAGCCGACTGAAATGAAGTCACCCCTAAATCTACTTCAGAAACTTTAGTAGAGATACCCGTTAATGGGTTCAGTTGAAATATCTCAGCAAAATAAGCATCTGGATTTCCAAAAGTCCCTGGCTTAGTTAAAAAACTGGCTATGTAAACATTATTATTAAAAAACGCTATACCTCCATTGAAAGTTCCTGGCAATTTACCGGCAACTTGAACAACCTGAGTTGCAACTCTGGTAGTAACATTGATTTTATATAGGTAAACAAAATTTCCATTTACTGCAATGACATACAACTCTCCAGCGCTATTAAAAAATCCATCCGTAGAAAGGGTTGCACCATTGAAATAAGCATCCCCAGTTACTATACCTAAATTTGTTGCCGTTGTAGCATTAATCTCAACTAATTCCCTAGTAGTTGCCGATACACCATACACAAAACCATTTGAAGTTCTTGTTGCTAAACCGGTGATTATTATAGGTAGTGTTGCTCCTGTAGGAGTTGCCCCTTTATACACTTGCGAACCTGCTGGAGTAAAAGAAGAAGTAAATACAGTAGTAGGCAAACTCGATGGATCTGGTCCTACTGCAAGATTTTGTCCACTACTAGCTAAAGTAGTTACCAAAACTTTCGCACCTGTTCCTGGAGTTATACTATATATCTTTCCAGAAAAACCTTCTGATAAATATAGCGTAGTACAATCCTGTGCTTTAGATTCAAAAGACACTAAAAACAGAAGAAACAAAAGCGATGCAGTAATTTTCTGAAGTAAATTTTTGCTCATAATAATTAGAGTTAAATAAATATAGGGAACAAAGATACAGATTTTCTCTTACAAAAGATACTTTAAATTATTGTTACAGACTATTTTAACCATTTTATGAAACAAAAATTTAAACAAAAGTCGGTTTAATAAATAATAAATAGTTAAAAAAGTTAAATTACCTATTGAGAACATTGAGTTTTTTAAAAAAATTTAAAAAGTAAGAAATACTCCTAAAAAATTTAAAAAAAAATATTTTATAGCCCTAAAAAAAATGACATTTATAAAAAAAATCTATTTTTGCCAAAAATATTATAATGAGTTTTATAGAAGAATTAGAAAGAAGAAGAACATTTGGTATCATTTCGCATCCAGATGCTGGTAAAACTACATTGACTGAAAAATTGCTTTTATTTGGTGGAGCTATTCAAGAAGCTGGAGCAGTTAAGAACAATAAAATAAAAAAAGGGGCTACTTCCGATTTTATGGAAATTGAAAGACAGAGAGGAATTTCTGTTTCTACTTCCGTATTGGCATTTATATACAAGGATAAGAAAATAAATATACTTGACACTCCAGGACATAAGGATTTTGCAGAAGATACTTTTAGAACTTTAACTGCTGTAGATAGTGTTATTGTTGTAATCGACGTTGCAAAAGGGGTGGAGGAACAAACTGAAAAACTAGTCTCTGTTTGCAGAATGCGAAATATTCCTATAATTGTATTCATCAATAAATTGGATCGCGAAGGAAAAGACGCTTTTGATTTAATGGACGAAGTAGAGCAAAAATTAGGCTTGACTGTTACACCTTTAAGTTTTCCAATTGGAATGGGTTATGATTTTCAAGGGATATATAATCTTTGGGAACAAAACATTAATCTTTTTAGCGGAGACAGCCGAAAAAATATTGAAGAAACAATCGCTTTCTCAGATGTGAAAAATCCCGAGCTCGAAAAAATAATTGGTCAAAAACCAGCGGACAAACTTCGGGAAGAACTCGAATTAATCGACGAAGTATATCCTAAATTTGACCGAGAAGCTTATTTGGATGGAAAATTACAGCCTGTGTTTTTTGGCTCTGCCTTAAATAATTTTGGAGTACGTGAATTATTGGATTGTTTTATCAATATTGCCCCTTCACCTCGACCTAAGGATTCTGAAACCCGATTAGTTGATCCAAAAGAAGAAAAAATGTCCGGGTTTGTTTTTAAAATCCATGCCAATATGGATCCTAAACACCGCGACCGTTTAGCTTTTGTCAAAATTGTATCAGGTACTTTTGAAAGAAACAAACCTTATTTGCACGTTCGTCAGAATAAAAACCTAAAATTCTCAAGTCCAAACGCTTTTTTTGCTGAGAAAAAAGAAATCGTTGACATCTCTTATCCTGGAGATATTGTTGGATTGCATGATACCGGAAATTTCAAAATTGGAGACACTTTAACCGAGGGCGAAATAATGAGCTTCAAAGGAATTCCGAGTTTTTCCCCGGAACATTTCAGATACATCAATAACGCCGACCCAATGAAAGCAAAACAGCTTGACAAAGGAGTTGATCAATTGATGGATGAAGGTGTTGCTCAATTATTTACGTTAGAAATGAATAATCGCAAGATAATCGGAACTGTAGGAGCTTTACAATATGAAGTAATCCAGTACCGATTGGAACATGAGTATGGTGCTAAATGTTCTTACGAAAACTTTCCTGTTCATAAAGCATGTTGGGTAAAACCAAAAGACCCAAAAAGTGAGGAGTTTAAAGAATTCAAACGTATAAAACAAAAATTTTTGGCACATGACAAATTCAATCAATTGGTTTTCTTAGCCGATTCGGATTTTACGATTCATATGACGCAGAGTAAATTCCCTAATATTCAACTTTTCTTTACTTCAGAATTCGATTAATTAATTAAAATTTTCTTAGTTGGTTAAGAACTTCTTGCGCTTCTATTTCTTCTGAAGGAATTACTTTTAAAAAGGAAGGATGTTGTTCTATGGCAAATTCTATTTTTGTGACAATTTCATCAATAGTATCATTCACATAATCAATTTCCAAAGGTTTTTTTATAATAAAAGACTGAAGGATTCCTTTCTTTTTCATACGTAGTCCTTTTTTATCGAATGAACGTCGGAAACCATCAATAACTATTGGCACAACAATAGGTTTATGTTGTTTGATTATATGCGCAGTACCTTTTCTAACTGGTTTAAAGGATTTTGTTGTACCCTGAGGAAAAGTGATCACCCAACCGTCTTCCAGTGCTATTTTTATATTTTCAGTATCATTGGGATTAATGTCTCTTTTTTTAGTCACGTCTTTTCCTTTCTCCCTCCAAGTCCTTTCAACTGTTATGGCTCCCGCATACGCTAGTATTCTTGGCAAAATTCCAGTTTGCATGGTTTCTTTAGCAGCAACATAATAAATATTGAGTTTTGGGTTCCATAAATACGAAACATTTTTAATGTTATCCTCCCTTCCGCTCAAGCTGGCATTAAAAACATGAAACATAGCCACCACATCAGCAAAGTAAGTTTGATGATTTGAAATAAAAAGGACATTTTTATCCGGAAGCGCTCTAATAATTTCCGAACCTTCTATATTCAACTCATTAAATCCACGATATCGCCTGTGAGAAAAACTTCCCAGAATTCTAATTAACCATTTTTTAATGAAAAGAATGTGACCAAAAGGATTTCTTTTAAATAAACCCATAAATAATTTAAATAGTTGGCTAATGTAATAAACTTTTTTAAAAGACTTTTTTAAGGACTTCTTTCAATTCACTCATCATCATTGCTGTTGCGCCCCATACATAATGCTCATTAATTTTAAAAGTGGGCACTTCAACATTTACTGAATATGAAGTATCCATAGTTTTCAAAACAATGTTTTTTTCGTTCAAAAAATCGGTTATTGGCAACTCGATAATTCCTGCAACTTCGTCTAATTGTTTGGTGAAAGTTAATTCAGATTGGGATATCCCCATAAATGGCGCTACTAAATAATTGCTTGGCGGGATATATACTTCTGTAAATGATTTGATTACTTGTATTTTCTCTGGATGAACCCCAATTTCTTCATGAGTTTCCCTTAACGCAGTGTGAGTCAATGATTCATCTTCTAATTCTACTTTACCACCAGGAAAAGCTATCTGTGATGAATGAACCCCAGGATAAGAATTCCTAACTATCAATGCTAAATGAGTCTGGTTTTTTTTTGGATAAAAAAGCATCATAACAGCTGCTCTTTTAGGATTTTTATAGGTATAATCCTCGTCGATAAGAGAAGCCAGTCTTTCTGGTGGCGACATTAATATATGCGCTTCTTTGGCCAATAATTTTTCGCTTTCTATTTTTGGGATATATTTTAAAAAATCATTGAAATCCATAATGATAGCTTATTTTTGCATTAAAACGAAATATAAACTTAGTTATAAAAAACAGCCTTTGCAAGTTTTATAAGAAAATCAATCTAAAATAATGTACAGTAAAGAAGAAAATCAGCGATTGAAACGAGAGTTTTGGATTGCTTTTGCAGAAAAATACCCTCGCAAATGGGTTTTGTATGATACTAAAATCAAGGATTTTTCTTTTAAATTTTATGTAGACAATACTAAAGCTCAAGTCTTGATTGATATTGAACACCGAAGCGAAACAAAAAGGATCCAGTATTTTGAAAAAATAGAATCCTTAAAAAATATTTTGGCTGAAGAATTTATTGCCGATTTAGTTTTTGAGAAAAATTTTTCTCTCGAAAACGGAAAAACAATCAGTAGGATTTGGATTGAAAAATTAAATGTTAGTGTTAGTAACCGCAACTATTGGGATGAAATATTTGACTTTTTCTTTCAAAACATGAATTTACTTGAGTTGTTTTATTTAGAATATTCAGATTATATACAAGATTTAGACGTAAACACTTAATTTTTATTTAATTCATTTTTGTAACAAAGAACAAGATTGATATACCTATTAAATTCAATCATATCAAAATTAAAATCATACATTTTATGAATAAAAATTTAATTCTAGCATTTGGCCTTTTAATGGCTACAGCTACTTTTGGTCAGAATAAAAAACTAACGTTGGAAGATGGTGTTTTACAACAAAACCGAACTTTTAGAGCCGACAAACTTCTCGGTTTCCAATGGATTCCAAATACCAATGATTATATTTATTTTGCAGAAGCAGGAAAAAAATTAATGACTTCCAATGCAAAAGAAAGTACCCCAAAAGAATTTATTACATTATCCGAAGTGAATACTGCATTAGCTTCTGATTTCAAAAGCTTTTTCGGAATCCAATGGAAGGACGCTTCTACCCTACTCTTTTCAGATGGTTCAAAATATTATGAATATAACCTAGTTTCAAAAACAGGTAAACTAACCTTAGAATTGAGTAATGAATCAGAAAATGCAACTTTGGACGAAGCCAAAGAAAATATAGCATTCACCCAAAGGAACAATTTATATTTTCTCAACAAAAAAAAGGAAAAAGTTGCCATTACATCCGAATCAAATGAAAACATAGTTTCTGGTCAGTTCTTTGCCAGAAATGAATTCGGAATCAACAACGGGATTTTCTGGTCGCCAAAATCAAATTTCATTGCCTTTTATCAAAAAGACCAAACCGAAGTTGCCGATTATCCTTTATTGGACATTACAGAAACACCAGGCAAATTAGAAAATATAAAATATCCGATGATTGGGCAGAAATCAGAAAAACCAAGAGTAGGAATTTATAATATTTCAACAAAACAAACTGTTTTTATTTCTCCAAGAGGAAACAAGGATGATTATTTAACCAATCTTTCCTGGACACCAGACGAAAAATTTGTTATTATTGCCGAATTGAACCGTGAACAAAATGACATGCACCTAAATTTATATGATGCTCAAACCGGAGCTTTCATAAGAACATTAGTTGATGAAGAAAACACAACTTGGGTAGAACCTGAACATTCAGCATTTTTTCCCAATAGTAAATCAAATAATTTTATCTGGATTAGTGAAAAAGATGGCTTTAATAATCTGTATTACTACTCTATCGATGGAAAATTAATTAAACAACTAACTCAAAATAAATTTATTACCCGTGATATTTTAGGGAGTAATTCAACGGGGACTGAAATTTATTTCAGCGCAACTGGAGAAAATCCAACCAATATGCTGGCATACAAAGTAGATCTAAAAGGAAAACAAACTTTGATTACAAAAGACCAAGGTGTTCACTCAGTCTCAGTAAGTACTGATGGAAATTGGTTTTTTGATGAATATTCAAGTCATTCCACTCCTTCAAAATCATTATTGTACGACAATAAATTAAAATCAAAAACTCTACTAGAAAGCACCAATAAATATGTAGGGTATGATATCGGAACATCGGAAATCAAAACCATAAAATCAGCAGATGGAACAACCGATTTATATACACGATTAATTAAACCAAGTAATTTTGATCCAAACAAAAAATATCCCGTTTTAGTCTATGTTTATGGAGGTCCTCACGCACAGATGATTACTAATTCTTATTTGGACGGAGCAAATCTCTGGATGTATTGGATGGCTGAACAAGGGTATTTGGTTTTCACAGTTGACAATCGAGGCTCAGACAACAGAGGTGTTGCATTTGAAAGTGTAATACATGGAAGATTAGGAGTTAATGAAATAGATGACCAAATGAAAGGTGTAGATTACTTAAAATCATTGCCTTATGTTGACGGAAATCGCCTTGCAGTTCATGGATGGAGTTTTGGAGGTTTTATGACTACTTCTTTGATGCTCCGCAAACCAGATACTTTTAAAGTGGGTATTGCAGGCGGACCAGTAACAGACTGGAAGTATTATGAAATTATGTATGGTGAGCGTTATATGGATACACCCGCCGAAAACCAAAAAGGATTTGACGAAGCGAGTACCCTCAATTATGTAAAAAACCTAAAAGGTAAATTATTACTGATTCACGGAACAAGTGACGATGTTGTGGTGATGCAAAACAATTTTGCTCTTATCAAAAAATTTATCGAAGCCGAAAAACAAATTGATTTCTTCGCTTATCCAATGCACAAACACAATGTTATTGGAAAAGACCGAGTCCATTTGATGCGTAAAGTGTTGGATTATGTGATAGAAAACAACAAGTAAATCTTATTTTTAAAAGTTGAAAGCCAATCTTAATTGATTGGCTTTTTTGGTTGGCTGAAAATGTCCTTTTATTGGCTGTGCAGAAAAATATTAAGTACCTATATTTGTTTTGTAATTAATCAAACACGGCAATGAATAAAAAATTCGTATTTCTTATATTACCACAAATCCATCTTATGGATTTAGCAGGCCCCGATCAAACAATATTGGAAGCAATCGATTTTGGTGCCAATTTCGAAATTGAATACTGCAGACTTGAAAATAATGTAATTACAACAGCTGGATTACCAATTTCCAATTTAAAACACTTTTCTAAAGTACAATTTAATAGTGGTGATTTCTTGATTATTCCAGGTGCAAACGCAAATTATCTGATGTCGGCAGAGTTCAAAAAAAATAGTGAATTGTTTGACTGGATTCGAAATAACTACTATCGTGGAATAAATGTAGTAAGTATATGTGCAGGAGCTTTTGTTTTGGCCGAATGTGGCTTACTTGACAATATTCCATGTACCACCCATTTTAAAAAAACCAAAGAATTACAAGAACTTTATCCGTACTCCAAAGTACAAGAAAATATTCTTTTTACTCAACACGAAAGAATTTATACAAGCGCCGGAATCGCCTCCGGAATCGATTTAACTCTTCATATAATCGAAGAAATAAAAGGCAGTCATTTTTCACATCTCGTGGCTCGAGAACTTGTGGTTTATACCCGAAGAAACGGAAACCAGCAACAAGAAAGTGAATTAATGGGGTTTAGAAACCACATCCATTCGGGGATTCACAAAGCACAGGACTGGATATTAGAAAACATCCATCTAAAGACAAACCTAAATGAACTCGCCGAAATCGCCTGTATGAGCGAGCGAAACTTTACCCGCATATTCAGAAAAGAAACTGCAATTACAGTAAACCAATACATAACACTTATCCGAAAAGAAAAAATCAAAAACCTTTTGCAGAACCCCGACCTATCTCGTCTTGAAATAGCCGGAAGCATTGGCCTTAAAAGCGAAAAACAACTCAGCCGACTTATGAATCTATCTTAAATAAACCACTATGAAAAATCTTAGAAAACAATTCGTATTACTTCTTTTATTCTTTAGCACATTTCCATTAAATGCACAAACTAAAAAACAAAAAAACATGCAACAGACATTGACCAACGCAACCAAAATTTTAAATATCAAACCTTCTTTAACTTCATCGGAAATCGATTTTGATTTCCTGCAAGGCAAATGGAAAGTGCAAAACAGGATGCTAAAAGCTAGACTAGCCAACAATAATGAATGGATTGAATTTGAATCCGAACTACACATGAAAAAAAACCTAAATAGTTATGGCAATATCGAAAATTTCTATTTAGTAAATAATGGAGAGCCTTTTGAAGGAATGGCAATCCGTCTTTTTAATAAGGAAACTAAACTTTGGAAAGTATACTGGGTAGACAGTAATGGTCTTACAATGGATGAAAAACCCGTAACAGGTTCTTTTGAAAATGGTATAGGAAAATTATACACGTATGATATTTTTAATAAAAAAGAAATTTTAGTATTATATCAATCGGACGCAACTATACCTGAACACCCTAAATGGTCACAAGCTTTCTCTACAGACAATGGAAAAACATGGGAATGGAATTGGAAAATGGAACTAACTAAAATAGAATAAAATATAAAAAAGGCTTCCTTTCGGAAGCCTTTTTTATATGTTCAATATTTTATCTTTT
>JAZKDI010000010.1:0-62449 GCA_040387655.1 Bacteroidota bacterium | reverse complement strand
AAATTCGGTCAGAAGAAAGCTCGTAAGAGATTCCAATTCTCTAAACGTTAATATTCAATCTGAACTCGTTTCAGATTCTGTTCACAGACTATTTGAAATTATTGAAGAAGCTGAAAAAATTTCAGCTTAAATTTAAAAACAATGTTGTTGTTGCCTACTGAGGTAGGAATTAGTTTAGCATCTAAATGGTTTAATGATTGAAAGATTAAAGATTAAAAGATTAGCTTCGCTCCGTTTGGCATCGCCTCGGGTGAAAAATCTAAAAATCTAAAAATCTAAAAATCTAAAGAAAACATTGCTAATTCAACAGAACGTAAACTAAGAAAAAAATGTCAAACAAAGTAGAAGTAAAAGAATTACTAGAAGCAGGTGTTCACTTCGGACACATGACTAGAAAGTGGGATCCAAACATGGCTCCTTACATTTATATGGAGCGTAATGGTATTCACATTATCAATCTATATAAAACTGCAGCAAAAATTGAAGAAGCTAATGACGCTTTGAAAAAAATCGCTGCATCAGGTAGAAAAATATTATTCGTTGCTACCAAAAAACAAGCAAAAGACATCGTAGCTGAAAAAGCTGCATCTGCTAACATGCCATACATCACTGAAAGATGGCCTGGTGGAATGTTGACCAACTTCGTAACTATCAGAAAAGCCGTTAAAAAAATGTCTTCTATTGATAAAATGAAGAAAGACGGAACATTCATGACTCTTTCTAAAAAAGAGCGTTTACAAGTAGATCGTCTTCGTGCTAAATTAGAGAAAAACTTAGGTTCAATCGCAGATATGTCAAGACTTCCTGCAGCATTGTTCGTAGTAGATATCAAAGCTGAACACATCGCAATTAAAGAAGCTCAAAAATTAAACATTCCAGTTTTCGCAATGGTGGATACAAACTCTGACCCACGTGAGGTAGATTATGTAATCCCTGCAAATGATGATGCTTCTAAATCAATCGATAAGATTCTATCTTTAGTAACTGCTGCTGTTATTGATGGTCTTGCTAACAGAACTTCTGACAAAGAAACTGATGCAGCTCCAGAAGCTACAACAGAAGAAACTGTAGAAGCTGTTACAGAAGAAACTGCTCCAGTTGCTGAAGCTGTAGAAACTAAAACAGAAGAATAAAACAAATTTAAAGATTGAAGGATTTAATGATTTGGTAATAATTAATTTAAAAATTGATATTACTTTTAATCCTTGAATTTTTCAATCTTTTAACTTTTAAATTAAAAAAATATGTCAACTACTATAACTATTACGGCTGCGGACGTAAATAAATTAAGACAAACTACAGGTGCCGGAATGATGGACTGTAAAAAAGCATTAGTTGAAGCTGAAGGAGATTTCGATAAAGCTATACAAAACCTTAGAGAAAAAGGGCAAAAAGTTGCTGATAACCGCTCTGACCGTGAGTCTTCTGAAGGAGCTGCTGTTTCTTTTATTAATGCAGACAAAACTAAAGGAGTTATCATCACTTTAAACTGTGAAACAGATTTCGTAGGTAAAAACGAATCTTTCGTAACTTTAGCTAAAGAATTAGTTGAAAAAGCAATCAACTTCTCTTCTAAAGAAGAATTTTTAGCTTCAGATTTCAACGGTATTACTGTTGCAGAAAAACTAATTGAACAAACTGGAGTTATCGGAGAAAAAATTGAAATCGGTGGATTTGAAATTTTAGAAGGTGCTTTCATTGGATCTTATGTTCACGTTAACAAAATTGCTGCTTTAACAGCTATTTCTGCTCCAATTGCTAATGCAGAAGCATTAACTAAAGACATCTCTATGCAAGTTGCTTCTATGGGAGCTGATACATTATCTTACAAAGATTTTGATCCAGCTTTCGTTGCTTCTGAATTGGATGCTCGTATTGCAATAATCGAAAAAGAAAATGAAGAAGCAAAACGTTTAGGAAAAACATTGAAAAATGTACCTAAATATATTTCTTATTCACAATTAACAGAAGAAGTTTTAAAACAAGCTGAAGAAGATGCTAAAGCTGAATTAAAAGCTGAAGGTAAACCAGAGCAAATCTGGGATAAAATCCTTCCAGGAAAAGTACAACGTTTCATCTCTGACAACACTACTTTAGATCAAGAGAAAGCTTTATTAGATCAAAACTTCATCAAAGACGACAGTAAAAAAGTAAGTGATTACGTTAAAGCAAACAATGTTGAAATCACAGGTTTCAAAAGAGTTTCTTTAGGATAATTTATTTTGAACTGATTTCAGAATCTTTTCTGAACTAATATTAAATCCCATTTCAAGTAATTTGAAATGGGATTTTTTTATATTTGAAAATAAATTTAATTATGGAAGATAAAATAAGGTGCAAATGGTCGGTTGGTATTGCTATTTATGAAAAATACCATGACGAAGAATGGGGAATTCCTGTTTATGATGACCAAAAATTATTTGAATTCCTTATCCTCGAAACCTTCCAAGCAGGATTGAGTTGGATTACCATTTTGAAAAAAAGGGAGAATTTCAGGAAAGCCTTTGACAATTTTGATTACAAAATTGTAGCCAATTATACTGAAGACAAAATTCAGGAATTGTTACAAGACGCCGGAATCATTCGAAATCAATTAAAAATCCGTGCAGCTGTAGCAAATGGAAACGCATTTATGAAAGTACAGGAAGAATTTGGCTCTTTCTCTAATTACATTTGGGGATTTACTAACGGAAAACCTATTATTAATCACTTAAAAAATCATTCGGAGTTAAAAGCCACGACGCCTTTATCTGATGAAATTAGCAAGGACTTAAAAAAACGTGGATTTAAATTTGTCGGTTCAACAGTTGTATATGCCCATATGCAAGCTACAGGAATGGTTGATGACCATGTTGCCGATTGCTGGAAAAGGAATTAATAAGTATTTCGTTTGCAGTCGCAGTATTTAGTTATTTAGAATCTTGTAATTTTACTATTCAAAATTTCCATAAAATCATTTCTATCTATTTCTCGGCAACCTAGGCTTTCGAGGTGTTCATTATAAACTTGACAATCCAAAAGCGCATAATTATTTTCCTTAAGGTAATTTACCAAATATATAAAGGCAATCTTACTTGCATTTGAAACTTTGGAAAACATGCTTTCCCCACAAAAAACATGTCCCAAATCAATTCCATATAAACCGCCTACCAATTCTTCGTTTTGCCATACCTCAACAGATTTTGCTTGTCCCAATTCATTGAGTTTACAATAAGCTTGAATCATGTCATTATTAATCCAAGTTCCGTTTTGGCCTTCGCGTTTAATCTTGCTACAATTTAAAATGACTTCCTTAAAACTTTGATTGAAAGTGACTTTAAAATCGTTGCTTTTAATTATTTTGCGCATACTTTTTGAAACCACCAGCTCCTCGAGAAACAAAACCATCCTAGGATTTGGCGACCACCAAATTATTGGTTCATCAGCATTGAACCATGGAAAGATTCCGCTTTGATAAGCTAACAGCAAGCGCTCAGGCGATAAATCACCACCAATGGCAAGAATACCATCTTCATTGGCTTGCTGAATTGGCGGAAAATATAATTCCTGGTTAAGTTGATACATTTTAAAATAAAAAAACCTAACCAATTCTAAAAACTGGTTAGGAGATTAATAAACTATTTCAACGATTTACTAAAATGGTAAATCGTCGTGATCTTCTTCTTTAAAATTTTGTGCGGGAGCAAAAGCTTCTGCAGCAGGCATAGGTGGTGATTGAGTTTGTGGAGCTTCTGAACCTACTTTTTCAATTCTCCATCCTCTAATACTATTGAAATACTTAGTTTCACCTTGTGGATTTACCCATTCCCTTCCACCTAGGTTGATAGAAACTTTTACTGTGTCACCCACAGAATAATTATTCAACAAATCAGCTTTATCCTGAGTAAATTCAATCATGATAGATTGCGGATATTGCTCATCAGTAGTAATTACTAATTCTTTTTTCTTAAATGTTGCACTAATTTGTTGTTCAGCGCTAATAACCTTAATCTTTCCTGTAACTTCCATCTTCTAATTTTTTATTAATGTTCAATTTTGTTTTCTATGTTTAAATTCCTTTTGCCAATAATACTTTCCATGCAGAATCAACATCATTTGCTTCAATGTATTCTTTTGCTTTTTGGTGTTGCTTTAATACATCGTCTGCACTCAAAACTGCTTTTACGCTAAAATTTTGATTTACAAATATATCAATTTCTTCGGTTGTAGGCAATGCTTCAATATTACCCAACATTCCTAAATCGTTCCCATTAAACACGGCACTTTCCTTAATGTAATCTGGAATTTCATCCACACCAATCCCTAGAGTTGACAAGGGTTTTGGCACTTCAAATAATCCTTGATTGGAACGTGAATACCAATTGTTGCCTAATCTCGAAACCAAATCGATTTTATGCTGGTCTATCAATCCTTTTTCGTCCAATATAGTTTCGCAAATGTGCATTTTCAAGACTTCACAAATAATAAGGTTTCCGGCTCCGCCTTCTGTACCTAAACTAATAATCTCATTGACTTTGCACTCAAACTGAACCGGAGACTCCCCTACCCGGAATGGTTTTACTATATCCGAAGGAACTTGAGTCAAGCCAGATTTCAGGAATTCGTTCACTCCGTCAGCATATTCTGTACTCGACAAGGAAGTCTGCTGAACCATATCAAAATTTACAACATTGATTACTACTTCGCGATTTGCCTCGGCATTTATCAAAGTATGCTTGATACTGTTGTCACGCACCCTTCTTGCAGGTGAAAAAATCAAGATGGGCGGATTGGAACTAAAGACATTGAAAAAACTAAAAGGCGACAGATTTGGGTTTCCATCATTGTCAATTGTACTTGCAAAAGCTATAGGCCTCGGTCCTACAGAACTTTGCAAATAGCCTTGAAGTTTAGCAGAGGTAATGTCTTTTGGCTCAATACTTATCATAGAATTCAATTTTGACAAAAGTAATAAAAGGGATTCAGAATGAAGGCTTCAATTTTTAGGATTTATCAACTATTTCAAGAAATAGTCAACAAAAAAACATATTGCCTACTGCTTTAAAAATCACTTCGCTTTTAGCTTACAATTTATAAATTTCGTTATATTTATCGTTCAAAAATTATTCTATGCGTTTTTCGGAAAAAAGGAATTTCTCACGTTGGATCATCATTTTTATTTCGTTTGTAATTATTTCAATGATTTTATGGAATACCTATAACTTTTTTCTGATTTTCAAAAATGAGGAGCGCTTAAAAATGGAACTTTTAGCCGATGCCCAAAAAACATTGCTAAAAATGGATATCAACACCGATGTTGACCTTCCGCTAAAAATAGCGAGCGGAAACACGACTATCCCAGTTATTGTTACCGAAAACGACACGATTATCAACACTAAAAATATCGATAAAGACATCGAAATCAGTCCAGAAAGATCAAACGCCTTACTTGAAGAATTAAAGGCCGAAAATGACCCTATAATCATAGAATACATCCCTGGAAAATTTCAATATTTATATTACGGGAATTCTTCATTAATAAAACAATTGAAATATTATCCTATTGCACTTTTGCTCATTATTTTCTTGTTTGGAGCCTTGGTTTATAATTTTTACCGAAGCACGAAAATGGCAACACAAAACAAACTGTGGGCGGGAATGGCGAAGGAAACAGCACACCAGATAGGAACTCCTTTGTCTTCATTGATTGGGTGGCTCGAAATTATGAAAGCCGATAATGTAGATGAAAATACAGTCAATGAAATCGAAAAGGATATTCTAAGACTTCAAAATATCACTGACCGTTTTTCTAAAATTGGTTCAGAGCCCGACTTAATCAAATGTGATATTATAGCTGAAACCGAACAATCCTGCAATTATTTACAATCACGTTTTTCAAAGCAAGTAATTTTTAGTTTCAAAGCCCCTAAAAAACCAATCAAAGTTTCCATTAACCCTGCATTGCATAGCTGGACTATAGAAAACATGATGAAAAATGCGGTTGATGCCATGAAAGGCCGTGGCGATTTATGTGTCGTAATAGAGGAAGACACTAACTATGTAAAAATAAAAATAAGCGACACGGGAAAAGGAATTCCGAAGAATCAATTCAAAAGTATTTTTGAGCCTGGATTCACAACTAAGCAAAGGGGCTGGGGATTGGGATTGTCACTTACTAAAAGGATTGTGGAAGAATACCACAAAGGAACGATTAAAGTCTTGACATCAGAAATTGATAAGGGAACTACAATGATGATTAGTATCCCTAAAGTGGTTTAAATAAACTTATTCCAATATTATATTCTCCTGAATCTTCTTAGCCAAAGCCTCAAATTCTTCTTTAGTCAAAGTGGCTTTATTCTGAAAACGCATTTCGTCCATTTCGTTCAACGGAATTAAATGAACGTGTGCATGAGGAACTTCCAATCCTATAACAGCCATTCCCACTCTTTTACATGGAACTGCTTTTTCTAATGCAAGGGCTACTTTTCTGGAAAAATGCATTAAACCTAAATAATGCGCTTCGTCCATATCAAAAATCTTATTCACTTCAAATTTCGGTATACAAAGTGTGTGTCCTTTTGCATTTGGATTTACATCCAAAAAAGCCAAATAATTTTCGTCTTCCGCTACTTTATAGCAAGGAATTTCGCCGTTAATGATTTTAGTGAAAATAGAACTCATAAGTTGGATTTTTAGAAAGTTAGATTTTTAGACTTCGGCTTCGACAAGCTCAGCTGCGACTAAAACGGGTTACTGAGCTCCAAGCAACTAATCTCTTGATATTTCTAAAATTTCGAATTTTAAAACACCATTTGGCACTGTGATTTCCGCAACTTCGCCTACAGATTTTCCTAGCAATCCTCTTCCTATAGGAGAAGTAACCGAAATTTTTCCGGTTTTTAAATCGGCTTCGCTTTCGGCAACCAACGTATATTTCATCTCCGTTCCGTTGAGTTGGTTTTTGATTTTGACATTGGACAATACCAAAACTTTTGATACATCAAGATGTGATTCGTCTATCAAACGGGCATTAGAGTGCACTTCTTCCAGCTTGGCAATTCTCATTTCGAGCATTCCTTGTGCTTCTTTTGCAGCGTCGTATTCGGCATTTTCAGACAAATCCCCTTTATCCCTTGCATCAGCAATATCTTGTGACGCTTTAGGGCGCATCACGCTTTTTAAATAATCCAATTCTTCCCTTAATTTTTTCAATCCTTCTGCTGTGTAATAAGATACTGCGCTCATATTTCTCTATGTTTCTATTTAGATATAATTTGTCTTATCTAAAATGATTTATTTTTCGTCGTTATTATAAAATACAAAAAATCCCATCAGGACGGGATTTCTTCTTGCAAAGATACTATATATTTATAGTAAGGCAATAATTATATGTTAATCATACCAAATTCAAAGTTAAAAAAATTAAATTTGTTTTACTATTTTCTTAGCAATTTTAAAATGAAAAAATACTTCTTACTATTAGCAATAACGATTTTATGCAGTTGCGACAAAGATAATTTCAACAATAAAAACCCTTATATCCCGAATTATAATTTCTCGGTGAACATCGATACGAACCTTCCTCTCTATAGCAATTTGAATTTTGTAAGCAACGGACAATACATCTCTGAAGGAGGCGCACTCGGGCTTATCGTTTTTAATACCGGAAGCGGTTATACTGCATATGATGCCGCTTGCCCGAACCAACCCATAACTTCCTGCTCTACCATGAATGTGAACGGAATCAACGGCGTTTGTCCATGCGACAGTGCGAGTTATAGTTTATTCACTGGCCAAAGCAGTACTGCGCAACAATACCCTATGAAAGCCTATCGTGTAGAAAAAAACGGCTCTGTCATTCATGTTTATAATTAGAGTAAAAATAAAGCAAGAGTCAAAAGTTAAAACGCCTCCTTTTGAGAGAACATAACTTTTGGCTCTTGCCTATTAGCTTCTGGCTTTCTTAAAACTTCAACGTCATTCCTAGCAAGAAATTAATTCCAGCCTGAGGATAATATCCTGCGCCATCTAATGTTGTAACTGTTCCCGGCGTAGTGAAATCATCATCATAAGTATAATAATATCCGTTTGAAACATATCTATAGTCCAAGATATTATTTACCAATCCCGAGAACACTATTGATTTGAATACTTTTGAAGTTTGGATTTCATAACCCACGATCAAATCATTTACAAAATAAGATTTCAATTTAGAGTTTTCGGTATCGATATTCCCCATGAATTGCTCTCCTACAAATTTACTCAAGAAGCTAAACTGCAAGTTTTTTACAGGTGCAAAAGTCAACATGTTTCCTGCAACAACTTCTGGCGAATAGGCAATGTTGGTATCCCCAAAATTTTGCAGAACACCGTCTTTTTGAAAATAAAAATCAATATTTTTATTGTTGCTCAACGTAACATTTGGTCTAATTGACCATTGCTCTGACAACTGAAAAGCAGCATCAATTTCAAGTCCCAAACGGTAACTATCCCCGCTATTCGCTCTTAATGGAGAACCTACTCCATCTAATTCACCGGTTAAAACCAATTGGTCTTTGTAACGCATGTAATAGATATTTGCATTCCATTTTGATTTACTATGATTCGATCTCCACCCTAGTTCAAAATCATTCAGTTTTTCGGGCTTTGGGTTTCCGTTTTCATAATCGGTTCTGTTAGGTTCGCGGTTCGCTCTGGCATAAGAAAAATAAAAATTGTTTTGTGGATTAACCGTATAGGTCAAACCCGCTTTTGGATTTACAAAATTGAAAGTATCATTCACTAAATCCGCCTGAACACCACTTGCTTCATATTGTATATTTCTAACTTGCAAATCCCCAAAAAGACTCCACTTTGCAGTTAATTGATAATTTGCTTTCGCAAAAACATTCAAATCCACTTTATTCCCATAATTATCATAGTAACGATCCCCAAGTTCACTTGTTGAAGCATATCGGGCCCAAATCACATTCCCAAAATGTTTTCCTTCATATCTATTTAATCCTCCACCTACAATAAAATCCAGTTTTGTGTTTTTATAATTGGCAGAAAAGGTAGTTCCATAAAAATCATTATCGAGCCATTTTCTCCTCACTAAATCAGTAGTTGTTTGTCCGGCAACAGGCGTTAAACCATATTCGGCAAAATCAGCATCTTCTTTATAATTCTCATAATAGCCTTTTCCTTTAGTGTAATGAAAGGCTAAGTTAGTATTCCAGTTATTGGCTATTTTTTCGTTCCAATGCAATTGATAATGATCTTGGTTGTAATTATCAACCTCGTCTTTATAATAGCGTGTGTTTCCAAATTCATCTGTGTAGATTCCTGCAGTATTGAATCGCGGATTGTTTGCCAGCATATCAGCATCAATACCGTTCCAAGATTGGTAAGTTCTTTCATATCCACCAAAAACCAATGCTTTGATCAAAGTAGTTTTGCCCACATAAGTTCCCTGAAGAAAATACGATTTCAAATCAGAAGTTGCCCTATCTACATAGCCGTCAGAATGAATGTTAGACAAACGACCAGCTATTTCAAAACCTTGTGCTGAACTTGATTTAGTACCTTGTGTTGAACTTGTTTCAGCATTCATCAAACCTGTACTGAATTTTACAGTATGCTTACGGGAATTGAAACTACCAAAAGAATTCGCTATTTCGCCACTTGATTGTTTTGCATACGAATCGGTTAGCATGTTCAGGCTTGCGCCAAAAGCACCCGCTCCATTTGTTGATGTTCCCACACCCCGTTGCAACTGAATGCTCTCTAGTGAAGAAGCAAAGTCAGGCATGTTTACCCAATAGGTTCCGCTGCTTTCAGAGTCATTGTAAGGAATTCCGTTAATAGTAACATTCACTCGCGAAGCATCACTACCACGAACACGGATACCGGTGTAACCAAAACCATTTCCAGCATCTGTAGTGGTAACTACCGATGGCAAGAAGTTCAGCAATAGCGGAATGTCCTGACCTAAATTGCGTTTTGCCAATTCGTTTTTGCCAACATTAGAAAAAGTGACTGGTGTTTTATCGGTAACCCGAACAGCAGAAACGAGGACATCGTCTAGCTTAATAGTTTTTGTAGTGTCGGTTTCGACTTTGTTTTGCGCCTGAATGGCAGCGTTAGAAAATAGCGCCAAGGCTATAATCGAAGTAATTTTTAGATTCTTTTTCATTCGTAAAGTGTTACGAATAAAAGGGGCAATTATTCTTTTTTAAATTAATAATTGAAATCTTGCTTTGCTTGAAGTGCCCGCACGTCTGCTTGCTTCTTCGCTATAAATACCATTAGGCATTTTTTGCTCGGCCATCCCTTGGCAGCATTACCTGCCCAGGTTCTTTGGGTATAATCTCAGCCCTGTTCTGAACCTTGAACTGAATTTATTTCAGTTTGATTCAAAATCTAGCACCCCTTTGAGACGGTGCAAAAGTAGCATACTATTTTATTTATTTATAATTTTTTATCAGAAATGACAAAAATAGTGTCCGAAGCCCGAATATCACGCTCCGAAGACAGCATCCGTCAGTTAGAAAACCATTTCTGGAAGTCAGATGTAAGAAACACGCTCTCCGATGTAAGAATCATAGAGTCCGAAGCTCGTTCCACGGACACGGAAGCTCATTTCAGGGACACGGAAGCCCGTTCCACGGCATTACTTGATTTACAGAACCCTTGCAAAACCTTGCTGTTGTTGAATTACGAGTAATTTATGGAATTTTGAAGGTTTTTGAATATGAAATTTGCTTTTTGGAGATTCGTTTTGGATTTTGGATTGGATTTTTAGCAAATTGAAATCAAAATGAGGATTGTTATTGAAAAGGATTACATTAGCTAATGGAAATAAATTTGAAACAATCTACTTGAAATGAGTGGATTTGTATTTAGGTAGAGATATATTCAAGTTACGCAACATTTAAAAAAACATCGAGAATGAAATTAAAACTTTTTATTTTTAGCATATTATTCAGTAATATGATTTATTCACAATCTACTAAAGACTCTCTTTTACAAAAGCACATTAACGTTTTAGTCGAGGAAATGGAATTTATGTATGGATATGACCAAACCATGCGTGAGTACGTAATTTTTAAAACTTTTGACAAATCTGAAACGAACAGAATTGAAAATCTTCCTGAAAATTTGAGAGTTGAGAAAATAAAAAAACGGAAATTTGAATCGGACAGTATTGGAAGCCTAATTTATAAAAAATATATAAATACAATGGATGCTGAACACACCGAAAGAATGATAGAAATAACTAAAAAGTATGGTTTCCCAAGTATTGAGCGAATAAAAAAATACTATAAAAAAGAGTTCGTTGATGCCGAATTTAATCCATTGATAATATTTATACATTCACCTAAAAAATATTGGGAAGTATTGAAGGAACTAATGTTAAACGAATACAAGAATGGAATAATTAATCAATGTCAATATGGATATGCTCTTTGGCAATTTACAGGGCGAAATAATTTTCAACCAATGTTAGATAATGGTTATAAAATGATTCAAGAAAATGGAAAAACCATCTTAAAATCAACTTGTGAATAATATAAACCTCGCTACCTCACGAAATGAAATTCGACGAAGCAATCCTTTCCTGTTATAAGTAAGATTATAAAAAAGAAGAGTATAAATAAGATTTGTGATAAATTAGCTAAAAAATAATTACTGTAACTTAAATTGTAATCTAAGGAAGCTATAATTTTGAGTAGCTTAGCTGTAGGTTATGCACTAAAGCTCGTTCCGCACTAACAATAACTGATAATCTAAACAAATGAAAAAACTACTTCTAACTTTAACCATCCTAATTGTAAGCCACAGTAACTGCATCGCGCAAAAGGATTTTCTGGATTATATTGTTACCACTAAAAACGACACTATTTACGGAACGTTCCGAACAAATGTTACTGGCAAGGTATTGTTTGAGAAAAATTTACAGCCTGAAAAAAACGGAATTAGATTTTATAGCCATTCCTTAAACGAAGCCAAAAGCTATAGAATCAACGATAAAATTCATTATATCAATGTATATCTAGAAGATGGCATTTATACCACTGCAAAAGAGGCCTCTAAAACCGTTGAAAATAAAATTGAAAAACTGGACTATGTCGTGACTTTAAAAAACGACACTATTTTACGGGAAAATCAAGAATCCGTTATTTGCCAATATTTACTTGAGAGACAAAAGCGGCAAGAAAATAAAAATTGAATCCCAGAACATTGCTTCGTATTCTTTTGAAAACAATTTATATGAACACAATGACAAATTCAAGGCTTTTACTTTCGTTAAAAATGACGCTTACTTAAAATTAACTTTCAATAGCCGTGTTATTAAAGTATATGAATATAAAAGAAATGACCCACTTAACAATTACACTAAGACTTTTTATATACTTGAAAAAAACGGGGAATTGACTAATCTTAATTGGCAAAACTACAAAAGTGATTTATCAAAACTATTAGCGGACAATCCTGCTTTAGTCAGTTTAATAATGGATGATGTTTATAATTTGCAAAACATCTATTTAATTGCAAAATATTATAGTGTAAACCGTTAATTCGAAGTAGGCTTGTAGTTTCTCTTTAACTATTTCTTTTTTGTAGATTATACAGGCTATACACCCAATAGCTAACAACAGTCCCTCAAAGGCTTCTAGCGCGTAACTTTTAAAACACACCAAACCTTCATCATTGTAGGTGATTTTACCTGTTGCACTTTGCTTTTCGTCAAAACTGATAGCAATAAAAAACATTGAAATTCCAACCAATAAACCTAAGATTTCCCAGAAATAACTTAGCTTTTTAGACATGTTTTTTTTCATATTTCTGGTTTTCTTCTGTTTTGCTTTACTTCAGACAAGTTTTTCTTGTCCTTAATTCTTTTCTTGATTACCGATTTGGGGATTTTTGTGGCTTTTCTCTTTTTTGGAATAATCAAGGCGTCCTGAATCAATTTCGAAAACCGCTTTATAACAATCGACTTGTTCTTGATCTGGCTTCGGTCTTCGTCACAGTTTAAAATCAGGATTTGTTCGTTTGTCAATCTTGGAGCCAATTTGGTTTCCAAAAGTATTTTTTCTTCTTCAGACAATGCTTGGGAATTTTTCAAATCAAAGGACAAGACTACTTTCGAGGAAACCTTATTTACGTTCTGCCCTCCGGCTCCACTGCTTCGCACGGCTTTGAATTGTAGTTCCGATATGATTTTTTCTGTTTCCATCTATGCTGGCCCCGAGACTTCGGGATTATTTCTGTATTTATTGCGGTTGATGCGTAGGTTTCAATAAATCGTTTACCGTTTTTACTGGATTAAAGGTAATCAAAGGCACTTCTACAAAAATCGTAATCCAATTCGCCATTGCACCATTCCACAACCCTGGCAGTTCATAGCTTTTTACTATTTTTCCGCTTTTATTTTTCTCCACAACAAAACCGCTTTTATGATCAACAAATCGTGTTAAGTCAAACTTCTCACCTTTATAGTTTTTGATTCCGCAAACCAAATCCACTGGATTAAAATGCGTCGCACTTTTCAGCCTTGAAAACTGGAAAGGGTTTTGTTGGTCTATTTGTGAGGTTTCTACAATTTGAAGCGAAACGTTTCCTCTAAAATCACTTACCCAAAATGGCCCACCACCCGGTTCACCTTCGTTTTTTACCATTCCGCAAACACGGATTGGTCGGTTCAAAGATGATTTAAGGAAACCAATTTTATTTTCTAAAGTATATTTATCAAAATCATCAATTATAGCAACATTAAGTTTGTGTTTTACAAACTCGATTATTGGTTCCAAGTTAGTATCAGTATTTTGCTCTATTTCATTGAGGTAATTAAAAACCTGCTTTTGGATTTCAATCAATATTCCTGCAAGCGCTTTTTTATATAAAGTGATGCTATGAATATGGTTTTGGATGACGTTGTCTATATTTTTTATAAAAACAATATCGGCATCAAGATTATTTAAGTTTTCAATCAAGGCTCCGTGACCTCCTGGTCGGAAAACCAGTCTTCCGTTTTCGTCCCTTATTGGGTTGTTATTAGAGTCCAATGCAATAGAGTCGGTCGCTTTGTTTTGATAGGAAAAATTCACATTTAGTTTTGTCTTGGATTTATCCTCTACTTTTTGCTTGACTTCGCTTATTATTTTTTCAAACAATAGCTGATGATTTTCTGAAACCGTAAAATGCAAATGCGATACATTTTTAGAACTCGCATAAAAGGCACATTCGTTCAAATGCTCTTCTATTGGGGTAGCGAGATGGTCTTTATATTGATGAAAAAGCAGGCTGCCTTTTGGTTTATTGGCATAATCGAAACTTTCTGGAGACAACAGCGTTTTTATAAAATGATAATTCTGTTTGTCCTTGTCCCATGAATTATAATCAAGGTAAGTTGATTTTAATTTTGTTTCTACAGCCTCAAAAAACGGGAATTTATCTAAACCAACAATAAAAATCGAGAGGTTTTTTTCTTTTTTTCTATTGATATAGGCATTGATGCTTTCATTTTCGACATCAAATTCGTTTAGGAATTCACTCAAAAACTTAAACATTCTGGTAGCGGCTCCTGATGCAGGAACGAATTTTTGAAGCTTGAATTTTTCTTTTTCAATTTCGAAAGAAGAAGCCAAATTTTTAAAATCAGTTTCATAATATTTTATAATCCCATCATTTATAGCAGCAGGCCGATCCAAAAACGTTTTTAAAATTTCGTTTTTCAGAATATCCAATTGGTTTTTAATTGATGCGGGCGCAATTCCCTTAGCAGCAAACTGTTCGAAATCTGCTTCGGTAAATTGGTATGTTTTTATTAATTCGTTTTTTGTAAAGTTCTCTTCCATTCTAAATACGCTGAAACAGCTAAAATTGTAAATATTAAATATTGCAAAGACAACATCCCTAATCCTCTATATGCATACAAAGGAGTCACTATAAAGTCGCCTATAATCCAGAGCGTCCAATTCTCTATTTTCTTCTTTGCCATATACCACATTCCGGTAAAAAATATGCCCGATGATAGTATGTCTATGTAATTTTCTTTTTTTATTTCGTAATCAAAAAATATATAAATCCCGAAAACTACAATTATTGTTAGAAAAAACAATGCAATACCAATTATTTTTTCTTTCGTATTAGTCCGGGTTATGGGCAGATTGTCTAGTTCGTCAGTTTTTTTTGCCCAATAGTACCATCCATAAATACTCATAATTGCAAAATACCCGTTAATGATCATGTCTCCTAAATATCCAGCAACATACAAGAGATAAGTGGTAATTATTGTAGCAATCAAGCCTGTAGGATATACCCAAATATTTTCTTTTTTGGCTAACCAAACACTTAAAATCCCAAGTACAAAAGCAATAAATTCTAATATAATTTGGCTTAGCGGAGCATTTTTATACGCATCAAAAAAGAATTCTATCATTATTCAAAAAAGTTTAAATCATTTTCAAAAGCGGTTCCTATAACCACTAAATCAGCTCCGGAATCGTGCATTTTCTTTATTTCGGAAAAATCCTTAATACCGCCACCAACAATAAGTGGAATTGTAATATTCGTTGATACTAAATTCACAATCGCTGCAGGAACTACTTCTTTTGCGCCACTGCCAGCTTCTAAATAAATCAATTTAAAACCCAGCATTTCTCCTGCTTGTGCAGTATGAAGAATATATTCTGGATTGTTTCTGTCTAAAGGTTTGGTTTTACTGACTTTTTCTACAGCAGTTTCGGCTCCGCTCTCAATCAAAATATAACCAGTAGGGATAATTTCAAGATTGGTTTTTTTTAATATCGGCACCGCTTTTACCTGATGTGCGATTAAATAATCTGGATTTCTACCTGATATTAATGACAAGAACAAAATTGCATCTGCCTTATCAGAAATTTGCGATGGATTCCCTGGAAAAAGAATAATCGGTAAATTTATTTTGGTTTTTAATTTAATTACCAATTCATCGACAGAGTTGCTTTCAACTATACTTCCACCCACAAAAATATGGGTTGCTGGCGATTGATTGATTTTTAAAATCAACATATCCACAGTTCCCCAATTGATTTTATCAGGATCCAGAAGAATGGCGAGTAATTTTTTATTCTCGCTTTTAGCTTTTAGGATTTGTTTGTAGAAATTGCTCATTATGTTAACTTTAATCGAAAGCTTTTAAAAGTTTTGGAATATATTTCTTCTTTTATAATAGATTTGACAACTTTTAAAAAGTTACTGAATCTATTTTCTTTTGTACTTGACAGATTTGACAACTTTTAAAAAAGCTACTGAATCTATTTTCTTTTGTACTTGACAGATTTGACAACTTTTTAAAAGTTACTGAATCTATTTTCTTTTGTACTTGGCAGATTTGACAACTTTTTAAAAGTTGTCAAATCTCAATCCTCAATAAAAAAATCCCTTTCCAATAAATCAATTTTTTTTGAATATTCTATATGACAAAATTTAAAGTTATCGATGTCGCCAAAATAATTAATAATTTCATCTTTTAATAATTTGGTTTCTTTATCAGCTATGGTGTTATGATAAGAAGACCATTTCCAATCATTGAAATCTTTAACTAAATTATGCTTTTGCGAGTTTGTATTTATATAGCACACTAACTCTAGCAAATATTTTTCATCCTCTACTCTAACACGTTTAAAAGGAGTTTGGAAAAGCGTTCCTGTTCTGTTTTGCTCCTTATTAAATGCCATTGCATAACTTTGAAAAAACTTCTTAAATTGATGACTTACTATATCGTGTATGCTTTTTTCTTTTGCATTTGGCAACTTTTCAGAATTTGTCAAATGCCTTAAATCATTGACTTTTATCATAAAATGAAAATGGTTACCTAATAAACTATATGCATAAATTTTAATATAATCAGACAAGTATTTGTCAAATTGGCGAATAAAATAAGCGTAGTTTTTATCGGATGCAAACATCATTTTTTTATCTATCGATCTATTATAGACATGATATATCCCATCAACTTCAAATCTTGTATAATAATGTTCTTTTTTAGCCATTAACGTTCATTCGTTATTATAAATAGATTTGACAACTTTTTAAAAGTTGTCAAATCTTGAATACTATGTGTTTTCAAATGCATAAACCAATGTAAAACCCTCTAATTCCATAAAATTAATCTTGAAGTATTTAGTTTTACCATTAAAATTCAACAAAACCTTTGCAGCACCATCTTTAATTTGAAAAGGAGTTACATTAATGTGGTCTTTAAAACTAATCCCCGGTTCATTTTGAATCTTAAAAACAGATTCTTTTGCGCCCCAAATTACAGTTAGCATAGAAATCCTGTTTTTAGTTTCCTCATTCAAATAAACAGATTCGGAATCAATAAATTTATCGGCAATGCGGGTAATTTTTTCCCTTTGTAATTCAATATCGATTCCGCAGTCTTTGTTGCTGATTATTATGGCCGAAAATTCATGGGAATGCGTTATTGAAATAAATTTCCCATCGTTCAAGTTTGGTTTTCCCGATTCATCATAATACAAATCAAAATCAGAATAGCCTGCTTCCTGCACTAATTTACGGACGCTCAAAAACCCTTTTTGATGGGACTCTGATTTCATTCCGTTTAATCTCATACTGCTTTTTTGGCAAAGCTGTATTTCATTTGATAACTGCTCGAAGGATTCGGTTATTTTCCAAATAAATACTTGAGTGAAACTATCGTGGTCTATTTTTTTATATAGTGGCATTCTGTAAATATGGTTTTAGCCCTGATGGAAGCGGCATCCTTTTTTAACAAGCTTGCGATAGTTATCGCAAGCTTGTTAAAAAAGATATAGCGGACAGCAGGAACAGCTTCTTAAAATAAATTTATTCGGCTTAAACAATTCACAATTAATATATAAATCAATCTAAATAAAAAAGGAATTGCGTAAATTTGCCAAAAATTTTATCACTACAAATATACTATAAATGAGTACAACGACTATGCCTTTTGTGGCTTTCAAAGTAAAAGACATTTCTCTTGCAGCTTGGGGAAGAAAAGAAATTGAATTGGCTGAAGCTGAAATGCCGGGTTTAATGGCGCTTCGTGCTGAATACAAAAACGAACAACCCTTAAAAGGTGCCCGTATTGCTGGATGTTTGCACATGACTATCCAAACTGCGGTTTTGATTGAAACTTTAATTGCTCTTGGAGCTGAAGTTACTTGGTCATCTTGTAACATCTTCTCTACTCAGGATCAAGCTGCTGCTGCTATTGCTGCTGCAGGAATTCAGGTGTATGCTTGGAAAGGTCTTGATGAAGAATCTTTTGACTGGTGTATTGAGCAGACTTTATTTTTTGGTGAAGACAGAAAACCATTGAACATGATTCTTGATGACGGTGGTGATTTAACCAATATGGTTTTTGATCGTTTCCCAGAATTAGTTGACGGAATCAAAGGATTGTCTGAAGAAACTACAACTGGTGTTCATCGTTTATACGAAAGAGTAAAAGCTGGAACTTTGCCAATGCCTGCAATCAATGTGAATGACTCGGTTACCAAATCGAAATTCGATAACAAATACGGTTGTAAAGAATCGGCTGTAGATGCAGTTCGTCGTGCAACTGATATTATGCTTGCTGGAAAAAGAGTAATCGTTTGCGGTTATGGTGATGTTGGAAAAGGAACTGCTGCTTCTTTTAGAGGCGCGGGTTCTATTGTAACAGTTACTGAAATTGACCCGATTTGTGCTTTACAAGCTGCAATGGACGGATTTGAAGTAAAAAAACTGAATACAGTTATTACGACTGCTGACATAATCATTACTACAACTGGAAACAAAGACATTGTTCTTGGAAGTCATTTTGAACAAATGAAAGACAAAACTATCGTTTGTAACATTGGCCACTTTGACAATGAAATTGACATGGCTTGGTTGAACAAAAACCATGGGGCTTCAAAAATTGAAATCAAACCACAAGTTGATAAATATACAATTGCCGGAAAAGATATTTTAATTTTAGCTGAAGGTCGTTTGGTAAACTTAGGCTGTGCTACCGGTCATCCAAGTTTTGTAATGAGTAATTCTTTTACAAACCAGACTTTGGCACAAATCGAATTATGGAAAAACAGCGCAGCTTATAACAATGACGTATATATGTTGCCAAAACATTTAGATGAAAAAGTAGCGATGTTACACTTAGCTAAATTAGGCGTTGAATTGGAAACCTTACGCAAAGATCAAGCAGATTATATTGGTGTTGCAGTTGATGGTCCATTTAAACCAGAATATTACAGATATTAAACCAATTTTTGATATAATATATATTAGAATTTAGATTTTTAGAGCCCTTACATTTATGTGAGGGTTTTTTTATAGCATTCAAAACAGCTGTTAAATTAATCTTAATGAGTTTTAAATTATATTTGAAATTTTAAGTTACATTTGAAAAAACTATACCACAAATTTATGAAAGCACGTCTTAATATAATGATAATCTTGATTTTGTCATTTTCAATGAATGCACAAACCAACCGAACTAGCAGTATGCAAATTCAAAGACAATGGAAAGACCAAAGGGATCAGTGGGCAAGAGAAAGAGAATCCTTCGATAATAGACAAAGGTTTAACAGCAATAAACCTATACCATTGACAAAAAATGAAATTGCCCAAAACAAATCGGCTAAAGAAGAAATAAATTTAGAAAAACTAACACAAAAATCACAAAACAAAGAAGAAAAATTAAAAACAAAACAAGAAGAATTAGCAATTCTTGAACAAAAAAAATCAACTAACAATAGTCCGGAACTTATAAAAAAAATTGAAAAGGCAAAACTAGCAGTTTCTAAAGCAGAAGAAGAGTTTAAAACAGCAAATGCTAATAAAGAATCTAGCTTAAATAAAATTGCAGCCTATAAAAAAGAAATCGAAACCATAAAAGAAGAGGAAAAAGCAGAAAGATTAAAACTAAAAGAAGAGAGAAAAGTAAACAAAGAAAAAAGAATGAAGGAAATTAAAGAACTACAAGAACAAAGAGCTAAGAAAAGACTAAAACCTACAGATTCGATTCGATAAATAATAAAAAACTATATTATCTTTAGAGTTATATTTTAATAAAAAAAGTTCTTCATCAATTATCGAAATAAGGAGTCTTAAAATAATCCCAAAACCCTTGCAGGAAACTGAATAAATTCAGTTTGAATGTGAGGGTTTTTTCATATATTTATAACAACTTAAAAAATCATTAAAATGAAAAACCAATTAATAGGATTAGCTCTTTTCGGATTATTATTTACCGCTTGCAAAAAAGAGGTTACGGTAGAAACAACAGATGCAAACAACGACACTACAACAGTTGTTACCACCACAAAAATAACAACTGATATTGATTGGAATGCCCGAATGAAAAGTGCCGAAGAAAATTTTAACTCTGCCAAAGAGAAGGTAAAAGAAGCTATAGCCAAAGGAGATAAAAAGGCAGAAACTGCAGCGCAAAAAACTGCAGATGAAGCTGAAGCAGCATGGTCTAAACTTAAAGCCGATGTAACCGAAGCTAGAGACAGTGCAAAGGTTAAATATAACAATGCCTTGGAAAAAGCCAAAGCTAAATAGGTTCAAAACAAAAAACCCATTTCTTTCGAAATGGGTTTTTTAATATCAAAAAAATCGTATTCCTTATGCTTCGAATGGAAGTATAGAAACGTATGATTTATTTTCACCTTTTTTCTGGAACTTAACAACTCCATCAACTCTAGCATGTAAAGTATGATCTTTACCCATGTAAACGTTTTCACCTGGATTGTGTTTTGAACCTCTTTGTCTTACTATGATGTTCCCAGCAATTGCAGCTTGACCACCAAAAATCTTAACACCTAAACGTTTCGATTCTGATTCTCTACCATTCTTGGAACTACCGACACCTTTCTTGTGAGCCATGACGTATTAGTTTTTAATGTTATTATTCTTCGGTTTTTTCTGCTTTTTTAGGAGCTGCTTTTTTCTTTGGTGCTTCTACTTCAGTAGCTGCTGCCGGAGCCGCTTCTTTCTTTGCAGTTGCTTTTTTAGTACCAGTCGCGCTGATTCCTTCTATTACAATTTGAGTAAGATACTGACGGTGACCGTTTCTCTTTTTGTAACCTTTCCTTCTTTTCTTTTTGAAAACGATTACTTTATCTCCTTTTAAGTGTTGTAACACTTTGGCTTCTACTGAAGCACCTTCTATAGCTGGGGCGCCTAAAGTGATTGTACCGTTATCATCTACCAAAAGAACTTTATCGAAAGAAATTTTCGAACCTTCTTCATTTGTCAAACGATTAACGTAAACCTTTAAGTCTTTGCTTACTTTAAATTGTTGCCCTGCTATCTCTACGATTGCGTACATAACAATGATGTTTAGTTAAATTTTAAGGATGCAAATATACAATTAAATATCATTCCTGCAATTCGTTAGTAAAAAAATATCTTTTATTTGAAAATCAGTTCATTAAATAGTGTCCTTCCCCTTTAAAAGTGGTGGTTTCAAAAATATTTGCATAAAATTATTATTTACAGCACTTTTTATAAGTAAAAAAAAATTATTTTTGGTGTAACAAAATAGAATACTATACTACCTATCACGGTAAAAATCAACCAAAATTATTAATCTTTATGAAAAATTCATTAATGGCTTTAAGTTCAATGCTTATGCTTGGAGGAGTTGCTTCTGCTCAGAAAGTAGCTTTTGAAGAATACAATTTGGACAATGGAATGCATGTTATTTTGCATAACGACCCATCGGCTCCAGTAATTATCACTTCGGTAATGTATCACGTAGGTGCAAAAGACGAAAACCCAGAAAGAACTGGTTTTGCTCACTTTTTTGAACACTTGTTATTTGAAGGAACAAAAAACATCGCTCGTGGCGAATGGTTTAAAATCGTCACTTCAAATGGAGGGACAAACAACGCTAACACTACTGACGACAGAACGTATTATTTTGAAGTTTTCCCTTCTAATAATTTAGAATTAGGACTTTGGATGGAATCTGAAAGACTGATGCACCCAGTAATCAACCAAATTGGTGTTAACACTCAAAATGAGGTTGTAAAAGAAGAAAAAAGACTACGTGTTGACAATCAGCCTTATGGTAACTTAATTGCCGAAGTAAAAAGAAACATGTTCGTTAAACACCCATATCGTTGGGCAACTATCGGTTCTATGGAACATTTAGACGCTGCAACTTTAGCTGAATTCCAAGCTTTCAACAAAAAATTCTATGTGCCAAACAATGCAGTTTTAGTAGTTGCAGGGGATTTGAACAACATGGCTAAAACAAAAGAATGGATTCAGAAATATTTTGGAGCTATTCCAAGAGGAGCTGCCATTGACAGAAAAACTTTTGTTGAAGAGCCAATTACCAAAACATTAAACGCTACTTACCAGGATCCAAACATCCAAAAACCAATGATTGCGGCTACTTATAGAACGCCATCAATGAAAACACGTGATGCAAGGGTTTTAGATATGATTTCTACTGTTTTGAGCGATGGAAAAAGTTCAAGATTATACAAAAAAATCGTTGACGATAAAAAAATGGCATTACAAATTGGTGCATTTAGTTACAACCAAGAAGATTATGGAATGTATATCCTTTACGGAATGCCACAAGGGGAAAATACAGCACAAGGAATCCTTAAAGAAGTAGATGAGGAAATCGTAAGATTACAAACTGAATTGCTTACTGATAAGGAAATGGAAAAACTAAGAAACAAATATGAAAACAACTATGTAAACGGAAATTCAAGCGTTGAAGGAATTGCCGAAAATTTAGCTTCATTCTATTTATTATATGGTGATGTAAACCTTATCAATACAGAAATGGATATCTACCGTTCAATTACTCCTCAAGAAATTAGGGATGTTGCGAAAAAATATTTGAATCCAAACCAAAGATTAATCTTGGATTACATTCCATCAAAAGACAAAGCTCAAAACTAAGACATACTGAAATCATGAAAAAAACAATTATAGTATTATCAAGCTTGTTTTTAACACTAATTATGCAAGCACAAGACAGACCACAGCCAAAACCAGGACCATCTCCTGCTATCAACATAAAAAAACCGGAATCTTTCACACTTTCTAATGGATTGAAAGTTATGGTTGTTGAAAATCATAAATTACCAAGAGTTTCTTTTAACTTAAGCATTGACAATTCACCTTATGCTGAAGGCAACAAAAAAGGTGTTGACGATTTAACAAGTAGCTTAATCGGTAATGGAACTAAAAAAATAACAAAAGATGCATTTAATGAAGAAATTGATTTTCTAGGTGCAGATTTGAGTTTCTACTCTGGTGGAGCATCAGGAAGTTCATTGTCAAAATATTCTGGAAGAATCCTGGAATTAATGGCTGATGGTGCTTTGAATCCAAATTTCACTCAAGCTGAATTCGATAAAGAAAAAGAAAAACTAATTGAAAGCTTAAAAACACAAGAGAAAAGTGTGCCTGCTGTTGCAGCAAGAGTTCAAAATGTTTTAGCTTACGGAAAAAACCATCCTTTTGGTGAATACCTTAGCGAAGAAACCATCAAAAACGTAACGCTTACTGATGTTGTAAATAACTACAACAGTAACTTCGTTCCTGAAAATGCTTATTTAGTAATTATTGGGGATGTAAAAACAAAAGACGTTAAAAAAGCGGTTGAAAAACTTTTTGGTTCATGGAAAAAAGCCACAGCGCCAAGCTTGACATATTCCGATCCAAAAAACGTTCAGTACACTCAAATTAACTTTGTGGATATGCCAAATGCAGTTCAGTCTGAAATAGCATTACAAAACACAGTTAACATCAAAATGACTGACAAGGATTACTTTGCAACAATAGTAGCAAACCAAATCTTAGGTGGAGATTTCAACAGTTACCTGAACATGAACCTTCGTGAAGCTCACGGATGGACTTACGGAGCTCGTTCAGGAACCAACCCTAACAAATATGTATCTACTTTTAGAGCGTCTACTCAAGTAAGAAATGCGGTTACTGATAGTGCTGTTGTGGAATTTTTCAAGGAATTGAAAAAAATCAGAACTGAAAAAGTTACTCCAGAAGTTTTAGCGAATGTTAAAGCGGGTTATATCGGGAAATTTGTAATGCAAATCGAAAAACCACAAACTGTTGCTGGTTATGCTTTGAGAATCAAAACTCAAGGACTTCCTGAAGATTTCTATGAAAACTACATCAAAAATATCAATGCTGTAACTGCTGAGGATGTAATGACTGTTGCCAACAAATATTTCCTTGCAGATAATATTCGTGTGGTAATTGTAGGTAAAGGAAGCGAAGTGATTCCAGGATTGGAAAAAACTAAAATCCCGATGTTCTACTTTGACAAATATGGTAATCCTACAGAAAAGCCAGTAATGAAAAAACCGGCTCCAGCTGGAGTAACTGTTAAATCAGTAATGGACAATTACATTGTTGCTATTGGCGGGGAAAAAGAATTGAAAAAAGTAAAATCCCTATTCACTACTTCTACCGGAACCGTTCAGGGAACTCCATTAGAAATGACATCTAAAGCGACTACATCTGGAAAATTAGCTGTAGAAATGAAAGCAATGGGAATGTCAATGATGAAACAAGTAGTAACTGACAAATCAGCTTATGCTATCCAACAAGGCCAAAGAAAAGACTTCGAAGGAGAAGAATTAAAAGACATGAAAGAAAGTGCAGCACCTTTTGACGAATTGGCACTTTCTAAAAAAGCAGGTCTTGTTCTTGACGGCATTGAAGCAATAAACGGTAACGATGCTTATGTAATTAAAGACGGAACTTCTACTTTGTACTATGATGTAAAATCTGGATTGAAAGTAGCTCAAGCAAAAACTACTGAAAGAGCTGGAAAAAAAGCAACTCAAATTACTAATTTCAGTGACTATAAAGCCGTGAAAGGAATTAAAGTTCCATACAAAACAGTAATGAATGTTGGGATTGAAATTGAGCTAACAACTACAGATGTAAAAATCAACGAAGGTGTTACTGATGCTGATTTCCTATAAATAGAATCAAATAATTTATTAAAGGCTGTCTGAAAAGACGGCCTTTTTTTATAAAAAAAGGCTGTCTGAAAAGACGGCCTTTTTTTATAAAAACATTTTAGACCAACCAGAGTTAAAAATAATAATTTTAAAATTCTTATTTAAAATTAAAATATTGTACATACTTTTGTACAATATTTTACCTTATGATTGTTACTAATATTTCTGATTTCCGTAAAGACATAAAATCCTATTTTGATCAAGTTGTTAAAGGTTTCGAAACGCTTATTATAAATAGAGGTAAAGATTCTGGAATTGTTGTAATGTCCCTTGAAGAATACAATTCTTTGATTGCTACTAACTATGAATTATCTTCGAGAAAAAACGAAAAACGTCTTGATTCTGCAATTGAAAAATTAAAGAAAGGAAATTCATTTTCGAAAGATTTAATCGAAGAATAATATGAAATATGTATTCGTAGATGAATCTTGGGAAGATTATCTTTATTGGCAAAAGATTGACAAGAAGAAGGTTAAAAAAATAAATGACTTGCTCAAAGATATTTCAAGAACTCCATTTGAAGGAATCGGAAAACCTGAACCCTTAAAACATAAGTATGCTGGGTTTTGGTCACGGAGAATTGATGATGAACATAGACTTATTTACCGATTTCTAGATGACGAAATTCAAATCGTTAAATGCAGGCATCACTATGATTAAATTTCAAAAAGGCCTTTCTTCAACCAGCGCATTTAATTTAGCTTACTTCTTACTCGACAAATAAACCCCAATCAAAACAATAAAAGCCCCAACAAACTGAACTGGTGTTAGCATTTCATTATCCAATAATCCCCAGAAGAAAGCCACAACTGGAATTAAATAGGTTACCGATGTCGCAAAAACAGGCGATGACATTTGGATTAATCTAAAGAAAATAATATTTGCAATTCCAGTTCCAACAATCCCCAAAATCATTATAAAAAATACTGAATGCTGTACTTTAGCAATCTGAACTATTTCGAAAAAATTAGAAAAAGAAAGCACCGCAAATGCAGGAAGTAAAAGCACCGCAAAATTTCCTGTTGTAATCGTTAGCGGACTCAAATCGGATAAATATTTCTTGATTAAATTCACATTTAATGCATAGCAAAATGTAGCAATCAGAACCAAAATCGCATAGTAATAATTTTGGTCCGGATGATTCGCAGCACCATTAAAAACCAAAAGCAAACTTCCTATCAAACCTATAAAAACACCAAAAACCTGACTCCTTTTGAATGTCAATCCAAAAAGCGCTACACCAAGAAGCAATGTATTTAATGGAGTTAACGAATTCAGAATCGCACTTACCGAACTATTGATTTCGGTTTGTGCAATCGAAAATAAATAAACAGGTAAAAAAGTGCCAAACATTGAAGTCAGCGCAATATATTTCCATTGTCCTAACGGGATTTTCGGTAAGGTTTTAAACCCAATAACAAGCAAAAAAAGTGCTGCAAAAATAATTCGCAACGAACCCAACTGAAAAGGATTCAGCCCCACTAAACCTCTTTTTATCAGGATAAAAGAACTTCCCCAAATTAAGGCAAGCACTATCAGTAAAATCCATTTTAATTGCTTCGAAATCATAAAATTTTTTTAAAGCCTCAAAATTGTAATAATTTTATGAATTAGCCGGTATCTTTTTTGTTATTTTTGTAAACACTTTTTAATTAAGCAATTATAAAATCAAACTTTAAATTATACATATATGAAAATTAATAAATCATTTTTAGCACTTTCGTTAGCAACTGTACTTTTTGTAAGTTGCAAAAAAACGGATAGTGCCCCTGTAGTAAAAGAAGAAGTTGTAGCAACAAGCAATATGGCTGCAAAAACAGAAACTGCTTCTTTCAATATTGAAGGCATGACATGCGCAATGGGTTGTGCAAAAACCATTGAGAAAAAATTAGCCGAAACGGAGGGTGTTCAAAAAGCGACTGTGGATTTTGATAAAAAAACCGCTACTGTTGAGTTTGACGCTAACAAACAAACTACTGAAAAATTGGTAGAAATCACTGAAGCGACGGGCGACGGTAAAACCTACAAAGTGTCTAACGTAAAATCTTCTGGAGATCATTCGATGCTTTTGGACCAAGACCAAGAAAAAGAGAAAAAGGAATCTAAGAAAAAATCGAAAAAAGAAGCTAAGGCTAAAGGCGGATGCTGTTCTGCGAAAAAACAATGTCCTGCTGACGAGAAAAAAGCATAACTTTTGTAAAGAAATATAGTAAAGGAACTCAATTGAGTTCCTTTTTTTTGCAATAAGAACTCGATTGTAAAACAAATCGTTTGAATCCTGTATGGTTTCCAAAACCTTGTTGGTATTCCATTTTTCAAGCACACAAATACTAAAAAGGTCAAAAAAGACCTTGGAGGAAAATTTACAAATCTTAAAATTTGTTAAATAACACAATTCCTAAACTTCGTTTCCTACATTTGCCTTGAATGAAAAAGAAGCTAGCATATATAAATCTTTCTTTAATGGCCGCAGTATTGTTTTCAATACTCTTCCAGTCATTCCACTCCTATGAGCATTTAGCTAAACAGTTATCAGAAAAGCAATGCCATCATAAATACAATCAAGGTAAAACCGAATTCACCCACCATCACGCCGAATTCGATCATTGTTTTGCCTGTGAATTCACCTTAAGCAATTTCATTTCCCCTGATAGTTTTAGTTTTAAAACACAGATTTCAAATCAGGAAATTCCTTATTTTTTTATTGTAAACCAAACTCCCGAATCTTTTTCTGGCAGTTGTTATTCCCTTCGTGGCCCTCCCCCTTTTATTGTTTAATGGTGATTTATTTTCTTCAAATTCATTTTTGAGGGTAACGCAATTATAACAATAAAATAATTTCAAATGAAAAATTATATAAACTTCCTTTTCATAGGACTTTCGGCCTTTTCCTATGCCCAGAATACTATTACCGGAATCATAACCGACAGTAAAAACCAACCCATAAACGGAGTAGAAATTACAGCACCCGAAATTCATTCGGAAACTACTACTGATATCAGCGGAAAATTCATTTTAAACAATATTCCAAAAGGAAATACAACCATTCAATTTTCCGTTATTGGTTTCAAAACGGTTACAAAAACGATTGCAATAGACCAAACAGAAACCGTCTTGAACATCACTTTAGAAGAAGAAATTACGCATATGGACGAAATAATCGTTTCAACCGCATTTCATAAATTACAGTCCCAAAATGTAATGAAAGTCGAACAGGAAAGCATCAAATCAATGCAGAAAAAAGGTGCTTCAACTTTAGTCGAAGGATTGGCAAAAATCCCTGGTGTTTCCCAGATTTCTACCGGAACTTCCATTGGCAAACCAGTTATTCGCGGGTTAAGTGGCAATCGTGTTTTGGTATATTCACAAGGTGTGCGATTAGAAAACCAACAGTTTGGAGAAGAACATGGACTTGGTTTGAACGATGCCGGAGTAGAAAGTGTCGAAGTCATTAAAGGTCCGGCTTCATTGCTTTATGGTTCGGATGCTTTGGGTGGTGTTTTGTATTTTAATCCCGAAAAATTTGCAAATCCAAATACTTTTAAAGGCGATTTCGGTCAGAAGTTATTTTCCAATACTTTAGGAAGCAACACCTCTTTAGGTTTGAAAACTTCAACCGAAAACTGGAAATATTTAGTTCGTGGAAGTTACAATACGCATTCGGATTATCAAGTTCCTAATCAAGACCGAGTAACGAATACCCGTTATAAGGAAACCGATTTCAAAAGCGGAATTGGATATAACAACTCGAAATTTTCAAGTGTGTTGCGTTATAATTTCAATAAACTCGATTTAGGAATTCCGGAAAATGGCATTGCCGAACAATCCACAACTAAAAATCCAGAATTTCCAAAGCAAGGTGTTTTCTCCCATATTTTGAGTTTACACAATCATATCTATTTCAAAAATTCGGCTTTGGATGCTGATTTTGGTTATATCGCTAATGACCGAAGTGAATTTGAAGACAGTGATGTTGCCGTTTTACATATGAAACTAAAAACGCTGAATTATGATTTGAAATACCATTTACCAAAATTGGGTAAGATTGAAACCATTATTGGAACACAGGGAATGCATCAAACCAATAAAAATTCGGGTGAAGAATTATTGATTCCGAATGCAATAACGAATGATTTTGGCGTTTTTGGAACTGCGAATTACGAATGGAAATCGAATGTAATTCAAGCTGGTTTGCGATTTGATAACCGAAATGTGAGCACTGAAGAAAATGGTCTTATAGGTGATGAAGGTTATTTTGCCCCAATCGATAAAACTTTTACAAGTCCAAACGCTTCATTGGGTTTTAAAACCAACCTCAGCAAAAAATTAAGTCTGCGCCTGAATGTCGCTTCGGGATTTCGCGCACCAAACTTAGCCGAATTAACATCCAATGGTGTTCACGAAGGCAGCAATCGTTATGAAATTGGGAATTCCAATTTGGAGAACGAACAGAACGTTCAAACAGATGTGAATTTGGAATACAAAAACAGCCACTTTGAGTTTTTTGCGAATGGCTTTTACAACCACATCAACAATTATATTTTTATTTCACCGTCGGGCGGAATTATCGATGGAAACGATGTGTATAATTATGTTCAGGCGAATGCGAGATTATACGGCGGCGAATTTGGACTGCATTTTCATCCGCATCCTATCGATTGGCTACATTTTGAGAGTAGTTTTGAAACCGTGATTGGCGAAAAAGACAATGGCGATTACTTACCGTTGATTCCTGCCAACAAATGGAACAATACGATTCGTACCCAATTTAATATCAAAAAATGGTTTACCGAAGGTTTTGCGAGTTTGAACGCTGAGCATATTTTCAACCAAAATAACATCACCGCTTTTGAAACCAAATCCAATGATTATACGCTGATTAATTTTGGTCTTGGCGGAAAAATAAAATTCGGTAAAAAGGCATTTGACCTGAACCTGAATGCCAATAATTTATTGAACAAAACCTATATCTCCCATTTATCCCGATTAAAAAATGACGGAATCCCGAATATTGGAAGGAATATTATTTTGGGTGTGAGTTTTAATATTTAGGAAACTTTAATTCATTTATCAAAACCATCTTGTTTACGAACTTGATGGTTTTTTATATTTATGATAAATTAAAATAATATAGATACATTTGTTTTAAGGAATTAGTTTAATAAGCCATATTGATATTACAATGAAAACAATCCTCTTTTGCTTTTTATTTATAGCAAACTTACTTTACGCACAAAATGACATCAATTGGGATGGGAAATATCAAATTCAACTTTCTGATTTTCAATCAACATCTTCTCAAATTGGAGATGTAAAAACATACAGCATATTTACTTCTTGTGGTCCGGAACTCTTATTCTATATGAGCAATGCAGAATTAATGTTTACCAAAAACTTTAATTCAAAAGTAAGTTGCACTTTCAAAAGAAGTAGTTCAGCCATTGTCTCGCCCGATAATGAAACAGCATTGGCCTTAGTCGCTTTTGCACAATACCAGTTTGACTTATCTGAATTGTATGCGAGAAAATTAAGGAAAAGGATTTTTGAAGAAAAAAAAGCTTTTTCAAGTATGGGTTTTTTTAAGCCTATTTACGATAGTATGCTAAAAGAATTTTCGGAAGAATCAACCAAAGCTGGAAAAGAAACCGATTTAGGAAGGAAAAAAGACATATTAAAAATCATACACGATGATGTTCTTCAGCAAATTGAAGGGTTGTCGGAATTTTGCAAAGAATGTAAACCTAAAAAAAGAAAAAAATAACAGTTTATTTATATAAGTAAGTAACCTCCTATTGCACTAAAGATTTACCCAACAATACATTGTTAAAGTATTGTTGGGATTGGCAATAACTACAATAATTCCGTAATTTTACAAGTCAAAATTTTCCCTAATGAAACGTTCCGGTTCTGCCGATTTGCCCTTACATAACGGACACGTGCCTTTATGGCTTGCTGAGCGTATGTCAAAACTCGGGTTTTCCATTATAGAGACCATTGCGATGGAATTTTCAACTTCAGAAGTGCTACGGAAAATAAGTGATCCGTTCTGGTTTCAAAGCCTCGGCGCAGTGATGGGAATGGATTGGCATTCATCTGGAATTACTACTTCTGTAATGGGCGCATTAAAAAAGGCAGTAAATCCCCATTCAAAAGAACTTGGCATTTATATTTGTGGAGGCAAAGGTAAACATTCACTCCAAACACCCAATGAGTTATTGACCATTGGCAACAATACAGGCTTAAATGGAAATGAATTGAGCCATTTTAGTCGACTCACCGCCAAAGTTGATAATACCGCTATTCAGGATGGATTTCAATTGTACCAGCATAATTTTATATTGAACAATAAAGGAGAATGGGCCGTTATTCAGCAGGGAATGAACCAGCATACTTCTACTGCGCGACGCTATCATTGGCATTCAGAAAACCTGACCTCTTTTATTGACGCACCACATACTTCGATTGTGGGGAAAAATCAGGGACAGATACTAAATTTCACTCATACAGAAGCAGCATTGACCAGAGAAAAATCGTTGTTGATTGCAAGGGAAAATCCAGATAGAATCATCCGTGAAGCGAAACACCTTATTATGCCCGGGTATCACGATGTGCAGCTGAAAGATGTAAATATGAAAAGACTGGGCGCAATGTTATGGCTCACTCACGAAAATCAGCCTGAAGATTTTGAAGATTTGCTGATGCTGAAAGGCATGGGACCAAGAGCGTTACAATCCCTGGCCTTGGTCAGTGAAGTTATTTATGGCACACCAACACGGTTTGAAGATCCAGCTAGGTTTTCTTTTGCTCACGGAGGAAAGGACGGACATCCGTTTCCGGTACCAATCGCTATTTATGACGAAACCATAACCACGCTTAAAAAAGCAATTGACAGGGCTAAAATAGGGAATTCTGATAAAATGCAGGCGATAAAAAAACTTTCTGAAATTGCAATCAATGCCGAGAAAACATTTATCCCAACCCAAAACCTTCAGGGAATTATTGATAAAGAAAGGGCAGATTCGTATAAATATGGAGGACGAACGGTTTTTGGCTATGCCAAACCACCTCAAAAAATCATTCAGAATCCACAACTGAGACTTTTCGACGATTTATAAACCCACTTTATTTTAAAACAGACCTTCTAATTAGACTATTAAATAATCTATAGCCCAAAACTGAACGAAATATCCGCATCGCATTGGCATCAAATCCAATAGTGTATCGCTTGAAATTGGTTTTAGGGTTATTGGCAATCTCCAATAATTTTTTGGTAATGGTTGGCGTTAAGTTGGTATTCTTTTTTGTTTTTTTATGAAGCAAATCGGTTACTTTTTGCATCAGTTTATTATAGGAAGGAATGGATGAATCTTCAGATTTGGTGACGTTTTTCTGGAAACTTGTTGGTGCGTTTCCAAATTGCACCGTACAGACTTTAATATTAAAATCCAGTAATTCATAAGCCATACATTCGGAGAAACTCTCCACTGCCTGTTTTGTCGAATGGTAAAAACTTCCTAACGGCAAATTGACCAAACCCGCAATAGACGAAATCATAATAAAATGTCCGTGGTTTTGTTCCCTGAAAACCGGAATAAACGCACGACAAACTTTCACTACGCCCAACCAGTTGATATCAACAATGCTGTTGATTTTTCTATCTTCGGATAATTCCACAAAACTACGGTAGCCTATTCCGGCATTATTGATAATGACGTCAATGGTTTTGAAATCTTTTAGGATTGCTGTCTTTGCATTTTCGATACTTTCCGTAGAAGTCACATCGAGCAAATAGCAATTGATATTAGGCAAACCGTGCAAAGCTTTTCCTTCTTCCAAATCAATCATTGTGGCAATAACATTCCAACCATTTTTGGAAAAATGCAAGGCGGTTGCTGCTCCTATTCCGCTGGATGCTCCTGTGATAAGTATGTTTTTCAAATTGTTTTGTTTTTTATTTTGACACGAATTTCACTAACGAATGAATCTGTAATTATTTTAATTTAAAGCTGTTCATCATAGCTTGAATATCTTTATTCTGCGGTTTACTATTCTCTATTCGTGTTATCCCTTTTAGTTCATAAATTCTATTATTTTTTTTATAAACATAAACTAAAAATGTAAGTCCGTATTCTTCATATGTCAATTCCTCAAATTCAAGCCTTTCAATTGTTATTCTCTTTTTAACAATTACTTTTTCTTTTTTTTTCATAATAATGTCCAAACATCCCCCATTACCCATTCCTAACTTGGAACAATCCCAAATTTTTAAAATTATTAGTGGTACATTAAATTTTGTTTCATTATCAAATTCCTGAATTAAGAATCCCTTATTAAAAATAAATCTTACTTCATCTTCATCTTGAATTAATTTTAATTTTGTTGAATATATGATTGAATACTCATTAGTCTCGAATTTAGTATTTTCAAATTCACTTTTTTCTTGTGAATAACTTAATTGCGAAATAATCAAGAAAAGAAATAGTATGTTTTTCATAAACTTTTAATAATATTAATACTCCAATTTCCCGATATACCGCATCACCTTCAAAATTCTGCCTTTCCTTTTATTGGTAAAATTCGATGAATTGGTAGCTTTAAATTTTCTTGGATTGGGTAATATTGCGGCAATTCCTGCAGCTTGTTGTGGGGTTAAATGCTTGGCACTTCTTCGGTACCAATGTTGCGATGCGGCTTCAATTCCGTATACGCCATCCCCCATTTCGATGCTATTGAGATACACTTCCATAATGCGTTCTTTTCCCCAGATTAGTTCAATCAAAACCGTGAAATAAGCTTCGAGTCCTTTGCGTATGTAACTGCGCCCTTGCCAAAGGAAAACATTTTTTACTGTTTGTTGCGAAATCGTGCTTCCGCCTTTGATTCGTTTGCCTTTTTGGTTGTGTTTAAAAGCTTTTTGCATCGCTTCAAAATCAAATCCATTATGCGTTAAAAAACTTCCGTCTTCACTAGCAATCACCGCTTTTTGCATTGAAATGGAAATATCCTCAATAGGAACCCAGTCGTGGCTGCTGGTCATTTCTTTCCCATCCATTTTGTTTTCGATGGCACGGGTAATCATCAACGGTGTGAAAGGTACGGGGATAAATTTGAAAACAATAACTGAAAAAACCGAAAGTCCTAAAAACCATAAAAAGGCTTTCATAAGGAATCGAAAAGCTTTTGGCCAGAAAGTTTGCGGTGCTTCTTTTTTAGTTCTTGTGCTTTTTGTCGATTTTCTTACTGCCATTATACTAAATCTGCTAATTCCTGTCCTATTAAACTTCCTATTGCCACACCCATTCCTCCAAGGCGCACTCCACAATATACATTTTCTGAAAGCGCTTCAACGATGGGTCTTTTGCTCGAACCCAATCCCATAATGCCGCTCCAACGGTGTTCTATTTTGAAATCCTGGTTTGGCAAAATTACTTCTTTTAACAATTGTTCCAATTTATTTTGGATGATTTCTGTTTGTCCAAATTCGGTGGTGGTTTCTCCTTCAAAGTCTAGGTTTCGGCCGCCGCCAAATAATATTCGGTCGCCAATATTCCTGAAATAATAATACCCTTTGTCCAGATGAAAAGTTCCTTTGATGTCTAATTTCGGAATCGGTTCGGTTATTAAAACCTGTGCACGAGCTGGTTTTACTTGTCCGGAAGTTAATTTATTCGCAAAACCATTGGTAGCAAAAAGTAGTTTTTTTGTAGTAAAGCTAAAATCGCCTAACACCACTTCTACCCCAGTTGCAATTTCTTGAAATGCTGTAACCGTTTGTTGATTTAAAATTAAAATATCATTCGAAATCGCTTGTTTCAATAAGGTTTGCATCATATTTCCGGTGTCAATCTGCGCTTCAAAAGGGTTGAAAATCAAATATTCCTGAATTCCTTGAAATCCAAATCGGTCAATTTCCTTTGCGAAAACATCGGGTTTAAAAAGCGGTTTGAGGATTTCGTTGATGAAAGGTAATTTTTGCAAACATTCGGTATACGTACTTTCGTCATTTTTCAAAAACAACTCATAACCGCCATACGGTTTGAAATCAATATTGGTATCGCCCAACCGTTTTCGCAGCAATTGTAATCCTTGCCAACGTTTTTGTATCAGTTGAATCACTTCTTCCTCCGAATGGGATTTTAAGTCATCTATAATTTCTGAAAGACTTCCGAAACAAGCAAAACCAGCGTTTTTAGTACTTGCTCCCTGAGGCAGCATTCCTTTTTCCAACACTAAAATCTTACTGTTAGGAAATCGTTCCCGCAATCGCAAAGCAGCATGCAAGCCTACAATTCCGCTACCAACGATAGTATAGTCGACATTGGTAAACCAGTTTTTTATTTCCCAGTAACTAAGTTGCATTGTTATTATTTTTGTTTATGAAAATCATCAAATGATACTTCTATTTTTCGATATACAGAATCTTTAGGTGTAAGATATGTTTTTATCCATTTTTTATTGATTTTTTCAAATTTTATGGAATCTAAATCTTCTTCAATTCCAACATCATCATTATCGTCTTTAGGAGAATATGAAATTGTTTTGCAATAGAAACTTTCATTATTCCCTGCAATAAATTTTGTCCAAGTTCCCCAACCACTATCACTCATAGACTGCCATTGATGAACTAAAGTTTCATTATTGTCATTGAAATCAAATAAATAATGATTCCAAACATATCCACAAGCTGGATAACCAACATTTACCGTTTTTAAAGAAGGATAAATTGAATCAAATTCAAAATTCCCATACCAATCAGAACCTTGATCAAAACCTTTAATTTGGATTTTATGAGAATAAATTAGTTTGCTGTTTTTCATAAAATCCAAACGAAATGAAGCAATACAAAAACTATCTTTCTCATATTTTTTCTGAAGTAAATTAGCAATGGCAAAATCTTGAAATTTAGTTGTCTCAACATCTGAAAAGAAAATAGTATCGACTAAATCTGATTTACTGAAATTAACTTTAAAATCCTTTTTAGAAAGATTCGAAACACTGTTTTTTACGTCTTTTTGACAACTTACTAAAGCTATTATAATAATTAACCCTAAAATATTTTTCATCTATAATTACTCTCTTCTATTAATTAAATCGATCCAATTTCTTCATTTCGGTTTTCAAACTTTCCAACGTTACAGGTTGAAATACCAAGCCGTTTTCTAATTTAGAAGATGTATCCGAATACTGAACAGCTAAATAAGGAATGTCTCTAATATATTTTATTGCAACAATAGTGATTTTTTCTCCAATAGGGATATTTTTAAACAAAACTCCATTTGAGATTGTAGATTGACTCATAAATGATTTAATACTATGAAATATTAAATTTACTGATGTGTCGCTGTCATTATTAAAATTTACGGCATAATTGATTTTAACTCCTTCATTCAAAAATCGATCGCAATTTATTAATCCTAATTGGGTACTGCTCAATAAATAGGAATTAATAGAATTTACCCCAGCATTCTTTAATGATTTATTATCTTTAAACTCATTTTCAAATTTATCTTTTATTTCTTCTTTAGTGGGAGGAGGAGTATAATAACTTTCATAAAGTACCTCATCATTCATTTTTATAGAAATTGGTATTGTTTGAAAAGTATTTACAGCAATACCTTTTAGTTTTCCTGGCGTAAATTTTTTCAATTTATTTACAACTCTCAAAACTTCTTTGTCTATATTTTTATCTAATCCCCTGTCTATTTTTGCATCAGTAACATTTCCTTGTTTATCAATAACAAAGGTCGCATAAACTTTTCCAGATTTAGTATTTTCATCAACTACAATATTATTGGATATAAATTCTTGCATTTTTCTAATTCCACCAGGATAAATAGGCATAATGTCCACTGTATTTGTAAAATCTTGATTATACTGGATTGCATCTTCATCTAAAATCCAATTGATTTCTCCATCTTTCTTTCGGATGCCACTAAAAACCTGCATTCCTTCTTTTTCTTTTTTTGTAGGAAACTCAATTTCAATAGTTTTCCCTTCTTTTAATTTGCATTCTTCATTGTTTGATGACGCCGTTATATTAATCATTCCCCCACTTTCCAATAATTTACCATTAGATGTTGTAGAAAGCTTTGCCAATAAAATATCCGACATTTTATAATATTCTTTAACCGAAATTTGGACTTTTCCTGTTATCTCTTTTCCTGTTTTTGAAGAAACAAACGAATTTTCGTGAATAGTGATTTTGGTTTTCTCAGCACATATAATCGTAGTGTCTTTATTGTTGCTTGTATAATAAAGTTGTGATTTTTTTTCGTTTTGCTTGTAGAAAATTTCGAGTGTAGTTTTCCCTTTTTGTGTTGAAATATTTACTTTAGGGCGAACTGTTTCTCCCATTGTTTTTAAAGAATCAGCAACAATAATTTTTTCTGTTTGAGGACTACTCTTTTTTTCAATTATCGTTTCATGGGTTTCTTTTTTTTGATTGTTGCACGAGAAAACAATTGCACTAAGCAATAACAAAAATAACTGATTGGTGTTTTTCATTTGTTGGGTGTATTGGATGGTTGGTCAGTCTCGTTAAATCAAATGTAATTAAATATTCGACACAAGTCTTTAACTGAATTGTATTGTTAAAAATTGCATCAAGGTTAATAACTTCTATTTTATTTGATTTCAAAATAAAAACAGTACTTTTAAAACCTCAAAAAATTACCTTAATTATGTATAAAAAAATAATTGTATCGCTTTTACTTACAATCAGCATCACTGCTATGGGACAAAACACAATGAATCCAGAATTGCTATGGAAACTAGGGAGAATATCTGCTTTAGGAATTTCTAAAGACAGGAAAAATGTAATTTATAAAGTTTCGACGCCATCGGTAGAAGAAAATAAATCGAGTTCTAAATATTATTCGATTCCAGTTATTGGCGGAAACGCTGTAGAAATTACCGATTACAAATCACTTTTGGCTGACAAGAATGTTTCTCCTGACGGGAAGTATATCGTTTATAATGAAGAAGTAAAAATCAACAAAGTACATGGAAAAGATTTTTATCCTGAATTGACTAAATCGAATGTTCAAATTTATGATGGTTTGGATTACCGTCATTGGGATACTTGGAACGAAGGGAAATTCAACCACATTTTTTATAAAGAAAACGCAGCCAATGCAACAGGAGTTGATATCTTAAAAGGTGAAAACTTCGACAGCCCACAAAAACCTTTTGGGGGTGACGAGGATTATATTTGGTCGCCAGACAGCAAAAGCATTTTATATGTATGCAAAAAGCAATCAGGTACAAAATATGCCATTTCTACCAATACCGATATTTACGAATACAATTTAACTACCCGTCAAACCATCAATAGAACTCAAGGGAATATGGGTTATGACACGGCGCCACAATTTTCTCCAAATGGGGATTTGACTTGGCTACAAATGAAACGTGACGGTTATGAAGCCGATAAAAACGACATTATTGTTTCGTTTAAAGGAATGAATATCAATCTTACTGGAGCTTGGGACGGAACTGTAGATAGTTTTATGTGGAGTGCAGATGGTAAAAAAGTGTATTTCACTGCTCCAATTGACGGAACCAAACAATTGTTTGAAGTAAATTTTCCGGGTTTAACCAATCCCGAAACTTCGGGAGCTATAACTGTAAAACAATTGACTAATGGCGATTTTGATGTTGCCGATATTGTTGGTTTTTCAGGAAAAACAGCATTGGTTACGAGAACCGATATGAATCACGCTGCTGAATTATTCTCATACGATTTAAAGAAAAACAGTTGGAAACAAATGTCGAATATCAATACGGCAACTTACAACACTTTGGCGTTAAGTAAAACCGAAAAAAGATATGTTACTACTACCGACGGTAAAAAAATGCTGGTTTGGGTAATCCTTCCTCCAAATTTTGATGCTACAAAAAAATACCCAACGTTATTATTCTGCCAAGGCGGACCACAATCGCCATTGACACAAAGCTATTCTTTCCGTTGGAATTTTTCTCTAATGGCGGCTCAGGGTTATGTAGTTGTGGCTCCAAACCGCCGTGGAATGCCGGGTCATGGAGTAGAATGGAACGAACAAATCAGTAAGGATTGGGGCGGACAAGTTATGGACGATTACCTTTCTGCGATTGATGATGTAAGCAAGGAAAGCTATGTTGACAAAAACCGTTTGGGTTGTGTTGGCGCAAGTTATGGTGGGTATTCCGTATTTTATTTAGCCGGAATCCACAACAATAGATTCAAGACTTTTATTGCTCACGATGGGGTTTTCAATACCCAAAGTATGTTTGGAACTACCGAAGAAGTCTTCTTTAACTACTGGGATTTTGGTGGAGCGTATTGGGAAAAAGACAACAAAATTGCACAGAAAACCTATACTGATTTTAACCCGGCGAGTCACGTTGCAAAATGGAACACGCCTATTTTAATCATTCAGGGTGGGATTGATTTCCGTGTGCCTGAAGGACAATCGCAAGAAGCGTTTCAGGCGGCTCAATTGCGAGGCATAAAAAGTAGATTCTTGTATTTCCCTGAAGAAAACCACTGGGTTTTGAAACCACAGAATGCACAGGTTTGGCAAAAGGAATTTTATAAGTGGCTGAAGGAGACTTTGTAGAATATATGTTTGCCAAAAAATACTTAATGCCTATATTAAATTATTTATACAAAATTTGTTTAATACTTGGTATTTGTATGACAATGATAACAATATCTTTTTTTATAGATTTTATCAATATTAAAGGCTATAAATTTGAAGCCGTTAAAAAAGTAGATTGTTTTTTAATATTTACAATAGTGTTCCGAAATATTTTATGGTATTGTTTAAAAATAAAGAAATAATTATGCTTAAATTCTTAACATTCACATTTGTTTTCTTATTTTTTAATATTGGTTTTGGGTGTTCTTGTATTGGAAAAGGCAAGCTTAAAACTGCAATTAAAAAATCTGATGTTATACTTACAGGAAAAATATTGAATAAAAATATTTTTATAGTCAAATTTGACGAATCAGGAGATTATGAAGGTTTAAATATTTCTTATACAGAGTATTCAGTTTTAATAACAAAAAAATTAAAAGGACAAATAATAAGCGATACTATAAGAGTAGTTACTGGTGTTGGCAAGGGAGATTGTGGCTATAATTTTTTAGTAGGTAGTAATTACATTATTTATGGAGTATACGCCGAAAAATATATTGAAAATGGGGAAAAAGTGGATAGATTTTTATCTACTGGAATTTGTTCAAAAACAAAATTATATAATTTAAAAGAAGAAAAAAAAGTAAATAGAATTGTTAGGAGGCTAAGGTTATAATAAGTTTTAAACCTAAACTTCTGTTAAAATAAAAATCAATTGTAACAAATCAACTGATATACAAACCAATATAAAACCTTAAAACCAAAAACATGTATCAATTTAAAATGAGACCATTACTTATTGCTTCGGCTTTATTTGTGGGAATGAGTGCGAGTTTTGCACAGGACAATTTAGTGAATTCACTAAAAATAAATGCCAGCGACAACAGTAAAGCGGCATTCAAATTTACGGATGTGATTAATTTAGAAAACACCTCTGTAAAAAACCAAGGTTCTTCAGGAACGTGCTGGAGTTATTCTGGAAACTCTTTCATCGAATCAGAAATGATGAGAATGGGTAAAAAACCAGTAGAAATTTCCCAAATTTTCTCTGCCCGTAATGCCTATGTAGAAAAAGGCAAAATGTATGTACGGATGCACGGGGCTGTAACTCTTGGTGATGGTGGAGCTTTTCATGATGTAATGAACATGTTTAAAAAATATGGTGCCGTTCCACAATCAGTTTATACCGGATTGAACTACGGAACCGATAAAAACAAGTTTTCGGAAATGGCTGCTTTAATGGAAGGCGTTTTAAAAGCCACAGTGAGTAATCCAAACGGGGAATTGTCTCCAAACTGGGAAAAAGCCTATTCCGCAGTTATCGATTCTTATTTAGGGGAAACCCCAAAATCTTTTGATTTTAATGGTAAAAAATATACCCCGGAAACTTTTGCAAAAGAAGTAATTGGGATCAATGCCGATGATTATGTAGAAATTTCTTCATTGAAGGACTATCCTTATTATTCTAAATTTGTATTGCAGGTTCCTGACAACTGGGCTTTTGACCAAGTGTACAATGTTCCTGTAAATGAATTGACTGACATCATTGACAATGCCTTAAGAACAGGTTATACTGTGGCATGGGGCGGTGATGTGAGTGAAAAAAGCTTCAGCTGGAAAAACGGAGTGGCTTTTGTTCCTGAAAAAAGATATGATGAAATGACTCCTGAAGAAAAAGCCGATTTATTTAACGGTCCAAAAAAAGAAATGGTGGTAACCGATGAAATGCGTCAAAAAGCTTTCGATAATTACACCACTACTGATGACCACGGAATGCATATCGTAGGGATTTCTAAAGATCAAAACGGCAAAGAATACTATATCGTAAAAAACTCTTGGGGAACAAGCAATGACTACAAAGGATATTTATGTATGACTAAAGAATTTGTAAAATACAAAACAACAGACATTATGTTGCATAAAAAAGGGATCCCATCTGGAATTGCAAAAAAATTAGGAATATAATTTAAAGTCGTATAAAAAAAATCCCATCTCACTAAAAATGAGATGGGATTTTTTTTGGTATAAAATTTCAAGTATATTTGATATATGAAAATATTCTTTGTCAGCAATATAGTGAATACTAAAAAATCCATAGTAGGTTTAAACAGCCTTTTTTTCTGGGTTTTTACACTTTTGTTTTTATTGCCATTGAGTAGTGCTTTCGCACAAAACACAGTTCCCACTATAGATTCGGTAAAAGTAAAAAAATCAGTATTAGCCATAAGTTGTGGTAAAGTATATGCCAGTGGTTACTCAGGAGGAAGAAATGATTTGTACGAATTAAACGGAGCTACTATGGTTCCCGTTTTTACCGCACCGCAAATCATTGGAGGATTGGCTGTTTCTGCAAATGGAAACGCCTATTATGATGATGGTACCTTTTTTGGATCTCCGCTCTATAGCTCTGATGGAGTTACTCAAATAAATACAGGAGCTATAGTGACTTTGTATGTTGGAGAAGCTGCTGATGACACAGGAAATGTTTATTATATTGATAATACCTATCATTTAAAAGAAAATGTTTTTGGAAGTACTGGTAATGCTACTGATTTGGGCGCACTGCTATTTGACGCTGGAGATACAATTGGACCTACACTTGCTTATGGAGATATGACTTTTGACGGAAATGGGCGTTTGTTCTGGTATGGTTCTGTATCAGGATTTGGCCCATCTTATTTGTATTATATAGATAGAACCACTTTAAAAACTTATAATTTAGGGCATATTGGTCCTGACGGCGCAACTGGTCTAGCCTTTGATGGTGGTGGAAAATTGATAACAACAAGTAATGCCGGTGCAACTGTCATATCTGTAGATTTATCTTTACCTACTTTAGAAGGAGTCGTTATTGGCACTGCCAGTCCATCTGTTTTTGATTTAGGTTCGTGTGCAACACCTTTATTCGATCCAGATCTTGTCACCGCTAAATCAGTTGCGAATGTTACAACTGGAATTAATCCTGCAACAATTGCAAGTCAAGGCGATGTTTTAGAATACACCATTGTGGTTAGTAATGTTGGAAATTTAATATCTAATAATTCTTTATTAACAGATGCGATTCCTGCTGGGACAACTTATGTACTTAATTCAACTGTACTGAATGGAAATCCAGTCGCAGACATAGCTGGAAATATGCCGTTTGTTGCATCAAACCTGATTAATTCACCAACAGAACTTCCGGGAAATATTAATGTAGGTTCAACTGCTACAATTACTTTTCGGGTAACTGTAAATAGTACGGCTACAGGAATAGTTTCTAATACAGCGTCTGCAACTTTCCCTACAGTTAGTGGAGGAATTACTACACAAACAGTGAATACCAATACAGTAGTCGTTGTAATTCAATCAACAAATGCAGTTCTTAATGCAACCAAAGCTGTTGCTAATGTTACTAGTGGCGCCAATCCTGCTTCTACTGCAAATAGTGGAGAAATTTTAGAATACACCATAGCTGTAAATAATTCTGGAACTGGAGTTTCAAACAATACGTTATTCTCAGATGCGATTCCAGCACAAACAACATACGTACCTAACTCAACAATTTTAAATGGAATCGCGGTTGCTGATATTTCTGGTACGATGCCATTTGCCGCTTCTGGGTTAATTAATTCCCCTTCTCAACTTACGGGTGTAATTACGGTAGGCTCAACCGCAATAATTAGTTTTAGGGTAACTGTGAACAGTAATGCCTTAGGAATGGTTTCCAATACGGCAACTGTAAATTATTCTGACAATACCGGAGCAGTCACTACTAATACCAATACGGTAGTGGTTACAATTCCAACCGATACCTCAGAAATTGAAATCCACAATTACATGAGTCCAGATGGTGATGGTTTAAATGAATTTTTCGCCATTGACGAAATCGAAAACTATCCTGACAACACAGTCGAAATATACAATAGATGGGGAGTTTTAATATATGATGCCAAGGGTTACAACAATGCTGACAAATCTTTTATTGGTTTTTCAAATCAACCCTTAACAATAAGCAAAGACCAACTGGTACCTGCGGGAACCTATTTTTATGTTTTGAGATATAAAAACCAAGCAGGTAAAAACAAAGAAAAAGTAGGGTATTTGTTTGTTAGTAGGTAAGCCAAATACATATATTCATTGTTTTATAGATTTCGCCAGTTACATTTCTGTACATTTTTAAATCTAAATCCCTATTCTCAAAAAACGGAATAGTATTTTTTTGATGTAATATAAAATTTCAAGTATATTTGCCACACTTTTGAAAAACCATCAAATTACATTGGACACAACTACAAATACTTTTTCACTTAAAGCGATATTTACCGATTTTAAAGCCATCACAAAAGCGGGTTTAGCAATTAGTGTTTTGTTTTCTTCCATTGCTGGTTATTTATTGGGTTTTGACGACAAACATCCCTTCAGTTGGTCCGTTTTAGCGATTTTATCTATTGGTGGTTACTGTATGGTGGGTGCTTCCAATGCATTCAATCAGGTAATAGAAAAAGAATTGGACATCTTGATGGATCGTACAAAAAACCGTCCGGTTCCTTCAGGAAGAATGAGTGCAAATTCAGCATTAATCATAGCAACTCTCTTAACGCTGATAGGAATCACACTACTTTACTACATTAATGAGAAATCAGCAATGTTTGGGGCGATTTCAATTTTTTTATATACCTGTGTTTACACTCCCCTAAAAACCATGACCCCTTTATCTGTATTTGTTGGCGCATTCCCAGGAGCAATACCATTTATGTTGGGTTGGGTTGCCGCTACAAATGATTTCGGGATAGAAGCCGGTACATTGTTCTTGATTCAGTTTTTCTGGCAGTTTCCTCATTTTTGGGCAATTGGTTGGTTTCTTTATGAAGATTATGAAAAGGCAGGTTTTTTTATGCTCCCAACAGGAAAAAAAGACAAATCCACAGCATTGCAAACCATACTTTATACGATTTGGTTATTGGTTGCATCGCTTTTGCCAGCATTAGGTTATACCGGAAAATTATTTCTTTCACCCATAGCAACTATTTTAGTATTTTTGCTCGGCTTATGGATGTTGGTTTATGCAGTCAAATTATACCAATTGAGAACTTCAAAAGCAGCAAAGACGTTGATGCTAGTAAGTGTTTCATATATTACATTACTACAAATAGTTTATATAGTGGATAAATTTTTAAGATAATTATGGAGATGACTATTGAAGAAGAAAGACAAAGAACTGCACGATCGTATAAATTGATTCTGTTGTTTGCCATGGTAAGCATGTTTATGATGTTTGCAGGATTGACAAGTGCCTTTGTCGTTAGCAAATCGAGACCAGACTGGTTAAACGATTTTCAATTACCAACAGCTTTTTTCTATAGTACTGCTGTCATTATAGGATGTAGCGTTACTTTTCATTTAGCGAAAAAAGCAATACAAAAAGGAAACAGAAGTAGTACTACTTCATTTCTTTTAGCTACTTTAGCCCTTGGAATTTTATTTGTTGTTTTACAATTAGTCGGTTTCGGACAAATTGTGGATAGTGGCTATTATTTCACGGGAAGCGAGAGTAAAATTACCACTACGTTCCTTTATGTAGTGACTGTTGTACATCTTGTGCACCTTGTTGGGGGGATGATTTCTCTGTTAATTATAATTTATAATCATTTTAAACAAAAATACAATTCAACTCAAACCCTTGGTATTGAGCTAGGTGCAATGTATTGGCACTTTCTTGATTTATTGTGGGTGTATTTGTTTTTATTTTTATATTTCTTTAAATAAGAAAAAAACGTAAATTTGGGAACTTTTTAACGAATAACTTTTATGGAAGCGACAGTTACTACTGCAAATAGTGAAGAAAAAACTTGGGGAGGCGGCAATGAGCCAATGGGAGCAAGTTATGGCAAATTAATGATGTGGTTTTTTATCGTATCGGATGCTTTGACTTTTTCTGGTTTTCTAGCGGCTTATGGTTTTTCAAGGTTTAAATTTATAGAAACTTGGCCTTTAGCGGATGAGGTGTTTACTCACTTTCCATTCATGCACGGCAGTCCACAACCAATGCTTTATGTTGCATTGATGACTTTTATTTTGATTTTTTCTTCTGTAACTATGGTTTTGGCAGTTGATGCTGGACACCATATGAACAAAGCAAAAGTAACTTTTTACATGTTTCTTACCATCATTGGTGGTTTAATATTCGTTGGCTCACAAGCATGGGAGTGGAAAAACTTCATCAAAGGGGAATACGGAGCGGTTGAAACCAAAGGAGGAAGCTTATTACAGTTCGTTGACAATACTGGAGCAAGAGTAAAATTAGAGGATTTTGCAGTAACACTTCCTGAAGAAAGAGAACAATTAGAGAGAAACAAAGGAAAATGGTTTATGGATGAAGCTTCTTTGCCAACTTACTCGGTTGCTGAAGTTCAAGCAGGTTTCAAGGCACATCCTGAACTTTTAATAAGAACAGAAGTTATATATGAAGCGAATGCTGAATCTGTAAAAGATTCAAAAATTGACCATACATTAACTAAAATCAAACACAAAACAATACTTACAAGAGCAGAATCTGAAGCAAGGTTAGCAAATGCAACCTTAGTTGTTGAAGGAGCAAACTTAAAAAGAAACGAATACGGAAGTAAATTATTTGCTGACTTCTTCTTCTTTATTACAGGTTTTCACGGTTTCCACGTATTTTCTGGAGTAATCATCAATATTATTATCTTTTTCAATGTTCTTGTTGGAACTTATGAAAAAAGAAGAAGCTATGAAATGGTTGAGAAGGTAGGATTGTACTGGCACTTTGTGGATTTAGTTTGGGTATTCGTATTTACAGTTTTCTATCTAGTTTAATTTTCAAAAGTTATTATTATGTCACACGAGCATGTATCTAATATAAGAAGGATTTGGTTTGTTTTTGGATTGTTATCCGTTGTAACAACAGTTGAGGTTATTCTTGGTATATACAAACCAGAATCTTTACACCTAACTAATTTTGTTGGAATGAATTTATTGAATTGGATATTTTATATCTTAACAATATTCAAAGCATACTATATTGTTTGGGCATTTATGCACATGGAAGGTGAAAAAAGCATCCTTCGTTGGGCTGTTGTTTCCCCAGTAATCTTCTTGGTTATTTATTTATTATTTATCCTTTTAACAGAGGCAGATTATATTTTTGAGGTTTTTAAAAATGCCACTATAAAATGGAATTTTTAACAGTAATATTAATTCACAAAAAAGACGGTTTTATACCGTCTTTTTTTATTTTTGTACTTTGATAATTACATCCTCAAATGAAAAAAAATATTGTCCTTTTTATCCTCTTCATATTGCCAATCGTTGCCTACCTTTTTTTTGCATCAGGAGTAAACAGCTTTACTAAATTACCAATGCTTACGCCAAAAATCGCTGACTTGGGAAATTGGAAATCTTTAAACGGAAAACAGATTACGCTTAACAATAAAATTACTGTTTTTGGGTTTTCAGGAATCAACCTAATGAAAAACAGAGGGAATTATTACAATCTAAACCACAAGATATTCAACCAGTACCATACTTTTACTGATTTACAGTTTGTAATTTTATGCCCACTTGGAACAGAAAAAGACGCAGCATATATCCATAACCAAATTAGCAGCACTACTGATGCTTCGAATTGGCATTTTGTTTTCGCCTCTACAGCTGAAATAACATCCTTTTATGATCAAATGAAGTTAAAGGGAAAATTAAATCCTGATTTTGGGACTTCAAATGTTTACATAATAGACAAGGAAAGAAATTTAAGAGGGCGAAAGAACCAGAAAGAATACAAAGAAGGTTATGACACTTTTCACCCATCTGAATTAAGCAATGAGATGCTGGATGATTTTAAAATCATATTATATGAATACCGTGCTGCGTTAAAGAAAAACCATAATGCAGAAAGACAAATTTAAATTTTAAATTATGCTTAAAAACAAATCATACATAGGATTAGCATTAGTTATTTTGGTATTTGGAATTATTTTTATTCCAAAAATAGTTAACAGAATAAAAGAAGGAACTATTGTAAAAGGGGATCGTATTGATGCCGTTTCAAATAATGGAAATGGTGGAAAATTAGTTACAATTGGACCTGCTCCAAAATTTGAACTCAAAGACCAAAATAACCAAATCATTACTAATGCCGATTACAAAGAGAAAGTTTTTGTATTAGAATTTTTCTTTACCACCTGCCCTTCCATTTGCCCGAAAATGAATTTGAACATGATCGATTTACAAAATAAATTTTTCGGGAATCCCAATTTTGGAATTGCTTCCATAACTATTAATCCAGAAATGGATACAGCCGAAGTACTAAAAAACCATGCAGAATTGATTGGGGTGAAATCATCCAACTGGCATATGCTTACTGGTGACAAAAAAATAATTTTTGATTTAGCCAACAAAGGCTTTAATGTATATGCAGGAGAAAACAGCAAAGTAAACGGAGGTTTTGAACATTCTGGTCTTTTTGCCTTAATAGATAAAAACGGAAATATCCGTTGTAGAAAAGATGATTACGGAAACCCGATTTTATATTACGACGGAATCGAAAAAGAAGGAATCAAAGCCATTCAACAAGATATATCAATTTTATTAAACGAATAATGGAAGAAAATACAAATACAATAGAAAAAAAATACAAAATCTGGATTATCATTTTATCAATTGCAATTCCTTTAGTAGTTGCCGTTTTATTTTCAGTAAAACTAAAGGATTTAGGTTTTAATGTAACTCCACTACATTTCTTACCTCCTATTTACGCTGCCATAAACGGGATCACTGCCATTGTTTTAATTGCTGCTCTAATGGCAATTAAAAACAACAAAAGAAAACTGCATGAAAACCTTATGAAATTTGCAATCTGCTTATCCGTTGCTTTTTTAGCGATGTATGTGGCGTATCACATGACAACAGCTTCTACAGTTTTTGGCGATGAAAATCACGATGGTGTTTTAAGTTCATTAGAAGGAGAGCATTTAAATCTAATAAGATTAGTATATATTTTAATTTTGGTTTCTCACATTATATTATCAATAGCAGTAATTCCAATGGTATTAGTTAGTTATGTAAGAGGATTATCCCAACAATTTGACAAACACCGTAAAATTGCGAAAATCACCTTCCCTATTTGGTTGTATGTAGCCATTACGGGCGTGATAGTTTACCTTATGATTTCACCTTATTATGTTAAGTAAAGAGAGAAAAGGGAAAAGGGAAAAGGGAAAAGGGAAAAGGGAAAAAGGAAAAAGGAATAAAAAGAACAATCTTCCTTGGTTATTGGCAAGTGCTTTTTGCCTTATTTCTATTATCTCTAATGCCCAATGTGCTATGTGCCGTGCTGCGCTGGAAAGCGAAGGGAATACAGCAAAAGCAGAAGGCGTTAATGACGGAATTGTTTACCTGATGGTCATACCTTACATTCTTGTGGCTGGTGTGGGTTATTATGTTTATAGAATGAATAGGAAGAAATAAACCATTTTACGAAACAAAACCTAGATCAAAACTTTATATTTTACCAAAATCCCGAATAGATTTATTCGGGATTTTTTGTTGTATTGATTTAGGTTTTAAAGCGAGTTGATTTATTTTGGCGAAAGCCCTAAAAATATTTGGGCGGAGGAATATATAAGTGGTGGAGGGTTATTTATAAACCGGGATTGCATATTTTACTTTGACGGAGGCATATTTATAAGTGGTGGAGGCATATCTGTAAATGGTGGAGGCATATTTTACTTTGACGGAGGCATATTTATAAATGGTGGAGGCATATTTATAAATCGGGATGGCATATTTTCTTTGGCCGAAGCATGCCTATAGTGGAAGCATTATTTAACAGAAGAATAAAAAAAACAAACAGTAATACAAAATTCCTTCTATATAATATTCTACAACGAAATCAACATCGTATATAATTTTAATTCTTGCTACTAAAATTATATATATCACCACCATTTTTCGAGCATGGAAGAAAAAAACTGTTTGGCAAACCGTCATTAAGATTTATAATTCGATTTTTTCTCAAATTACAATCATTAGAATTATTTAAATAAAGCAGTTGATTGTTTATTAATGTATCTGGCAAACTCTCTGGATATACAACATAATACTCTCCAACATATTTGTTTTTGATATTGTAGACTTTAATACTACTAGAACCGTGGCATACATCTACATAAGTTTTATAAACAAAAAAAGAGGTTATTATCTTATATTGTTTTGCTTTTTTTGTTGTTACGATTCCTAAATATTTAATTGTGGTTTTATTACAAGTTTTAATACCTGACAAATCCATTTGGTATGTTTTTCCAATAATTGACTGTTTTAAAGCCAATCTTTCTAATTTTTGAAGCTTCACATATTCAGAAAATGTTTTGTCAACAACAGAAAAGGAAGTAATAATTACTGTAAGAAGTGTCAAAAAAGTTATTTTGAATATTTTCTTCATGGACTTAAGTCATTAATTACAATAGCACAATCCTACTTTATCCCATCCACACTTACATTCACATCGCCGTTTACTTTTATAAATGCAATGATGGCTTTGTTAGTCAATTGGATTTTTTGAAACTTGATATCATCTATGTTTCCATTGATAAAAACACCAGCCATGGGCGAATAATTTTTAAGGTATTTTAACATGCTTTGCTTTCCTTCGTCTAAGTTTGGCTGAATTGAATACCTACAGCTTTCCTGAATTTTTTTCAAAATATAACCCGAAGCAAGCCAGTTCGCCGTTTTTACCAATCGGCTTTTCGTATCGATAGCATAATCCAATTGATCAAAATATACTTCCTTCGTGGCGTCATTGTATTGTGGATAACCAGTTAAATAAATAGTTCCATTGAGGCTTCCCAATAAATCCAAGGCAATTACCATTTTTCCGTTTTTGTGCCAAAGCGCCACATTCTGAACTTTTACTTTTTTGCTTCCCGAACCAAATTCTTGTCCTGAGAAATTCTTGCTCATTATTTTTGAAGCTTCCTGATAAGTCGAAACAGCAACAATATTAGAAGAAATTCTTTCTGGCATGGAAGATACCGGTTTTAATATGATTTTATTGCGGTCAAATTTATTTACAGGTTGCGCACCTATTAATGTTTCCATAGTGCATTTCAATCCCATTCCCATTGTGATACTTTGGTTTTTGAACTTTGCATCAGTTGCATATAATTCTAACGGAACGATTCGCAACCAACTCTCATACGATTCATTCATCAGGAATGGGTTGCATATTTTTTCTAAAGCATCTAAAACATTTGGCTTAAAATCCATAGAAGCGTCAATGGCATCATCGATACTTTTTTCAATTTTCGATTTAAATAGTTTAATTGTCGGATTGATTAAATAAGTAATGGGCACTTGTTTGCCAAAAACCGTTGTTGTTGGACTTTCATTCCAATCCAATGATTTTAAATCAGTGACCGTTTTTAATTTCCAGTTGGATAAATTTACATCGCTCATTAGGGTAATATTCCCGTTTAGGTTAAATTCCCTTGTAGTATAAAGTGCTACGCCAAGTTGATCAGTACCTATTCTATATTTAATAAGCGCCTTAAGAGGCAAAACCGTTTTGATTTTTCCGTTTTGGTTCTCAATTTTTATAGGCGCAAATTTCCATATTTTCATTTCGATGTCATCATCCTCTATTTTAGAATCTTCATAGATTAATCCCGTAAGCTGTTTGTTTACTTGATTTTCGACGTCTTTTAATTTAAGGGTAATTGGAATTGAAATAAAAGAAGGGGTGTTTTCATAAACCAAAGGTGAGGCATCGTCTGGTTCTGGTTTTAAAGCAGCAATTTTGCTTGTTGAACCACAACCTAAAAAAATAAAAGAAAGAAATAAAACCGAAAATTGAAGTGCTTTTTTCAAAGTTGTAAAGTAAAAAATTAGATGCACAAATTTAATTTTTATTTCTCTATAAACGAAGAGAATTCATGTAACAAATTTTGACTGCGAACGTCTTAAAGATTACGTTATTTTTTGTTAAATGAAAACAAAAAAACCTAAATTTGCAATCGATAATTATTTCTTCCTTAATTATTTTATGAAATCGACACTAAATAAAAAGTTAGTTGCAACAACCATCAATAATTGTGTCGATTAAATAATTAGGATCTTAAAAATGAATTGTACATACATGAAACAAACTATTAAAAATAAAATAGCACTCAGTCTAATGTTGCTTTTTGGCCTTTTTAGCCAAGCACAATCCAAGAAATGGACATTGGCCGAATGTGTTGACTACGCAATAAAAAATAATATTTCAATCAAACAATCGGATTTAGATAGTCAGTCTGCGGTTATAGGAAAAAAAGATGCAGTAGGTAATTTTTTACCAACTATTAATGCGAACGCCTCTCACTCCTGGAATGTCGGATTGAATCAAAACATCACAACTGGTCTTTTAGAAAATCAAACGACCCAATTTACATCAGCAGGCTTGAATTCAAGTATTGCAATTTATAACGGACTGCAAAATGTAAATCGTTTGAGAAGGGCGAATATGGCTATAGTAGCTGCACAGTACCAACTTACTAAAATGAAAGACGACGTCTCGTTAAACGTTGCAAATGCTTTCCTGCAAATCCTTTTTAATAAAGAAAACATTAAGGTTCAAAAAGAACAATTGGCTACCAATGAAAAACAATTGGCACGCTCTCAAGAGCTAGTAGATGCAGGCGTTATTGCAAGAGGTGACTTATTAGACATCAAAGCTACCATAGCCAGTAATACTCAAGCAATAGTAAATGCTGAAAACGCATTGCTAATCTCCAAGTTAAGTCTTGCTCAACTATTACAATTGGATAATTTCCAGGATTTTGATATTGTAGAAGATGACTATGAAGCGAAACAAAGCGAAACCATGTTGCAAACCCCATCAGCTATCTATGAAAAAGCGAAAGAGGTAAGGGTTGAATTAAAAATCGCCAGAGCAAATATGGAATTGGCGCAAAGGGATGTGCAAATTGCAAGAGGCGCTTACCAGCCAAGTGTTAGCGGTTTTTATAGTTTTAGCACAAGGGCATCTGATTCTGATAGAATATTGTTCGATTCTATGGGAAATCCTAGTATATCAGGTCCGCTTCCTTTGTTTGACCAATTCAGCAACAATAAAGGTCATAATTTTGGGGTGCAGTTAAATATACCAATATTAAATGGCTTTTCTGTAAGAAACAATGTTGCCCGTTCTAAAATTGCCTTAGACCGTTCTAAAATTGCACTAAGCCAACAAGAATTGGATTTAGAGCGAAATGTCTATACTGCATTTACTGATGCAAAAGGAGCAATGAAAGCATACGAATCAGCATTGGTAGCTTTAGAAGCAAGACAAGAAGCTTATAATTATGCCAAAGAAAAATTTGATGTAGGATTGATGAATGCTTTTGATTTCAACCAATCACAATCATTATTAGTCAATGCCCAATCAGAAGTTTTACGTACTAAATTCGATTATATCTTTAGAATAAAAGTACTTGAGTTTTATTTCGGAATTCCAATCAATCAAAAATAACAACAATGTCTAAGAAATCACTTTATATCCTATTAGGTTCGGCAGTAGCCCTAATTATTGTACTATTAATACTTTCTAAATCCGGTGTTATCGGAAACAAAAAAGAAGGTACAGAAATAGAAGTTGCCAAAGTAAACGAAATCACTATCGTTGAAACTGTTTCGGCAACCGGGAAAATCCAACCAGAAACCGAGGTTAAAATATCTTCGGAAGTTTCTGGGGAAATTATTGCATTATCAGTAAAAGAAGGACAGGTAGTAAAAAAAGGGGATCTGTTAGTAAAAATCAACCCTGATTTATATACTTCTGGATTGAGACGTTCCGTTTCTAATTTATCAGGAACAAGGGCGGGTTTGAATCAAGCAGACGCTTCATTCAAAGAGGCAAAATCCAATTACGACAGAAACAAGACTTTATTTGACAAAGGAATAATTTCTAAATCAGATTGGGACAAAGTAGTTTCTGCTTATGAAAATGCCCAAGCATCAAAAGAATCGGCCTATTATAATGTTCAAAGTGCATCAGCAACGGTAAGTGAAGCAAAAGACAACTTAGGAAGAACTACAATTTATGCCCCGGCAGACGGAACGATTTCTATGCTTGCAGTTGAATTAGGCGAACGTGTTTTAGGTACGCAACAAATGACAGGAACTGAAATTCTTCGTGTAGCCAACCTAAACAGCATGGAAGTTGAAGTGGATGTTAACGAAAATGACATCGTAAAAATCAATGTAGGGGATTCTGCAAAAGTAGAAGTTGATGCCTATCTTAAAAAAGAGTTCAAAGGAATTGTAACTAGTATTTCCAACTCAGCAAGTTCTGCTTTGACTGCTGACCAAGTAACTAATTTTAAAGTAAAAGTAAGAATACTAAAAGAATCCTATCAAGATTTATTAGAGGGCAAACCGTCAAGTTATTCTCCTTTTAGACCTGGAATGACTGCAACTGTAGATATCATCACTACTAGAAAAGAAAAAGTGATTGGAATTCCTATTAGTGCGATTGTAGTAAAATCGGACACAACAGCTAAATCAAAGATTGAAGTTAAAGATCCAGAGGAAGAAGAAAACAAAAAGATTGCTCCAAAAAACGACAAAAAATTTGAATGTGTTTTTGTAAAAGTGGGCAATAAAGCTAAAATCAGAATTATCAAAACTGGTATTCAGGACGACACCAATATCGAAGTTACTTCTGGACTTAAAAAAGGGGATGTTGTAATTATTGGCCCCTACACCACCGTTACCAAAGAACTTAACTCAGGTGACGCCGTAGTTATAAAAACAGACGAAGAGAAGAAAAAAGAAAAAAATAATAAAACGTAAATGGATATTGGATTTTGGGTATTAGTTGATAGACTTGTTAAAACCAATACCCAAAACCCAACACTTCAAACCTAAATGTCCTACATTCTAAACATAGAAACCGCTACTAAGAATTGTTCTGTTGCTATTGCAAAAAATGGCCAAACTATTCTTTGTAAAGAAATGGCAGAAGAAGGTTATTCGCATGCCGAAAAACTCCACGTTTTTATAGAACAGACAATACAAGAATCCCAACTTACTTTTAAAGATTTATCAGCAATTGCTGTTAGCCAGGGACCAGGTTCTTATACAGGCTTGCGAATTGGTATTTCTGCAGCGAAAGGTTTATGTTTTGCATTAGACATTCCATTAATAGCAATAGATACATTACAGGTTTTAGCCTTACAGGAAACTATTGACGAAGGCGTAATTATCCCAATGATTGACGCAAGAAGAATGGAAGTCTATAGCGCCATTTTTGACACAAACGGCATAAAGATAAGAGAGACAGAAGCAGAAATTATCTCGGAAGATTCATTTCAAGAACTTACCGGAAAAATTACTTTTATTGGTGATTGTACAGAAAAGTGTAAAACTGTCTTAACCGAACCCAACTATGTTTTTCGTGACGATATCAAATATCCTTCAGCAAAGGAAATGAGCAATTTGAGTTACATTAAATTTCAAAACAAGGATTTTGTAGATGTTGCTTATTTTGAACCTTATTATTTGAAAGATTTTTTGGTTACAACTCCAAAGAAATAAGTCACTACACTTTCAACGTATCTTTATACTCTTCTAATATTGCTGACGAAACACTAGAAAAATCATCGTTTTTAGTCCACGCCCTTATAGCCATTTTCACTCCATTGTCCCCTAATTCCTTTACAATAACTGTAGGTTTTGGACTCTGAAGTACTTTCGGGTTTTTGTTTACAATAGCTAGGATTTGGTCTTTAGTCTTTTTAATATCGGTGTCATAAGATATCGTAATCATCAAGTCGGTTCTTCGGGTTTCCACTCTGGAATAATTGATGATTTTCCCGTTGGACAAAATCCCGTTCGGAATAAAAACAACTTCATTACTGGCAGTTAAAATTTGGGTTACAAAAATCTGAATATCAATTACAGTCCCAAAAGCCCCTTGAGCTTCAATTGTATCCCCTAATTTAAAAGGCTTGAAAAGAATAATCAACATCCCGCCTGCAAAGTTAGATAACGAACCCTGAAGTGATAAGCCAATTGCAAGGCCTGCTGCTCCAAGGATTGCCACAAATGAAGAAGATTCAATACCCAACTTTGAAATAACTGCAATAAAAAGCACGATTCGTAATCCCCAATATATGGTATCAGACAAGAACTCAATTAAAGTAGGTTCTATTTCCCGTTTCACCATTATTTTTCGAGAAACCCTATTGATTACTTTTATTCCCCAAAGTCCAATAAGCAAAACTAAAACAGCAGCTATTAATTTAGGCGCATAATCAATTAAAACAGCTTTCAACGACACGGCATAGGCATCGAAATAATTTGGATTCAATAGTAATTTCATTTTTTAAGTAATAAAAAAACCTTCCCAAAATGAGAAGGTTATCATTGTTTTGTGCAAAAATAAGTAAAATTAATCTGCCTCTTCTTCCAGACGGTTAATTTTTTCTTCTGGTTTTACTTGCTCAACTTTTGCTACTATTTCATCTGCAACATCGTTTGCTTTTTCTTTTACTGTTTCTACAGTTTCCGATACTTTGTCTTTTGCTTCAGCAACTGCATCTTCCGTTTTTTCTTTGATGTCTTCAATTTTATCTGCTGCTTTTTCTTCGGCATGATGTGACGCTTCTTTAACATCTGCAGTTTTTTCCTTTACCGAATCTGTAGCGTTTTCATACATCTCTTCCGCCTTGTCTTTTAGTTCACTGGCTTTTTCTTTTACAGTTTCAATTGCATCATGAATTGCTTCCGAAGCTTTTGGGGCATATTCATTTACTTTTTCTTGGGCTTTATCCGCCCATTCTTCTGCTTTTTCAATCACTGGCGCAGCAGACTCTTTTACTTTATCGACAACATCGTGAACGATTTCTTCTGTTTTAGCTGCTGCCTCTTTGGAACCATCTTTGGCTTTGCCAAATAATCCGCTAAAAAAACTTCCAATTCCCATAGTATTTATGTTTTTTGATTAGTCTATAAATTTACGATTTTTATTTAAATATTAGACAGTGCAACTTCAAATTTATCGGTAGGCAATTGACAGGTTTTGTTTTGGCAAAAATAAAAGAGTGTTTCATTTGCGACAAAACGGTTTTCCAGAAAAGGCAGTCTTGATTGTTTTTGAGCGCCCGCTAAAATTAAATTGGGCAAATAGCTTTTGTTGATTTCTTTAGCATAACCTAAAGCATTTTCACCACAAATCGCCAATTCTTTATTTTGATCCGAATAATTTAAAAAAACATTCAACCAATTTGAAAAAGCTGATGGATAATCGATATTCGGAATGATATTCTGTAACATTTTCTGAACTGTGTTTTCATAATGGCTGTTACCGAAATAAATACCCAACTTGTATAAATTATTTGCCATAACCGAATTAGAAGCCGGAATCACATTGTCTTCGGTTTCAAAATGACGCGTGATCAACGCTTCGTCTAAACGGGAAGTAAAGGCAAAAAACTGTTTTTCTTCATCGTAAAAATTTTCAAAACAATAATCAGTTAACTGCTTTGCATTAGCAAGCCAATTTTCGTCAAAAGTCACTTCATATAAAGCAATAAAAGATGCTATAACAAAAGAATAGTCTTCTAGATATCCATTAATATTGGATTTCCCATTTTTATAGTTGTGCAATAAATTCCCTTCAGCTGTCCAAAGGTGTTTAATTATAAACTTGGCGTTTACCAATGCTTTGTCCAAATATTTTTGATCGTTCAACGCTTTGTAGGCATCTATATAACCTGTGAGCATTATCGCGTTCCAAGAAGTAAGTGATTTGTCGTCAAGCCTTGGTTTGCTTCTTTTTTCCCGTTCTGTATAAAGCAGCTTTTCCCAAGTTTTCTTTTTTTCAATCAGTTCGTTAATTGTAATGTTATTTTGAATTGCCAGCGTTTCAATGGATTGATTCTGAATGAGGACAAAATTCCCTTCTTCCCAATAACCAAAATCATTGATGTTAAAGACTTGGCTGAAAAGAGCGTAATCATCTTTCAATAAATTTTGCAGCAGATCTTTTGTCCAGACATAAAAGGCGCCTTCTTCTAAATGTTGTTTTTCGTTCAAACTATCAGCATCCAAAGCGCAGTAAAAACCATTTTCGGAATTGGTCAATTCTTTAGAAATAAAAGCCAGCGTTTTTTCTACAACTTCCTTATACAATGGGTTTTTAGTCATTTTATAAGCATCTGAATACAATGAAACCAACTGCCCGTTGTCATACAACATTTTTTCAAAATGCGGAACATGCCATTTCATATCTACCGAATAACGGGAAAACCCACCATCAACAGTATCGAAAAGCCCACCATAAGCCATTTTAGTCAGCGTCAAATTAACGAAATCTAGTAATCCTTGATCTTGTTTTTGATAACCGTAGCGCATTAAAAACTGATAATTGTTAGGCATCATAAACTTAGGTGCGCGTGCCATTCCCCCAAATTCCCAATCAAAACTTTTTTTCCATTTTTCTATTAATGGTTCCAACAGATTTTGATTTAAAACTGTATTTTTATTCTCATTGTCGTATAATCCCAAACTTTCAATTCCCTCATGCAGTTTCTCGGCATAATCAATCATTTTCTCAGGGTCGGATTTGTACAATTGCTGTAATTGCTCAAGTGTATAAATCCAATCTTCCTTTTTGAAATAAGTTCCGCCCCAAACGGGTCTTCCATCAGGAAGTGTTACCACATTTAAAGGCCAACCTCCACGACCGGTCATAATCTGAACGGCTTTCATATAAACCGCATCAACATCAGGGCGCTCTTCCCGGTCCACTTTGATATTGACGAAATGGGCATTCATAGTTTGAGCCACTTCATCATCTTCAAAGCTTTCATGTTCCATCACATGGCACCAATGACAAGCAGAATAACCAATACTTATTATAATTAATTGATTGTTTTTTTTGGCTAGAGCCAAAGAATCAGCATTCCAAGCTTTCCAGTTTACTGGATTATTGGCATGCTGTAATAAATAGGGACTGGTTTCGGATTGGAGTTCGTTCATTTTTTAGAGCTTAGGAGGTTTAGTTTTGGAGCAGTGAAAAACAAAAAACGAATATTTTATTACACTTAAGTTCCCTAATGTTGCTAACCCTCCTAAACTTTTTTATAAACCTCCTAAACATTTTAAGCATTAACCGCCTCAACTTTTATATCTTCATCTTTCAGCATGTCTTTCAACATGTTTTCAATACCGTTTTTCAAAGTAAAAGTAGATGACGGACATCCATTACAAGCACCTTGAAGTACCACTTTCACTCTTTTTTCATCTGCATCATACGAATCAAAAAGTATATTTCCACCATCAGCAGCAACAGCCGGTTTCACATATTCTTCCAGTATATTGATGATTTGTTGTGAAGTCGTGTCTAGATTATCGAAGTTCTTTATTTGTTGTTTTTCCTGTTTGGTATCTGCAACGATTAAACTTTCGTCGAGAACGGTTCCACCGTTTTCTATGAATTGTTTGATAAAAGACCTTAATTCCAATGTGATTTCATTCCAATCAGTTACTTCATATTTAGTAACCGAAATGTAATTTTCGTCAATAAATACCTCTTTCACAAACGGAAAGTTGAACAGGGCTTTCGCCAAAGGAGATGCAGCGGTATCGTCAATGCTTTTAAACTCAATGGCATTTTTTGTCAGCATACGACTTACCACAAACTTTAAAGCCGCTGGATTTGGAGTCGTTTCCCCATAAACGGTAACCGGTTGTTTCTTAGAATTTTCGTCAACGGTAATTATAGTCCCGCCTTTATTGACAAAGTCTTCAATTTGTTCTGCAACGGCATCCTGCACATCTTCCCATTCTACAATACTGTAACGTTCGATTGCGATAAAATTTCCAGAAACATAAACTGTTTTCACGAATGGCAAATGAAATAATTGCTGGGCAAGAGGGGAATTTTTTGCCTCGTCTATATTTTTAAATTCGAAACTTTGGTTTTGAGTAATAAAATCAGGAAATTCAAATTTTAAAATCGTTGGATTTTGAGTAGTTTTTATATTGATTTTTATCATGATATTTTAATTTGAAGCAAAGGTAGATATTAAAATTGTTTGTATATATCATGTTTAACTTAAAAAAAATAAAATCAAAAACACTTCCATCAATATATAATTACAAACATTAAAAATTATTTATTATTCTTGTTAAATTTATTTATCAATAAATAAAAAATTAGCATTAAAATAATAATTTATATAAAATTTAATTTAATTTATGCTTTTTTGATTGAAATTTTAATGAAAAAACAAACTGAGTTTAAAATATATTTACCATATTTGTTGTAAATTTATTTTAAACTAAAAAAATATGGTAAAAAAATTACTTTAACTAATCTCTAGGTTTATCTAAAAAGCTGTTTTTCTGAGAGATTATTCCCTTCAATTTTAATTTCGAATATCAGTTTGCTACTTATTGGCTTTAATAAGTTGTATCAAACTGATTTGTTTAAAATTATTTAGGCTACACAATAATCTACTAAAACCTCTCTCTAATCTAATGAGATTAAAAAACAATAATTATTAAAATAATAAGTTATAACATATCAAATATATCAATCATGAAAAAAATACTACCATTAATCATCCTATTTTTAACAGGATTCTCAACAATTGCTCAAGAATCGGCTGACAAGAACAAAATTGACCCTTATGCCAATATTGAAGGCACTTATCAATTTGAGATGATAAATACTCGTAATCAACCTTATATTCCAGGAAATTTAAAAGAAATTATTTTAGAAAAAAGAGATCCTAATAAAATTGTATATGTACAATTAGGAACAGAAGTTCGATTAAAAATCATGCCTTTGATTGAAATCAAAAAGGCCGACTACAAACCATTGCCAATTATCATATACATTACCGAATAAAATTTTATAACTATTAAAGTTATTTCTTATGAAAAATCTATACACTTTCCTTTTTATTTTAAGTTCGTATTTTGCATTTTCACAGGCACCTTCAAATGATGATTGTGTCAATGCAGCACCAATAGTTATACCTGCATCCGGGAATATTTGCTTGACAGGATCAAATGCAACGGCTACAAGTGACAATAGTACTACCACTTGTGACACTGCACCTGCCGGAAATGAAATATGGTACACCTTTACCTCTACAGGTACTCAAAACACAATTAGTGTTACTCCTTCTGGAGCAAGTCCTGCATCTGCTGTTGTAGTAACTCTAACTAGTTCTCCTTGTGCATCTGGAACATTCAACTCTTGTAATGCTGCAACTGGTGCAGGAACAGCTACTACTGGATTTTCATTTCCCGTTGGAACACAGGTCTGGTTTTCGGTTGAAACCAATGGAACGAACGGAACTTTTAATGTATGCGTAACCTCGGTAACGCCTCCAGCAGCAGCAGGAGAAGCATGTGCAACTGCGCAAGTAGTCTGTAACAAAGCGAATTTGAGTTACGTAACTTATAATCATACTTCAAGTGGAACAAGTTTTGGCTGTGCGACATTAGCCAGTTCACAATCTGACATTTGGATAAAATTCACTGTAGGTGTTACTGGAACACTTGAATGGGAAGGAATTCCAATTAATACTGCTTCAGAATGGGATTGGGCTTTACATGATTTAGGTGTTGCTGGAACTTGTCCCGGAACACAGATTGTCTGTAATTATAATTTTGCTGGAGGTAGTACTGGTTTCGGAATGGTAGCTACAGGAGCTGCTGCCGATTATAGCAATTCGATTACAGTAACAGCAGGAAGAACTTATGCTTTGTTCATTGACAAATATAATTCTCTCGCAGATGGAACTGGCTTTAATATGAGCTGGGGAGGTACTTTTCAAATTGCGCCTGCATCAGTTTTTACAGTTAGCCCAAAACAAGCTTGTGGGTCTTTAACAGCTTCTTTTATTAACAATAGTGGTAGCGGCATCACATCTTATCTTTGGAACTTTGGGGACGGTACAACTTCTACTGCAGTCACCCCACCCAATCATACTTATACAACACCTGGGAATTATTTAATTAGTTTAACTACAACTTCTGCAACTGGTTGTACCAACTCAAGCACCCAAGTAGTTTCTGTTTCTGCACCTGTCGTAACAGTTACGGCTGCTTCTCCTACAGTTTGTGCTGGAACAAGTACCGTTTTAAATGGAGACATTAATGTAACTTCATTGGTAAGTCCTATTAGTTTTCCACAAACCGTAAACACAGCTATTCCTAACAACAATACAACCGGAATATCTTCAAACATAACAGTTTCCGGGGTTTTTCCAGCAGTTATCACAAATGCTACGATTGCTTCGGTGTGTTTGGATATTTTAAATCTTAACGATCAGGATTTAGACATTACATTGACTTCTCCATGTGGAGTAACCATTGATTTAAGTTCAGATAACGGAGGAGCTTCGGATAATTACACTAACACCTGTTTTTCTCCAACTGCTTCAACAGCAATAACTGCTGGCGCACCGCCTTTTACAGGTACTTATCTACCTGAACAGGCATTTTCAGCATTCAATGGCTGTAACCCTAATGGAGTGTGGACTTTAACTGTTAAAGATGATGCTGCAGCGGGTGTGGGCGGTACTTTTTCCAATTGGAGTATAGCATTCAACACTCAAAACAGTTCTACTTTTGTTTGGAGTCCAACTACAGCAATGACTGGTTCAACAACCTTAACCCCAACAGTTACACCAACAGCAACAACAACTTATACCCTTACTGCTACTGATGCATTGGGCTGTACTGCAAATAATTCTGTTACAGTTACTGTCACTCCACAAGTAACGCCAACCTTTACTACGCCACCACCGATATGTTCTGGAG
>JAZKDI010000009.1:0-56242 GCA_040387655.1 Bacteroidota bacterium | reverse complement strand
TCTTGCTAATCCATTAGAAGTAAAAAAAGAATATAACTTGGTTACGACAAATTTAGTTCCGAATCAGAAATTTGACGCGGTTGTTTTAGGAGTGGCTCACCACCAATTTTTGACTATAGATATCTCTAAATTGCAAAATGAAGTCAGTTTATTATATGATGTCAAAGGGGTTTTGGGTGATGGTGTGGATGGGAGATTGTGAGTAGTATAGTATAAAAAAAAGCATATATAGCAAAGATTTAAAAAGAAAGTATGAAAAATAAGCCCTCAATTACACATGTCATCCTTACTGGTGGAGTAGGGAGCCGATTGTGGCCTCTATCGCGTAAAAGTCAACCCAAACAGTATCTTGAATTATTTGATAAAAAGTCTTTGTTTGAAATGACAGTGGATCGTAATCGTACTATAGCTGACACCGTTATGGTGGTAGGAAATATTGATAATTGTCATCTTAGTAAAAAAGTTTTAGAAAAGTCGAATATATCTTATATAGACATCGTTGAATCCACTCCCAGAAATACGGCTGCTGCAATAGCTTTTGCCGCTTTTGCTTCTGATCCGCATGCTATTTTAATCGTAACACCCTCGGATCATATTATTGACGACATGGAAGCATATGAAACTGCAATTCAAGAAGCTGTAGCGAAAGCATCTCAAGGATACATTGTTACTTTTGGGATTATCCCCACTAAACCTGAAACTGGATATGGTTATATTGAGCGCAAAGGAGATGATGTGATTTCTTTTCGGGAAAAACCAAACCAAGTTACGGCGAAGGATTTTATTACCAAAGGAAATTTTCTTTGGAATAGTGGTATGTTTTGCTTTAAAGCAGGGGTATTCTTAGAAGAGTTAAAAGTATTTAAACCAGAAATATACGAAAAATCTAAAATTGCTTGGGAAAATAATATTGATGGTGTTTTAGATTTAGCTCTTTCACTTCAAATCCCTTCTATCAGTATTGATTATGCGGTGATGGAACAGAGTAAAAAAATAAAAGTAGTGTCTTCAAAATTTGCTTGGTCTGATTTGGGTTCTTTTGAATCTGTTTATGATTACTTGGTTTCTACCGGTCATCCGGTTGATGAAAATGGGAATATGGTGATTGGGACTGACAATTATACTGCTTTTGTGGGATTGAAAAATACTATTTTTGTGTATACTGAAACTGCTAATTTAATTTTACACAAAGATAGCTCTCAAGATGTCAAGAATTTGTACAATGAATTAGAAAGAGAAAATCCAGATTTGTTGGATTGAACTTAGTGAATGGTGTCCCTCTACAAGCTCAGGATGACAGTGAAAAACGAAAAGAGGAAGTATCAAAATCAACATTATTTAATGTGTCTTAAAAGAGAATAAAAAGAAGCAAACAAGCATTAATTTAAAATTTAATTTTTTATAAAATTACATGCTTGTGTAATGGATTGGTATTTAATTATTTGTAAGAATAAGATGAAATATATCTTCTATGGATTTTTTCGTTTAATAAATAGTGGATTAAATCTTTTAAACTAAATTTGCTGTCGAAAAGAAAATCTGGTAAAGCCCAAAGGGTGACTTAGCAAGGCGAAGCCATTTGGGGTTGTTGCTGTTTCTATTACCATATAGTTTACATTGCACTACAATAGGACTAACAAATTGTAAATTTGAAGAATTTAAATTTTAGAATAGATATGAGAAAAATAATTACAGTCACTTTATTGTTTATAACACTTTTTCAGTCCTCAACTTTGTTGGCGCAAGATTTGTTAAAAAGCACTGATTTAAGCACATTAAAAGTAGATTATTTAACCGATGGTGATGTAGCTAAAATAAAAGCACAGTTGCAAAGTAATAACATGACTATTGAACAGGCGGAACCTATAGCTTTAGCAAAAGGGATGTCTGCTACGGAGTTTGCAAAATTAAAAGCGAGATTGGGAGCGCAGGCAATAAATACAGAGACTGCAAAAAATGGTACTGCATCTGAGGGGGAATTAAGCCGAAAACAAGATAAAATAGTCAATACCAAAGTAAAAGACACACTAAATGCCTTAATTTTTGGGTCGGAACTGTTTGATAATCCCACTTTGAATTTTGAACCTAATCTGAAATTGGCTACACCTGTTAATTACATTTTAGGACCCGGTGATGAATTACAAGTCAGTGTTTATGGTGTGCAGGAATTTAACGCCAGCATTCCTGTGAGTGTTGAAGGAAAAGTAACAATTCAATATGTGGGTCAGATTCCGGTTTCGGGAATGACTATCGAGGCTGCTACCCAAAAAATCAGAAATGCTATAGCGGGTGTTTATAGCACCGTACGATCAGGACAATCGCAGGTGACTGTTAATCTGACTCGTATCAGAACAATTAAAGTTACATTGATTGGCAGTAAGCAACCAGGAAACTATTCTATTTCTTCTTTGGCAACGGTTTATAATGCGCTGTTTTTAGGCGGTGGACCCGGGAAAAATGGTAGTTATAGAAATATTGAATTGATTCGAAATAACAAAGTGTTTACTAAAGTAGATATTTATAATTTTTTAGTCAATGGAGATCAATCTGATAATGTTGGGTTGAAAGACAATGATGTTATTCGGATTCCAGCCTATAATCAGAGAGTTACCCTTGAAGGACAGGTTAAGCGTCCGGGTATTTTTGAGATGAAAAAAGGGGAAACATTTAACGATTTATTGTCATTTGCTTCTGGTTTCAATGAATTTGCTTACACAGCATCCGTGAATGTATTGCAAAAAACGGATAAAGAATTTAAAGTACGAGACATAAAATCGACAGAATTTAATTCTTATAAACCACTTTCAGGAGATGTGTTTAGAGTGTCAAAAATATTAAACCGTTTCGAAAATCGTATCAAAATTGACGGTGCCGTTTTTAGACCGGATACCTATTCTTTTTATCAAGGGATGCGTATCTCTGATTTGATTGCAAAAGCCGAAGGGTTAAAAGAAGATGCTTATAGCAATAGAGCCAGAATCATTCGATTGCAATCAGATTTGACTACGGAAATCGTCAACGTGAATTTGGCGAAAGCCTTAGGAGGAGATTTAGAGGCTGATATTGCCTTGCATAAAGAAGACATTGTAACGGTGTATTCGATTTTAGATTTTGTTGAAGACTATAAAATAACAATCGATGGCGAAATTAAAAAACCTGGGGTTTATGAGTATCATGAGAATCTTACTTTAAATGATTTATTGGTACAGGCTGGCGGATTAACCGGTTCTGCTTCTAAAAGAGTGGAAGTTGCGCGAATGATTCAATCCGAAGAAATTGATGACCTTAATCCTAATAAAGCGGAATTGTTTAACATAGAAATTACGGCCAATAACAACGAGCAGTTAAAAAACTTTGAATTGCAGCCTTTTGATGTGGTTAATATCCGTAAAATGGCTGTCTATGACAAACCTGAAATGGTATCGGTAAACGGAGCGGTGTATTATGCTGGTAAATATGTATTGGCACATAAGAAAGACAAAGTATATGATGTTGTGCAAAGAGCTGGAGGATTGACTTCTTTGGCAAATGTAGAAGGTGTTAAAATCAAAAGGCCTATTCAAGCGAAACAAATTGAAGCGGTAGAAAGCGTAGATTTGAATTTGGGAACCAAAGACAGTATTCAAAACAAGCTCACTAAAAAATTGAAGGAAGATTTAAAATTTGCTGTCATCCCTGTAGATTGGAAATCGATTGTTAAAAATCAAAATAGCAGCACCAATGTAACTTTGTTTCCCGGTGATGAAATTGAAGTGGCGACTTTTAATGAGGGTGTTAAAGTGACTGGGAATGTGTTGTTGACTTCTGAAATTCCTTACGATAAAGGAAAGTCATTCGGTTATTATTTGGATGCTGTTGGTGGCGTAGATGCGAAAGGCTGGAAGAAAAAGGCCTATGTTATTTATCCTAATGGTAAAGCAGCAGTAACCAGTTCCTTCCTTTTCATTAGATCCTATCCCAAAGTAAGGCCAGGTTCTCAAATTATAGTTCCTGAAAAACCGGAGACCAAAAAAATGAGTACCGGAGAGTTTGTCAGTATAGCCGGGGTATTGGCGAGTTTGGCAGGGATTGTAATTGCGCTTATTAGGTAATAGTGAGAAGAAGTGAATAGTGAGAAGTGTCCTTCGACTTCGCTCAGGATGGCGGTGAGTAGTTAGGAGTGAATGGTAATCAGTTTTTAGGTTCAGATGACAGATAGTGGATTTCATTTGTTTTACCCCAGCCCTAAAGGGAGCCAAAAGAAAAACCGATAACAGGTTTTTGTCGACACCGTTTAGAATACACATTTCAATAATAAATAAAAGACAAGCGTAAAATCTTGATAAAAATGAACGAACAAAACCCCAACGACGAAATTTCGTTAAAAGAGCTTATTGAAAAAGGGAGAGAATGGTATGTTTATTTACTTTCGCAATGGAAAATTATACTTCTAGCAGGAATTATAGGGGCAGGTTTGGGTTTGGCCTATTCTTTTATTAAAAAACCAGTGTATACGGCTACTTTATCTTTTGCGTTAGAAGATGAAAAAGGTGGTGGATTGGGAGGTGCTTTAGGTTTGGCGAGTTCGTTTGGTATAGATCTTGGCGGAGGAGGAGGTAGTATTTTTACTGGATCCAATTTGACGGAGTTGTTCAAGTCCCGCGCTATGGTGGAACAAACCTTGATGAGTCCTGTTGTTGTAGATGGAAAGACCATTTCTTTGGCGGAGATGTATATTCAAAATCAGGGATGGAGAGACAAATGGAATGACAAACCAAGGTTTGCAGCTATCCAGTTTTTACCTGAAACAAAACGGACCTATTTTACCCGAGTTCATGACAGTATTTTGGGTGTGATGTATCAAGATTTGTCAAAAACCGGATTGTCTGTAGCTCAAAAAGATAAAAAAATAGCGATAATCACCATAGATGTCAATTCCAAGAATGAGTTGTTCTCCAAATTTTTTGCAGAAGCCTTGGTCAAACAAGTATCTGACTTTTATGTGTCTACCAAAAGTAAAAAGGCACGTATGAATATGGATATTCTGGAAAGGCAAACTGATTCCATTCGAGGTGAACTCAACGGAGCGATTACAGGTGTGGCAGTGGCTAATGATAATACCTTTGCTTTGAACCCGGCGATGAATGTGCGTCGTGCTCCTTCAGCCCGCAGACAGGTAGATGTACAGGCGAATACGGCGATATTAACGGAACTAGTCAAACAAAGTGAATTAGCCAAAGTTACTTTACGGAAGGAAACTCCATTGATTCAAGTAATTGATAAACCTATTTTGCCGTTGCCTAAAGAGAAATTTGGGAAAACTAAAGGTTTGGTTTTGGGAGGTTTTATTGCTAGTTTTTTAATTATAATCTTGTTAATAGTAAGACGAATTTTAAAACAATTAGTGTAAATCATGGAAAGCAATACAAACCGAGTTGGAATAACTTTTAGTGCTTTTGACTTATTTCATGCTGGACATGTAAAAATGTTGGAAGAAGCGAAACGGCAATGTGATTATTTGATTGTTGGTTTACAAACTGACCCTACGCTGGATCGACCTGGTAAAAACCAACCGGCACAAACGGTAGTGGAGCGGTATATACAACTGAAAGGTTGTAAGTTTGTGGATGAGATTGTTCCTTATGCTACCGAACAGGATTTAGAAGATGTTTTACGTTCCTTTAAGATAGATGTGCGAATTGTAGGCGATGAATATCGAGAGCAAGATTTTACTGGCAGAATGTACTGTGAAACTAAAGGAATTGAATTGTATTTTAATACTAGAGATCATAGGTTTTCAAGTTCGGGATTGAGGAGAGAAGTACATCAAAAGGAGATGGATAAAAAATAAGTTTATAATTACCTAAAGTGGATTTAAATCTATTTTATACTAAGTTAAAATAACAATTTATATGTTTAAAGATAAAGTATTATTAATTACAGGTGGAACAGGTTCTTTTGGGAACGCGATGCTTAGGGGTTTTTTAAATTCGGATCTGAAAGAAATTCGGATTTTTTCAAGAGACGAAAAGAAGCAAGAAGATATGAGAATCGAATATAAAAACGATAAATTAAATTTTATTATTGGTGATATTCGAGATTTTGACAGCATCAATAATGCAATGAATGGTGCTGATTTTGTTTTTCATGCAGCAGCGTTAAAACAAGTTCCTTCTTGTGAGTTTTATCCAATGCAAGCAGTACAAACCAATATTCTAGGAGCAGAAAATGTGCTTGAAGCAGCAGCTAGAAATAATGTAAAGAGAGTGGTGGTATTGAGTACTGATAAAGCTGTTTATCCAATAAATGCTATGGGTATTTCTAAAGCTTTTATGGAAAAATTAGCTGTCTCTAAAGCTAGAGATTCAAGAGTTAAAAGTGTGAATGCGATATATACTGCAACTCGTTATGGTAATGTTATGTGTTCTCGTGGATCAATAATACCATTATTTGTTAAACAAATAAAAGAAGGATTACCATTGACAATAACAAATCCAAAAATGACACGATTTATGATGTCGTTAGATGATTCGGTAGATTTAGTTATGTTTGCTTTTAAGCATGGTAATCCAGGAGATATTTTTGTTCAAAAATCTCCTGCATCTACTATTGAAGATCTAGCACAAGCCTTGAAAGAACTTTTTAAGGCAGATAATGAAGTTATAATTATTGGAGAACGCCATTCCGAAAAGATGTATGAAACACTTTGTGCCAAAGAAGAAATGGCAAAAGCGGATGATTTAGGAGGTTTTTATAGAATTCCTGCCGATTTCAGGGATTTGAATTATACAAAATATGTGCAAGAAGACGGTCCAAAACTCGTAGATACTGAATATAATTCAGATAATACAGAAAGACTGAGCATAGAAGAATTGAAAAAATTATTGCTGACTTTAGATTATGTTCAAGAAGAATTAGCCTCTCACAATTAATAATTAGTTATGTTGTCATTAATAAAAACAAGTATTCCACCTCGTGAGATTTTAATGCCAAGACTTGAAGCCGTTTTGTATAGCGGTTATGTAGCTCAAGGGGAGATTGTAGAAGAATTTGAAAGAAAATTTGAAGAATATATCGGAGGAGGTAATACACTTTCATTAAATTCAGGTACCGCCGCTTTGCATATTGCTTTAATTCTTGCAGGAGTAAAAGAAGGAGATGAAGTGATTAGTACTGCCTTGACTGCCGAACCAACTAATGTGGCGATCAAAATGGTTGGTGCTAAAGTAAGATGGGCAGATGTGGATTATAATACAGGTAATATTTCGGCTGTTGCTATTGAAAAAGCAATTAATCCAAAAACGAAAGCTATTATTGTGGTTGATTATGCTGGAATTCCAGTTGATGTAAAAGGAATTCAAGCATTGTCCGAAAAATATAATATCCCAGTTATCGAAGATGCAGCTCATGCACTAGGTGCTAAATACAATGGTAAAAAAACAGGAAATCATTTTCCTTTTACCGTGTATTCTTTTCAAGCAATCAAGCATTTGACTACAATTGATGGAGGAGCTTTGCAAATATTGGATAACGATTTATATGAGAAAGGTAAAGTAATCAGATGGTTTGGTCTTGATAAAAAGTTGACTCGTATGGATAATGACATCACTTTTCAAGGATATAAATACCACATGAACAATGTGAATGCTACAATTGGATTGATTCAATTGGAGAATATCGAAAACCTTGTTCAAAGATATATTGATAATGGTAAGTATTTTGATGAACATCTAAAGAATGTAAAAGGGGTTGAATTAATCGAATATTACCCAGATTCGGAACCTTCGTATTGGTTATATACTCTAAAAGTAGAAAATCGTGAAGGGTTTGTAAAAATGATGGCTGAGAATGGGATTATGGCTTCTGAACTTCATAAAAGGAATGACTTACATACCTATTTGAATGATTACCCAACAGAATTACCCAATTTAGATTTGTTTTACAGCAAGATGGTGCACATTCCTTGTGGATGGTGGCTTACGGATGAAGATAGAGAAAGAATGGTTACTTTAATGAAACAAGGCTGGTAATGATTCCTATTTATAAGCCTTACATGCCAAAAAATATTAGTGCTGGAATAAATGAAATACTTTATTCTGGGCAATTGGGTTATGGAAAATATGGAAGAAAGTTTGAGAGTCAATTACAACGTTTTATAGGGTGCGAATATATACTTTCCGTTAGTTCCTATAATGTTGCGATGCAAATTGTTTTGTCAACATTAGGTTTGCAATTTGGAGATGAAGTTATTGCTAGTCCTGTCAGTTGTTTGGCCTCCAATCAGCCTTTTACGGTAAAAGCATTAAAAGTAGTTTGGGCAGATGTTAATCCTGAAACTGGAAGTATGTGTCCAGACGATGTGAAATCTAAAATTACTAAAAACACCAAAGCTATTTTTCACAATCATTTTTGTGGTTATTTAGGAGATATTGAAGAAATAAATGCAATTGGAAAAGCTTATGGTATTCCTGTTGTAGATGATGGAATTGAAGCATTTGGTTCACAATATAAAGGAAAAAGACTTGGGAATATTGGTACTGATATTACTGTGTTTTCTTTTCAAACGGTTCGGTTACCAAACACGATAGACGGAGGAGCATTAATTTTTAAAGACAGAAATCTTTATGAAAAAGCCATGCTAATTCGTGATTATGGAATTGACAGAACTATCTTTAGAAACCCAAATGGAGAAATAAACCCAGACTGTGATATCAAGCTAGAAGGCTATGCTGGATTGATGAGTGAGTTGAATTCTTATATAGGAACTAGACAAATGGACGATGTAGAAAATCTTTTGACTATTCAGAAAGATAATGCCATGATTTGGAATGAGAAACTTGCCAATGTTGACTCTATTAATTCATTAGAAATAACACCAAACTCTATTCCTAATTATTGGGTTTATGGTACTTTGTGTAAAAATAAAACACAAGCTATAAAAGATTTTAAGGAAAGTGGTTTTTATGCCACAGGGGTACATATTAATAATAATGTGTATACTGTTTTTGATAATAAAGTTTCTTTAAAAGGGGTAAATGAATTCATGAATCAGTTCGTAGCAATACCAAGTGGGTGGTGGTTTGAAAATAAATAATTATATGAACAATCAAATTATTAAGATTTCAGAAATAGCAAATCTTTTGGATATAAATTATTATGGAATAGATTCTGATATTGATGGATTGAATCTATGTAATAGAGAAATAATAGCCGATTCAGTAGTTTCATATATTGCGTCTGAAAAGTTTATTTATAATGGGATTTCAAATACTAAGATTAGGGGATTGTTTGTTACTAAAGACGTGTATGAAATTATCTTGAAAAAAGAAGGTTTTAAAAGCGATATTGCTTTTTTTATTGTGGATTATCCAGAAGTTGAATTTTATAAATTGCATGAAATTTTATATTCGGTAACTTCCTTTTATAAGAAATTTAATTTTGAATCTGTATTGGGACAAAATTGTATTATACATCCGACTTCAGTAATAGAAGAGGGGGTTATTATAGGGAATAATGTTAGAATTGGTGCAAATAGTGTTATTAAGAAAGGAACTATAATTAATGACGACAGCGCTGTTGGGTCTTGTACTGTTATTGGAGCTGAAGGGTTTCAATTAATATATAATGAATACAATGTGCCATTTACTGTTACTCATGTAGGGGGTACATATATTGGTAAAAATGTTTTGATTAATGATAATTGCACAATTAGCAATGCCTTGTTTGAAGGGAATGTTATAATAGGTGATAATTGCAAAATAGACAGTCAAGTTCATATAGGACATAATTGTAAAATTGGTAAAAATTCGGTGATAACAGGTAATTCATTGTTGATGGGGACAGTAGAATTAAAGGAAAACGTATGGATTGCTCCTAGTGCAACTATATCTAATAAGTGTATTGTTCATAGTAACTCTTTTGTAGGTTCAATGTCTCTTGTAGCTAATAATATTTCTGAAAATTCTCGTGTTTGTGGAATTCCAGCAATTCCAGTAGATGAGTATATAAAAATGATTATACAACAAAAAAAATTAATTAAAAATGGAAGAAAAAATTCTAACGATAGTAAATAGTGTAAGGCAGAATAATCAATTGGCACCTCTTTCAAAATTGAATGAAAGTGATGATTTGAGAAATGATATCGGCTTAAATTCTTTTGATTTAGCAGAATTGACAGTGTGTATTGAAGATGAATTTGATATTGATATTTTTGAAAATGGACTGGTAAATACAGTTGGGGAAATTTATAAAAAACTTGCTGAATAATGCAAACATTTTTAATTAGTAAAGATCAGATAATTCAATATGATGAGTTGTTAAATGATATAAATAACAGTAACTTTTATAATTTTGCTTTAAAATCAAATAGTTTATATTCTTTTTTTTTAAATTTTATTATAGCAATTGCTTCTGAAAATGATATTGTTTTATTAGACTCAGACTTAAGTACGTCTGAATTAATTAATTCAGGTATGGGAGAAAATGTAAACACTGAAAAGAGAATTAAACCTTTGTCTTTTAAAACAATTGATGAGTTGTTGGAGAAAATTATTTTATCTAAATCTGCGATAACAATTTTTACATCTGGTACAACTGGTCAGCCTAAAAAAATAATTCATTCAATATCGACATTAACTAAAGCGGTAAGAAAATCTGACACTAATATTGGTCAAATTTGGGGTTTTGCATTTAATCCTACCCATATAGCAGGATTGCAAGTGTTTTTTCAGGCATTTTCAAATCAAAATACTTTGGTAAACATTTTTAATTCTTCTAGACGTGAAGTATATGAAGCAATTGAAAAGTATTCTATAACAAATGTTTCAGCAACGCCAACTTTTTATAGATTATTATTGCCTTTTGAAAAGGAATTTTTGACTTTAAAAAGAATTACATTTGGAGGTGAAAAATCAGGTGAAAAATTGCATGAAAATATTATGAAAATATTTCCAAATGCAAGAATAAATAATATATATGCTTCAACAGAAGCAGGATCATTGTTAGTTTCTAAAGGAGAATTTTTTAAGATTCCTTTGGGATTTAAAGATAAATTTAAAATTGAAAATAAAGAATTATTGATTTGTAAGAGTTTGTTGGGGCAATCTGAGGATTTATTATTGGAAGATGGCTATTATAAAACTGGAGATATAATTGAGTTTGTAGATGAAACTAAGATTTTTTTTCGTTTTGTAAGTAGAAGGAATGAGCTGATAAATGTAGGAGGGTATAAAGTGAATCCTTCTGAGGTTGAACAGGTTATTTCAAATATGCAAGAGGTGCAACAGGTAATGGTTTATGGAAAACCTAACTCGGTATTGGGAAATATACTATGTGCAGAAATAAAATTAATGGAGGGTAGTAATATAGATGAATCTAAAATAAGATCTTATTTGTTTGAAAATATTCAAGATTTTAAAATACCAAGACGAATAAAATTTGTAGAATCATTCACATTAACAAGAACAGGAAAATTGAAAAGATTATGAATATATTATTGACAGGAGCTTCAAGAGGAGTTGGTTTAGAAATATGTAAGGTTTTATTAGAAAAAGGAAATACGGTTTATGCAATTAGTCGAAGTCACACTTCCGAATTGGAAGAGTTAGAAATTGCTTATAAAGGGCGTTTGTTTTTCAAAAGCATTGATCTCGCAAATACTGAGGTAATTTATCAAACTGTTTTTAAAGAATTTGTAACAAATTCTATTCCTCTACACGGTTTTATAAATAATGCAGCTCATGCATATGACGATATTATTACGAATTTAAATTTATCAAAATTAGAAGAAATGTATAGAACAAATGTTTTTTCACCTCTGATTTTAGTAAAGTATGCAATCCGTAATATGATTTTTAATAAAACTAAGGGTAGTATAGTGCATATTTCTTCCATTAGCGCACATACCGGTTATAAAGGATTAGCTATGTATGCTTCGAGTAAAGGAGCTTTAGAGGCATTTTCTAAAAACACGGCGAGAGAATGGGGTGGTTTAGGAATTCGTTCTAATGTGGTTGTGCCAGGTTTTATGGAAACTTCTATGAGTGCGACTTTATCAGAAGATCAAAAGAATAGAATATATAAAAGAACTTCTATGAAAGAAGCAACAGATGTTTTGTCTGTGGCTAAAACAGTAGCTTTTTTATTATCAGATGATGCGCGTTCAATTACGGGACAAAATATTCATGTGGATAATGGTACAATTTAAATAAAAAAACTCATTAAAAAGCTTTTTTTGATACAAAACAAAGATTAATGTTTAAAAATATAATTGCCAATTACGTTGGTAAAATTTGGGGAATTATATCTGTATTCGTTTTTGTCCCTTTTTATATAAAAATATTGGGTATTGAGTCTTATGCTGTGATTAATTTCTATACAGTTATTTTAACAATTATGTATTTTGCTGATGGAGGACTTTCTGCTACTCTAAACAGAGAAATTGCGAGAAGCTCAGATAAACAATATATAGGGAATATGCTTTTTACAATTGAAAAGGTGTATTTGGCAATTTGTTCGTTTATAATACTTGTTATTTTTTCTTTTTCAGGAATAATAGCAGAAAATTGGTTGAATTCTCATACGATTTCTGCTCAAAATCTATCATTGTATATCAGCTTGATGGGGGTCAGTGTTGCTTTTCAATTGTTTACTACTTTGCAAAGTAGTGGTTTGATGGGACTTGAGAAGCAAGTATTGTCTAATGGAATCCAGATTTCAAGCAATATTTTTCGGTCTGCCGTTGTCCTTATACCTCTTTACTTTTACCCAACATTGTTGACTTTCTTTATTTGGCAGGTATTCGTGAACATAATTTTCTTTTTTATTACCAGGTATAATCTATGGAAATATATAAAGACAAATATATCTTATAAGTTTGATAAGCAGGTTTTAAAAACTGTAGGCCGATTTGCAGGAGGTATGATGTTGATGGCAATTATTTCTTCTTTAAACACACAAATTGATAAATTGGTAATTAGTAAGATTTTATCTTTAAAAGAGTTTGGGTATTATTCCTTAGCTGGGATTCTTTCTCAAGTACCCGTTTTAATAATCACACCAATTGCGGTTGCGATATTACCTAGAATGGTCAAGTACTCTGCAAATACAGAAAAAGATAAGCTAACAAAGTTGTTTCATGTAAATACCTTTGTTTTGTCGGCATTGGCAACTTCTGGAGCTATGGTTCTTTTTCTTTTCACAAAGGATTTTGTTTTAATTTGGACTAACGATATCCTAATTGCCAATGCAATTGAAAATGTAACGAAAGTGCTTTTAATTGGCGGGGTGTTTTTATCTTTTCAATATATGCCTTATCATTTAGCTATTGCAAATGGTCATACTAAAACTAATGTAAGATTGGGTGTCGTCGCTGTAATTTGCATAATACCAGCTCTTATATTTTTTGTAAAACAATACGGGCTGATAGGAGCTACTTATACATGGCTAATTATGAATTTGTTTGCATACTTTTATTTAGGTTATTTTATAATCTGTAAATTTTTGAAAAATGAGTTTAAAAGGTGGCTAATAAACGGAACATTAATTCCTTTAATTATGGCTATAGTAATTGGTGTTGTAAGTCATTTTATAACAATAAATTTGCCCAAGGGGTATTATGTACTATTATACTCTATAATTATTGGTTTAATTTCTTTGGCTTTAAATTTAGTAGTCTTTAATAAAATGAATCTAGAATATAAAATTAATATACGACAAGCATTTACTGATGGAGAAATATAAAAAACTACTTTCTATAATAATACCGACAAAGAATAGATATTCAACTCTTTTGCCTGTTTTAGATTCAATAATCGATAATTTGAGTAATGAATATGAGTATGAGGTGATAATACAGGATAATTCAGACGATAACAAACCTTGTTTAGATTATCTTACCAAAAGAAATGCATCTCAGTTAAAATATTTCTATAATCAAGTATCTATCCCTATTGCTGATAATACCGAACTGGCCATAGATAATTCAAATGGAAAATATTTAATTTTTATAGGCGATGATGATTTTATTTGTCCTGACATACTGGAAATAACCAATTTACTGGACGAACGTTCTATAAGTTGTTTAATATATAGCCCAGGCTATTACTGGTGGGAATCGGTTGTATTTAAGAAAGAGAATTATTATCATAGGTCAGCTAATCTTTGGTTACCAGATGTATCACCTATATTAGAGTTTACAAAAATAGATCCTGTATTTGAATTAGATAAAACACTGGCAAAAGGGGCCATGGCTTATGATATGCTGCCAAGGTTTTATCATGGAATTGTTTTAAGGTCTGAAATCGAAAAGCTTAAGTCAAAATTTGGCCGTTACATAGTAGGATCTTGTCCTGATATTGATTTTGCAGTATCTTTAGCTATAAATATTAAAGAATACTACCATTTAAATTATCCGGTGAGTATTTTTGGTGCTTCAAAAAATAGCGGCGGAGGTTGGACAGCTCTAAAAAAGCATTTTGGAGAAGTTGAAAAGCTCCCTTTTTTGAGGCCTGAAATAAAGGATAGTTGGAATCCACTGATTCCTAGAATATGGTCTGAAAAGACGATTTATCCTCAAACGACAAGCGAAGTGTTAAAAGGCTATGATGTCCAGAAAGAATTAAATTTATTGGCATTATATGCCGCAATGTTAGTTCATGAGCCATGGTTAGAGCCAAAAATTGTCAGGTATATTATAAAAAACTGTGGGTATAACCCATTAAAGTATTTCAAGTTCACTTTTGAATTATTTAAGAAGGTTGCGGGCTTCGTAGTAGTGAAAGTTAAGTATAAATTTAAAATGCTGCCTTTTAATGTTTTTGCTAACGTTAAACATCAAGAAGTAATCCCAGTTTTAAAGAATAATTTTAAAATCAACATATGAATGAGTTTTCGTATAAATATGTAGTATTGTACATACTATTAATTATTGGAAATTCATTAACACATGAAAAAATTACTGGTATCTTGATTTCTTTTCCAGAAATAATAGCTATCATTTATTTGCTTTTTACTAGTAAAACAGAAAAGGCTTTTTTTTTTCATATAGTTTTTACAATAAGCTGTTTAGCGATACCCTTTTCACAAATAACTAATCCTGAGGAAAGCCATTATGGATTATTTAATTATTCGAAATTAAAGCTAATTGGTCCTGTTGGTGTCTATCATCTTATCATGTTTAGTTTTTACATCAGAACATTTCGTCTAAAGGTAACAATTCCCCCAAACTCTGTTTTTTATTTGCTATACAAAACAATTATATTTCTTGGGGTTTCTGGAATATTACTCGGTATATTTGGTTTGTTGTTTTTTGGATATTACATAGAGTATTTTGTAATATATACATCGTATATATTAACATTGTACCTGACTGCATTTGTACTAATTCGTTTGCCGTTTGAATCGTTTGTTAAGAAATTATCTAAAATGCTCATTGAATTGATGATAGCGGCTCCGATTGCCGCATTGTTTGTTTTTTTATTAGGTTTTACATCGCAATATGGTACGGAGGAAGTTTCTATAATAATTGAGGTTGTTTATTTTAGTATGGCTTTAATATTTGCTTATTACCACATGCACAACTTTTTATTGCCGTTGCTTTCATTTTTAATAACCGGATTTTTACTTATGGACGGTGGAATGGGAGGAAAAGGTATTTTATTTATGGGTATTATTTTAATCTTATTCTTATTAATGGCTTTTAATAAAAAAGCTACTGGTTATGATATTGTACAACGAAGAAAAAAAATACAACTGGCGCTAATCCCGGTTTTGATGTTTGGGTTTATAAAGTTAACGTCATACATTGAAAATTCAGAATATAATCTGTTTTTATATAAGTTAGAAAATGTTACCCTAATGGTAAATGTGTTTCAGGGAATTGATGGGATTAATTTAATTCCGGAATCTCCTAGAGTAAGAATCGTTGAGATAATGAGTATTTTTAATGAACTCTTTAGTAATCCTTTTTTTTTGCTTTTTGGAAAAGGTTATGGTTCGTATTTTTCTGATGATTTCAAATTATTAGCAAATATGGATTTAATTAATGCGTATAAAGCTATCGAAATAAGCAATAATAAGTATGGTGGAGTTCACGATTCATTTTCGAGTATACCTTTAGCCAATGGTTTGATTGGTATGTTTTTGGTTTTTAGGTTGGTTATCAAATATATTAAGATGATTAAGCATAATTTTATGGCTTATGCTGCCATTCCGTGGTTAGCATTTACATTTTATTATAACGTCCAGTTTGGGATAATTGCCATGTTGTTATTGTATAGCTCTGAGTTTTATTTAAATTTGAAAGATGAAAGGTGTTGAAAAGAAAATATTATATATTGATCCTTTGTTGCAAAACGGGCATGTTAATTTCAACAATATATATATAGAAAATTTAAGGAAGTCAGGATATCTGTTAGAATTCGTTTTTGTTAGTGGCTACGAAGATAAATTGAATATAGACAGTTCGGAGGTTGTATATTCAATTCCGAAATTTTTTTTTAAAAAGGACTTAGGTAAACTTGGAAATAGGATAGCTTATTTTTTTGCTTTGCTTTTCATCAAATTTTTTGTTGATTTTAAAAAATACGATTTGATAATTTTTTCAAGTTTTGAAGAAGTTTCTTTTTTTCTATCTAATATAAAAAAATGTTGTTTGATTAATCATATCAATGTCAGTACATCTGTTGAAAGTAAGGTGAAATATTTTTTCCTGAATAAGGTTTTAATCAATAATTCATTGATTGTGTTAGATAAGGAAACAAAAAGCTATTTAAGTTCAAAAGGCAATTATAAAATATATGTTCAGCCTCACGGTCTTCCTAATGCAAAGTCGCTTATCCATACAAATGAAGATGACGAATTTGGTTATATTTTTGATGAATTAATTAAATATAAAAAGATATTGTTTTCCCCTTCTGAAAGTAGTTCAGATAAAGATTTTATTAATGAATTAATTCGGTCAAATAAATTTATGGAATATCTGGAGCAAGAAGATATTTTGTTTGTTTATAAAGATAAATCACCAGTGGTAAAACGCAATACTCTGGTTATTAGTGTTTTTTTGAGTCAAAACGTATACGATTATTTGTTTTTGAAATCCAATATCATACTAATTGCTTATCCCAAAAATTTTAAGTATAGGGTTAGTGGTGTATTGTTGGAATGTATGGCCAATGACAAACCATGTGTTGTTTCAAGAATTGATACATTAGAATCGTACAGTGATTTCTTTAAATATGACGCTTTCTACTCAAACATTGACGAATTGATTCAGATAATAGGAAATTTAGGCAAATTTAATCAAAATGGGGGTGGTTATTACAGAAGCTTAACTATGCTTGAACCAAACTTTAATAATTTTATTAACTAAAAGACTAAAGATGTCGCAAGCCGATTTAAATGGGAAGCATATAATATATATTGGTAGAGAACTGAAGTCAATAGATGGAGGTGCCGTCGTTTCAAAAAGAAATGTTGAGATCTTGAGGGAAATTAGCGGCGGGAAGATCATTGAATTTTATCTATCAGATAAAACTATTTTGAGTAAGCTCATAAATATTGTTGCAGATAAGCCATGGGGCTATTCCAGTCATGTTTATAGTGACATAAAGAATAGTATATTACTTAATGAAATATCATTTGTTTTTATTGATCACTCGCTATTGGGTGCATTCGCTTATATTTTAAAAAAATTAAATGTTACCATCGTAGTTTTTTTTCATAACATAGAAGTTAAATATTATAAGGATAAGGTACTGGTAGATGGTTTTTTAAATAATTTGATGGTCCGTTATGCAAGGAACAACGAAAAACTAATAACTAAATATGCCGATAAAATCATTTGTTTGACCAATGTTGATAGTGATTTATTGCTGTCTATTTATGGGCGAAAAGCCGATTTGATTCTTCCTATAACAATTGAGGATAGATTTATACCATCAATAAAGCTGGAGGATACAGAAAATTACCATCTTTTTGTAGGGAGTTCTTTTTTTGCTAATATCGACGCTATTAACTGGTATATTGAAAATGTGCTACCTTCAGTAAGTTCTAAGTTAGTAATTATAGGTAATGGTATGGAAGTGCTTAGTAAGCAATATAAAAGGCACCCTAAGATTGAAATAAAAGGCTTTGTTGATGATTTGGAACCTTTTTACAGCAATGCTGATTTTGTGATAAACCCTGTGAGATTAGGCTCTGGAATGAAAACAAAAACGATAGAAGCTTTAATGTATGGTAAAACAGTAATCGGTACTACAGAGGCATTTGTAGGAATGGAAGATGTCGAGAATAAAGGGATTGGGTATGTATGTGGTTCACCTGATGATTTTGTAAGTTGTATCAATAACTTTCATTATAAAAAATTAAACAAGAATTCTCGAATATATTACTTAGGTAATTTTTCAGTTGATATTGGCTATCAAAAGCTTAAGAAGTTTTTGTGTAATAATGGTTAAGTATTTAGTTAAGATTTAGATATCGTTAAAAAGTTTAATTATAAGTAAAGTTTTTTTGAAAATGGAAGATTCGAAAGTTTCAATTATCACACCTCTCTATAACTGCGAAAATTTCATATCGGAAACAATAAAATCTGTAATTACTCAAACTTACAGTGATTGGGAAATGTTAATTGTCGATGATTGTTCAACTGATAATTCAAGGCAGATTGTTGAAGAATTTGTTAGAACGGATAACAGAATAAAATATTTTAAAACTGAATCTGCATCAGGTTCTCCAGCTGATCCCCGAAATATTGGGATTGAAATGGCCAAAGGAAGATATATAGCATTTTTAGATAGTGATGATTTATGGATTTCAAATAAATTAGAGTTGCAAATTCCATTATTTTCGGATGAGAAAGTGGGTATTGTATTTTCAAATTACGGAAAGATAAATGAGGATGGCGAGTCTAATGGAAGAATAATAATAGCTCCGAATGAAGTTACCTATTTTAATCTTTTAAAAGGTAATGTTATTGCATGCTTAACATCTGTTTATGACCGTAAAAAAATAGGCAAATTATATTTCACTAAACAAGGACACGAAGATTTTGCCCTTTGGTTAGCAATATTAAAAAAAGGATATGTTGCTAAAAATTCGGGTCACGTCTTGGCAAAGTATCGTGTTAGAAAGTCTTCGGTTTCATCAAATAAATTGAAAGTAATAAAGTGGTACTATAAGATTTATAGAGAAAACGAAAAGCTCTCTTTAGTCAGGACAGTTTATTATTTGATGATTGCGTTGAGTAAGTCTTTTTTTAAGTATGTCAAATAGCAGAATATTTGCATGCTTGATTATTTGGCTGAAATAGCATTATAAAAAAATAAAAATGAAAGTATTGCTAACAGGTGCTAATGGTTTTCTTGGAAAAATCATCATCAAAACATTAGAGAAAGAGTATCAAATTTTAGGTTTGTCAAGGAATTCTGGCGAGTACCGGGTTTGTTTAGATAAACAAATTCCGAATTTTCATCATTCTTTTGGTATAGTCATACATGCAGCTGGTAGAGCACATTCTGTACCTAAAAAGGGTTCTGAAAAGAAGCAATTCCATGAAGTAAATGTTATCGGTACTGAAAATTTATTGAAGGGATTAGAAAAAACTGTCTTACCTAAACAGTTTGTTTTTATTAGTTCAGTTTCGGTTTACGGTCAAGAGTTTGGAAATGATATAAACGAAGAACATCAGCTCGAAGCCAAAGACCCTTATGGTTTGAGTAAAATTGAAGCAGAAGCATTGGTAATGAAATGGTGCAAAAAACAGAATGTGGTTTGCACTATTTTGCGTTTACCACTACTGGTAGGCGAAAATCCTCCTGGTAATTTGGGAGCGATGATAAAGGCAATTGATAAAGGATATTATTTTAATATTGGAGGTGGGAAAGCTAGGAAGAGCATGGTGTTGGCACAAGATGTTGCCACCTTTATACCTAAAGTTGCAATAATAGGAGGTACTTATAATCTGACAGATGGTTTTAATCCTAGTTTTAATGAACTAAGTTTAATGATTTCTAAGAATAAAAAATTTTTTTTTAGTTTGCCTTTAGGAATAGCTAAATTAATTGGAATAATTGGAGACATAATGGGAGAAAAAGCTCCTATTAATTCTTCAAAAGTGAGAAAAATAACATCTAATTTAACTTTCGATGATTCAAAAGCTAGGCAATTATTGAATTGGAAACCAGAACCAATTTTAGATTTTCTTAATAGGGAGAATATCTAATTATTAATGTAAAAAATAACTAATCAAAAGCTTCATAAATATATAATGGAATACACAATTCTAGGAATTCTTTTAATGATTTCAATGTTACTTTATTTTAAAGTAGCTGATCGTTACAATATTATTGATAAACCAAACCAAAGAAGTTCGCATACTGAGGTCACTCTAAGAGGCGGTGGAGTTATATTTTGGTTTTCTGCTTTGCTTTATTTTGTTCAACACGTTCAGGATAATTACTATTTCTTTGCCGGAATTACGTTAGTTAGTTTAGTTAGTTTTTGGGATGATATTCAAAGTCTGTCCAATAAAATTAGAATGTCGATTCAGTTTTTAGCTATTTCTTTGATTTTTTTTGAAATTGGGGTTTTTAGTTTAGTTCCTGTATTTGGAATTATAACTGCTTATGTTTTAGCAATAGGCTTGATTAATGCCTATAATTTTATGGATGGAATAAATGGTATAACAGGTCTTTATACTTTGGTTGTTATGGGGTCACTCTTGTACATTAATGAAGAAATTCAACTTTTTACAGATAGCAGTTTTATAAAGTATGGAATGATTGCGAGCTTAGTTTTTCTTTTTTTTAATTATAGAAAAAGAGCAAAATGTTTTGCAGGTGATGTAGGGAGTATAGCGATTGCATTTTGGGTAATTTATTTGGTTTTGGAACTTATTCTAAGAACCAATTCTTTAATATGGCTATTGTTTTTGGCTGTTTACGGAGTTGATGCAATATGTACTATTATCCATAGAATGTATTTAAGACAAAATATCTTCGAAGCACATCGTTTGCATTTTTATCAAATTTTGAGTAACGAGTATAAAATTCAGCATAGAGTTGTTTCTTTGTATTATGCAATTGCTCAAATTATAGTTTCAGCGTTGGTTATTTGCCTATATCAAAAAAAACAAGATCTAGTTTTGTTTGCAATTGTAATTACTCCTTTGCTGCTTATATATACTTTGAAATTTTTTTTATTAAAGAGAAGTAATTTAAAGTTAAGTTAATGATTCCAAAAATAATTCAAGGAGACAATTTTTCAGATCATCGCGGAACTATTTCGTATGTAAATGATTTTAGCTTTGCAGCTATTGAAAGATTTTACATTATCAGCAATTCTGATGAAAATCCAATTCGTGCTTGGCAAGGGCATAAATTAGATGCAAAAAACTTTTATTGTATTAGCGGTTCTTTCAAAATTCATTTTGTAAAAATCGATGATTGGGAAAATCCATCGAAAGATTTAACAATAGAAACCATTTTTGTTTGCGCTTCAGAAAGCAAGATTGTTCATATTCCCGATGGCTATGCCAATGCCATTCAATCGTTGGAGGTAGGATCTAAATTGATATCTTTTTCGACTTTGCCTCTTGATCGAACTTCTGAAGATGATGTAAGATTTGATATTAATATGTGGATAATAGATGGATGATAAAAGGATTTTTCTGTCATTAGCCCATGAAGTAGGTTGCGAGATGAAATATATTCGGGAAGCTTTATCCAGTAATTGGATTACATCTGGCGGTCCCAATGTTGATGCTTTTGAAAAAGACTTGGAAAATCATTTAAGGAATGAGGTTCATGTATGCGCTTTGAATTCTGGAACTTCTGCTATTCACTTAGCATTAATTTTATTAGGAGTTCAGGTTGGTGATGAAGTAATTTGTCAAAGTATGACTTTTTCAGCTTCGGCAAATCCAATTTTGTATCAAGGCGCAACTCCTATTTTTATTGACAGCGAAATTGATACTTGGAATTTATGTCCGATTGCTTTAGAAGAAGCGATAGTAGACCGAATTGCTAAAGGTGCAATCCCCAAAGCAATTATTGCTGTTCATATTTATGGTAGCCCTTATAAAGTAGATGAAGTTCGTATTATTGCCAATAGATATTGTATTCCAATTATAGAGGATAGTGCTGAAGCTTTAGGAAGTTCTTATAAAGGGAGAAAATGTGGAACTTTTGGTGATTTTGGAATTTTTTCATTCAACGGTAATAAAATCATTACGACTTCGAGTGGTGGTGCGATTGTTTCCCAATCCAAAGAACTAAAAGACAAAGCTGTTTTTTATGCTACACAATCCCGAGATAATGTGTCTCATTACCAGCACAGCGAAATAGGGTATAATTACAGAATGAGTAATATTTGTGCGGGAATTGGACGCGGACAAATGGAAGTTTTAGATGATCATGTTGCTTTGCGCAGAAAAATGAATGCTTTTTATGTCGATTTGTTCAAGGATATTGCAGGAGTTACCGTTTTTACAGCTCCAAATGATGATTATTTTGCCAATTATTGGTTAAGCACTATTGTAATTAAACCCAATGTAGAGAAAGGAATAGACCGTGAAACTATGCGTTTGGCTTTTGAAGCTGCTAATATTGAATCTCGTCCTTTATGGAAACCTATGCACTTACAGCCAGTTTTTGAGAAATATCCGTATTATGGGGAAAAAGTAGCAGAGACTTTATTTGACTATGGTTTGTGTTTGCCTTCCGGTTCTAATCTTACCGATGTGGAAAGGGAACGGATTGCAGTGGTAGTGAAAGGTTTTTTTGTTGAAAAGTGAGGTAGAGAATAGTGAGAAGTAAAAAGTGAAAAGTGAATGATGAGAGGCTGGTTATGGGTTCTCGGTTGACAGTTTCTAGTTCTTACAAAAAAAATCAGTTTATTATTTAGTTGTGGAATCGTTGAGCCTGCCAGAGGTTTTGAAAAGGAAAATTAGTCACTTGATGGGATAAAGAAGAAAAATTCTTCTTTATCCCATTTTTATTTGGAGACAATTGAGATGGCATTTTTTTAGATCTTAGCATGGTAAGATTTAGGAATCATACAGCTCACGGAATCGAGGATTTGTGTAGATTTTTTTTAGTTGTCTTAAGCTAAATAGATTCTAATAGTATTTATAGGTTAAAGGATAAAATATATTAAAAAACAGGTACAATTATGAAATTCTATTCCGTAATTGTATACCAGACTAAACAATAATATAATATTTTTGCATGGGTGTTATACAAACATAAAGGATATAAAAATAGATTTACGATATGACAATTGAGAAAACTGCGATTAAGGATTTGGTACTTGTTACTCCAGCGGTTCATGAGGATTCCAGAGGGTGTTTTTTTGAGGCCTATAGCAAAAGTAAATTTAGAGATTTAGGGATTACTAACGATTTTGTACAGGACAATCAATCTTTTTCCAAAAAAGGAACATTGAGAGGGTTGCATTATCAAAATCCACCTTTTGCACAAGCCAAGTTAGTTCGTGTACTTCAAGGTGAAATTATGGATGTGGCAGTTGATTTGAGAAAGGATTCGGCTACCTATGGAAAGCATTTTGAAGTATTATTATCCGCAGAAAACAAAAAGCAATTGTTGGTGCCACAAGGTTTTGCACATGGTTTTTCGGTGTTGAGTGAAACAGCTGTTGTACTCTATAAGTGTGATCAGTTTTATAATAAACAAAGCGAAGGAGGCATAAGATTTGACGATCCAGCTTTGAATATTGATTGGGGTATGGATTTAGTGGATGCGATTGTATCTGAAAAGGATCTAATATTGCCTAATTTTGCTAATTGTAACAGTCAGTTTTAAGTGGTGAATGGTAAGAAGTGAAAAGTGAAAGTGTCCTTCGACCTTTCAGCAGAAGCTCGGGATTACAGTGGGGAGTATTCAGTGTTCAGAGGGTAGTAGTGAATAGTGACTTATGAGTTTTTGGAAATCGAACATCATATGTAGATATTCAGAGAGTTTTTAAGGGGCAAGGTGGTTAGTAGTGAGAATTGATTCGTACTCTCGATAGCTATCGGGATCAGTTTTGCGATGATGTGTAGGGGGATTTAGAGAAAGTTAGGCATTGAAAATTGAAAAGATTAAAAAATAAATGAAAAAAATATTAGTTACCGGTGCCAAAGGGCAATTGGGTTCGGAATTGCAAGTTTTGGGTCCGAATTATCCGCAATTTGACTGGGTTTTTACTGATTGGGAGGAATTGAATTTGTGTGATTTGGAGAACTTAGAAACTGAATTAACCAAAATTAATGCACAGATTATCATCAACTGTGCGGCACATACTGCTGTTGATAAAGCCGAAGCTGAGTTTGAATTGTCGGATGTGTTGAACCATCAAGCTGTCGCGGTACTGGCTCAATGGAGTCATGTGAATGATTGTCAATTGATTCATGTTTCTACCGATTATGTTTTTGACGGTACAGCTTCTACAGCCTTAACGGAAACTGCCCAGCTTAATCCGATTAATGTGTATGGGGTAACTAAGTTGGCTGGGGAAAAGGCTTGTATAAAGTACAATCCGGATTCAATTATTATCCGAACTTCCTGGGTATACTCGAGTTTTGGAACAAATTTTGTGAAAACCATGTCGAAACTGATGCAAGAAAGAGACAGTTTGAATGTGGTGAATGATCAAATAGGTAGTCCTACTTATGCCGCAGATTTGGCGCAGGCGATTATGACTATACTGACCCATGCCCATTGGCAAGCAGGTATTTATCATTTTTCCAATGAGGGAGCAATCAGCTGGTATGAGTTTGCTTTGGCGATTCAAGAAATTGGTGGTTTTGATTGTGAAATCAGCGGGATTTCAACATCGGCTTATCCTACACCTGCGAAGCGTCCGAAATATTCGTTATTGGATAAAAGTAAGATTAAATCTGTTTATGGGGTGGTGGTTCCTGAGTATATAACCAGTTTGAGGAGATGTATGAGGTTGTTGGGGATTGAGAAATAGTGAGTGGTGAGAAGTATCCTCGATACATTTTTATAAAATAAAGATTTATTCACTTTAAAAACCACTACCAATGACGTTTTATTGAAAGTAAAAAAATAGGGTTTACTAATTTTCTTTTTTTGCTTGATCAAAAAAGAAACAAAAAAATCAAGCCTGTAAATAGAAAGCTTAAAAACTACCTCAAAGTGCCGTTCCGCAGCCCGAGCCGTTCATCCTTCGTCCTCAACTCGCGGACTGCTGCCACTTTACTTTTTCGTTGTTTTTTTGACGTTTTTAATTTAAGGGCGGGCTAGGAGTTTTAGGTATGGGATTTAGTGAGATGAGAACAGGTTTACAATTTTCGTTTTACCCCAGCCCTAAAGGGAGCCGAAAATTCAGGACATAATTTTGTTTCTCGACTACGCTCGAAATGACAGTGAATGGTGAGAAGTGAATAGTGGGTGAAATGCGAAGTGGTCAGTGTTCAGTAAAAGTGTTCAGGTATTCCGTGTATAATTCTTTGTTCTTTGCTGGAAACTTTGTGGTTTTTGTGGGTTCACTTTTTGTGTTTAAATAAAAAATAATAAAATGAAAAAAATATTAATTACAGGTGGTGCCGGTTTTATAGGGTCTCATGTAGTACGACTTTTTGTGAAGAAGTATCCTCATTATCAGATCTTTAATTTGGATGCTTTGACCTATGCCGGGAATTTAGAGAATATAGCTGATATTGAGTCAGCGCCGAATTATACTTTTATCAAAGGTGATATCGTCGATGCGCCTTTTATAGACCGATTGTTTGGGGAACATCAATTTGACGGGGTTTTGCATTTGGCTGCCGAGTCTCATGTGGATCGTTCCATAACGGATCCGTTGTCCTTCGTGAAAACAAATGTTATTGGAACCATGAATTTATTGAATGCGGCTAAGGCTACTTGGCAAGGCAATTATGAAGGGAAACGTTTTTACCATATCAGTACCGATGAGGTTTATGGGAGTTTGGGTGCTAAAGGATTATTTACTGAGACCACGGCTTATGATCCTAATTCTCCTTACTCGGCTTCAAAAGCGAGTTCCGATCATTTTGTTCGGGCTTATGGAGAAACGTACGGCTTGCCTTATGTATTGACGAATTGTTCCAATAATTATGGTCCTTATCATTTTCCGGAAAAATTGATTCCTTTGTTTATCAATAATATTATTCAAAACAAACCTTTGCCTGTTTATGGCGATGGGAAATATACGCGTGATTGGCTATTTGTTGAAGATCATGCAGTTGCCATCGATTTGGTTTTCCATGAAGGCAAAAATCATGATACCTATAATATTGGAGGTTTTAACGAATGGCAAAATATTGATTTGGTGAAATTGCTTTGTAAAATCATGGATGAGAAATTAGGTCGCGCCTCAGGAACATCAGAACAATTGATTTCGTATGTAAAAGACCGGCCAGGCCATGATTTACGCTATGCGATTGATGCTACTAAGATAAATAAAGAACTGGGATGGAAGCCCTCGGTTACTTTTGAACAAGGATTGGAAAAAACCGTAAATTGGTATTTGGAAAATCAAATCTGGTTGCATAATATTACTTCTGGGGAATATGCGACATATTACGAGAAACAATATCGTTAGTCGAAAGTCAAATGTCGAAAGTTATAAAGTCAAAAAAAAATATGAAAGGAATTATACTAGCCGGAGGATCTGGAACCCGTTTGCATCCGTTAACGCTTGCTATGAGCAAGCAAATGATGCCGGTTTATGACAAACCCATGATTTATTATCCGTTGTCTACTTTGATGATGGCGGGAATTCATGAAATATTAATTATTTCGACCCCACATGATTTGCCTAATTTTAAAAAACTTTTGGGAGACGGATCTGCTATTGGTTGCCAATTCAGTTATGCAGAACAAGCCATTCCTAACGGACTAGCTCAAGCTTTTGTCATTGGAGAAGAGTTCATTGGGAAGGATAGCGTAGCACTAGTTTTAGGAGATAACATTTTCTTTGGTTCGAATATGGATGAATTGTTGCAATCCAATACCAATCCGCAAGGTGGAGTTGTTTTTGCTTATCACGTTTCAGATCCGGAACGCTATGGTGTAGTTGAATTTGATTCTAATTTTAAAGCACTTTCTATTGAAGAAAAACCTTTGGAACCCAAATCGAATTATGCGGTACCCGGTTTGTATTTTTATGATAATTCGGTGGTGGAAATAGCTAAAAATATCAAACCCAGTGCAAGAGGAGAATATGAAATCACCGATGTGAACAAAGTGTACTTGGAAAAAGGAAAACTAAAAGTGGGTATTTTAAGCAGAGGAACGGCTTGGTTGGATACTGGAACTTTTAACAGCTTAATACAAGCCGGACAATTTGTTCAGGTTCTTGAGGAACGTCAGGGACTGAAGGTAGGCTGCATCGAGGAAATTGCTTGGAGGCAAGGTTTTATTACAGAACAACAACTTAAAGAATTAGCCGAACCTTTGAAAAAATCAGGTTATGGGGAGTATCTTTTGGGGTTGTTGAAGCATAAACTCTAGAGAACGGATTGTATATTATTAACCCGTTGGGTGTAATTAGTTATTATTTATTATTAAAATGGTTCTCAATACATTTTTGTAGCGTTTTACTCCACAAAATCATGAAGTGTCGGGATGAACTGGCGAAAAACACTCGAACTGACTGAAATTTGTTGTAAAAAAAACAATTGCACCCAACGGATTAGCCTATTTTATTTCTAGGATTAAATATAAATTTTGCTTGATACCATGGGATGTACTGCCTCTTTTTTGTTGTTTATTCGAATTTTAAATCAAATTGAATCAATAAGATTTTTTTTTCCATTCATTAAATGTTATTTTTGGGGTATTGTAAGGAATTAATCTTTTAAAAAAAAACTTTGGGTACTACTAAAAACACGGATTCATCATTAGCCAATCCTAATTTTTTTTCAAGAGAAAACTTGAAATTCAGCATTCATAATTTGAGCTATCTGCCTAGATGGATTATTATTCTGATGGACTTTTCGGTTTTGGTACTATCGTTTTTTTTTACCATTCTTATCTTTAAGGGAACGGGATTGGATTACATCATTACGCCAAATAGCTTTGCATTTATAGCCGCTTTATTTAGTGTAAATGTTTTCTTTTTCTGGCTGTTTAGAACTTATTCCGGTATTATCAGACACTCTTCCTATATAGATGCCGTTAAGCTTTTGTTTTCCCAAATGGCAGTTTTGGTGCTGTTTCTTTTTTTTAATTTTGGGTACGAGTTGTTGCATGGAGAGAAGGCATTTTTGAACACTGCTTTTTTTATCAACATTGTACTTTCTTTTTGCGGATTGTTTTTATATCGGGTAATAATCAAACAAACTTTTGAAATCTATTTTTCTGAACAAGGAACTAACAAATTAATCAGAACCATCATTTATGGCACGGATGCCAATGCCATATCGGTAGCTAATGCTTTAAAATTTGAAACTCCATCCCGATTTAAGATTGTTGGGTTTGTGGATAAAAATAATCAAAATGCAACAAAGCGTATGTTGGATTTGCCAATTTTGATTAAAAAGAAAAAATTACCACCATTAATGCGTTCTGTAAACGCTCAAGCAGTTATCATTGCTGATAAAAGTTTATCAAAAGAGGAGCGATTAATTATCGTAGATCAATGTTTAGAATTCAATTATACAGTTTACACGGTGCCATTAATTTCCGATTGGGAGAATCAAAAAGAGATTTCTCAAAAAGTAAAAAATATTCAAATTGAAGATTTACTGGAAAGAAAACCTATCGTATTAGATAACAAATCAATTTCTAAACAATTAAAAGATAAAACCGTTTTAATCACTGGAGCGGCAGGATCCATAGGTAGTGAAATTGTTCGCCAGGTATTAGGTTTTAGCCCTAAGGTTGTTATTATTTTAGATCAGGCCGAAACGCCGCTGCATCACATGTGTCTTGAAATGAGTGGTTTAGATTCTAGTTCTAAGATGCATGCGGTAATTGCTGATGTAAGGAATAAAGAAGCCATGAATAGTGTTTTTAAAAAATATGAGCCTCAAGTAGTTTTTCACGCAGCGGCTTATAAGCATGTTCCCTTGATGGAAGAAAATCCTTCTCAAGCTATTCTTACCAACATAGAGGGTACTAAAATTATTGCCGATTTGTCGTGCTTCTATAAAGTCAAAAAATTTGTAATGGTTTCTACTGATAAAGCAGTAAATCCAAGTAATGTAATGGGAGCCAGTAAAAGAATTGCTGAAAAGTATGTGCAGTCTTTACAATTGAAGAATAACCATAATGGTGAAAAAAATGCTACAAAATTTATTACCACTCGTTTTGGAAATGTTTTAGGATCTAATGGTTCTGTTGTTCCATTGTTTACCAAACAAATTGCAAATGGTGGGCCTATTACGATTACACATCCTGATATTATCAGGTATTTTATGACCATACCTGAGGCCTGTCAATTAGTTTTAGAGGCAGGAGCCATGGGTAATGGAGGAGAGATTTATATTTTTGACATGGGTAAACCAGTTAAAATTATTGATTTGGCAAGAAAGATGATTAAGTTAGCCGGTTTTATACCAGAAAAGGATATCAAAATACAAATTGTAGGGTTGAGGCCCGGTGAGAAATTATATGAAGAATTACTGAATGATACCTCAAAAACACTTCCAACGTATCATGAAAAAATTATGATATCTGAAGAAATTTTAGACGAGTTTGATGTTTTGAGTACAGATATTGAAGAGCTTATAAGTATTGCAAATCATTTTGATAACGACCAAATTGTGCTAAAAATGAAACAAATTGTACCTGAGTTTAAAAGTATGAATTCGACTTTTGAGTTGTTGGATAAGTAGCAAAAGTATTTAGTATAGATTAATAAAAAAAGGTCCAAAGTAAACTACTTTGGACCTTTTTTATTTTTAAAACAATCCTATCAACCTAATTTAAAGAACTGATTATTGTCTATTGCTTCTTTAAGTGGTGTTAAATCTTTAAGATTTACTTTTTGTTTGAAAGCGGCAATATGATTGTCATGATGCACATCAGAACCTACATAGGTATACATGCCTTTTTGCAATAATTGATCTGCAATTTTAGTAATTGCAGTACCATAATACCCAACCACGGATAATAAATTTAGCTGGAATAAACAGCCCGCTCTTTTTAGTTTCTGGTATTCATTAAAATTATTATGATAAAATAAGTACCGTTCCGGATGTGCCAATACTGGAATGTAACCCGCCACTTGTAAATCAAATAGTATAGAATACAGCTGAATTGGAGGGTTGATGTATGACATTTCTACCAGAACGTAGTTATCTTTTAAAGTCAATAAATTATTTGATTGGAACAGTTGTACAAACTGATCGTCCATAAGATATTCGGCAGCCGCTTTAAATGGAACTGTAATGTTGTTCTTTTCCAGTTCTAAAACTGTAGTAGCTTTTTTGTCTAGAATTTGTTCGTGAGTGTTGTCCCAAACATGTTGAATAATGTGCGGTGTTGTAATAAACTCTGAAATTCCAATGTCCTGAAGTGCTTGTGTTAGTCTTAGCGTATCTCCAAAAGTTCTTGCGCCATCATCTATACCCGGTAACAAATGAGAGTGTATATCGATATGATGCGCTGGAATTAAATCTTTAAGTATGGGTTTTGATTTGAAGAATGTTAACATACTGCAAAGTTAATAAAAAGTGTTCGGTTTTGAGTAATCGTTGTTCAGTTTTGAGTATTTAGAAATAATTCTTTTACTTATTGATGCTGTAAATGTTGATGATTCAGAGTTTTCGATTGAGTAGTATTCTTCTATTCTTTTAAGATAAACACACCGAAGGAAGATGCAACATGGAAATTTGGACTTTCTGTATTTGGGTTAACCCAAGTGATCCAGTTAGGTTCGAAACATTCATTTTGTCTCTTTGTGTATTTTGCTCTAAAAACACCGGTTTCTATTGTATTGTTTTGAATTAAATTAAAACTTTTTAAAGATTCGATGCTAATGGATCCTTCAACAGTAAAGGAATTATCATTTACTGTTGATTTAACTACTAAATCATCCTTGGGCCAATTCCAATTAAAATTAAAGTCCTTATTGGGATGTGCTATAAAATCCATTACTCGACCAGAAGTGTCCATCTCTAAACAATAATACGGATTCAGGGAATCATCAGGTCTGAAAAAGAGTTCGACTCTATCGGAGTTTCCAATACTTTCAATACTGTCATCCTGTTTTTCTATGTGGATTTCGGTGTCCAAAACAGTAAAATTAAAAAATAATTTTTCTCGATCCCAAAGTGCTCTAAATGTAATTTCTGTTCCTTTTTCAGTACTCCAAGGGGAACAAAAATCAGTCAAAATCATAGCGTTGTCCCATAATTTATCGTCTCCATTTCCAGAGATATTCAATTGTTTTGTATCGATTAAATTCACTTCGTATTTTTTTATTTCTGGAGTCATTTTATGGTGTATTTAATAGTTGTATAAAACTGTATTTGAGTAAATTTTTTCGAAATATAGTTAAAAGAAATTTCAATGAGAAATTCTGCTCTTTTTTTAGCATAATTGGAACTCTTAAAAATATCTATTTGGCGTTAAATTCTTGCCTAAATCAATAATAGCAATAGGCTTTAATGTGTTATAAATACCTTGCATAACTGCTGAATTTATAAAAAATAGATTTAAAAATTCCGAATTTCATATTTTTCAATCGATACGCTCCCTTTTGGCTAAAATAAAGAGAGCAAGATTGAGGCAGCTCCTATTATTAAAAAATTAGAATTTTAGTACTAAAAAAACGTTTTGCACAATATTTATGTGCTCGAGAACACAAATATTGTGTGTTCGAGCACATTTTTTGTGTTTTTTCTTGTTTAATAAAAATATAATCTATAGTTTCGTTATTCTTAAGCAAAAGATTAACAAAAAAACAACGCTAAAAGGGATTTTTTTTTAAGCTAAATTGCAAGTAAATTGAATCTTTAGTAAGAAATATATTTCAAAATTCTTTTGTTGGGTATTCAAAATAAAATACCATTTCTAATTTTTTTAGGATTCAATGTTGATTTTTTTATGGTAAGTTTTATAAGAATGCGGGACTTGGCGTTAGTACTTAAAATGTTTAAGAAATTTTAGTTATAGGCTAAATTTAATATATACTAATTAAGAAGAATTAACCTATTTTAATTTTGTTAATTTATTTTTTTGTGTTCGTACACAATACGAACAGTTGAAAAGTAGTATGAATTATTCAAAAGGCAAATCTTATTAGTTGATAGAAATGTTTTAACCATAATGCTACAGTTGATCCAAAAGAAACTCTAAATGAGAGCTATAATTATTTATCAATTTATTAACCATTAATCAAACCAATTTTATGAAACAAAAATTGCACTCGTTAGAGTCTAGAATGTTTAAGGAGAAAAAAAGATTAGTTCCTTGGGTGTTAAAAAAGTCGACGATGTTATGTGTTGTGTTACTTAACATGTCGGCTTTTGCAAACACCGAAGAGTTAACTGCTAATTCTCTAATTACAGTAAACAATACTGAAGGCTTAAAAAAAATTGATTTACAACAAAACATCATTACAGGAAAGGTTACGGATAGTAACGGTGCGCCAATACTAGGTGCTAATATTGTTGAAAAGGGTAAAACCAATGGAGTACAAACCGATTTTGAAGGAAATTTTTCTCTTTCAGTAGACAAAAAAGATGCTATTCTAGTGATTTCTTATATTGGTTTTAAAACTAAGGAAGTTTCTTTAAAAGGACAGTCTTCTGTGAGCATTCAGCTAGAAGAAAGTTCTTCAACTTTAAATGAAGTGGTTATTGTAGGCTACGGAAAACAAAAAAAGCAAAGTGTAGTTGGTTCTCAAGCTACTATTCTAGCAAAAGATTTGAGAAATCCTACTGGGAGCCTTACTGCTGCAATAGCAGGAAGGGTAGCAGGTGTTGTTGCCACCCAGAGAGGAGGCGGACCTGGAGCTAGTGGAGCTGATTTATTCATTAGAGGTATTGGTACATTTGCGAGTAGTCCACAAGCGCCTTTATTGGTTGTTGATGGTGTTCCAGATCGAGACATAAACAATATTGATCCAGAAGATATTGAAAGTTTTACAGTGCTTAAAGATGCGACAGCTACAGCGGTTTATGGAACAAGAGGAGCCAATGGTGTTATTCTGATTGTCACTAAGACTGGTAAAATTGGTAAGCCAACCATTAATGCAGAGTACAATCATGGAGTAACAACATTCACCGAATTACCTGACTTTGTTGATGGTCCATCCTTTATGAGATTATACAATGAAGGACTGCAGATGAGAGGAAGAGCGCCATTCTATACCGAAGATGTAATTGGAAAGCATGAAAGCGGTATCGACCCAGATCTGTATCCCAATGTTGATTGGTATGATGTTTTATTTAATAAATATGCTAATAACGATAGGGTTACAGTCAATGTTAATGGAGGTTCTGAATCAGCAACCTATTATCTTTCGGCAGGTTATTACGGAGAGACTGGTTTGTTTAAAACAGAAAATATCGATGCGTACAATTCTCAATTAAAGCTGAACAGGTTTAACTTTACTAGTAATTTGAACTTAAAAATTACAAAAAAGACGAAGTTAGATTTTGGTTTGAACGGCTTTATTACCGATTACAACCGACCTGCATACGGAGTAAATGAAATTTTTGCACTTGCTACAGCTTCAGCTCCTCATACCATGCCTGCTCAATACAGCAACGGACAATGGCCACAAATTAAAGGAACATTATTTAGCCCATATATGGGTTTAACCCAGGGGGGTGTTACTAATCAGTCCAGTAACACGGTACGAACTAATCTAAGATTAACACAAGATCTGGATATGTTTTTGGACGGCTTAAGTGCAACAGCAATGTTTGCTTATGATATTAATAACAGTGCTAATTTAACCCGATCAAGAACTTTACAAACTTATTTTGCAACAGGGCGTGACGCTAATGGCAATTTAATAACAGAAATTTCCTCTCCTGGATCAGACCAATTGAGTTTTGGGCTTACACGCTTTGGAGATAAAAGATTCTACGTAGAGTCAGCGTTAAATTATAGCAAGAGATTTGGCGAGCACGATGTGTCTGGATTACTATTGTTTAATCAATCAGATTATAAAGATGCGTCAGACCGCGTTAGTAGTTATAAAGCTGCTATCCCCTATAGACAACGTAATTTCGTAGGACGAGCAACTTACGGATATGCTGATAAATATTTTGCAGAGGCAAACTTTTCTTATTCAGGTTCAGATAATTTTGTAGACAGTGAACGCTACGGGTTCTTTCCTTCTTTTGGAGCAGGATGGATTGTTTCTAAAGAGAAATTTTTTGAACCTCTTACAGATATAGTTTCACTATTCAAATTACGATATAGTTATGGGCTTTCAGGAAATGCAGCGGTAAGCGATCCGAATTTAAGATTTTTATATCTTACCACAATTGGTGATAGCGGAGGTTATACTTTTGGCGCTCCTGGCTCGCAGCAATCTTTTACTGGATATAATGAGTCACGTATAGGTGGTGATGTACGATGGGAAACCTCATACAGACAGAATTTGGGTGTTGAACTTAAATTTCTTAATAATGATTTAGGGCTTACTGTTGAACTTTTTCAGGAAAAGAGAGAAGGAATTTTACTTCCTAATTACGTGATTCCATACATTTCTGGATTTACGATAGGGAATATACCTTACAACAACGTTGGAAAAACAAATAATAAAGGGATAGATGTAACTCTTGATTACAACAAGAACTGGAATAAAACAGATTTCTTCAGTTTTAAAGGTACTTTTAATTACAACAAAAATAGAGCTGTATTTGATGGGCTTCCAGAGTGGAGATACCCTTACTTAAATAGAATAGGTCAAGCTATAAGTCAGCGTTTTGGCTACATTTCTCAAGGATTTTTTGAGAGTGAAGAGCAAATTCAAAATTCTGCAAAGCAAGCCGGCGATGTACGACCAGGTGATCTTCGATACAAGGATCTAAACGGAGATGGCGTTATTAATAGTAATGACCAGACCGCTATAGGTTATGGAAGTGTACCACGTATTGTTTATGGATTAAATTTTGGTGGAGGTTATAAAGGTTTTGATATTAGTTTGTTTTTTCAAGGAACAGGTCTTGTAGATTTTAATTATTCCGGAGGTTTTGGAACGACCCCATTCTCTCAAGGTGCTAGCTATGGAAATATGTACACCACCATTAATGACAGATGGACACCGGAAAACCCTAATCCAAATGCGTTTTATCCAAGATTATCCACAAATCAAGATCAGACTACTAACTATTATACCAGTACGCACTGGATTAAAAGAGCAGATTATATAAGGTTGAAACAAGCTGAAATAGGCTATACTTTCAAGGATAATAGCTTTTTAGACAGATACGCTGTTCAAAAATTGAGAGTATATCTGAGCGGAACTAATTTATTTACACTTTCACCATGGAAATATTGGGATCCAGAGCTTGGCGATGGAAGGGGTGCCGCATATCCTAATATAAGTGTGTACAATGTAGGTGTACGTTTTAATTTTCAATAAATATGACTATGAAAAATCTTAATAAAATACAATTTATAACATTTTGTGTCTTTTTCTCAGTATTCTTTGGCGCATGCGAAAAAGATTACTTTGACACACAACCGGATAATCTACTCTCTGTAGATATGATCTTTACTAATAGGGGTCAAACAGAAAGATGGTGGGCAGGATTATTTACAAATGTTCCAGATATTTGGAACCAGCCTTACGGTCATCAATACGGTATTACAGCAGATGAGCTTGACGCCAGCAATTGGACAAATCCAGGTATCAACAGTGGTGCTATAAATGCCGATGGGACACCTTCAAATTTCGTGGCACTCTATGAAAGAATTCGTCTAGCCACTATTTTCTTGGAGCGTATAGATGGAAACAAGGAAATCTTAGATCAAGTCAATGGAGCAGCAATTATTCAGCACTACAAAGGGGAAGCACGATTTTTAAGAGCGTATTACTACTGGACTATGATGAGGCAATTAGGTCCGGTGGCAATAGCACCGCTAGTATCTGCAGCACCAGGTGATGATTTTCAAATACCAAGAAGTACGTGGGACGAATGTGTAAACTTTGTTTTATCCGAAATAGAAAAAGCAAAATTTGACCTTCCTGTAGATTATTATTTGGATGGAACCACGGTAGATGGAACCAAAATAGGTAGAATTAATAAAATTATAGCTACTGCCTTAGAATCTCAGATTTTACTCTACCATGCGAGCCCTCTTTTTAATGGTAATACAGGATTAGCTGATTTTAAAAATTTGGATGGCACTGTCTTGTTTAACCAGGTTTATGACGCAAACAGATGGGTAAAAGCTGTAGAAAAAGCTAGAGAAGCTATTGATATTGCTGAAAGCAACGGAAAAAGTTTGTACCAAGTAGCAGATCCTAATCCTTTTAGAGCAGGCTTTTTATCTTGTCGCAATTTATATTGGGACGGCTGGAGAACAGAAGGAATATGGAACAGACCTGCAAGCGGTACAAGCGGTTGGGAACTACATTGTGCTCCAAGATCTACGGCAGGAACTGCTTATAACGGTATAGCCGTAGTACAAAGTCTGGTTGATGAGTATAGAATGGCTGACGGGAAAAAGATTGCAGAAGCCGCTACCTATAACGAAAGCACTTACACAAATACTGCTACTCCCTATTATGTAGCAGGAACTAACACAATGTACACCAACAGAGAACCTCGATTTTATGCTCAAGTAACTTTCAATGGCGCTCTTAATCCAGGAGTTGCAAAGTCCGGTACAAATAATGCTCGTGTCGAATTTTTTGCCAGTGGTACTTCGGGTAAATTTGGATCTCCTCGAGACTGGCCAAAAACGGGTTATACCGCTAGAAAAAACATTCATCCTAGTTATAGTGTAAGCCCTGCTGTGAATACAGCTAGACCAGCAATGCTTATTCGATTAGCAGAATTGTACCTTAATTATGTCGAAGCTTTAAACGAGTCAAATCCAGGACATCCGGATATCTTGACCTACTTGAACAAGATAAAAACCCGTGCTGGATTACCGGCGCTTGCTGCAGGACTTACTCAGACGGAAATGCGCAGTGAAATTCGCCATGAGAGACGAATCGAATTGAGTTTTGAAGGACATCGTTATTTTGATGTACGCCGCTGGAAAATTCCAGACCAACCAGGATCAAATCAGGGAGGTGCTTTTTACGGTATGAATATGGACAAAGGAAGTTCATTATCTGATCCGGCTTTTCATCAAAGAACAATTAGTTTTTCTAGAGCAGCATGGCAACGTAAATCTTATTTTATGCCATATGGTCAAAATGAAATGGATAGAAATAAAAAACTGGTACAGTTTCCAGGCTATTAAAAATTAATACTATTTTAAAAATGAAAAAAAGATATTTATTCTACACGACGCTACTACTCGTATTCGGTCTATATTCTTGTGAGAAAGATACTCCCTCATATGAAGAATTGACTGATTCTAAAACAGGCGCTTTGGTTTATTCTGCGAAAGCCGCAAATGGAATTCAAAAATTAAAAACGTTTTCTTTTGTGGACGATGTGTTTTTGCCACAGGGCACCGTTTCGTTTAATGCGGCAATTGGATCTTTAGGGCTTCCTGCTTCTGATATTGATATTACTTTCGCAATTAACAATAGGGTATTGGATAGTATAAATGTGGATCGACAAATTAACGGACAAAAATTATACAAACCGTTTCCTCAGGATTCTTATACTATTAGCAATTTGAATCTGTCTATTCCAAAAGGACAGGCATATTCTAACACTGCGACACTTGTTTATAATCCTGAAAAGTTTGCGAAGGATAGTGATTATTTAATCGCTTTCAGTATCGTTGATGCTTCTGGTTATGCTATCAATGGCAAAGTAAAAACAGTTATCTACGCTGTTTCAGAAGTTATAGGGGTGCCCTCATTACTTCTAAAAACCAATTGGGAAGTTCTCGATTTTAGTTCGCAAGAAAGTGCTGGTGAAGGTACTAATGGGTTTGCTTCACGTATTATTGACGGTAGTATCAATACCTATTGGCATTCTTGCTGGTCTACTTGCACTGCCGCTCAGAAAACATGGCCGCATCATATTACTGTAGATATGAAAACTGCAAATAAAGTGCACGGTTTCGAAATTGTGGGGCGTCAAGGTGGTCTTCGTCATGCCAAAGATATAGAACTACTGGTTAGTAACGATAATGTGAATTGGAAATCAGTTGCAGATGTTACTCTTCAAAATGTGTCTACGCCTCAACAACTACCGTTTCTTAATATGGAAACTATGCGATATTTCAAAATACTTGTAAAATCGGGTTATAACGATGGCGGTGGTGCATTTGTTACTCTTGGTGAAGTGAGTCCTTATGTTCTAAATTAAGAATATATATTATATCTAGAAAATAGATTCTTACCTCTAGGCGGGGTTGCTGAAAAGGATTTTTATGAGCCCGTTTTTGATTAAAAGAGTAGAAAATTTAGGTTTTCTACTCTTTTTTCTACTCAAAAACTAATGTTTAAGTGAAAAAGAATCTTCTAATTTATTTTTGATGATGCCTTTTATTAAATAGGTTATTAATTAGGTTTGAAGTATTGTACCACCTTTTTTAAGTGCATATAACAAAAACAAAAAAAATATGTATAACTAAATCAATCATTGAATCAGATCCAATTAGAAATTACAAATAAAAGGACATTAATTATCGCAGATGAATGTTGACAATTTACAATTCAGAAGTCTTTTAAAAAAGAATAATCGAATTGCTATTGACAGTATTAATTCCAAATAAACAAAAAAATATGAAAAAACAATTTATCCTATTCCTGTCACTAATTTCCATACTGACATTTCAGTCTTGTTCTAATGACACCCCAGGGGAGAAACCAACCCCACTTCCAAAACCGGTAGAAGAGTTTAATTATACAAGTGATAGAACGCATAACCTGAATATTGTTTATTTTATTCCCAATGACGTAGTTGAACCCGCAGGATATCATCGCCGCTTGAGCGAGATCCTCTTGCAGGCACAAGAATTTTTCGGAAAAGAAATGGAACGCAATGGATACGGATACAAAACATTTGGGTTGTTGAAAGATGATGTCAAAAAAAGAATTAAATTGATTGTAATAAAAGGCAGCCAAGGAAAATCTGCATATCCTTCTGGTGGACATGGAGCCATTGTAACAGAAATCTCTGCTTACAGAACGACACATTCAACGGAATTTACAGGAGACCATTATTTAGTTATTCTGCCTGCAGCAACTTATGATTCGAACGGCGAACCAGGCGGCGTTCCTTTTTATGGAACGGGTAAGACTTGCTATGCACTGGACTATGCTGATCAGGACATCAAATATTTAGGAACAGGAGGAACTTTGGGTGCAAGAGCCACCAAATGGATTGGTGGAATGATCCACGAATTGGGACACGGATTGAATTTGCCGCACAACCGTCAGAAATATTCATCCGAAGCTTCATTAGGTATGGCATTAATGTGGGGAGGTAACAGTACTTGGGGGGTTTCCAAAACATTCTTAACCGCTGCAGATTGTGCCATATTGAATGTAAATCAGATTTTTAATAATGACAACAAAACCTATTATGGAACAAGTACCGCTTCTGTTAAGGAAATATATGCCAACTACGATGCTTCTAAAGCAGCGATTATAGTTTCAGGAAAATACACTAGTTCAATAGCAGTCAAAGACGTCTTGTTTTTTAACGATCCTAATGTAAATAATGAAGGTACCGGTGTGAATAAAGATTACAATGCTATTGTATGGGTTTCAAAACCCATTGGTGCTGACGGTTTTGCCATAGAAATACCTATTTCAGATTTGGAATATAAAACTGATAATATCCCTTATGAATTAAAAGTAAAACTCGCACAAGAGAACGGCAATGCAATCGAGACAATTTATTCCTATACTTTTTTGAGTGGTAAACCAATTTTGAATTTTAGCACCAGACCCGAAATCAGTAAGCAAGGATGGAGTGTTGCCTCTTTCAGCTCAGAAGAAACCACTGGTGAAACCGCTCCAAACGGACTTGCTGTAAATTTAATTGACGGGAATGCGGCTACCTATTGGCACTCTAAGTGGACAGGAACTGCTACGGCATATCCGCATCAATTTGTAATTGATATGGCTAGTACAAAAACAGCCAGTGGATTAAGTATTACACAAAGATCCGGTTTAAGCCGCGCTATTAAAAATGCTGAACTTTTTACAAGTACTGACGGAGTCAACTTCACATCTGCTGGAACGTATACGTTTGCCAATACAAATGGCGCACAGTATTTTGATTTTGCCGCACCAAAAACGTTTCGGTATTTCAAAATTGTTGCCAGTACAGCTTGGGATGGTTTGCAATTTGCTTCGCTTGCTGAAGTAGGAATGTATTAATCATGCAGTATTGTAAAATGTAGTCTATTTTTAGTTGTGTGGATGCAATTTTAGATATCCAATGTCGGACTTTTTACTTCTTGAAGTAATACCAACTTCGAAAAATAAATAATTAATTTGATAAGAAAGCTCTAACAGTACTGTTAGAGCTTTTTTTATATATACAATGGATGTTTTGTTGCAAATTCAATTGACCAAAAAATACTAATTTATTGCATTGAAAGTTACTGATACCATTTATTATTGCAATTTTAAACCTTAATTTCAAATTAGCATCATAGGTTATTCAAAATAAAATTCGGCACATTTTAATAATAATTAACGAAAGCTTGAAAATGAAATAAATTATAAGTTTAAAACACACTCATCAAATCGTTTTTACCTAAAAAAAATATTAATTTCTTTATTGTTGATTTAAAAAGTGTATTCTTTCAGGTTGTTTTCCTCGCCTCAACATTTTGATATTGATATAAAAAAATTGATTAGACAATAACTATCGTCAATTATCATTTCATGAATACAGCATAATTTTAGTACTAAAAAAACGTTTCACACAATATTTGTGTGCTCGAGAACACAAATATTGTGTGTTCGAGCACATTTTTTATGTTTTTCCTTGTTTAATAAAAATATAATTTATAGTTTCGTCATATATTAAAAAATGATGTCTATTCTTCAGGTTAAATATTTATCATTTTTTATTCTTATTTGTAAGGATAGAAAGCATTTGAAATAGGGATTCTTTTCTTAAAAAAAAGATAGAAAGAACATTAATTCCAGTTAAGACTCCTTCAGAATGATTTGATATTCAAAATTAATAATACAGCTAAAAACAAGGCTAAATGAACTATTTAAAAATTATTTTTTCTTTCTTTACGATTGTACTGTTTCATACCAACGTATCCGGACAAGATTCAAAAACGCAAATCAGTTTGCCTCTTGGTGGAAATGCTTTTAGTTCAACTCCCTTTGCGGAAATTGAAACCATTACAAAAAATGGAATCGAGTATTGGACCAATTCTGAAGAATATTTTACAGCTTATTTTCGAATTTCTGAACCGGGAGTCTTCCAATTTTCCATAAACAAGGAGTCATTGGCAGTTCTTGGGAAATCAACTTTAGAATTCACTATCAACAATGAATCCAAGAGAGTTGAATTCAACGACACCAAAATAGATTCTTACCAAATAGGACGTTGGGAAATTACTGAACCAGGTTATGTTGCTTTAAAAATAAAAGGAATCAGCAAGAATAAAAGTAATTTTCCTTCTATTTCAAGAGTAACAATTAACAGCTCGATTGCTAAAGACAAAATTGCATTTGTTCAAAATGACGAAGGTAGTTTTTATCATTGGGGAAGACGAGGACCTTCCGTACACTTAAATTATCAAGTACCAACAGATGCAAATATCGAATGGTATTACAACGAAGTTACGGTTCCAAAAGGCCAGGATATTATAGGTTCTTATTATATGGCAAATGGTTTCGCAGAAGGCTATTTTGGTATTCAAGTTAATTCGGATACAGAGCGCAGAGTATTATTCTCTGTTTGGAGCCCATTTGTAACGGATGATCCAGCAACTATTCCAGATTCTAAAAAAATTAAACTCCTTAAAAAAGGAGCAGGAGTAACAACAGGAGAATTTGGCAATGAAGGTTCTGGCGGACAAAGTTATTTGAAGTATAATTGGATTGCTGGAAACACGTATCAGTTTTTACTTCGTGGAGTTCCGCAAAACGATAATTCGACAACCTATACTGCTTACTTTTTTGCACCCGAATTAAACAAATGGCAATTAATAGCCAGTTTCAACCGTCCTGAAACCAATACTTATTTAAAACGATTTCATTCGTTCTTAGAAAATTTTTCTCCAGAACAAGGGAATAAATCTCGCGAAGTATTATTCAATAATCAATGGTATTGTGACGCTAACGGAAATTGGGCAGAGATAAGCTCTGCAAAATTTACAACGGACAATACGGGTACTATAGGGTATCGAATGGATTATTCCGGTGGCTTGCTAAATAACGAATCATTCTATTTGAAAAACGGAGGCTTTTTTAATAATTTTACTAAAGCACAAAGCGTTTTTACAAGACCGTTACATCAGAAAAAACCGGATATTGATTTTAATGCATTACCATAAAGATATCTCTAGGTTTAAGCTGAAAATAATAATAAAGTATTGCAGAATGGGTAATCTACAGCTTGATTATCTTACTTTTTTTAAATAAATAAATTAAATTATGAAAACTACAATTTTTAAATCACTACTAATTATTTGTTGCCTTTTAGGATGGGTAGGGTCGTCTGCCCAAATGATAAAGACTCCTGCTCCAAAACGTGCTAAAGGACAAACGGATGTTTTGCGTCTTGCTACAGCCCCAATTCCTACTGTTCGTATTGCATTTATTGGTTTAGGGATGCGTGGTCCGGGTGCAGTGGAGCGTATGACACATATTCCGGGAGTGGAGGTTATTGCGTTATGCGATATGTTGGAAACCAATACTAAATCGGCAAACGAAATTCTTACTAAAGCAGGATTTCCGAAAGCGAAAGAATTTTTTGGAGATGAAAATGCTTGGAGAAAAGTAACCGCTCTTCCTAATGTAGATCTTGTATATGTGGCAACCGATTGGAAAAACCATGCAAAAATTGGCGTTCAAGCCATGAAAGATGGTAAAAACGTAGCCATTGAAGTTCCAGGAGCCATGACTATGGAGGAAATTTGGGATCTGATTAATACTTCCGAAAAAACACGTAAGCACTGTATGCAATTGGAGAATTGTGTGTATGACTTCTTTGAATTGACCACATTGAATATGGTACAACAAGGATTGTTTGGAGAAATTATGCATGCTGAAGGGGCTTATATCCACGGACTTCAACCTTTCTGGGGCGAATATTGGAATAACTGGCGTATGGATTATAATAGAAAACACCGAGGCGATATTTATGCAACCCATGGGATGGGACCAGCGTGTCAAGCCTTGAATATTCACCGCGGAGATAAAATGAATTATTTGGTTTCTATGGATACTAAAGCCGTTGGTAATCCTGCTTATATTAAAGAAAAATCAGGAATAGAAGTTACTGACTTTAGAAACGGGGATCACACAATGACTATGATTCGTACCGAAAAGGGAAAAACAATCCAAATTCAACATGATGTGACTTCACCACGTCCTTACAGTCGTATGTATCAGATTAGCGGAACTAAGGGTTTTGCAAATAAATATCCTTTAGAAGGATATGCCTTGGATTCTAAATCTGTAGGTTCAGATATTACACCCAATCATGAAAAATTGAATGCCCACAGTTTTGTCCCTGCTGATGTGAAAAAAGCTTTAATGGAAAAATACAAACACCCTATTGTAGCAGGAATAGAGGAAAAAGCCAAAAAAGTTGGTGGTCATGGCGGGATGGACTTTATAATGGATTATCGCTTGATTTATTGTTTACAAAACGGACTTCCATTGGATATGGACGTGTATGACTTGGCTGAATGGTCTTGTCTTGCTCCTCTAACAGAAATTTCTTTGGATAACAATTCTGCACCAGTTGAGATTCCTGATTTCACTCGTGGAGGTTGGCAAAAATTAAAAGGATTAGAGTTTTCCAAATAAGAAATAAATACCGATTAGCTAAAAAAAAGAGGGTAATACACTATGTATTACTCTCTTTTGTACGTTGAATAAATACTTTTTATTACTGCTGCCATTTCAAATATTGCAATTAAATAATTTTAAATAGTTACCAATGAAATTCTTTAGAAGTAGAAAGAGAGTATTCTTACTTCATCAACGATTTTTTTGATAGTTTATAATAGAAAATAGTACTTAACAAGTTGAAGTAATCTAAAAAAAAAATAACAGTATGGATAAAATTTGGAAAATACTCTTTGTCTGTTTGATTACAAGTTTGGTATTTGCCCAGCAAAAGCCAAATGTCATTTACATTTATGCCGATGATATGGGGTATGGGGAATTAGGCTCTTATGGTCAACAAAAAATAAAGACACCTCATTTAGATAAAATTGCCAAGGAAGGGATGAAATTTACGCAACATTATGCCAGTGCCCCAGTTTGCGCACCTTCCCGATGTATGTTGATGACGGGAAAGAATAGCGGACATTCATATATTCGGGGCAATTATGAATTAGGAGGCTTTGAAGATGAGAACGAAGGAGGGCAAATGCCATTACCAGAAGGTACTTTTACGATTGCAAAGTTGATGAAACAGGCTGGTTATACAACTGGTGCCATTGGTAAATGGGGATTGGGAATGCACAATACTACCGGCGATCCTAATAAACAGGGTTTTGATTATTTTTATGGCTACCTCTGTCAGAAGCAGGCACATAATTTTTATCCTACACATCTTTGGGAAAATGGGAAATTGGATACATTGAATAATTCACATATCCAAGTGCATAAACCTTTAGTAAAAGATGCACAGGATAGTGCATTCGATTATTTTAAAGGGACAGCCTATTCAGTGACAAAAATGGCTGAAAAAACAGTGGAGTTTATCAAAGAAAACAGAAAGAAACCATTCTTTTTATACTTGCCATACACAGGCCCCCACGTATCGCTTCAGGCTCCGGATGAAGCGATAAGAGAGTATCTTGGACAATTTGAAGAGCATCCTTATTATGGGGAAAACGGCTATGCTTCTACACTTTATCCAAGAGCTACTTATGCGGCCATGATTACTTATATGGATAAACAAGTGGGAGAAATTATGAAATTGTTGAAGGAACTCGGATTGGATGAAAATACAATAGTGATGTTCTCCAGTGATAACGGTCCAACTTTTAAAGCAGGTGGTGCTGATATTGAATTTTTTAATAGTGCAGGAGGATTAAGAGGCAGAAAACAGGATTTATATGAAGGAGGTATTCGTGAGCCTTTTATTGTACGCTGGCCGGGTAAAATTCCTTCAGGCAAAGTAAGTAATCACATTTCTATACAATATGATTTGATGGCCACTTTGTCTGAAATAACAGGGGTAAAGGCTTGGAATAATGATGGGATTTCGTTTTTACCAACTTTGCTTGGGAATGATAATAAGCAAAAGATACACGAGTACCTTTATTTTGAATTCCCTGAAAAAGGCGGGCAGGTTGCTGTTCGTGTTGGGAATTGGAAAGGGGTGAAAAGCAATATGAAGAAAGATAAAAATGCCCCTTGGGAAATTTATAACCTTGCTTCGGATGAAAAAGAAACGACTGACGTTGCCTCTGAGAATCCGGAACTTGCAAAGAAGTTTGAGGCGATATTGAAGAAAGAGCATCAGCCATCACATATAAGAGATTGGGAATTTATAGTTCCTGAATTTTCTGAAAAGGAATAATAACGTGTCCATCATTTGATTTACAAAAATAATAGTTCTCATTTTTTACCATTCTGAAAACAAAGAATTTTATTTAGAGATACTGTATTGGATACCATAAAATATTAAAATGAAATATAAAACGATCATTCTTGGATTACTAATAGTTTCACTAACAGCTTGTACTAATAAACCAAGCAAAAATTCTATTGTGATTCATGATAGTGCGATGTCCTGCGAATCGGCATTGCCATCCCGTTTTTCAATCACAAAAGATATTAACAGAGGCAACACATCGAAGTTGGTTTCTTACGATGGAATGGTACAAATACCTGGAGGTGAATTTTTAATGGGCGCTTCTGATAATGAAGGAAGAGCCGATGAATATCCGCAACATAAGGTGAAAATAAAAAGTTTTTGGATGGATGTCACCGAAGTGACCAATACCCAATTCAAAAAATTTGTTGATGCTACTGGCTATGTTACTACTGCGGAGATAAAACCGGATTGGGAAGAGATTAAGAAACAATTGCCGCCGGGAACACCAAAACCGGATGAGGCATTATTGGTGGCAGCCTCATTAGTTTTTAAACCAACTGCCACTGCGGTCGATTTAAATGATGCCTCACAATGGTGGAGCTGGAGCAAAGGAGCCAGCTGGAAACATCCACAAGGACCGTCGAGTACTATCGCAGGAAAAGATGCTTATCCAGTAGTACATATTTCATGGTATGATGCCCAGGCGTATGCCAAATGGTGTGGGAAAAGATTACCAACAGAAGCCGAATGGGAATATGCTGCACGTGGCGGTTTAGTTGATAAGAAGTATTTTTGGGGAAATGAAGATCCTGAAAAAGGGAAATCAAAAGCAAATATCTGGCAAGGAAAATTCCCCTATTTGAATACGTCCATAGATAGGTTTAAAAGAGCCGCTCCAGTGAAATCTTTTGTACCAAACAAATTTGGATTGTATGATATGGCAGGAAATGTTTGGGAATGGTGTAGTGATTGGTACACCCCAGAATATTACAAGGAATTGAGTAGTAGTCCTTCGGCTAATCCGCAAGGTCCTGCTAAAAGTTATGATCCTATGGAACCCACTGTTCCCAAAAAAGTGGTGCGAGGCGGTTCGTTTCTTTGCAACGCTTCCTATTGTAAAGGGTATCGGGTTGCGTCACGGATGAAATCGTCTCCTGATACGGGATTAGAACACACCGGTTTTAGATGTGTTGCAGATGCTGAATAAGTAGTGTCTATTTAAAACCAGAAAACATTTTTGTTGATGCATAGAGAATATACTACCGTTGCCATAATCATAAAAAAATTAATAATGAACGTAATTATAAACTCGGTTATTCTAGTCGCTTTATGTTGCGGCTTGACGTCAAATTTATCGGCTCAAGATAAGGCTGACAGCTCCAAAAAAAGACCCAATATTATTATTATAGTTTCTGATGATCATGCATATCAAGCCATCAGTGCCTACGGAAATAAGTTGATGCAAACTCCAAACATTGATCGTATTGCCAAAGAAGGGGTTTTGTTTAATAAAGGATATGTAACCAATTCTATCTGCGGCCCCAGTCGTGCGGTTATTTTGACTGGTAAATACAGTCACAAAAATGGCTTTAAGGATAATGAGAATTCCAGTTTTGACGGCAGTCAGGACACTTTTATAAAACAGTTGAAGGCTTCCGGTTATCAGACTGCGTGGATTGGGAAATGGCATTTGGAAACACAACCTCAAGGTTTTGATTTTTGGCAAATATTACCCGGACAGGGACAATATTACAATCCGGATTTTTATATGATGGATGGAACTAAGAAACAAAGTGACGGTTATGTGTCTGATGTTATTGAGGGTGTTTCAGAAAATTGGCTGGACAATCGCGATCAGGATAAGCCTTTTTGTTTGGTAATTGGACATAAGGCTACACACCGAACATGGGTACCGGATGGACAAGATATGGGAAAATTTGATCACGTTACATTCCCTTTGCCTGCTAATTTTTATGATGAATATAAGAATCGCGAAGCAGCTAAAGTGCAGGATATGTCGATCTCTAAAACTATGAGGATGGGATATGATTTGAAGGTTTTTGATGATGTAAATGAAGCCAACAAAGAGGGAAATATTGCACGAATGAATCAGGAACAGCGACAAAAATTCGATGCTTATTATGATCCTATTGCAGTAGATCTGAAAAAAAGAAACTTGAGCGGCAAGGAGCTGATTGAATGGAAATACCAACGGTACATGAGGGATTATCTTAGCACAGCGGTTTCTTTAGACAGAAATATAGGTCGTACGCTGGATTATTTGGATAAAAATGATTTGACAAAAAATACCATTGTGATTTATCTTTCGGATCAAGGATTTTATTTGGGAGAGCATGGCTGGTTTGACAAACGTTTTATTTATGAAGAATCTTTTAGAACCCCTATGATGATGCGCTATCCCGGAGTGGTCAAGCCTGGTACAGTATTGAATGATTTTGTAATGAATTTGGATATTGCTCCTACGATGCTGGATGCGGCTGGAGTTGTCATACCAAAAGATGAACAGGGACAATCAATGTTGCCATTGTTCAAAGACAGAAAGGCAAAAGGACGTGAGGTTATGTATTATCATTATTATGAAAATGGAGAACATTCCGTATCCCCACATTTTGGAGTACGAACCAAACGCTATAAATTAGTTCGTTTTTACAAAAGGGTAAGCTCTTGGGAGCTTTATGATTTACAGAAAGACCCGAATGAAATGAATAATGTTTACGGACATAAGAGTTATAAAAAAATCACTGAGGCTATGGATATTAAACTTCATAAGTTAATAGATCAATATGATGACCAGGATGCAAAGAACATTTTGATGAAAGAATAGATTTTCTTTCTATATAAAATGAAGGGCTTCTGTTTATTATTGCCTGTTTAAATACCTATTTAATATTTATTGACAATTTTATAGGAATATGGATTTCAGGCAGGATATAACGACCATCAAATTTTAAAAAAAACAACAAATTTCATTATAGTAATTTAATAGATTATTACATGTTTTTCTTTAAAAAAGGTAATACTATTAACGAAATTGTACTATAAAAAACACTTTGCGTATTTTTTTTGTGTTCGAGCACATTTTTTTGTATTTTCCTTGTTTACTATAAATATAATATATAGTTTCGTGGCTTATAGGTGTATAGTGAAATTTTGATTTGGCTATTTCAATGGTTTTTCAGCGAAGAAAAAAATAATAAATAGTCATTGATTGAAATAGATTATAGATTAAGTCATTTTACAATCGGTTTTATTTGACTTTTAAAATTGATAATTGTAACTCATTGAGGAAATGAATGTCTAAAAGTTATGGATTAAGAAAGAGGGATGCAACCAAATTTTTTAATCAATTGATAAAATTGAAATGAAGAAACTAATTATAATGAATTGTATGGATTTTACAGAACAACAACAAAGCCTTATTAAAAGTACTGAGGTGGGGAGCATAAAACACATTGTGATGACAGTTTTTATGGTGCTGCTATCGACTACTATTTTTGCTCAACTACCTGCTGAATTGTTAAATCCTGAAATTATTTCCATAAACCGGATGCCGATGCGTAATAATGCTTTTGGTTTTGAAAACATGGAGAAAGCAAAGCAGTATGACAAGGAAAAGTCAGCAAATTTCTTGTCATTAAACGGCAGTTGGAAATTCAATTGGGTGCAAGACCCCAACCAACGCCCTCAAAATTTTCAAGAGCTTAGTTATGATGATACCAAATGGACTGATTTTCGAATACCGGCCAGTTGGGAAGTAAACGGATATGGCTTGCCTATTTATGTGAATCAGCCGTATGATTTTGCAGGTCATAATTTGCGTTACTCCAAAATGAATCCGCCTTTCGATATCCCCGCCAACAATAATCCGGTAGGGTCATATCGTAAAAAAATAAATCTGCCTGCCAATTGGAAAGGAAAACAGGTTTTTATTCATGTTGGGAACGCAAAATCGTGTCTGTTTGTATGGGTAAATGGAAAAAAAGTAGGCTATAGCGAAGACAGTAAATTGGCTGCCGAATTTGATATCACCAATTTTTTGAAAGAAGGGGAGAATCTGATTGCTTTCCAGGTTTATAGATGGAGTGATGCCAGTTATTTGGAATGTCAGGATATGTTCCGTTTTTCAGGAATAGAAAGAGATGTTTTTTTATATGCAACAGAAAAGTTGAATATTCGAGACACGAAGATTGTCAGTACACTGGATGCGACTTATACTAATGGTTTGTTTTCTATCAACACTGAGATTGACAATTATAAAAGAGAGAATGGAACCTACAGCAAGAAAGATAGTCTGACGGTTGAAGTAAGCTTGGAAGATGCCAAAGGAAATGTTGTTTATCAAGATAAAACAAAAGATTTTAGAACGGTTCTTGGAAAATACAAGACCAATATTGAATTCCAGACAACCCTAAAAAATGTTGAAAAATGGACTGCCGAAACACCTTATCTGTACAGACTATACATTACTCTAAAAGATGTAAAAGGAGCAGTATTGCAAGTGGTACCACTTCGTGTAGGATTTAAAAAAATAGAAATCAAGGGAGCTGACTTTTTGGTAAATGGCAAGAGAGTTTTCATAAAAGGAGTGAACCGCCATGAGCATCATCCAACAAACGGGCATGCGCTCAGCAAGGAGGATATGCGTAAAGATATGGAGATGATGAAGAAATTGAACATCAATGCGGTTCGTCATTCTCATTACACTCCGGATCCTTATTGGATGGAACTTTGTGATGAATATGGTTTGTATGTTGTAGACGAAGCTAATATTGAATCGCACGGATTGGGTTATGATTTAGATGTGACTTTGGGTAATAAGCCGCTTTGGAAAGAATCTCATTTGCAGCGTATCCAGCGCATGTATGAAAGAGACAAGAATCATGCAAGTGTGGTTACTTGGTCTTTAGGGAATGAAGCGGGGGATGGCAGCAATTTTTATGCAGCTTACGATTGGTTGAGACAAAAAACGGATTTGCCTATCCAGTATGAAAGGGATATTAACTATGGTGCCCCTAATAATACTCATTTCTCTGAGATTTTTTGTCCGCAATATATGTCTCCGGATGATCTATTGACTTATTCTAAAAGTGATGCTAAAATTCCAAATATTCAAAGTGAGTATGCCCACATTATGGGGAACAGCTTAGGAAATTTTAAGGACTATTGGGATATAGTAGAAAATAATCCAAAGCTGCAAGGTGGTTTTATCTGGGAATGGATTGATCAGTCCATTGATACCCTTAAAAATGGTAAACGTATAAAAGCTTATGGAGGAGATTTTCCGTTGGAAGGTCCGGTTGATGAAAATTTAAGTGACAATAATTTTTGTGTAAAAGGTGTGGTTACCGCTTATCGTGAGATTACGCCAATGGCTCTGGAAGTAAAACAGGTGTATCAAAACATCAAAACAAATTATATTGATGATAATACCATCTCGATTAAAAACAGTTTTTTCTTTAAAAATCTGGATAACGTGATGCTGCGTTGGGTATTACAGGAAAATGGCGTTGCAAAAGAAAAAGGTGTTCTCAATACTATTTCATTACAGCCACAAGAAGAAAATAATTTTAAGCTTGCGATAAAAACCATTCAAAAAGCCAATAAAGAATATCAGTTGAATGTGTATTACGTATTGAAGTCAGAAGAGCCTTTCTTGCCTAAACAATATGAAATTGCCGCTGATCAGCTTTTGTTGAAAACGTTGCCTGCCACAACTGCTGTATTTAGTTCAAAAAAAGCGTTACAATTGAAAGAAACAAAAGAGTTTTATACTATTTCAGGTAATAATTTTGACGTTATTTTCGATTTAAAAAAAGGAATACTTTCGGGCTACAGCGTCAAAGGAGAGGAATTTATAACACAAGGACCGATGCCTTCTTTCTGGAGAGCACCAACGGATAACGACATTGGAGCCGGTTTTAATACCAGTTTAAGGAAATGGAGAAATGCGTATGAAAACGGCAGCGAATTGCAATCTTCGGTACTAAAAAACAAGGACGGTTCAATTCAGGTGAAATTAGCAAAGAAATTAGTTGATGGCGATGCATCTCATCAACAAATATTCACGGTTTACGGTGATGGAAAAATCAAAGTAGATAATGAATTCACAGCTTTAAAAGGAAAAAATCCGTTGTTGTTGCGAGCAGGAAATGATTTGGTTATCAATAAAAGTTTTAATAAAATCAATTGGTACGGTCGTGGTCCGGGAGAAAGTTATTGGGACAGAAAGACAAACACTTTCATTGGTCAATTCCAGCAATCCGTGGAGGAACAATATTATCCTTACGCAAGACCGCAGGAAAGTGGTAATAAAACGGAAGTGCGTTGGGTAAGTTTCAGTAATGCAAAAGGAAGAAAAGTACAGTTCGCATTTATAAATAATTTATTGAGTTTTTCTGCTTTGCCTTATCAATTGGATGATTTAGATCCTGAGGCACAAAAGAAACAATACCATAGCGGTGAACTTAATAAAAGAGACGAAATCTACCTCCACATGGACTTGCAGCAAACTGGTTTACAGGGAATGGACAGTTGGGGATCGTGGCCAATGAAAAAATACAGGATTCCGTTTGAAAATTACAATTATAGTTATTGGATAAAATTTGAGTAATGTATTTGTGTCGAAAAAAGGAACTGAATCAGCAGTACTTTTGATTTAAAAATGGAAAAGAGATTCCTCTAAAAAATAGTTTAAATAATGAAAAAACAAATTCTTAGCCTTATTGTGATTCTGCTCTGCCTGAGTAACGGAACTGCTCAAACACAAATAACAAACGGTTCTTTATTGGCACCGACACCGCCAATGGGTTGGATGACTTGGAATTATTTTGCTGATGCTATTAATGAAAAAGACATACGCGAAATGGCAGATGCCATTGTAAGTACAGGCATGTTAAAAGCCGGTTATGATCATGTATTCATTGATGATGGTTGGCAGGGCGGAAGAGACAACAGAAATACTATTATTGCGGATCCAATGAAATTTCCGTCTGGAATAAAAGCACTTGCTGATTACGTGCATAGTAAAGGATTAAAATTAGGGATTTATTCGGATGCAGCACCGCTTACTTGTGCGGTTTATACGGCCAGTTTGAATTTTGAAGATCAGGATGCCAAAACGTTTGACAGTTGGGGAATTGATTATTTGAAATACGATTACTGCGGTGCTCCGGATGATATGGAAATTGCTAAAACCCGTTATAAAAAAATGGCAGATGCTTTGCGCAAAAGCGGACGTGACATTGCCTTGGGTATTTGTGAATGGGGAGATCGCAAACCATGGCTTTGGGGGCAACAAGTTGGCGGTCAATTATGGCGCACCACCGCAGATGTAAGGGATAAATGGAAAAGCCTTGAAACGGTTAAGACTGCTAAAGAATTACATTCAGTAGGCGCCGGAATAATAGATATTGTAGATTTTTCACAAGATTATGCTGCTTATGCAAAACCTGGATATTGGAATGATATGGATATGCTTGTAGTAGGACTTTATGGTAAAAAAGGACCTTCGGGAGATTTAGGTGGTGTTGGTTGTACCGATACGGAATACCAGAGTCAAATGAGCCTTTGGAGTATCATGAATTCGCCTTTGGCAGCAACCAATGATGTCCGAACAATGAATGCCGAAACCAAACGTATTTTGTTAAATGAAGAGGTGATAGCCATAAACCAGGATGCTTTAGGAAAGCAAGCGGTTTGTAAAATAAAGAATGAGTTGTGGAGTGGTTTTGTAAGGCCATTAGCTAATGGTGATTTTGCAGTTGCAATTTTGAACCGTTCCGAAACCGCCCAAAATTCTAAAATTAGTTTTGCTGAATTGGGACTGAATGATGCATATCAAATAAAAGATTTATGGCAACATAAAGTGATAGGGAAAGGTAAAAAATGGACCGGTAAGGTACTCCCTCATGAGACAAAATTGTTTCGATTGAAAAAAATATAAGGACTGTTATGAAAAATGCAATTCATTTAGTACTGTCTTTTTTTGTGCCTTTATTATATATGCAGGCACAAACCGATCAGGAAATTAAGTTTGATCGGCCGGCAACTCATTTTACCCAATCGATTCCATTGGGGAATGGCCACTTGGGCGCTATGGTTTATGGAAATCCTGTTAAAGAACGAATTGTAATAAACGAAAACTCGATGTGGTCCGGCGGAATTGAAAATCCGAACAGAGAAGATGCTTCACAACATTTACCGGAAATTCAGCGATTGCTAAAAGAAGGAAAAAACAAAGAAGCCCAACAATTGCTGCAAAAATATTTTGTCAGTGCCGGTCAAGGTTCTGCTTATGGGAATGGTGCCAATGCAAAGTTTGGTTGCTATCAAATTTTTGGAGACTTATTGATTAACTGGAAAGATACGCAGGGAACAGTTTCAGAGTACAATAGAACCTTGCATTTGGATAAAGCATTGGCCATGACCGAGTGGAAATTAGGCGGAGTTACGTATAAAGAGGAAGTATTTGCAAGTGCTCCTCACAATGCAATCATCATTCGTTTGAGTTCAAACAAAACCAAAGCATTGCATTTTAAACTAGCATTGGATAGGAAAGAAAATGCAAAATTTGTGTCCAATGGCAGCGCGATTACGATGACCGGACAATTGCCGGGCGGAAATAGTGATTTGGGTATTCGTTTTGCCGGATATGTCCAAGCCAATACTGCCGACGGAAAAGTGATTTCTGAAAATAATCGTTTGACAGTTTCGGGTGCTACCGAATGTATTATTGTGCTAAGTGCCGCAACAGATTTGAACTGGCCAACGGTTGAAAAACGCGGAGAAGATCCTTTGCCTGTGGTTCAAAAAGCAGTAAAATCAGCCAGTAAAATTTCTTGGACTGTTTTAAAAAATAAGCATATAGCTGATTATCAGTCGTATTATAATCGTTCTAAAGTACAGTTTACAACTCAACAAAATCAAGCTATCTCAAATCTGTCTACAGCGCAGCGTTTAGTTCGTTTTTCTAAAGGGGAAAGCGATGCAAACTTACCTTTATTGTACTTTAATTTTGGAAGATATTTATTGATTTCGTCTTCCCGTCCAGGTGGATTACCGGCTAATTTGCAAGGACTTTGGGCTGAAGAATATCAAACGCCGTGGAACGGGGATTATCATTTGAATATTAATTTGCAAATGAATTATTGGCCTGCGGAAGTCACGAATTTAGCTGATTGCCATAAGCCATTAATTGAGTTTACCAAGCAATTAGTGCAATCTGGGAACAAAACGGCTAAGGCTTATTATAATTCAGATGGTTGGGTAGCACACGTAATTACAAATCCTTGGAAATTTACCGCGCCTGGTGAAGGGGCAGACTGGGGCTCAACCTTATCTGGTGGAGCTTGGTTGTGCGAACATTTGTGGCAGCATTATATGTACAATCCCGATGTGGCTGTTTTAAAAGAAATTTATCCTGTTTTAAGAGGCGCTTCCCAATTCTATAAAGACATTTTAATAGAAGATCCAAAAAACAAATGGCTGGTTACGGCTCCTTCCAACTCACCTGAGAACTCCTATAAAACCGAAGATGGATTTGTAGGACAGACAACTATGGGACCTACGATGGATATGCAAATAGGACGAGAGTTATTTACTAATACCATTACAGCAGCCAGATTGCTTGGTATCGATGAAGCTTTTGCGGATACTTTAGAACAATTGAAAGTGCGTTTGGCTCCAAATCAAATCAGTGAAAAAACAGGTAGAGTTCAAGAATGGATTCGCGATTATGATGAAACAGAACCTACGCATCGTCACGTTTCACAACTGTATGGACTTTATCCTTACTATGAAATTAATGCTGCGGAAACGCCTTTGATGGTTGATGCTGCACGTCAAACATTGTTAAGAAGAGGCGATGAAGGTACAGGTTGGTCAAGAGCTTGGAAGATTAATTTTTGGGCAAGGCTAGAAGATGGTAACCACGCATTGAAAGTTTTAAAAGGGTTGCTGACACCTGCTTTCAATGAGGAGGGTTCTAATTATACAGCTAAAGGTGCGGGTACTTATCCGAACCTTTTTTGTGCTCATCCACCTTTTCAAATCGATGGAAATTTTGGAGGAACTGCTGCTATTGCCGAAATGCTTTTCCAAAGTAATGGGAAGAATTCCGTAATTCGTTTATTACCCGCTTTGCCAACCAGCGCTGATTGGAGCAAAGGAAATGTAAAAGGACTGCGTGCCAGAAATGGTTTTGAAGTACATTTTGATTGGACTGATGGCAAGCTAAAAAAGGCAGCAATCATTTCTGTGACAGGAAATAATTGTTATGTTAAACTTCCTTCAGGGATGACAGTTTACGCTTCAAATGGCACTAAAGTAAATGTAAAATCGGAGGGAAACAGTGTCGTTTGGTTTGCAACTAAAAAAGGAAAGAGTTACTATATAAAATAAAATAGATATGATGGAATTAAACAGAAACTGTAAAAATATACTGTATAA
>JAZKDI010000008.1:0-3601 GCA_040387655.1 Bacteroidota bacterium | reverse complement strand
GCCACTTTGGGTCGGGCGGTACGCTGTATCTTTATTTTCTTAAAGAAAGAAAATACAAGGATGCCGCTTCCCTCCCTCACGCAAACCGAAATAACTATAGCGTTTATTCTTTTCAAGAAAATTTGTAAGAAAATTTTAATATATTTGAGAAAATATACTAAAGACAATCAATAGCGACAATCTACTGATTTTGGCTGTATATAGGCTATTATGTGTAATGCTTTAACAAATGTGCAATACTGAAATCAATATGATCGAAAAATATTTACCTGTTATTATAACAGTAATTGGAAACATAATTTTTTACTTGTGGGTTAGTAAATCTATCGAAAGAAATAAGATTGCCTACAGTGGACTTTTTAAGGAAAAAGTTGATATCTATAGAAATCTTCTAGATAAGACCTTTAAAATTAAAAAAGAACTAAATAGATTTCAATATTTAGGCAAAGCAGAAGATGGACATGAAATTATGTTGAAAATAAATGAATATATAGAATTTTACACAATAAATCAACCTTTCCTCTCAGATAATATGATAATGGATTTAAATAAAATTCGTGGGGAGTTTCAAGAGATTTTTGAGAAATTTTATAAACACATTGCTGGCAAAAATTCTGAGAATTTAGAAGAATTCTTTGAAGCTTCAGAGAAATTAAAAAGCAACAAGCCGTTTGACGAAATTGAAAGAAAAATAATTGCCGAAATGCGAAAAGATTTAAAAGTTAAAACCTTTTAGTCGATAGTGTATTACACATAACAGTAGTTTTGAGCTATTGTACACTTTAGTATAAATTACCGTTTCGCAACCTATTTTCTTCAAAGCCAAAATTTGAAAGGTGACAAACCACGTAACATCTCAAAGTGACAAATATTATAAGCTAGCTCAACCAACCCGAATTGGAATATGAAGAACTTTTTTAAAAATTTATTTAACCAACCAAAGAATTTACCAAAAATGAGTACTAGTATTTTACAATCTATATTACAGAAATCAAAAGAGAATAAAGAACTAATTTCTATTTGGCAATACAATACCGACAAAGGTTCACTTGTAGGCTATATCACTGAAATAAATGAAGAATATATTGGATTTAGGCACTTTACTAGATTTGGGAAACAGGATGGAATTATTTTTATAAAAGTCGCAAATATTAAAAATATTGATTTCAATGATGATTATGTCAAAGTAATGGAATGTCTAATAGAATATTCTGATATCATTGACAAACCTTCTGATTTTAATATTTGCTTAGATCAATCAGAAAATTGGCAGTTTAATGCGATTTTGCAACTTCATAAAGCAAAAGATCAAATGGCTAGTTTTGAAATAAATGGAAGTGAATTTTTTACAGGATTTGTAAAAGATATTTCTGATGAAGATTTCATTCTAAATTGTATTGCTAAAAATGGTGAAGATTTAGGAACTTCTCTTTTCAAAATAGAAGACGTTACAGAAGTTAGAGTAAATGATATTGATGACAGAAGGCGATTACTATTATATAAATGGAGAAAAGCTAGCTTATAACAGCCATTTCGTTGACTAAAATTATCATTTCGCATGACGTTTTCGTTAAACATAAAATACTATGTTCCGAAATCTCTAACATCTCCAACTACCAAAATATTAAATACTATTTTAATACAAAATTTGTAAAATGAAATATAAAATAATGTTACTGATAATCTTCATTCCATTATTAGGAATATGCCAATCTAAGCCATTTTATAAACAAACTATCACGGCTTTTGAAATAAAGAAGAAAGATACAATCAGTAAAAAAGTAATGGTAACATATCTTGATAGTATTAGAAACATTATCACAACAGAAAATAATATCCAAAATGCTATTTCAGCTAGTAAATATAAAAGTGACAAAACTCATTCTATAATTGAAGTTAATACTGATAGGTTATACATATCCTCTGATATAAATTCCAAAGGTGACACCATAGGAAAGATAATCTATGTATACGATGAAAAAAAGAATAGAACTGAAAATTATCAAATCAGAAATGGAGATACCCTAAATGGACAAAAACGTGTTTACAATAAATCAGGAAAATACACAAAATTATATAATAAGTATAAAGATAGTCATAAGTACTACTTGAGTAATAAATGGAAATATGATTCTAATGGCAATACTTTAAAGTCTAAAACTTATAACCAAAATGGCAAATTAGTGGGGATTGAAAAATACCAAAATATTTATAAAAAAGACGAGTTTATTTCAACTAAGTCTGAATCATTAAATGGTAAAGAATTTATCATAAAATCTAAAGAAATTAAAAAAGGAAATGTTCGAACGATTTATTTCTACTATAATAGTTTTGGTTTTAATTACGGGATAAAAATCAATCATGTTTATGGCGGTTATAGCATTGAAGAAGAAGATAGCGAAGGCAATATGAAAGAGTTAAGGATATACGATAATCAAAACAACATGACGGCATTTTTAAAAAATGTTGAAGTAAAAATTTAATTAATTGAACCATTTATTTTCGATAGCGCTGAAAACTTTTCCTTACTCAAAATTAGTACTTTACAAAAAACCTAAAAAATAACCCTATCGTACGGATGTATAATTTTTCGGATAACGATAATTTAGATTTGGAACATTATAAAAAACTCAAACCAAAAATGAAATACGCTGAATTTAACATTGACTCGAATAAAATAGAATTTTGGAACTCTATTTTTGGAATTGAAAGCGTTTTATTGAATGGAAAAATAATTTCTAAAAAGTTTTCTTTTTCTGGAATTACCCATGAAATAAAACTACACGCCAGAGATTTGATATTGGAATCCAAATACAAACAATTCGACAAAAAAGAAATCAAACTTGAATTGAAAGAAAATGGCGTATTACTCAAGCAACAATTTGTAAAAATAGACAAAAAGCAAAGATTTTTTTGGTTCCTAATTGGAGTAGGCTTGGGTTTTGCACTCTTTAAACTTCTAAATTTACTTTAAGAATACCTGAATTTATAAAACCCATTCGCTTGGATGTTAATAATCCGTTCGACTCGCAATTTTATGTTTCTTTCCCAGAAATTAAACGTACTTTAGTGTCGCTTTCCTGATGTTAGTATAGCTTTTAACACCAAAACAGGAAACATATCATTTAGCTCTAAAAATCATGAATACATTAAAATTAGGATGGACAGGTCTTGGCAACATGGGAAACCCAATGGTGATGAACCTACTCAAAGCGGGTTTTGAAGTATCCGTTTTCAATCGCACCAAAGATAAAGAAGCACCATTACTAGCTGCAGGAGCAAAATCAGCAAGCAGTTTACAAGAACTAATGGAAACTTGTGACGTAGTTTTGACCATGTTATCCAATGACGCTGCTGTCAAAGAAGTTTTTGAGGGACCAACAGGTTTATTGTCTAAAAGCAATCCTGGCAAAACCATCATCAATATGAGTACCGTTGCACCGGAAACCTCGCATTATCTAAACACCATTTGCAACCAACATCAAGTGCATTTCATAGACGCTCCCGTTTCTGGAAGTGTAAAACCAGCACAAGACGGAACTTTGGTCATTCTCGTGGGCGCTTCGAGTGAAGACTACGAAGTAGCCAAACCGATATTTGA
>JAZKDI010000007.1:0-167995 GCA_040387655.1 Bacteroidota bacterium | reverse complement strand
GATTACTTTAATACCTGTGAATAAAACTTCAGAAGAAGTAGATAAATCTTCGAATCTTGGGGCTTGACGGTGAATTGACATTCCGTTTTCACCTGTTTTAGGCAATTCTCCAAGTCCATCAATCGCATCTCCAATTACGTTGAATAAACGACCGTAAACGTCTGGTCCAATTGGCATTTTGATTGGGTTTCCTGTTCCAACCACTTCATAACCTCTGCTTAAACCATCAGTTGAGTCCATAGAAATTGTACGAACTGTGTTCTCGCCAATGTGGGATTGCACTTCAAGTACTAATAAAGTACCATCTTTCTTAGTGATTTCTAATGAATCATAAATTTTTGGAAGCTCAACATCTTTACCGTTAAATACTACATCAACTACTGGTCCGATGATTTGCGAAACTTTTCCTATTACTTTTGACATTGCTTATGTATTTATTAAATAGCTATTAGGTTTATGAAAAAACACCTCTTTTTTCAGAGTGCAAAGATAATTTTTTAAAATATAAAATCAATACAATTTCGTTAAAAAAATATACTCTTTTTGAAATCCCTTTTCCTACTTGGATTCTAAATAAAAAAGCGGGACTTTTATCCCGCTTTTTATGTGTTAAAATATATTCTATATTATTCTACTGTAACAGATTTGGCCAAATTTCTTGGTTGATCCACATTACATTCCCTCATTACAGCGATATGATACGACAATAATTGCAAAGGAATTGTAGTCAATAATGGAGACAATGCATCTACGGTATCAGGTATTTCAATTACATAATCCGCTAATTCCTTAACCTGTGTGTCCCCTTTAGTTACAATCGCGATTATTTTACCGCTTCTTGATTTAATTTCTTGGATATTACTTACCACTTTGTCATAATGCCCTTGTTTTGGGGCTATAACAACTACTGGCATTTGCTCATCTATTAAGGCTATTGGTCCGTGTTTCATTTCGGCCGCAGGATAACCTTCGGCATGGATATATGAAATCTCTTTTAATTTCAATGCTCCTTCCAATGCTACTGGAAAATTATAACCTCTTCCTAAATAAAGACAATTGGGTGCGTCTTTGAATACGGCAGCAATTTCTTTGGCTTTATCATTTGTAGTTAAAGCTTCCATTACTTTTTCAGGAATAATTTGCAATTCTTGCAAGTACCTGTGAAAATCGGAATGATTTAATGTTCCTTTGGCTTTTGCCAAACGTAACGCAATCATAGTCAAGACTGTAATTTGAGTTGTAAATGCTTTTGTAGAAGCTACTCCTATTTCTGGCCCAGCATGGGTATAAGCACCGGCGTGAGTTTCTCTTGAAATAGAAGAACCTACAACGTTACATACTCCAAAAACAAAAGCGCCATTTTCTTTGGCTAATTTTATTGCCGCCAATGTATCTGCTGTTTCACCAGATTGAGAAATGGCAATAACCACATCTCCTTTATTGATAATTGGATTTCTATATCTAAATTCTGATGCGTATTCTACTTCAACTGGAATTCTTGTGAATTCTTCAAAAATATATTCAGCCACCAATCCTGCATGCCACGAAGTTCCGCAAGCTACAATAAGGATACGTTGTGCATTTAAAAATTTCTCTAAATTATCTTCAACCCCAGCCATCTGAATCAATCCTTCATTAGCATGAAGTCTTCCTCTATAAGTATCTTTGATAACATTAGGCTGTTCATAGATTTCCTTAAGCATAAAATGCTCATAACCTCCTTTTTCTATTTGCTCCAAATTCATTTTTAATTCCTGAATATATGGATCAACTAATGTATCGTCTTTTATTTTTCTTATTTTCAATTCCTTACCCAAACGGATAATCGCCATTTCTTCATCTTCAAGATAAATAGCATTGGAAGTATATTCTATAAACGGGGAAGCATCAGATGCAACAAAGTATTCATTTTCACCTACTCCAATGGCTAAAGGACTGCCTAAACGCGCTGCTACTATTTCATTTGGCTTTTGCTTATCAAAAACACAAATAGCATAGGCACCCACAACTTGATTCAAGGCAACTTGAACTGCTTTTCCTAATTTAAGTTTTTCGTTTTTCTGAATATCTTCAATTAAATTAACGAGCACTTCAGTATCTGTATCAGATTTAAAAGTATAACCTCTTTTTATTAATTCTTTTTTTAAAGGCTCATAATTTTCGATTATTCCGTTATGAATAATCACTAGATTTCCTGAATTTGAAACATGAGGATGTGAATTTACGTCATTTGGAACTCCATGTGTTGCCCAACGCGTATGCCCAATTCCTATTGTTCCATTCAGGGTGATTTCTTTAGCTCTTTCTTCTAAATCTGAAACTTTTCCCTTAGTTTTGGATAGCTTCAATTCCTTTCCGTCAAAAAGCATTATACCAGCACTATCATAGCCTCTGTATTCTAATCTTTTTAAGCCTTTTATAATTATTGGGTAAGCTTCTCTATATCCTATATATCCAACGATTCCACACATAGTTTTTTAGGTTTAGTCAGGTTTTGTATAATAAATTTCTAATTTCAATCTTTTTGCATAATTTAAATCCGTACTAGGCAAATTATTACCATATAAAACTGTCCCTAATGGATTAAAGACCGAAGCAAGGGGCGTACGGTTAATAGTTCTTGTAGCCGGCACTCCAGTTGTAGGGATCTGACTTACGACGAATGGGTTTTTTAATTTTGCTGCCGTTATCAAACCTATATTTTCTGTAACAACCAATCCGAGTTTAACATTCGTAGAATCAGAATTTTTTAATAAATTTCTTAAATAGTTTGTGATTCTAATTTTATATTTAACGCCTTTTTTAGCAGCTCCTGTTCCTTCGGTTTGTATGATTCCACCGTGAACATATTTATTCAACTTTGAATTTATTCCAATAGTAGTGTCAAAATAATAGTCAAGCAAAGGGCGGTTATTATTCAAATCAAATAAATAAAGTCTATTTGGCTCATTGCTTCCACTCATAGCATCCTGATCAATATTGAAAACCAAATTAGCTTCGTTTATCAATAATCTTTTTCCGTCTGCTGGGTTTCGTAAATCGTCCAGCTCATCGGCTACACCATTTGGTCCCGCAGTAGGCACTCCATTACTATCATAACCTCTTACATCTTGTGTTCCAAATAAATTTATTACTGTCATAGCTCCTTCACCTCCTCTTACGAAAAGTTTTTGATCTCCAGCAACGGTGTTAGCTCCTGCCAATGCTGCAGAATAAGCAGGGTTTATTCCTGTATGTTGTAACAAACTTACGGTGCTTCCTGTCATGTTCAAAACAATGGTTTTAACAATTCTATTAGCTTCAGTAGCATCAGTTAAAGAAACATCTTCTTTGTATTTTATAGTTATTTTTCCGTTTTTAAAATTAAGCAATGCCATGCTTCCTTCGTCGCCAGTATTTTCTACCTTAAAATACAATCCCCTGAAATAATCTTTAAAAACATTGTTGTTCACTAATTTTCCTGCCGGCGCTTCAATAATTTTATTTTTAAAAAAAGTTTTGTCTAAATGCAGCCTTACTGCTGGCGCAACTCTACTTAAAGTAGTGTCGGTTTCAGTTATAATCCTCTCTCTGTGCTCAACTGCGCTGATAGCAAATGAAGTGTTTTCAGCTTCAGAAGCATCGGTATTAAGCAAGGTTCCTTTTGCCATATCAAAATCACTATTTTGATTGGTAAAATATTTATATGGCTCACGAAAACCTGTGTCTGGATCTAAATCTCTAATATAGTAATTCGATTCATAGACACTCAATTTCATTTTTGAAAGTGTATCTCCGTAGATTGAATCCAATTCATAAACACCATCTCCATTTTCTTTAGTACTTAATTTTTTACTGAAATAAGGAATCACCATAATTATACTGTCAATAACTGGGTGAAGTGCAGGGTTAATAGTTGGGTTTACTGCTGCAGTAGGAAACTCCAATTGTGTAGCAAAATTAGCTGTGGTTGTGCTAAAAACATTGCTTTTATATATTCCTAATGGATTGATAGGGAGATTTGTTGATACTATTGGTCCTAAATCCTGATTATAAGCTGTCACTGATTTTGTGTCGTCCTTTGTAAGTCCAAAGTGATCATCACCAACAATATCAGCCCCAATCTCATTAAAATCTTTATCGCATGAAGCGAATAATGTTACGAGAAGAGCAAGTAGGATATATTTAAAAAAAGAATTGTTTTGCATATTTGGTTAGAAATTATAGTACGGTATTTTTATAGAAATCAGTATACGCTTCTGCGAATTTATCTTTCGGGGCGAAAGGTAAAAAAGGTTTATCCGAAGATTCTATAAATTTTGTTAAACTTGATGATAAGCCTTCAGACGCTATTATTACTGCATCTGACTGATTAACTGAAGCCTTAATTATATTTTCATAATTAGGGATTTCCAACTCCGCAATAGCTTCATGGGGAATACCGTCAAATTTAATTTTATTGATCATTTCAGTATCTAATGTCCCTTCGAAAGATTGACTATATACCGAGGTTATGATTTTAGTTTCTGCAAATAATGCTTCATCCTTATAATAATGCTTCAAATATATTGGCAACATTGCGGCCATCCATCCATGAACGTGAATAATATCCGGAACCCAATTCAGTTTTTTAACGGTTTCTACAACACCTTTTGCAAAAAATATTGCTCTTTCTGCATTATCGGGAAATAAAACGCCTTCTTCATCAGTAAATGTAGCCTTTCTTTTAAAATATTCATCATTATCGATAAAATAAACCTGGATTCTTTCTTTTGGTATAGACGCCACTTTAATAATTAATGGCATATCTAAATCATTAATAACCAAATTCATCCCTGATAAACGGATAACTTCATGCAATTGATGTCTTCTCTCGTTAATATTTCCGTATCTAGGCATGAAGATTCTGATTTGTCCACCCTGATCATTAATCATTTTTGGGACATCATATGACATCAAAGAAACCTCATTTTCAGCTAAATATGGCACAACCTCAGATGATACATACAATATTCTCTTATCCTCCATATTATAATTTACTATTATTTATTATCAATAAAAACACGCAAAATTACAAAATTTTATGGAGTTAATAACTAAAATATTAAGTTTGCATTTTATTTTAAAAATATAGATGGTCGTATTTGACAAACAACTTGATCTTAAAAGTCATTTAAAATCAATTTCTGATTCTAAATCAACCATTGGTTTTGTACCAACTATGGGTGCTTTGCATCAAGGGCATTTGTCTTTGCTTTCTGAATCCTTAAAAAACAATTCAGTAACTGTGGTTAGTATTTTTGTTAACCCAACACAGTTTAATAATCCTGAAGATTTAGAAAAATATCCACGTACCCTTGAAAGCGATGTGGCTAAACTAAAAAATCTGAGTCATCGGATTATAGTATTTGCGCCTCAAACTGATGACATTTATGAAGGCAGGACCATTTCAGAGCATTTTGATTTTGACGGATTGGAAAACCAAATGGAAGGAAAATTCAGATTAGGCCATTTTGATGGAGTTGGAACAATTGTAAAACGCTTGTTTGAAATTGTACAACCTACCAATGCCTATTTCGGGGAAAAGGATTTTCAGCAGCTGCAAATCATCAAAAAAATGGTCGAAAAACAAAAGCTTCCTGTAAATATAATACAGTGTCCCGTATTTAGGGAAGAAAATGGCCTTGCGATGAGTTCACGAAATGAAAGGCTAAACAATACAGAAAGAAAAGAAGCAGCTTTTATTTACCAAACATTAAAAGAGGTAAAAGCTACTTTTAGCGGTAAAAGCGTTAAAGAAATTGCCGTTTTGGTAGAAAATAATTTCAAGGACCATCCGCATTTTCAACTCGAGTATTTTCAAGTTGCTGACGAAGCCACTTTATTGCCTTGCGTAAGAAAAAACAAAAAGAAACAATATCGAGCGTTTATTGCCGTTTTTGTCAACAACATTCGATTAATAGATACTATTTCATTAAATTAAATTATCTTTGCGCTATGCAAATTCAAGTTGTAAAATCTAAAATTCACCGTGTTAAGGTAACCGGAGCCGATTTAAATTATATCGGGAGCATCACTATTGACGAGGCTTTAATGGAGGCTGCCAATATTTTTGAAGGCGAAAAAGTCTCTATCGTAAACATCAACAATGGTGAAAGACTGGAAACTTATGCTATTAAAGGCAACAGAAATAGTGGCGACATTACCCTTAACGGTCCGGCTGCAAGAAAAGTTCATAAAGATGACATCATTATCATTATTTCTTATGGTATTTTAGACATCGAAGAAGCAAAATCATTTAAGCCTTCATTAGTTTTTCCAAACGAAAAAGACAATTCCCTCACTTAAATTTTGAAAAAGCATATTGGAAAATTGTTGACAGTCCTGATCCCTCTTTTAATAGGAATCGGAATTATATACTACCAATTTACCACTTTGACTTCACAGGAAATCGATAAGATAAAAATTAGCTTTCTAAAAGCCAATTACTATTACATTCTCTTGTCTTTAATAATTTCTTGTTTAGGCTTTTGGCTAAGAGCTTATCGTTGGAAATATTCGTTAACCCATTTAGGCTACCAAACTAAATTTTCTACTAATCTCTTAACGGTTTGCATTTCTTATTTAGTCAATATGACTGTTCCCAGATCGGGAGAAATTTCTCGTGCAGCTTTATTGAAAAAATATGAAAAAGTTCCATTTGACAAAGCTTTCGGAACTATAGTAGCAGAAAGAATTGTTGACCTGATTATATTTTTTCTGTTTGTTTTTATAGGTTTTTCATTACAATTTGATGAAATTTATCAATTTCTTTTAAGCCAGAATGTCTCTTTTAAAGTTTTGATTATTTTTGGAATTATCGGTTTTGTCTTATTTTTGGGTTTTGTCTTAATCTGGATTTATGCTGAATGGGAATTGATACTGAAATTAAAGAAAAAGCTTTCTGGATTAGTGGAAGGAATAACTACAGTATACAAAATGAAGGACAAATGGAAATATATTTTGCACTCTTTTTTGATTTGGTTTTCCTATCTACTAACATTTTACGTAGCTATTTTTGCCTTGCCCGAAACTTCCGAAATAACTTTTGATGTAGTCATTATGGGGTTTATTTTTGGCAGCCTTGCCGTTGGATTTACCAATGGAGGCATCGGAGCTTATCCTCTTTCAATTGCACTTATTTTTTCGCTTTATGGAATTAGTAAAGATATAGGAACCGCTTTTGGATGGCTCATTTGGATATCTCAAACAGTGCTAACAATAGTCCTTGGAGGATTCTCATTTTTACTTTTACCTTTTTTAAATAGAAGCAAATAATTTATTATATTGCAGTTCCATTTTTAGGACCAACTAAGAACCAAATTCAAATACTTAACAAGTATGAAAAAAATATTTTTTTTCCTGTTTTTTGCAATCACCCTTTCCGGTTTTTCACAACAAATCAATGACACTATCAATTCCCTAAAATTAAGGGAAAAAAGACAACTAACGATATCTTTACCTCCATCCTTTCAGTCAGAACCAAACAGGAGGTATCCTATTTTGTTCTTAATGGATGGCGATTATTTAATGGCTCCGTTCCAAGGCGCATTGACTTATGGAAATTACTGGGAAGATTTACCAGAATTAATTGTTGTTGGCCTTACCCAAAATGACAAAGACGAACGATCCACTGATTGCACATTGGATGCAGTGACGGGTTTACCAGAAGGCAAAGGAGAAGTTTTTTATGAATTCATCGCTCAGGAACTTATTCCTTATATCCAACAAAAATACAAAGGAGGAGAGTTCAAGATAATTGCAGGACATGACATAACGGCGAGTTTTTTAAATGTTTTTTTATACAAAGACGATCCCGTTTTTGACGCCTATATCTCATTAAGCCCGGAACTAGCTTCGGGAATGGAAGAGCAGATTCCAGATCGTTTGGCAAACATAAAAAAACCATTGTTTTACTATCACTCCACTGCTGAAGGTGACGTAAAAAAAATGAGGGAGAAAATCTTTACTTTAGATAAAAGCATCACTGCATACAAAGCAAAAACGGTTAACTACCAGTTTGATGACTTTAAAAGTTCTTCACATTACGGGCTGGTTTTAAATTCAATTCCTAATGCCTTATATCAGATTTTTGCGGTTTTCCCACCAATATCCGTATCTGAGTTCAATGAAAAAATAGCTCCGCTTTCTAAAGGTTTTGTAGATTACTTAGAAGCAAAATACAATGTGATAGAAAAAACATTGCAACTAAAAATGCCTATCCGCCTAAATGATTTCAAGGCAATCGAAGCGGCAATCCTTAAAAACAAAGCTTATGATGAGTTAGAAAAACTATCAGCATTAGCGAGAAAAAGTTATCCAAAAAGCATGTTAGCCGATTACGAATTGGCCTTAATGCATGAAAAGAAGGATGACAAAAAAAATGCTTCAAAATTTTACATGCTGGCATTTCAAAAAGATCCGATTGGTCAATTAACCAAAACGATGATGCTTGAAAAATCAAACGGAATAAAAAGCACCATTGTCAAAAAAGACAAAAAGGTTACTTATGTAGACGAAGGAAAAGACAAGGAAACTGAAGATGCAGGTACTGAGGAAGGAACAGAAGGTACAACTGAAGAGCCTAAAAAAGAAGAGACCAAGCCATAATGTCAAAAATAAAAACCTCTTTTTTTTGTCAAAGTTGCGGTTCTCAATATGCAAAATGGCAAGGCCAATGCAATGCTTGCAAGGAATGGAACACCATTGTTGAAGAAGTCATTCAGAAAGAAGAAAAAACCAATTGGAAATTACCTTCTTCTGAAGTAAAAAAAGCACCAAAACCTTTACGCATCAATGAAATTGACACTACACAGGAAGTTCGTATGGACACTTGTGACGGTGAATTAAACCGTGTTCTTGGAGGCGGAATTGTTCCTGGCTCCTTAATACTTTTGGGAGGTGAACCCGGCATTGGGAAAAGTACCCTCTTACTTCAAATCTCATTAAAGCTACCTTATAAAACTTTATATGTTTCGGGGGAAGAAAGCCAAAAACAAATAAAAATGAGGGCTGAGCGAATTACTCCAAACGGAGACAATTGCTACATTCTAACCGAAACAAAAACCCAAAACATCTTTAGGCAAATTGAAGCCATTGAGCCCGAAATTGTCATCATTGATTCCATTCAAACCTTACATACCGATTATATTGAATCGGCTGCAGGAAGCATTTCCCAAATTAGGGAAACTACGGCAGAGCTGATTAAATTTGCGAAAGAAACCAATGTTCCCGTAATATTAATTGGCCATATTACTAAAGACGGAAATATTGCCGGACCAAAAATCCTCGAACATATGGTTGATACCGTTTTGCAGTTTGAAGGCGACAGAAACCATGTGTACCGCATTTTGCGTTCATTGAAAAACCGTTTTGGTTCTACTGCCGAAATCGGTATTTATGAAATGCAAGGAAGTGGTTTACGTGAAGTAGCGAATCCATCCGAAATATTGATTTCTCATAATGATTCGGAACTTTCAGGTACTGCAATTGCCACAACTTTAGAAGGGATGCGCCCATTAATGATAGAGATTCAAGCCTTGGTAAGCACTGCAGTATACGGAACTCCTCAACGCAGCACTACTGGATACAATGCAAAAAGACTCAACATGATCTTGGCCGTTTTAGAAAAACGTGCTGGATTTCATTTGGGTTCAAAAGATGTTTTCCTCAATGTTACAGGCGGGATTTCGGTAGATGACCCTGCAATAGATTTGGCCGTTGTCGCAGCTATTTTGTCATCAAACGAGGACATTCCTGTAAGCAAGGATTTTTGTTTTGCAGGCGAAGTTGGGCTCTCTGGGGAAATTAGACCTGTTAACAGGGTTGAACAACGCATTCTTGAAGCCGAAAAATTAGGGTTTTCTACCATCTTTATATCAAAATACAACAAAATCGCGTTGAAGAATACGGTGATAAAAATTAGAATGGTAACAAAAATTGAAGACGTCGTTAGTGAATTGTTTGGGTAAAATTTTAAAATAATAATTATGAAAAAAATAACTTTCTTAGTGTTTAGTCTATTTATGGTCTTGACTTCTTGTAGTGACGCCAGTTTTTACAGCAAATATTATGATGAATTTCCAAGTAATCATTGGGAAAAAGCAGATAAAAAAGAATTTGATTTTACTGTTATAGACGATGCAAAAACATACGATTTGAATTTAAAATTTGGACATGTTTATGACTATCAATTTTCAATTGTGCCAATAGAAATCTCGATTATTGATCCTGCTGGAAAAGAAGAAAAACTTACTGTCGATTTGAAAATCAAAGATGAAAACGGAAATCAATTAGCAGAATGCAGCGGTGATGTATGTGATTTGATTTATAAAATAAAAGACAAAACAACTCTTATAAAAGGCAATTATAAAGTTGTCGTTTCGCAGGCTTTCGATCAATTTCCATATTTACCTAATGTTCTTGGCGTAGGATTAAATGTTGATATTTCTAAATAAGAGTATTGCTAATTAGGCATAAAGAAATGAAAAAAAAATTAACTCTTATTTTAACATTTGTTTTTGTAAACATTTTGTTTTCACAAAGCAATGACAAAGTCAATAAGCTTGCCGATGCGGCGGTTAAATCTTTTACTTGGGACATTGAGACAATGGAGAAAGGAACTTTAATGTTTTTAGATGTTCCCTATTTACTTGAGAATATAGAAACGCCAGAATTTCTTACTCTTACAGTCGCTAAGGATAAATCAAAAGAACGTCCTAAATTTATTTCAGTAATTATTCCTAATAATATTGTTAGGTCAAATGGGATATTTATAAAATTCGCGAATGAAAAAATGGAATTAGAGAAAGGCAATCCTATTCGGCTTCCATTTGAAAATTGCGATGACGAAATATGTACAGCAAGAATCATGAATGGATTTGCTTCTGAGGAGAATGGAACTAATGTAGATCTATTTGATAAATTCTTGCATTTTAATCATGTTCTATTTCTTTTTGTTTATCCTGATGGAAGTCATAAATCAGTAGCTATTCCACTATTTTCATTTAAAGAACAGTATAAAAAATTACAATAGAACGAGTAAAAACTTACTCTAAATAATCTTACTAACTATTATTAATGAGAACCAAAAAACAAAAAATATTCCTTTTCCTAAAATGCTTCGTCGCTTTGTTAGTGCTATTGATGGCATTGGCATTAATCTTTCGCGATGCTATTCTACAAAAAGTAGTCAGTAAGGCACAAAGCAAATTGGCAACAGAATATAATTGTACTTTAAATGTAGGTAAAGCTTCTTTCGAAGGGTTTTCTGGTGTTAATTTAAATAACATAACATTGGTTCCTAAAGACGCCGATTCTTTATTATCGGTAGAAAAAATAAAAGCCGAAATCAATGTCCTGCAATTATTCACAGGGACCATCCAACTGCAAAAACTAGAAATGAGCAATGGTTTCGTGCAATTTGTAAAAACCAAACAAGGAAATAATTTTGACGCCTTTATCAATAAGGAAAAACAAACAGATGTTTCTGATGAAAAGCAGAATTATGCAAAAATCACCTATAGCTTGCTCAGCAGACTATTGAATTTGATTCCAACCGATATGCAATTGAACAATCTTTCACTAAGAATGGATGATTTAGGTCGGAAAGTAACCTTGCAAATGAATGAATTGGTACTTAAAAACCAACAATTAAAAAGTACCATCAATGTAAATTCCAAAAATGTAGCACAAAACTGGAGCCTCCAGGGTTTTGCTGATCCAAGGAACCGTAAAGCAGATTTGAGTTTTTTCAACAATGATACTGCCAAAATTAAGTTGCCTTATATAGATGAACGATTCAATATCCTTTCCAGTTTTGACAGCATCCATCTTAATGTGGAAAAAATAGAAATGGAAGACGGTGAACTTCATGTTGATGGCTATACTTCTATTTCAAATTTTACTATTAAACACAAAAGGATTTCGAGCAAACCCGTAGTCATAGAGAAGGCTCGTTTTGACTATCACTTGTTGTTCGGGCATTATTTTGTTGCAATAGACAGTAGTTCTACTGTGCAATTGAACCAAATCAAAATGCATCCGTTTGCCGAATACAATATAGAAAACGATACTGTTTATAAACTGGGAGCCAATATCCCAAAAATGAAAGCCCAAGACTTCATTACTTCATTGCCTAAAGGGTTGTTTACCAATTTTGTTGGCATGGAAGCCGAAGGGGACTTTGATTATAAGCTGACTTACAACTACAATAAAAACAAACCAAAAGACATTGTTTTTGACAGTAAAATAAACAAGGAAAATTTAAGGATAACTAAATACGGTCAAGCCAATTTGTCGAAACTAAACGGCACTTTTACTTATCGGGCGGTAGACAACGGTGTGTTGCAGCGCCCCATTATTGTAGGTCGGGAAAATCCAAATTATACGCCTTGGGATGAAATCTCCTTTTATCTTCAAAAAGCGGTACTGACATCCGAAGATCCTTCTTTTTTCTCCCACAAAGGGTTTATCAATGAAGCTTTCAAGCAATCGATTTTAAAAAACATCAAAACCAGTAAATTTACCCGTGGTGCCAGTACCATTAGTATGCAGCTTATAAAAAACGTATTCCTTACCCGAGAGAAAACCCTTTCCAGAAAACTGGAAGAAATATTATTGGTTTATATCTTAGAAAACAATCGGATTGTTAGTAAACAACGCATGCTTGAAGTTTATTTTAATGTTATTGAATGGGGGCCAAATGTATATGGTATTGGCGAAGCCTCACAATTCTATTTCCAGAAAACACCCGCTTATTTAAGCCTGAAAGAATGTCTGTTCCTAGCGAGTATTGTTCCTAGCCCTAAAAATTTTATGAGGCAACTGGATGATGACGGGAATTTAAGGCCAAATGCCAAAAAAAATCAAACCTTTATCAAAAACCTAATGATGCGTAGAGGTGTACTTACTGCCGAAGACACCATTGGCGAATCGGCACCTGTTCATGTAACGGGTCGGGCACGTTCTTTTTTCAAAGTAAAAATAAAGGATGATGAAGAAGAAAAACAAAGCAAGGAAGATTCTATTTTTGAAGCCTTTATGGCGAAACGCAGTTTAGAACAAACTAAAAAGCAGAAGTAAACTAAAATCAACAAACAACATAAGCACATGAAAAACTTACTGACGTTCGCATTATTATTGGTTACGGGTTTATTCTACGCCCAAAAACCAATATACACTACAGGAAAAGTAAAATCGGCGACAGTATATTTCAATGCTGCCGAAATCACACAAACCGCAAATGTTACCCTTCCCGTAGGAACTCAGGAAATCGTTATAAAAAACGTGGCCAATTACCTCAACGAAAGTTCGGTTCAAATTGGCGCCCCTTCATCTGTAACGGTTTTGTCCGTTCAGTTTACCAATGATTATATGTCAGAGTATGAAATTGACGAAAGCAATCCCGAAATAAAAAAAGTAAAGGACAGTATTGCTTTAGTAAACAAGGAACTGAAAAAAACAATTAATGCCAAAAACTCTGAAACCAAAACTGTAGAGTTATTGGATAAAAACCAACAAATTTTAGGTGAAAATTCTTCTTTGAATGTAGCAGAATTAATGAAACTAGTGGATTTCTATAAAGCGAAGCGAACAGAAACTACTAACAATATCAATACTTTAATCGAAAAAGAGCAAAAATTAAACGAATTACTTGAAAAACTCAATAACAAATTAGAAGTTGATACCAGCAAGGAAGAAAAAGCCTCCGAAGGAAAATTGATTTTGCAGGTAATGAACGAGATTGCTGGTAACGTGCCTTTAGAAATTTCATATTTGACCAATAACGCAAGCTGGACTCCCTTCTATGATTTGAGAGCCAACAGTGTTGCCGAACCTATTGATATGATGTATAAAGCACAAGTGGTACAAAATACCGGTGTAGATTGGAAAAAAGTAAAACTGACTTTGTCCAGCGGTATGCCAAATCAAAACAATCAAGCGCCAACGGTGAATCCTTGGTTTTTGAGGTATCAACGATCATTATCTCAATATGGCTATGAGAATTACGATAAAAATTTAAATGTAGGTTTGGCTCAGGTAGTTGTTGGGGCAAAGGGAATCAAAAGAAAATCTGAAGCCAAATTAGAAGATACTGATAAAGATGGAGTTATTGATGCTTTCGACGCTGACGCTTCAATCTCTAACTACACTACTCTTTCAGAAAGTCAACTCAACGTTACTTTTGATATTGACATTCCGTATGACATTCTTTCTAACGGAAAAAAACACAGCGTTTCCCTAAAAGAAATCAAATTGCCGGCAACCTACAACTATTATGCTGCGCCAAAACTAGACAAAGAAGCCTTTTTATTAGCCGAAATTACCGATTATGGCAAATACAATTTATTAAAAGGCGAAGCCAATATTATTTTTGAAGGAATGTATGTGGGCAAAACAATGGTCAACCCAAACCAAACTTCGGATACTTTGAATCTGAGTATGGGTCGTGACAAAAAAGTGTCTATCAAACTGGAGAAAGTAGTGGAGAAATCTGGAACGAAGTTTTTGTCTTCCAAGAAAGAACAGACTTTTACCTATGACATCATCATTCGCAACAATAAAAAAGAAGCAGTTGCCATGAAACTCGAAGATCAATATCCTTTGAGTACCGACAAAGAAATCGAAATTGAGCTTAAGGAAAAAGACGGCGCAAAAGTAAATACAGAAACAGGAATACTCACTTGGGAAATTGATTTAAAACCCAACGAAACCAAGAAACTACGATTGAGTTATTCTATAAAATACCCGAAGAATAAGGTGATTGATAATCTTTAATTAATCTTTTCTCTTTCCATAAAATTTAATCCTTTTTAGGTATTAGTTTGTCATTCCGAGGAACGAGGAATCTCAAGCGGAATCACTTAGTTGATCGCTTTGCTTCATAACTCGCAACTCCTCGCAATGTCAAAAACGCATCAGATGCCATTGCTTGAACATCGGATCCCGTTGAACGTCCATCGAACTCCATTGAAGAAGCATCGGATGCCATTGAACAAACACGAGATGCCATTACTTTAACCCGAAATGCCATTGTGTCAGCACGAGACGCCATTGTTTGAACACGAGATGCCATTGCGGCAGTACGAGATGCCATTTTTTGAACACGAGAAGCGATTGTTTAAAAAATAACACTCATTGACTATTGAATCTACCGGAATAAAATTCATCCGTCACTTCGAGTGATTTTAAATAGTAATGCGAATAGCTTTACTATTTAAAATTGTATCGAGAAGCATGTTGAATGATAAGGGTTCTCGATACAATTTTTAAAGCACACTGTTTTATCTATTTATTATCATTTTTGTAGCTTTAAAAATCACTCGAACTGACGAAACCAGTTACAGTAAATTTAAAGATTAAACCTTATAACGTCCTATAGATTGCTTCGTCCCTTGCAATGACACATCGCACCTCGCAATGACTTACTTAAGGTGCTGGATCTGGAATTAAGTTCTGAATGTTTTCAATAGCTTTTAACGCATCGATAGTCAAGTCCACATTTATCGTATTGATATTTTCTTCGAGTTGCTGTAAAGTCGTTGCGCCAATAATGGTGCTCGTTACAAAAGGGCGGCTTTCTATAAATGCCAATGACAATTCGGTTAACGTTAAACCAAAATCTTTTGCCACTTCATTATACAATCTCGATGCTTCTCTAGTATTGGCACTGTTGTAACGTGCAAATTGCGGATATAGATTGATTCTTGCGTTAGGGTGCGCTTCGCCAGTCAGGAATTTACCGGATAATACCCCAAAAGCCATTGGAGAATAAGCCAATAACCCTATATCTTCACGGTGACAGATTTCGGATAAACCTACTTCAAAACTTCTGTTTACCAATGAATAGGGATTTTGAACCGTAATCATTTTTGGGAGATTGTGCTTCCTGCTTTCCTCCATAAAACGCATAGTGCCCCATGGCGTTTCGTTTGAAAGTCCGATATGGTTAATCTTCCCTTGCTTGATTAAATCCTGTAAAGTTTCCAGTACTTGTTGGGTATTGTCTTCCCATTGTTCGTCTTCGATAACAAATCCTCGCTGCCCGAAGAAATTCGTCTTGCGTTCTGGCCAATGCAATTGGTATAAATCAATATAATCGGTTTGTAAACGCTGCAGGCTTTTCTCTACAGATGCAGTAAGCGTTTCAGAATTGAAGCTTAAATCCTCGCGCATATATTCCAGGCCGCGGTTTGCTCCGCCAATTTTTGATGCCAGAACTATGTCGCTTCTTTTACCTGATTTTTTCAACCAGTTCCCAATGAATTTTTCGGTAAGCCCGTAGGTTTCCTGTCTTGCCGGAGTAGAATACATTTCGGCAGTATCGATAAAATTAACTCCTTTTTCAAGTGAATAATCGAGTTGGGCAAAGGCATCTTCTTCAGTATTTTGTTGACCAAAAGTCATTGTGCCAAGGCAAATTTTACTAACTTTTATATCGGTATTTGGTAATGTAGTGTATTTCATTTTTTTAGTTACAAGTTTCAAAGGTGCTAAGATACAACGGGAACCGTCAAAAGAAAAAGGTTCAAAAGTTAAAACTTCTGAACCTTTTTTTAAATAGTTTGTCATTCTGAGGAACGGGGAATCTTAATAGTTACTACGTTTGAGATTCCTCCTACGTCGGAATGACAAAATGGATCTTATGTTTTCAATTAAAGATTAAAAAGAATTTTATTTAGCACCTAGTAATAAATCAAATTTCCATTTTCCATCAACCTTTATAAAAACAAGACCTGTTGGATAAACTGATCTGATATCGTCTGTTATTCCTATTGATAAAATTGATTTGTCCAAAGATTGATGTGCCCATGCTAAATGTTTATTGTCAAATCGATTTCCCAAGTTTATTAGCCAATTTGAATACTCTTCTAATTTTCTATAAGCTACTAATTTTTCAAAACCTCTTTCGGTTGACATTAATTTTATTTGGTTAACGTCGCCTTTTTTGAGTGTACTTAAAAATTCTATCCAAAATTCTTCAACTCCCATTCGTTCTTAAGCAGATGCTTTTATACCACAATTAATCATTACTAAAGTGACTATTACTAATGTTGATAATTTTTTTATCATCGATTCCTTATATTATATTTTTTTAAACCTCTGAACCTTTGTCACTCAGCACCATAGAACCTTACTCTTACAACTCATTTAGCATCTTCGAAATCTCATCCAATTTTGGAGTCAAAATAATTTCGATTCTACGGTTTTTGGCTTTGCCTTCTGGAGTGTCGTTTGCCATTAATGGCGCATATTCTCCACGACCCGCTGCTGTAAGGTTTTCTTTTTTGATTTTGGCATTAGCCGAAAGGATATTTACGATTGCAGTGGCGCGTTTCGTTGATAAATCCCAGTTGTTCTCTATTCCACCACTAATGGTTCCTGTGATTTTATCATTATCGGTATGCCCCTCAATGAGCACGGCAATATCTGGATTATCGCCCAATACTTTACTCACTAATTCTACCGCTTTTTTACCCTCGGTACCTACTGTATAACTACCTGATTCAAATAGCAGTTTGTTCTCCATAGAAACATATACTTTACCGTTTTTCTGTTCGATGGTAAGTCCTTTTCCTTCAAAAGCCTTTAGGGATTTAGACAATGTTTCTTTCAACTTGTTCATGCTCGCTTCTTTTGCAGCCATCATGCTTTCGAGTTCGTTAACCCGGTCTGAACGGTCTTTTAAATCGGCATTCAATTTGTTCAAACGGTCTTTTTCGGCAGCCAGTGCTTTCTCTTTTGATTCCAATTCCGCTAAGAGCTCACGGTTTTTGGACATATTAGACTTTAATGACTCATCGCTGTTTTTTTCCAATGCAGTATATGACGCTTGCAATGTTTTTAAGTTTTTATCGGCCGCAGCAAAGTCAACTGCTAATTTATCGCGTTCGGCTTTTGTTTTATCATAATCGGCCTTCAGGGATTTATAGTCTAAATCCAATTGGTTTTTAGCTTTTGCAATGCTGTCATTTTGATCTGAAATACTGCGGTTTTCCTTTTTCAAATCGGCATATTTGGTTTCCAGTTCATTAAATACTTTTTTAGAAACACACGATGCCGACAAGGCAATTACCATTAATCCTAAAGCGGTTTTCTTAATCATTTTCATTGTTTTTATTTGTTGGAATTGTATTATTATTGGTATTGTCCTGATAGCCTTTGTAGCAATTATTTTATTCGAGTTCTACTAATATCGGGCAATGGTCAGAGTGCATGGCATCTGGAAGAATTACCGCTCTTTTTAATCTTTCCCTTAGGGTTTCGCTCACTAAATTATAGTCGATACGCCAGCCTTTGTTGTTTCCCCTTGCTCCAGCACGGTAACTCCACCAACTGTAATGATGTGCGTCTTTATTAAAATGACGGAAACTGTCAATGAATCCGCTTTTCATAAAGCCGTCCAGCCAAGCACGTTCTTCAGGAAGAAACCCAGAAACTTTCGCGTTTCGGATTGGGTCGTGAATATCTATTTTTTCGTGGCAGATGTTATAGTCGCCACAAATAATTAGATTCGGGATTTCGGTTCTCAAATTCGTAATGTAATTATGGAAATCATCCATATACATGAATTTATGGCTTATACGCTCTATGTTACTCCCTGAGGGAAGATACAGACTCATAACCGAGAAATCATCAAAGTCAATACGAAGATTACGCCCTTCAAAATCCATGTGTTCAATTCCGGTTCCGAAAACAATATTGTTGGGTTTTGTTTTTGATAAAATAGCAACACCGCTATATCCTTTTTTTGTAGCTGGATAATAATATTGATAAGGATAACCTGCCTTTTCAATATCGGCAACTGGAATCTGGTCTTCGGTAGCTTTTATTTCCTGGAGGCATATTACGTCGGGATTTGCACTTTGCAGCCAGTCAATGAAGCCTTTAGTAATCGCTGCACGGATTCCGTTGACATTATAGGAAATAATTTTCATTACTTTTTTGGGTTTAGTTTTCCAAATATAATAAAAAAGGATAAATTCCCATTGCTAAAAATGAAGTCAAATCGAATTTCTGTTTCGTTGATTGCATACTATTTTTTCTATCTTTGTTTCTCGACGCAAAAACAAAACAAAACTATGGGTTTAGTCACAGCTAAAGAAGTTGCTAAAGCAATAAATACTGAAAAATATGGTGTTTTCGGCACTTTTTCAGGTTGGTTATTGATGAAAGTACTAAAAATTTCTACGCTTAACGATATCTACGACAGAAACAAGCATTTAAGTGAAGTAGAATTCCTGAATGCGATTCTGGATGAATTTCAGATTAAGTTCGAAATCCCCGAAGAAGATTTAAAAAGACTTCCAAAAGACGGAGCATATATCACCATTTCAAATCATCCGCTTGGAGGAATAGACGGAATTTTATTATTGAAAATGATGCTTGAAAGAGAACCCAATTTCAAGATTATTGCCAATTTTCTTTTGCATCGCATTGACCCGATGAAGCCTTATATCATGCCGGTAAATCCTTTTGAAACCCATAAAGACGCCAAGTCAAGTGTGATCGGGATTAAGGAAACCTTGCGTCACTTAAGGGACGGAAAGCCTTTAGGGATGTTTCCGGCAGGAGAAGTTTCTACCTATAAAGATGGCAAATTAGTGGTTGACAAACCATGGGAAGAAGGCGCTATTAAAGTTATCAGAAAAGCACAGGTGCCTGTTGTACCTATTTATTTTCATGCGAAGAACAGCCGTTTGTTTTATTTTTTATCCAAAATAAGCGATACTTTCAGGACTGCAAAACTGCCATCGGAATTGCTGACTCAAAAAGACCGTGTGATAAAAGTGCGTATCGGAAAACCGATTTCGGTTACTGAACAGAACGAACATACCACATTAGAAGATTATTCGGAGTTTTTAAGAAGGAAAACTTATATGTTGGCCAACCCTTTTGAGAAAGAGGTGCCTTTTTTACCCACTCCAAATTTAAAACTACCAAAAAACCCAAAACAAATCGTAACCGCAGCCAATCAGGATAACATTATTTCTGAAGTGGATTCTTTGAGGGATACCGATTGTAGATTATTACAAAGTAAAAACTATGAAGTGTTTTTTGCAGAAGCTTGTAAAATCCCGAATGTTTTACACGAATTAGGCCGTTTGCGCGAAATCACTTTCCGCGAGGTTGGTGAAGGCACTAACGAGTCTATTGACATTGACAAATACGATAAATATTACCGTCACATGTTCTTGTGGGACGATACTACAAAGCAAGTTGCAGGTGCGTATAGAATGGGATTGGGTTCTGAAATTTATGCAAAACACGGCATTGACGGTTTTTATTTGCAGGAGCTTTTCCGGTTCGAATCGGAATTGTTTGACATGATGAGCAAATCGATAGAAATGGGACGCGCTTTCGTGATCAAGGAATACCAGCAAAAACCAATGCCTTTATTTTTATTATGGAAAGGGGTTGTTCACATCACTTTGCGTTTCCCGGAACATAAATTCTTGATTGGCGGAGTGAGTATCAGTAACCAGTTCTCGGATTTCTCAAAATCGCTGATGATTGAATTTATGAAATCCAATTATTATGATCCGTATGTGGCACAATATATCAATCCGAAAAAAGCCTATAAAGTTAAATTGAAAGATGCCGACAAGGATTTTATTTTTGACGAAGCCGAATCGGACTTGAACAAATTTGACAAAATCATTGATGAACTGGAACCGGGAAGTTTGCGTTTACCAGTACTGATAAAAAAATACATCAAACAAAACGCAAGAGTTGTCGCTTTTAACGTGGATCCGCTTTTCAACAATGCGGTTGATGGATTAATGTATATCCGTATTGCCGATATTCCAGAAAGCACCATGAAACCCGTTATGGAAGAATTCCAGGCGGAATTGGAAAGAAAATTAGCGGAGAAGGGGGAGTTGTAATTAACTTATTTATAATTCTTTATGAAAAAGCTTATCCTAATTCTATTCTTCCTAGTATTTTATAACTCATTCTCACAAACTGACAAGCTTTCAAAAGAAGTAATAAAAGATATAATTGAGCATCGTCCATTTAGAAAAGGAGAAATAAAAATTGCTTCAACAATAACCTGTACCCATTTAAATAATTTTATATATAAATTGGGAGAAAGCAAAGGTATTGTCCTTGATGAAAAAGCAAAATTCAATAAAGATTCCATTCACCTTAGGCTCAAAGAAAGAGAATATTTAGCTACTGCATTAAGAGAACAAGCCGATACTTTGATCTGGAAAGAAAAAGACATGATGTCTTATGGAATTATATCCGACCCCAAAGAAATTTTACCTTTTCTTCGTCAGAATAGTGTTATTGAAATATCTAATCCTTTGTTTATAAGAAATAATGAATTAGCCTTAGTTTTTTTAGATATAGTAGTGATTATGAAAAAAATACCAGCAATAGTAATGTTTGTAATCTAAGCTTTTATAAGAAAATAAAAGGCGTTTGGAGAAGTTGGATTTGTGTTGAATCTCATATGTAAATAAACCTACTTCCAAATCGACTGCTCTAAAATACTGTCCAAACTATTGTTTTTTATAAAAAAGAACAACCTTATTAAATGGTAAATCCCTAAGGAATAACCCAAAAAATAGGCGACTTTTCTATTGTATAAAAGAGTATTGAAATATTCTTTTTTGGTAATTAATTCCATACTCAAAACAACAATTGTTATTACACAAAAAACAATAACAAAGGGTCCAAGGATATGATAGTAGAGGCTCTTCTCTAAATCGCCCTGATAACAATAAACCAGTGATTTTGTAATGCCACAACCCGGACAAGGAAAACCCGTAAGCATTTTGAACGGACAAAATGACTGAGCGGTTTCCAAGTGATTGTCGGCATTAAAAAAAGACATAAAAAACGGAATTACAAGCGTGAGTACCGCGCCTATAATTCCGTAAATTTTACGTGAAACTTTAATTTTATTTGTATAGTTTGTTGATGTCACTTTGTACAATCATTGCAGCAATCATTGGAAATAAAAAACCTAAAATCATTAATAAAACAGTGTCGTCTTTTTGTGCAGATCCTGATCTTCTATATACATTTGGCAATCCGTCCTTCCCTGCAAGATAGAAAAAATAAAGGTTGACAGGATAGCAGCAACCGGCAAAAATTGCAATTGGTTGTGAGATAACTTCCCTTTCTGAAACTGCATTAATTACTTCGGCAACTTTTATGTTCCAATAAATCAGATATAATCCACAAGTTATGATTCCGAGTATTAAGACTATTACTGGATCTACTTTAAATTCGGGAATTGGGGGATTTGGTGTGTTCCAAGTTTCGTGTGTGGTGTTTTCCATTGTGTTTGTTTAGTTTATGATTTTAATTAAGCTTCAATAGTTCCTATTTCATCAATCTCATCGATTTCATTTTTAGGGTCAAGCCCATAATTATTTTCTCCTAGCTCACCTTCCCTACAAAACAATACAATCATCCAGATTGAAAATCCTAGGATAACCATTAATAATCCGAAGAAACCGATGCCAGGCGAAGTCATTCCTGATAAAGTCATTGTTAGTAAAAGAAGTCCAATTAAGGCGTAAAAAATTAATATTAAGCTTCCACTTTTTCCAATATCATGAAGTCTTCTTACTGCCACTGCTAAAGTAGGCACGAACACAGCAATATTATATACATTATTCAAAATCCCTATTCCTAAAATTTTATCTATAATTGTTAAAATAATAGCTATAATAAAATTTGCCAATATAAAATACCAGTATTCCGAACGTCTCGCTCTGGTACTAAAATTAAAATAGTTGTCAAAAACCACTTCCTTATAATATTCAATCATTTTCATTATAGGGTCATTTTAATTTTTTATTCTAGTATTAGAAAATATAATTTTTTATTATTGCTAATATATAAATTTTAACTTACAGTATATTATTTTAATTACAACTTTTTGATTGTGATTATTTGCATTGTTAATAATAAATTTAAAGAAATGCACTATCAATTGGTTCCCAAAGTTCGATTTTATTTCCTTCAATATCCACAATCCATCCAAACTTACCATAATCATAGGTTTCCATCTCGCCTACAACAGTTACTCCTTCTTCTTTCAATTTTTTGAGTAGGTTTTCCAAATCATGCACCCTGAAATTCTGCATAAACTGTTTTTCACTCGGTTGAAAATATTTAGTGTCTTCCGAGAATGGCGACCATTGTGTAGAGCAGTCGTTTCCGTTTTTGTCTTTCCACCAAAAAGTAGAACCGTAATCATCCGTTTTGAGTCCGAGATGTTTTCCATACCAAGCAACCAATTCTTTTGAGTTCGTTGATTTAAAGAAAATACCGCCAATTCCCGTTACGCGTTTTTCGGTTTCGGTTTCTTTGGCTTGACCGGAATATTTGGCTTTGATTTTATCTACAATTACCTGGGCGAGTTTTTCATGGCTTTCAAAAGTCCATCCCGCAATATGTGGGGACAAGATAACATTATCGGCATTTAATAAGTATTGAAACGCTGTTGGGATTTCATTGTCTAAAAACAGGTTTTCGAAAGAAAGGTTTTCATATTCCAAAACATCCAATCCGGCACCCAGTATTTTTTTTGATTGCAATGCTTTTACTAAATCCTCCGTAACGACACTTTTGCCTCGAGCGGTATTAATGAGCCAAAACGGTTTGGCAAAGGCATTGATAAAATCCTTGTTAACCATCTTATCAGTCAATGCCGTCCAAGGAGTATGAAGACTAAGAACATCTGATTTTTGTTGCAATTCTTCGAGGGAAACCTGCTTCGCATTACCATCTCCTACATTTTCCAGAATGTCATAACACAGTACTTCAACATCAAAACCTCGAAGTTTTTTGGCGAAAGCCCTGCCCATGTTTCCGTAACCAATGATACCAACTGTTTTACCATCCAGTTCATAACCACGGTTATTTTCCCGGTTCCAATGTCCTGAAATAATTTCGGAATTAGCTTTGTTTAAATTATTGAAAAGGGATAATAGCATTCCAAGAGCATGCTCCGCAACCGCGTTTTTGTTTCCTTCTGGTGAAGCAACCAATTCGATATTTTTTGAGATTGCATAATCACAATCGATACTTTCGAGTCCTGCTCCTACCCTTGCTATGAATTGCAGGTTAGTGGCTTTGTCTATAAAATTTTTATCGATTTTGAATCGGCTACGGATAACGATTCCATTGTATTCATGGATTTTATTCTCAATTTCTTCTTTTGAAGAAGCAAAGTCTTCGTGATTGATAAATCCAGTTTCCTGCAATTGTGATAAAAGCAACGGATGGTTACTGTCTATGTGAAGTATTTTGATTGGTTCCAAAATTTGTTTTTTGAAGTTTGTGTTTCAAAAATACGAATTTTATGGAGATTGAGTCACTTTGCATTAGCGATAGAAGTGGCATCCTTTTTTATGCCTTTTTTCAAGGCATAAAAAAGATATAACGGAGAGCGCGACCCGGCTTTTAATTGGAGGGTAATGCCCAATTAAATTTAACCTTTAATTTTATCCAAAGAAGTTTTAATTCCTTTAATCAAAGACGAACTAAAGCCTTGATGTTCCATTTCATTAAGCCCAACAATCGTGCAGCCTTGTGGCGTGGTTACCCTATCGATTAATTGTTCTGGATGTATTTTTTCTTCCAATAGCATTTGTGCAGCACCTTTGGCAGTTTGTGCTGCAATTGCCAATGCAGTTTGTGAATCGAAACCAATCTCTATTCCGGCTTGCATTGATGCGCGAATATAGCGTAAAGCATACGCCGTTCCGCAAGCTCCAAGAACAGTGGCGGCATCCATTAATTTTTCTTCTATTAATGGGGCTGTACCTACTGATTGAAAAAGAGTTTGTACGGTTTGAGCCTGAGTTTTATCCTTTGCCTCAAACGAAATACAGGTTGCCGAAGCGCCAAACTGTGCTGCAATATTGGGCATTATTCTTACTATCGTATGAGCATTATTGGTTTCTTTTTTTAGATCCTCTATAGAAACACCACTCACTGCAGATGCAATAATCTTATTGGAGATAACTGCTGTTATTTCGTTTAAAACTATGCCTACCTGATAAGGCTTGACTGTCAAGATAACGATATCGGCATCTTGGATTTGGTATGTATTATCCGAAGAAACACTAATGCCGCTTTTCTCAAGATAAAGGATGCTTTCAGTATTTCTTCTTGTTATGGTAATTTGGGTTTCCTTGGAAAATTTTGATAATCCCAACGCGATGGCAACCCCAAGGTTTCCGCCACCTATAATGTGTACTTTCATGTAAATTTATTTTTTAAGGTCGTATTGGATTGACCTTTATATTGATGATGTTGATGTAATTGTATTTGAGGATTCAATTATAATTAAAAACCTAAAATCAGTTTCGCAATTGAAAAATAAATAAGAATTCCGCAAATATCGTTGCTTGTAGTAATAAAGGGCCCTGTGGCCAATGCGGGGTCGATTCCGAATTTATCCAAAAGCAAGGGGATAAATGTACCAATAAGTGAGGCAATAATAATCACAGAGATTAACGCAATTGTTACAATAATACCAATAATAAATTCAACATTCAAAAGGAAATGACTGCCTAAAAACAATATAGTAGCGAGTATGAACCCGTTCAATAAACTCAATGAAACTTCTTTTAACAATCTATTGAACAGTGAGCCACTTAACGTTTGATTCGCTAAACCCTGAACGATTATTGCCGAAGACTGAACTCCAACATTTCCTGCCATCGCTGCGATTAATGGAGTAAAGAAAAACAAATTCCCGTGTTGCGCCATTGCGCCTTCAAACAAACCTAAAACCCTCACGGTTACAAATCCGCCTAAAAGTGCCAAAACCAACCATGGTAAACGGGCTCGGGTGAGTTCTAAAATACTGTCATCGGCCTCAACGTCCTGGGAGATACCTGCTGCTAACTGGTAATCCTGATCGGCTTCGTCCTTGATTACATCAATAATGTCATCAATTGTAATTCGGCCAACAAGTCTCCCTAATTCATCAACAACCGGAATGGCTTCCAAATCGTATTTTTGCATAATCCGCGCTACCTCAACATCTTCCGTATCAACATTAACTGAATTCAGTTTTCGGATATACACATCGCTGATTGGAGTTCTTGTTGAAGTGGTCAATAAATCCTTGAGTGACAACCGTCCTTTTAACCTATCTTCATCATCAACCACATAAATGGAATGGACCCTTGAGATATTTTCCGCCTGAATCCGCATTTCCTTTACGCATGTTAGTACATTCCAATTTTCATTGACTTTCACTAACTCTTTGTGCATGATACCGCCGGCACTGTCTTCATCATATCGCAATAAATCAACGATATCCTTAGCGTGTTCAACGTCTTGAAGTTCTGAGATTACCTCGCTTTTTTTGCTTTGTGAAAGTTCTGCAATAATATCCGCAGCATCATTCGTTTCAAGCTCATCAAGCTCTTCTGCGATTTCTTTTGGCGAAAGCCTATTAAGGATGTTTTCCCTTAAATCGTCATCAAGTTCTAAGAGAATTTCAGCGGTTTTTTCGCTATCCAGCACCTTAAAAATATAGGTTGCATCATCAAACCCAAGTTCATCAAGGATTTCTGCAATATCAGCATGGTGCATATCATTAAGCAAAACTTCCAGTTGCTGGTCGTTTTTACTTTTGATAAGTTCTTCCATTTGAGCAATTAGCTCTTTACTGATTTTAAATTGCATCGGCTTCTATTTTTTGGGTGAGCGCTATAAATTGTTCCACGTTCAATTGTTCGGGACGAAGGTCAAAGATAGTATCTTCCCGTAAATTATCCGATAAATTTAATGTTTTTAAACTATTGCGTAAGGTTTTTCGGCGTTGTTGAAAAGCAGTTTTTACAACAGTAAAAAATAATTTCTCGGAACAAGGCAAACTATAATCTTCTTTTCGGCGTAAGCGCAACACTCCAGATTTTACTTTTGGTGGCGGGTTAAAAACGTGCTCGTCAACGGTAAACAAATATTCGGCATCGTAAAAAGCCTGAACCAATACGGATAAAATACCGTAGGCTTTAGTGCCCTTTTTTTCGCAAATCCTTTCAGCGACTTCTTTTTGGAACATTCCGGCAAATTCTGGAATTTGGTGGCGGAATTCCAATGTTCTAAAAACAATTTGGGTCGAAATATTGTATGGAAAATTCCCGATGATGGCAAATTGCTTGCCGTCGAAAATCTCATTGATATTGTATTTTAAAAAATCTTTCGAGATGATTTTGTCTTTCAGCTTTGGGTAATTAGCATCCAGATAAGTAACTGATTCGGTGTCGATTTCGATTACATACGTATTGACTGGTTTTTCAAGTAAATACTTTGTTAGCACACCCATTCCAGGTCCGATTTCCAACACATCATTATAACCTTTTAAATTCAAGGTGTCTGCAATGTCTTTTGCTATGCTTTCATCTTTGAGGAAGTGTTGTCCGAGATGTTTTTTGGCTGTTACTTTTTCCATTTTATGCTGAATTTATTTCAGTATCTGATTGTTTGACACCTTAAATTATTTTAGATGTCTTCTTTCTTTTCCGCCTTAACGGTGCTTTTAGTTTTTGGTTTCCCGCCTTAGCGGTAAAGACAAATGTTTGCTGTCTTTCCCGCGAAGGCGGGAATCTATTTAATTATACCAATCTTCCGAAAGGTCTTCCCAATCTTTGTTTTCTTCTTCAATCAAATTGATTTTCCATTGACGATTCCATTTTTTGAGTCTTTTTTCTCGAAGAATGGCATCATTTATATATTGGAAAGATTCAAAATAAACCAACTTATTTACTTCATATTTTGAAGTAAATCCTTCATTTATTTTTTGTTTATGTTCTAAAACTCTTCTCTCTAAATCGTTTGTAACGCCAACATACAAAGTTCCGTTTTTTTGACTCGCTAAAATGTATGTGTAATATTGATGCGTTGTCTTAAACATTTAAAATTGATTTTTTTTATTTTGGTTTCCCACCTGCGTGGGAAAGACAGTAGTTAAATAGTTCTCTCGTTTAAAGTCCAAAATTTATTATTCAAAATCAACTTTCTATTTTGGTTTCCCATACAGGCGAAAGACAGTAGTTAAATAGTTCTATCGTTTAAAGTCCAAAATTTGTTATTCAAAATCAACTTTCTATTTTGGTTTCCCACCTGCGTGGGAAAGACAGCTTTGAATTAATGCTCACTCACTACTTCTAATTCCGTTCTAAAAGCGAGCATTTTATCGCCAAAAAGCTGTAATCCTTCTTCACGCAATTTTGGCGCGTCTTCATCATAGTAGCGTTGTAAGGTTTCTTTACTGTCTGTAGTAAATTGAATGGAATAAGTGGTTCCACCCATTTCTTCTTCAATCAATACTTTGACCATTCTTGCCGAAGTGAATTTTCCTGTTGCCAAAACATCGTCTATGTGTTTTTCCTGCATCCATTTCATCCATTGATCATGAACACTTTCGTGGATGTTAATCGTTATGTTGTAGATTATCATTCTTTAGATTGTTTGATTGTTAGACAGTTCGATAAATGGAGAAATCTAATAATCGAACCGTTTAATAATTTGTTTATAAATTAGCATCACCCCGCAGTTGCCTGAATTTTTTTCTGGCATCTACAAAATAAATACTGTCTTCGTGTTTGAATACTATTTTCTCATAGAGCGATTTGGCTTTCTCTATATTTTTGAATTGCTTGTTTTCTATCTCTGCTGAAAAATACAAGGCTTCATCAACATAAATCCCGTCAGAATGCAAGTTAATAATATCTTCATACTGGCATAATGCAGCAGTATAATCACCGAGTTTTTCATAGACTTTTCCTAATCTTAGCAAAGTAACGCTCTCAATTTCCTGTCCTTTGAAACTATTTAGGATTTCCTGAAGCTTGATTAACGCTTCCTGGTTTTTATTTTGGTACAATAAATAATCTGCTCGGGCAAATTGCTTTAATGCTGTTTGTGTTGAATCGGCAACTGTATTGTCATTTATCAAAAGGAAATATTCTAAAGCGTCATTTGCAATCAATTGGGAAGATGCCGTCTTCAGTACTTTAAACTGACTTAAAGCCCATTCAAATTCGCCTTTAAAGTAACTGGTTTTTGCTGCCTTCAAACTTGCCTCATGCCCTACAACGTCATTTTTTAGGTCTTCTTCAATTTGAGAATAATACAATAATGCCTGATTGAATTTTTCATCATACAGGAAAATATCGGCCAGTTCCATTTTTACTTCGGCCATTTGGTATTTATTCAAAGGCAGTTCCAATGCGGATTTTAATATTGTTTTTCCCTGTTCGGGATTTTTTATTTTAAAAGTAACGAAATGGGCTTGCAAAATTTGTAAAGACAATGTGTACGGACTAATGCCAAACTGCGTCAACTTTTGTTCCAATTCGGTTTCAATGTTTTTTAAATCCGGTTCAGTTGCTTTCTTGATTCTCATTTCCAATAAAAAATAATGCGACTGAACCAATAAATCCAAATCCTGGGTATTTTCTATTACGAATGTCAGGATTTCTTTTGCTGTTTCCTCTTCACCTTCTTCGATTGCTAATTCCCCTAAATTAATAATGTCCGAAAAACTTTCTGGGTTTCTTTTATAAATTGCCTTTTCTTGGATAAATGCTTTTCCGTATTGTTTTTGTTGTACATAAAACCAACTTAGATATTCATTCCAAAAAACATCTTGGTTTTTTTGTGTTCTAACAACCAATGCTTTTCTAAGTGATTCATTAAATGTGTTTTCGCCTTCTTCGGTCATAAAGCGCGCGAGCTGCCCTTGGATTGGAATTAGGTTTTGGGGATTGTCATAGGATTCTTCAAGGAATTTTTCTATCATCAAATCAGTATTGCCTTTCTGTCCGTAAAGCATCGCCATCTGAAAATTAAAATTCAGTTTTGGATCGGCTGCAATTGCAATTTCATAAGTTTGCAATGCATAATCAATCAATACCTTTTTCTCGAAAGTAGCCGCAACACCGTATGCTTCATTTGGGTTTTCCTTTACTTTTTCAATAGCCTTTTCAAAAAAATTCTTTGCTTTATCGTCTTGTTTCTGGAGCAATGCATTGTTACCCAATTCTACAAGAAGATAGGCTTGCTTGTATTTTTCTAAACGTTCGTTAATGGCTTTTTCAGCGGCGTCAAATTGCTTTAACTGTTGCTCGCTTTCTATTATCTTTTGAAAATAATAACTGTTGCCTGTTTGTGTCTTTAATAATTCCTGATAGGAAATAAGTGCTTTTTCAAAATCTCCTTTATCAAAATAATTTTGCGCCAATTGGTCATTCTGGGAAAATGCCAAAAGGGAAATTAATAAATTGATATAAAGGAAGGTTTTTTTCATTTTGTCTTATTAAAACAACAATGTACTAAAGTAACTTTTTTTGTGTCAATTTAGTACATTGATTTATAAATTATTAACTTTTAGTTTATTATATCAAATCCACAATAAGGTCGCAGTACTTCTGGAATCACAATTCCTTCTGCCGTTTGATAATTTTCCAGAATTCCGGCTAGAACCCTTGGCAATGCCAATGAACTTCCGTTTAAGGTGTGTGCCAATTGATTTTTTCCTTCTTTGTCCTTGAAACGCAGTTTTAAACGATTCGCCTGAAAGGTTTCAAAATTAGATACTGATGAAATTTCCAACCAACGATCCTGGGCAGTAGAGAATACTTCAAAATCATAAGTCAATGCCGATGTGAAACCCATGTCTCCGCCACAAAGACGTAAAATTCTATATGGTAATTTCAACTCCTGCAAAATATTTTTCACGTGTTCAACCATTCCGTCCAGCGCTTGATACGAATTATCCGGGTGTTCAACACGAACGATTTCGACTTTGTCAAACTGATGCAAACGATTCAGTCCGCGAACGTGTGCTCCGTAAGAACCTGCTTCACGACGGAAACACGGTGTATAGGCCGTGCAAAGAATAGGTAATTCGTTTTCGTTAAGGATAACATCACGGAATAAATTAGTTACAGGTACTTCGGCAGTGGGAATCAAATACAAATCATCAATTGTTGAATGGTACATTTGTCCTTCTTTGTCTGGCAATTGTCCCGTTCCATATCCTGAAGCTTCGTTTACTAAATGTGGCACCTGCATTTCTTTATAACCTGCAGCAGTGTTTTTATCTAAAAAATAATTGATTAAAGCGCGTTGCAACTTGGCTCCCTTTCCTTTATAAACAGGAAATCCAGCTCCAGTAATTTTTACGCCCAATTCAAAATCAATTATATCGTATTTTTTTACCAATTCCCAATGCGGTTGTGCATTTTCATGTAGGACCGGGATTTCCCCTTCCTGAAAAATAGTAAGATTTTCTTCGGGTGTTTTGCCTTCTGGGACAATATCCGCAGGAAGATTGGGTAAGGTATATAGTTTTTGAGTTAATTCGTTTGCAATAGCTTCGGCCTTTTCGGCTAAGTCCTTACTTTTTTCTTTTAATAAAACGGTTTTTTCTTTTAAAATAGCTGCTTTAGATTTTTCCCCATTTTTCATTAACTCACCAATGTCTTTTGAAAGTTTATTGGATTCGGATAAAATAGTGTCAAGCTCCACCTGTGTCGCACGGCGTTTTTCATCGAGTTGAACGACTTCGGCAACTATGGTTTTAGCATCAATATTCCTTTTTGCCAAAGCTTTAATTACTTTCTCCTGATTTTCCCTAATAAATGTAATCTGTAACATAGTGTTTGTGGTATTTATAAGGACGCAAATTTAAGTAAATGTTTTCTATAAAAAATACTAAACTTGAAATCTTAGCCACAACCTGAAATCGTAGTAAAATCATACCTAAGAATGTATTTATCATTGCATTAACAACCATTTGTAACTTTATTTATTATATTCGCAAAATATATTCTCTTATAATGAAAAATTATTACTCCTTTATTTTCTTGCTTATTACTTCCATTTCGTTTGGTCAGACTGAAAACGATACCATCCATAAATCGGAAGCAGAAATGAAATCGGCTTCAATGCTAATGAATTTCAGGGACAATCCCAACACTCAAAATTATGATATAACGTATCATAAACTTGAATTTACAGTTAACCCCACAGTTAGTTATATTAGCGGAATAGTGAGCACCACCCTTACGGCACTTTCAGATTTGAATACAATTACTTTTGACTTAACAAATGAAGTAACTGTAAGTTCTGTAACTAATGGAGGCACTTCACTGGCATTTGCACAAAACACCAATAATGAATTAGTAATAACAATGCCTACTACTCAAGTAGCTGGAACTATAATGACTTTAGTAATTACTTATGCTGGACCGCCTGCTGACAGTGGTTTTGATTCATTTAAGGTCGACACCCATAACGGGAGCCCAATTTTATGGACGTTATCTGAACCATATGGCGCTAGGGATTGGTGGCCTTGCAAACAGGATTTGAACGACAAGGTTAATTCTATTGACGTTTATATCACTGCACCATCACAATATACAAGTGTTTCAAACGGTTTAGAGCAATCAGCAATAGTCAATGGGGCAACTAAAACTACTCATTTTCATCATGGTTACCCTATCCCTGCTTATTTAATTGCAATAGCAGTTTCCAATTATCAGGTATATAACCAGCAAGGTGGTTTAGGGACGGCCGCAAGCCCTTATTTCCCTATTGTAAATTATATGTTTCCTGAAACAGCAGCGGCAAATCAGGCAAGTTTAGCGCCAACACCAACTATTATAAATTTTTACGAAACTAAATTTGGTCCTTATCCTTTTAGAAATGAAAAATACGGCCATTGTCAATTTGGCTGGGGCGGAGGAATGGAACATACTACTGTTTCATTTATGACTGCTGGTGGTTCTGGTGGATATAGCCGAAGTTTAATCGCCCATGAAATGGGGCACCAGTGGTTTGGAGACAAAGTAACCTGTGGGACTTGGAAAGACATTTGGTTGAATGAAGGAATTACAGAATACCTCTCTGGTTTAGTTGTTGAAAACCTTGATGGAGCTGCCAGTTTTGTAGCCTGGAAAAACGGAAAGATCGCTAACATTACTTCACAACCTGGTGGAAATTTATATTTAACCGATACCCAATTAACGAATGTAAATAGAATTTTCAGTAGCCGATTAACCTATGACAAAGGTTCGATGGTAACCAATATGATTCGTTTTAAAATGGGGGATACTAACTTCTTCCAAGCAATGAAAAATTATCTTAATGACCCTGCTCTAGCATACGGTTATGGTTTGACTCCTGAATTTCAAGCACATTTAGAAGCAGTTTCCGGTATCCCTTTCACTGAATTCTTTAATGACTGGGTGTATAATCAAGGCTATCCGACTTATACTATAAATGCACAGAATATTGCTCCAGGACAAGCAAAAATTACTGTAGATCAATCCCAATCACATAGTTCGGTTTCCTTTTTTGAAATGCCGCTTCCAGTTAGATTAACTGGTTCGGGAGGACAATCACTCGATGTCTTGCTTGACAATACTTCTAATGGTCAGGAATTCACGGTTGCTGTTCCCTTTACAGTAACGGGTGTGCAATTTGACCCTAATAAAAATATTATTTCGGCTAATAACGATGTTGTGCTTGATACCATTTCTTTTGCTTTGCAGAAAAATATCAAAATTCATCCAAACCCTACTTCAAACATCCTTAACATTGAAATGCCAACTGGGGTTAATTTAGAAAAAGTGATTGTCTATAATGCCTTAGGACAAACTGTATTAGAAAAAAACACAAATGCTATAGTCGTTTCACAACTTTCAACTGGTGTGCATTTTATAAAAATTATTACCTCTGAAGGGACTATTCATAAAAAATTCATAAAAGAATAATCCAATTTAACATTGATAGTGAAAAGTAAGGTGAAAACCTTACTTTTGCTTTTTATAATAAAACGAAAAATAATAAAATGATACAATTAGGTCAAATCCTTTTTATACTGTCGGTTTTAGTAATACTTCACGAATTCGGTCATTATATAGCTGCAAAAATTTTTAAAGTAAGGGTTGAAAAATTCTACCTTTTCATGGATGCTGGTTTCTCATTAATCAAGAAAAAAATAGGGGAAACCGAATGGGGAATTGGATGGCTACCCATAGGTGGGTATGTTAAGCTTTCTGGTATGATTGACGAAAGTATGGATACCGAACAGATGAAACAACCGGCACAGCCTTGGGAATTCCGTTCTAAACCAGCATGGCAGCGTTTAATTATTATGCTTGGCGGTATTGTAGTAAATATCTTATTGGCTTTGATAATATACACCACGCTGTTTTCGACTGTAGGGCAAAAATATATTTCTACTAATGAAATACAAAAAAATGGTCTTGCATTTGGAGATGTGGGGAAAAGTGTTGGCTTTAAAAACGGAGACAAAATAATTACAGTTGATGGTGAACCAATAAAGAAAAATTTCAACCGTTTGGTAATTGATTTATTATTGAGTAATAATATTGAGATTGAGCGTGACGGTCAAAAAGTAAATTTATCCTTATCCGATGAACAAAAAGGGAAAATTCTAGGTTCTGAAGGGAAAAATTTTACCGGCCCTAGATTTACTAACAGTGCGATCGATTCGATAGTGGCCAAATCACAAGCACAAAAAGCAGGCTTACTAATTGGGGATAAAATCATTGGAATAAACGATAAGAAATTCACATACTACGATGAATTTACCGATGAATTAAAAAGGGTAAAGAAGCCAGCTCAATTAATTGTACTTCGCGGTAAGGATACTGTAAAATTATCAGGCAATGTAGATAAAGACGGTAAATTAGGGATTATGACTTCTGGTCAATTGGACAAGAATAAATTTCAAGTAGTCAATCATTTAACTGTAGCTCAGGCTTTTCCTGAAGCCGCTAAAGAATCATGGCAGTTACTTGTTTACAATGTAAAGCAGTTTAAACTTATTTTAAAACCTAAAACCGGTGCTTACAAGCAGGTAAAAAGTCCAATTGGTATTGCAAGAATGCTTCCCGAAACCTGGGATTGGGAATTCATCTGGAGTTTTACTGCATTATTTTCAATAGGTCTTGCTTTTATGAATCTTCTTCCTATACCGGGACTAGATGGAGGACACGCCCTATTTACAATTGTAGAAATGGTAACCGGAAAAACATTAAGTGAGAAAGCCAGCGGTTATGTACAAACCGGCGGAATGATTATCTTACTGACTCTAATGGCTTTAACCTTCGGAAAAGATATTTATCAATTAGTATTGGATAAATTTTTATAAATTTTAGCTACTTTATTTGCAGATAATAAATTAAGCCTTATATTTGCACCGCTTTAAAAGTGAAAACACTTTCCTTCTTAGCTCAGTTGGTTAGAGCATCTGACTGTTAATCAGAGGGTCCTTGGTTCGAGCCCAAGAGAGGGAGCAAAAGTAAAAAGACTATCAGAAATGATGGTCTTTTTTTATGGTTTAAAGTTTTATTCAGCTTAAAAAGGCGTCCAACTTTATAATTCATCAAATTAGCTTGAAAATTTCTCTGAAATATTATAAAAAGGTAAACAATTCGGCATACTCTTTTTTTTAAGTAGGTCTCCGTATTTATAGTAAAACCAACAATTAAAAATTATCGTAATTGCTACTAACTTATTGAAATATTCCCTTTTAATTAACCTTCTGTATTTATACATTAAGCATGGAAAAATAATTTAATCAACATTTCCTTTTTTAGACTTGTCAATAACCAATCCAAATAAAATCAATATCTTTATTACTTTCCGTATAGCTGACAAGAATTAAGAGCCTTAATGAAAATATAAAATGAGCGAAAAAATAAAAATTATAGTAGCATTTTGCCTGAGTGTTTTTATTCTGGGCTTAATTGGCGCTTTTACTTATATCAACACTACCGATTATAAAAACGCAACAACTTGGGTAAACCATACTCAAGAAGTGATTGCAGAGACACAGAAACAATTCTCGGAAATCCAGCGTTTGGAATCAATGATGCGGGGATATGCAATCACAGGCAACAAGAAATTTATTAGGCAATATAAAGGAGACTTGAAATCTATAGAAAACTCTTATTTACTGATAAAATCCTTAACAAAAGACAATCCGCAACAACAGGCTTTATTGGAATCAATCCATAATAAAGTCATTTTAAAAATTGATTTTACAAAAACGATTTTTTCAATAAGCCAAAAAGAAGGTGTTAAATCTGCCCAACAACTAATTTCTACAGAAGTAGGTGAGAACCTAATGCAAGAAATAAAAGCATTAACCGACAATTTTATCAATAATGAAAAAATATTACTGTCAACAAGGTTAAGTTATGCTAAACAAAAATTTTCATCTGCCGTAACAATAATTATTTCAAGCATTGCCTTAACCATACTCATTGTATTAGGCACAATGTACTTTTTTATAAAGGGTTATAATAAAAGAATCCGAACAGAACAGAATTTAACAAACAGCAACAAATTTTTAGATGAATCGCAGCGCATTACTAAAACCGGAAGCTGGAAATACAATTTTGCTACCGGAGCAATAATTTGGTCCAAAGGACAATATAGCATCTATGAAATGGAGGAACTGCCTACTGAAGGAATCCTTAAGTCATTTGACATTAAATTACATCCGGAAGACCGGTTAAAATTGCAAGGTTTTTTCCAAAACACCTTACAAACCGGCGAAGGTTTTCAATATAACTTTACTATCCTAGCTCGGGACCAAAGTGTAAAATCCTTATATTTAATTGGCCAGGCAATTAAAAATGAAAAAGGAATTGTTGTTGGCGTACAAGGAACTACACAAGACATAACCGAACAAAAACTAACCGAGGCAGAATTAATAAATGCAAAAAACGTAGCGGAACAGTCAGTTATAATTAAAGAACGCTTTCTGGCTAATATGAGTCATGAAATACGCACACCAATGAATGGTATAATAGGCTTTGCAAAAATCCTGGAAGCTTCTCAATTAGATCAAAAGCAGAAACAAAGTGTTGAAACTATAATTAAGGCGGGGAAAAACCTAATGCATATTATTAATGATATTCTTGATTTCTCAAAAATAGAAGCCGATAAAATGACATTTGAGGCTGTAACTTTTTCTTTGTCCCAAACCGTATATTACATAATGGAATTGTTCGGGCCAAGGGCAAAAGAGCAAAAAGTAGAACTCATTTATGAAATTGACCCTACTATTACTGATCTTTTAATTGGCGACCCTACAAAATTATCTCAAATCTTGAATAACCTTATTGGTAACGCATTAAAATTCACAAGTGTAGGTTATGTAAAACTAAATATATCATTGATTAAAACATCAGACACTTCAAACACTTTACAATTTTCTGTTAGCGATACAGGAATCGGAATTCCTTCTGATAAACTTGATGCTATTTTTGATAGTTTTGGCCAAGCTTCTATAGAAACTACAAGAAAATATGGCGGAACTGGCTTAGGACTTACCATTTCACGTAAGCTTATTGAATTACAAGGTGGAAGTATAAGCGTGAAGAGTGAGGTTCTAAAAGGAAGTGAATTTTTATTTATGATAAAATATAAAAAAGCAAAAAAGGGAGAGACTGTCCTAGAAGACAAAAAAACAACACTATTGGACCCGGCTTTTTTAAAGAACATAAAAATACTTTTGGTAGAAGACAACGACATGAACCAACTCCTTGCCATTAGAATGTTTGAGTTGTGGAGCAAAGAAATTGACATCGCCGAAAATGGGAAAATAGCGATTGAGAAAATAAAGAAAAACAAATATGATGTTGTTTTAATGGATATCCGCATGCCTGAGATGGATGGCTATGAAGCCACGAAATATATCCGGGCCAATATGGGTTCAAAATCGAATATACCAATCATAGCTTTGTCGGCACATTCTGGCGTAGGTGAAGAAAATAAATGTATCGAAAAAGGCATGAACGACTTTTTGTCAAAACCTTTTGATTCACAGGAATTATTGGGGAAATTATATAAATACACCACAGAAAGTAATTATGAAGCGCCGTCAGCTGAACTAAAAAACACCATCGGTCTTAATCCAAACCTTATTGATTTAGATTATTTAGAAGAATTTACTAATGGCGATGTGAATTTTATTAATGAAATGATCAACATGTTTTTAAAAGGAACTCCATTAGCCTTAAATAAAATAGTTGAACTAAGTAAAAACAATGAGCTAGACAAATTAAAAAATGAAATTCACAAACTGAAATCTTCCCTAGGATTAATGGGAATAGTAACGGGAACCGAAAGTGCTGAATTGATTGAAAAAGAAATAGACGCTAATCCATCTGACAAAAACTGGGAAACAGAATTAAATAATTTAAATAAAATAATTGAAAATGCAATAATTGAACTTCAAACAAAATTTAAATGATGTTATTATAAATTTCTAATAAACGAAGTGATTGCTGTGGGTGATAATATATGATCCGCATCAATATTGTTGATTGCAAAAGTGGGCATGTAAGGAACCTCAGCCGTTTCGGGTGATTGTATTATGACAATTCCGTTTTGTCTTTTAACTGCTATTAATCCAGCGGTTCCATCATTATTCGCACCAGATAGTAAAATAGCCACTAGTTTACTCCCAAAAACAGTTGATGCTGATTCGAATCCTACATCAATACTGGGCCGACTATAATTTATTTTTTCAGAAAAATCAAGAGCAAAACTTAAGTTGGTTTCCACTAGTAAATGATAATCCGGAGGCGCCACATAAACCCTACCCGCTTTAATTGGCGTTTTATCTTCAATTTCCTTTACTTTCAATCCACTTTTCATTCGGAGCAATTCTTCCAATACATTGTCATCAGAATTTCGGCGGTGCAAAATCAATAGAATGGCAATAGTATCTATGTTTTCGAGTTTTGGAAGTATCTGTAATAATACCTCAAGACTCCCCGCGGAGCCACCAATAACAACAAATTTTTCTAGATTGCTCAATTGATTTTCTTCCATATTTTCTCTTTTCTTAATTGCTGGAAGTTTTTTTGTACACTGGTGAATTTTAGGGTTTCTTTTGTCCCCAAAGCAAGATACCCCAATTTAGCGAGACTGTCGTCAAAAAGATGGAGTACACGGTCCTGCAGGTCTTTATCAAAATAAATCATTACGTTTCGGCATAAAATTAAATCAAATTCATTGAATGAACTATCCGATACGAGATTGTGCTGCGAAAACACCATTTTTTCAGAAAGCCCTTTGTCGAATTTCGCCAATCCATAATTGGCAATATAATATTCGGAGAAATCTTTTTTGCCTCCAGCTTCTCGGTAATTTTCAGCATATTCTTTCATTAAACGAAGGGAAAAAACCCCTTTCTTGGCACTTTCCAAAACCGCTTGGTTTATGTCGGTCGCATAAATAATTGTTTTTGGCAAAAGCCCTTCTTCGCTAAGCAATATTGCCATTGAATAGACTTCTTGACCTGTAGAGCACCCAGCATGCCAAATCCTAATAAAAGGTTTGCTACGTAAAGCGGGCAGGATTTCTTCACGTAAAACTTTATAAAATGAGGGATCCCGAAACATTTCAGTTACGTTTACAGTTATTTCCTCAATTACATACGTCAAATAATCTGTATCATTCTTTATTTTATAGAGGAATTCCTGAAAACTGGTAAAACCATCTAATTGATAAACACGTTCTAAACGCCTTTTAAATGAAGCATGCGAATAACCTCCAAAATCATATCCATAGGCATCGTATATTTCGTTTATAAATTGTTGAAGATGGTGTTCGCCAATCATAATCAGGGTTTTTGTAATATTCTGTATAATTGGTCTACGTCAATAGGTTTGGATAAGTAATCATTTGCACCCGCTGCCAAGCATTTTTCACGGTCACCAGTCATTGCTTGTGCAGTTACTGCAATAATGGGAGTATTTGTTCTTGCCTGAATTTTCCTGATAAGCGGAATAGCTTCATAACCGTCCATTTCTGGCATCATCATATCAATAAGAATAACATCAAAAACAGCATTGGTTTCTAATAAATTCAATGCATCTATTGCACTGTCGCAAGAATCAGTCAAATATGATTTTGCTTTAAGGGTTGCTGCCAATGCAAAAATATTGCGGGCATCATCGTCTATAATCAAAACTCGCTTACTCATAATAAATTAATTGTAAAGCCACACACGTAACAGTGACAAAAGCTGGTCTACGTCTACTGGCTTGGTTATATAATCTGAAGCTCCGGCATTAATGCATTTTTCCCTATCACCTGTCATTGCTTTTGCAGTAACGGCAATTACTGGCAGGGACTTCCATTTTTTATTTTCACGAATGAGTTTTGCCGTTTCATACCCATCAAGGTTTGGCATCATCATATCTAATAAAACGACATCGGTTTCTGGATGTTCCTTTAATGCTTTGAGGGCTTCGGCTCCATCAATGGCAGTAATTACTTTCATTTGCAATACTTCCAATGCCTTGGTGAGTGAATAGATATTACGCACATCATCATCAACTAAAAGCACCGTTTTGTCTTTTAGCACATTATCCAGTTGTTTTTTAGAAAGATCCCTTTTATTGGTTGTTTTTTGATCTTCTACAATATGAAGGAAGAGGGAAACCTCATCAAGCATCCGCTGATAAGAATGGGCTGTTTTTACTATAATTGAATCTGCGTACTTCTTGATTTTCATCTCTTCATTCATAGACAAACTCTTTCCAGTAAATACAATAACCGGAATGTTTTCTAAATTCCCATTGCCTTTTACGCTTTCAAGTATTTCATAGGCCTGTTTGTCTGGAACACCCATGTCAAGGATTACACAGTTGATATCGTCCCGTTTCAATGCATCGAGACTTTTTGAAATATCACTGCTTATTTCTGATTTGATATTGTTGTTGTCTAAGAAAAAAGACAGGGCTTCTGCATGTTTAGAATTGTCTTCTATTATTAATACTTTTTGGGATTCGCGGTTGACAATCTCTTCAATGCGTTGAAAGATTTCTGGAATCTGTTCAAAAGCTATTGGTTTATCAAGAAAATTTATCGCTCCTTTCAAAAGGCTTTCTTGACGGAGTTTATGCGATGACATTATATGAACCGGTATATGACGGGTTATTGCATTGGACTTCAATTCTTCCAAAACTTCCCATCCTGATTTAATTGGCAATTGAATATCCAGCAACACCGCAACAGGTTTATAATGAATCGCTAAATTATAAGCTTCATCTCCCCTAACTGTCACAATTCCTCTATAGCCACGCTCACGGGAATATTCTAATAATGCTTTTGCAAAAGGCCTGTCGTCTTCTACTATTAGCATGATTTTATCTCCCTCCCTAATTTCATCCCTATCATCTGGAACCGATTCAGGAATGGTTTCACTAATGAATTTTTTATGTTCTGGAGATGCAAGAACTTCTTTTTCAGGATTACTTTCCTTATATATTGCACTTGCAGATGTTATAAAAATAGGAATAGTCAAGGTGAATGTACTTCCTGTTCCTGGCTCACTTTCAATAGCGATTTGTCCTTTAAGCAAACGGGCTAGTTCACGACTGATTGACAATCCTAGACCAGTTCCTCCATATTTACGTTTTGTGGATCCATCTGCTTGCTGAAATGCTTCAAAAATCAAAGGTTGTTGGTTTTTTGGAATACCAATTCCAGTATCCGTTACAGCAAACGACAAGAGATTATCGTTATTGTTTGGCTTTGTGATTTTAAGGGTAACCGAACCTTCAGCGGTAAATTTAATAGCATTGGACAGCAAATTCTTCAAAATCTGTTCGAGACGCATTTTATCTGTTTTAATAACTAATGGGGCGTCTGTGGCATCAATTGTAAAGGCAATGTTTTTTTCTTTGGCAACTTGTTTAAATAAATCATCAAGTCCTTTTGTAACTTCTTCAACCGGCACTTCCTGGATTTCTAAATCCATTTTGCCAGCCTCAATTTTAGAAAGGTCTAAAATCTCATCTATCAATCCTAACAATCCGTTTCCTGAACTTTGAATGACATTTGCAAATTCTACTTGTTCTCCAGATAAATTCTTTTCATTGTTCTCTCCCAGTAATCTGCTTAATAAAAGAATGGAGTTTAAAGGCGTTCTGAGTTCGTGTGACATATTCGCCAAGAATTCTGATTTGTAGCGGGTAGAAAGTTCCAATGCTTCTGATTTCTTCTGAATTTCTAAGTTTTGTTCTTCAAGCAACACACTTCTTTCTCCCAGTTCTTCATTGGTTTGTTGCAATTCTTCCTGTTGTACTTTTAGTTCTTCTTCTGATGCTTGAAGCTTTTCTGTCTGGGTTTCCAGTTCAGCATTCATACTTTCAAGTTCACTATGTTGGGATTTTAATTCCTCTGCTTGTGATTGTGTTTCTTCCAGTAATTCTTGAATACTTTTTCGGTTTTGGGCTACCTGAAATGCTATTGCAATGTTTTTATTGATTGCTTCAAAAAAGTTGCTTTCTTTTTCACCATATTCTGAAACTTTGGCCATTTCAATTACTCCTACAGTTCCATTGGCATGCAATGGCAAGGCGATAATGTGAGCAGGTTTGGCTTCGCCCAATGCATAGGATATTTTTATGCTGTTTTGATTAGGTATCTTTAAATCAAGTAATTTGGATGAAGCTACTGCCTGTCCTGCGAGACCTTCCCCAATCTGGAGTTCTTTTTTAACTGCTTGTGAATCATATCCGTATCCTGCTGTGAAAATCAATTCTTCATTTTCCAACAAATACAATAAGCCCGCCTGGCTTTCAGTATACTCTGCTATGAACGCTATAATTGTCTTAGCCAGTTCTTTGATGTCGCTTTCCCCAAGCATTGTATTGTTTAATTCAGCCACCCCTTGTTGGAGCCAGGCATTTTCTGAAACCTTAGTAAACGATTCATCAAGTGATTTTGCCATTTCATTAAGCGAATCAGCTACAATTCCTAACGCATCGTTTTCATTGTTGTCAATTTTAATTTTATAATTCCCTAAAGCAACTTGTGAGGCAATGTTACTAATGAGACGGATTCTCTCTGCCGTTTCCCTGTCTTTTTCTACTAGTTCCAATTGAAGTGCTTGACGAACTCTATAATCCTTGAGAATGCGTACAAAAAACACGAGACTTATTATTATGGCAATTATGGCTGCAAATAATATCAATATTAAAGTATACATCCCGTACTTTGACGAAGCGTTGGTCCGTTGTTTCAACAATTCGATTTCACGGTTTTCCATTAACTTAAAGAAAACACGCAGTTCATCCATCAATACTTTTCCTTTTTCAAGATTAAATGTACTGATAGTAGTGTTTTGTTTCTTTTCCGATATTCGCATTTCCAAATACCTATAAAAGTTATCTGTCGCTTTTTCAATAACTTTTAATGTAATTTGTTGTTCTGGGTTATCGCTTGTTAGTTTCTTGAGTTTCTGGATATAGGAATTGGTAACTGCTTCGGAATTTACATGTTTACCCAAAAAACTTTCATTCCCCGAAATAAGATAACCACGCATACTGTTTTGATCTTCAATCATTCTAAGCTGCGCCGAATTAAGGTTGTAAATCACCTCATTTGTGTGATTGACCATTTTACTGCTTACTAGCAGGTTTTCAATACTCAGATAAGATGCAACGGAACTTATAATCAATATTAGTATTGAAATAATAGTACTCAGTATTAGGTTTCTTTTAAATGTACCTTTCATAAATCTTGATTTGATAATATTGGTAAAATCATTATAAAGGTCGCGCCTTCTCCGGCTTTACTCTGACCCATAATTAAACCTTTGTGTTTTTCAATAATTTTTTTTGCAATTGCAAGTCCTATTCCAGTGCCTTCATATGTGTCCCTATTATGCAAACGTTGAAAAATAGTGAAAATCTTTTCCTTATATTGTTCTTCAAAACCGATACCGTTGTCACTAACGACAATTCTATGGAATTTACCGTTACTGCTAGTTGGAGCATCAAAATCAAGCGTATCGGTATAATCTGCTGAAATAGTGATTTTTGGGGGGGTGTTGTCTTCTACGAACTTAAGTGAATTACTGATTAGATTTTGGAATACCTGCCTAAACTGACTTCTAACACCTGTGATTTCTGGTAATTTTCCCTCTATCAGTAAAATTCCTTTTTTTTCTTCGAATATATTTTCAAGATCGGTGGCTACTTCATTGATGACATGGTTCAAATCAAAACTTTCCAATGTCAATTCTGAAGACAATCTTGAGAAAGAAAGTAAATCATGGATAAGATCGCTCATTCTTTCAGTCGCTAAAATGGTTCTTTGTACATAGAAAGGACCTTTTGGCTCTTCATTAAGGCATCGTTCGCCTAATAGCTTCACGAAAATTTCTATCTTTCGGAGTGGCTCTTTTAAATCATGTGAAACTACCCATGAAAATTGCTGCAGTTCATGGTTGCTTTGTTCAAGTTCTTCATTCTTTTGCTGTAATTCGGCAGTACGCTCAACCACTTTTACCTCAAGATTTTCCTGTGCTTCCTTTCGGATTTTAATTTCTTTGACTAATAAATCCCTTGTGTCTTTAAGTTCATTTTGCTGTTGGTACAACTGAAGAAAAGTCTTAACACGCAGAATAAACAACTCTGGGTCAACAGGTTTTGTTATATAATCAACTCCTCCGGATTGGTATCCTTTTGTAATGTATTTTTTTTCTTTATTGATGGCCGAAAGGAATATAATAGGGATATCCTTAGTGCGATTGCTACCTGCTAAAGCTTCACCTACTTCAAACCCATCCATTCCAGGCATTTGGACATCAAGAATAATAAGGGAATAATTTTTTTGAAGGGTTTTTTTAAGTGCCTCTTCTCCCGAATAGGCTTCGTCCGATTCGAGATTATGAAGGGCTAGGATTTTTTTTAAAGGCAGGATATTTTCCCTTTTATCGTCAACTATTAATATCATATGGTTTTAAAATCTTTATGAGCTTAATAAAAAGGGAAAGCTTATATTTACTCAAAACTACTAAAAAAAAACTTATCAACCAAGTGGATTAGGCTGAATGGAATCAAAACTAGATTTTAAAACACGCAACAAAAGCAAAACCTTAACAACTCCGATTCGTAAAATTTCCTATTTTTGTTTTCGTCTAAAATTTTGAAAATGAAATCTTCGTCATTATAAAACCTCCCCGATAGCTATCGGAATTTTAAAAACAAATAGTACCTACATATGAAAAAATCAATTTTACTAATGGCATTAACTTCTTCAATGGTTTCTTTGGCCCAAAACCAAAAAATAAAATACCCTCAAACTCATAAAGATGAAACTGTAGATGTTTATTTTGAAACCAAGGTTGCCGATCCTTACCGTTGGTTAGAAGACGACAAGTCTGCCGAAACAGGCGCTTGGGTAAAGGACCAAAACAAAGTAACCTATGATTATTTAGCCCAGATTCCGTTTCGGGATGCCTTGAAATCAAGGTTGGAAAAACTTTGGAATTACGAAAAAATCAGCGCCCCTTTTAAAGAAGGCAACTATACTTATTACTATAAAAACAACGGACTTCAAAATCAGTCTATACTATATAGAAAAGACAATAAAGGCGTGGAAACTGTTTTCCTTGACCCCAATACTTTCTCGAAAGACGGTACCTCATCACTTGGCGGAGTTGATTTTTCTAAAGACGGCTCAAAAGTAGCGTACTCCATTTCTGAAGGTGGTAGCGACTGGCGCAAAGTAATTGTAATGGATGCCGTTACTAAAAAAATATTGGAACCAACATTAGTGGATATTAAATTCAGTGGAGTTTCTTGGAAAGGCAACGATGGTTTCTATTATTCAAGTTATGACAAACCTACAGGAAGCGAGCTTTCGGCAAAAACCGACCAGCATAAACTATATTTTCACAAATTAGGTTCTTCGCAAAAAAGCGATAAGCTGATTTTTGGCTTAGACCAAAAAAGAAGGTATGTGGGTGGTTCTGTAACTGAGGATGACAATTATTTAGTGATTTCTGCTTCTACTTCCACTTACGGAAATGAACTTTACATTAAAGACTTGAGAAAGGAAAACAGCCCAATTATAACTATCGTTGACAACTTTAACAGTGACAACAATATTATTGACAATGAAGGAACGAAATTATTTATTGAAACCGATTTGAATTCTCCAAACAAAAGAATCGTTACCGTTGACATCACTAACCCAAAACCAGAATACTGGAAAAACTTTATTCCAGAAACCGATAATGTTTTGGCTATATCAACTGGAGGAGGATTTTTCTTTGCCAATTATATGAAAGATGCCATTTCAGTAGTTAAACAATATGACTATTCCGGGAAATTGGTTCGTGAAATCCAATTACCAGATTTAGGTACAGCTGCTGGTTTTGGCGGAAAAAAGAAAGAAAAAACATTGTACTATTCTTTTACAAATTACATTACTCCCGGTTCTACTTTTGCTTTCGACCCAAATTCAGGATCGTCCAAAGTATATGAAAAACCAAAAGTGGATTTCAAATCCGAAGACTATGTTTCTAAACAAGTTTTCTTTACTTCAAAAGACGGCACCAAAATCCCAATGATAATCACTCATAAAAAAGGAGTAAAACTAGATGGTAAAAATCCAACTATTCTTTATGGTTATGGCGGATTCAATATCAGCCTGACGCCAAGTTTCAGCATTGCCAATGCAGTATGGATGGAAAACGGAGGGGTTTATGCAGTTCCAAACTTACGCGGAGGCGGAGAATACGGTAAAAAATGGCATGATGCAGGGACAAAATTGCAAAAGCAAAATGTATTTGACGACTTTATCGCTGCAGCAGAATATTTGATTAAGGAAAAATATACTTCATCTGATTTTCTTGCCATTCGTGGTGGATCAAACGGAGGATTACTTGTGGGCGCAACAATGACACAAAGACCTGATTTAATGAAAGTTGCCTTACCAGCTGTAGGCGTTATGGACATGCTTCGCTACCATACTTTTACAGCAGGGGCTGGATGGGCTTATGACTACGGTACCGCTCAGGACAGCAAGGAAATGTTTGAATATATTAAAGGATATTCGCCAGTTCAAAACGTAAAATCAGGCGTGCAATACCCTGCTACAATGGTGACTACTGGTGATCACGATGACCGTGTGGTTCCAGCCCACAGTTTTAAATTCGCTGCTGAACTACAGGAAAAGCAAACCGGAAACAATCCTACATTAATCCGTATCGATATCAATGCCGGTCACGGTGCAGGAAAATCAGTAGCCGCAACTATTCAGGAAAATGTAGACATTCAGGCATTCACACTTTATAATATGGGTATCCAAACATTAAATGTGAACTAATTTTTTAAATGTAAATAACTCAAGATAAGTCCAATAGCAATATTGGACTTTTTTTTATAATTTAAATTCGACCAAATATTTGTAAATCACTTAAGAAAAGGTTGCAAACACCAATGATATCAATTATATTTATAAAAAAAAGTTATGAAAAAGCCGACTGCTAAATTGCTGTTCTCCCTTCTTTTTGGTTTTTGCCTGATATTTTCAGGCTGCAGCCAAATTGAGAAAAAACCACAAGCCCAAACCAAAAAAGCAGTTCCTGTAAAAAAAGAAGAAATTGCAGCGGTCCAAAACATTACTATTGATACTACCGATTATAACAAACGTATTTTAGCAATCAGTAATGGAGATACAACAGGAAGATGGCCAGTAAAAACGCCGTATCCTCTTGATGGGGCTATACTTCCTTATCATAGAATCATTGCTTTTTATGGGAATTTATATTCCAAACGAATGGGAATCCTTGGTCAGATTCCGAAAGACCAAATGATTGCACAGCTAAAAGACGAAGTTGCAAAATGGCAAGCGGCAGATTCGACCATGATTGCTATTCCAGCTTTGCATTATATTGCAGTGACTGCTCAAGCTGATCCTGGCAAAAATAATTTTCATAACAAGAGAATGCCTTTCCAGCAAATAGACAAAGTATTGGAATGGGCTAAACCTATAAATGCTCTAGTCTTTTTAGATATACAGGTGGGGCACAGTACGGTTAAAGTAGAAACGGCACGATTGGAAAAATATTTGGCTATGCCCAATGTTCACTTTGGGATCGACCCCGAGTTTTCTATGAAAGACGGTCATATTCCAGGAACTAAAATTGGTTACTTTAATGCCGAAGATGTAAATGACGCCATTGATATTTTAGCAGAAATTGTTAGAAAAAACAAGCTTCCGCCAAAAGTACTTATCGTGCATCGTTTTACCCAAGGCATGATAAAAGGTTACAAAAAAATAAAAACAGTTCCCGAAGTGCAAGTGGTAATGGATATGGATGGTTTTGGCGACAGAGTATTGAAAAGATCTACATATAAATCGTATATTTTTAGGGAACCAGTTCAGTTTACAGGTTTCAAATTGTTTTATAAAAACGATATTGCAGGATCCAACAGAATGTTTACAAAAGAAGAAGTATTGGCCTTAACGCCAAAACCAGTTTACATTCAATACCAATAAATTTATGAAGAAAACAATTCTATTGTTTGGCATTTCCCTCTTACTATTAAATAGCTGTAACAAAGCAACAGAAAAAAATCAAACGAAACCCAAGGAAGCTACTCCTTCTGCTTTAGAAAAAGTAGAGGAAAAGCCTTTAGTTACAAATACCCCAGCAGAAATATTGGCAAAAAAACAAGTGCCTATTCTATGCTATCACAGAATTAAGGATTTGCGCCCAGGTGATGGGCCAATGACCAAAACCTATACCGTTACGCCTACAGGATTTGCTGCCCAAATGAAAATATTGTCAGATAATGGTTATCACAGTATTTTGCCAAATGATTTATATGATTATTTGTTGCACAACAAACCGTTGCCAAAAAATCCTGTAATGATTACTTTTGATGATACGCAGCAAGAACAATATACGATTGGTGCTCCAGAAATGGAAAAATATGGTTTCAAAGGGGTCTTTTTTGTTATGACAGTTTCCATAAACCGGCCGAATTATATGACCAAAACCCAAATAAAAGAATTATCGGATAAAGGAAATTGCATTGCTTCACATACTTGGGACCATCATATGGTTACAAAATATACCGATGCTGATTGGGTAACTCAAATCGAAAAACCCAAAATGAAACTGGAAAAAATCACTGGAAAAACCATCACCGATTTTGCCTATCCTTTTGGGCTATGGAATTCAAAAGCACTTCCTGAAATAAAAAAACGGGGTTTTAAAATGGCATTTGCCCTGACTTCAAAAAGAGATTCGATTCTTCCGGAATACACTATTAGGCGCATTATTGTACCTTCTCAATGGACTGCCGAAAGAATGATTAAAGCAATGAACGACTCTTTCAAATAAATTATAAAATGAAAAAAACATTACTTTTTCTATTTACGATTCTGATTATTTCTTGTAGTCCACAACTGAATACAGTAACTTCCGAGAAGCAAGAAATAGCTACTGTACTTGACTCTTGGCATAAAGCCGCAGCAAATGCGCAGTTTGACACTTATTTTAATTTAATGACTGCCGACGGTGTTTTTATCGGTACTGACCCCACTGAAAACTGGCAGAATGAGGCTTTCAAAACCTTCTCCAAACCTTATTTTGATAAAGGCAAAGCCTGGAATTTTACCGCTATTGATAGAACTATTTATGTGTTGAAAGACCAGCAAACAGCTTGGTTTGACGAATTACTGGATACTCAAATGAAAATCTGTCGGGGTTCAGGAGTCCTTCTTAAACAAAACGGAAAATGGAAAATTGCACATTATGTTTTGTCTATTGCTGTACCCAATGACAATACGGATGAAGTAGTAAAACTAAAAACTTCATTTGATGATGCTTTGATGAAGAAACTAAAAGCAAAGTAAACATACTAAAACTCTATTTTAAAACCACCTCATTAAAAACGAGGCGGTTTTTTTATACTAAATCCTAAAAGAAATTATTTAAATTGTTTATAAATAAGGCTTTGCAAAGGCTTTTTATACATTATTAAAAACCAATAGCGAAAACTGGCCGTATATTCCCCTACAAACTAAAGACAAACAGAAATATAGTTATGAAAATGAACAGAACAGTAAAGATAACCCTATGGAGTTTATTGACATTATTTGTATTATTCAATGCATTCATGGTTTGGCATGTTTTAGATATGACAAAAAAAGCCAATAATATTGACAATAGAACAATACAAGTCAGCAGGATTGACTTCAAGGAACCTATTGACTCTTTGAAAGCAAAGGAAATTACAAAAAACATGAAAAGCATTTCAGGAGTGAGAAACCCTCATTATTTCAAAGAAAGAAATGTAGTCGTTTACTTACATGATATGAAAATCGTAAATTCTAAACAAGTTTATGACCAATTAATGAAAAAAGGAACCTATAAAGCAGAACGTTTTATTGTTCCTGAAAATTTAGCGGGCAAAGAAGTGTGTCCAGCAATGAAAAAAGATGGGTTTTATTATAACTATACCCAACTTGTATTACGAATTTTTAATTAATCTATAAATAACTATTATTATGACAAATTTTTCAAAAATCGCACTATGTGCAATGGTAATTACAGCAGGTGTTTTCACATCATGCAGTAAAGATGATGATGCTCCAGCTGAGGCATCAATCTACAAAAGATTAGGTGGAACTACTATGGTTCAAGATCCAACTGCTGCTGCAGGAGTTAAAATTGAGCAAGGACGTTTAAGTTACCGTTCAGTAGTAGATTCAACAGTAGTTTATATTGTTGCTGATATTGTTGCTGGAAACACAGGAAACCTTGGAGCACATTTCGCACCTCTTGCTGGTGAAGTATTCGGAACTCCAGCTAACACAACTAACTTAGCTAAATTAAGTGATAACCTTACTGATTTCTTCTCTTTCAATACAGGAGGAACAAATGCGGTAAATACTTATTCTGGACTTGATATGGTTGCTGCTCATAATCCAGCAGTTAACGTAAGAATGGGTGCTAAATCTACTGAGGCAGATTACACAAGATTCGAAGGATTTGTTGGTGCTGCTGCTAATGCTAATGGCGTTGCTACAGGAACTGATTTATACAATGACGTTGTTGCTGTATTGGAATCATTGAGAGCTCCAATCGTTCAATAATTAACCTCTAAAATAAAGAGATTAATTAAAAAGAAAAACCGTCCCGTTTTATTACGGGACGGTTTTGTTATTTAAACATAATCGGTTTATGACAAATGGTCAAGCATATCCTTAGTCATTGTTGGCATATCAAATTCATGCTGCCAGCCCCAATCTTTCCTTGCGCTGCTATCATCTATACTTGCTGGCCAACTATCGGCAATAGCCTGACGAAAATCCGGTTCATACGTAATCGTGAATTCTGGGATGTGTTTCTTTATTTCGGCAGCAATTTCTGTAGGCGTAAAACTCATCGCCGCCAGATTGTATGAAGAACGTATTTTTACTTCTTCTGCAGGTGCTTTCATAATCCCAATAGTTGCATTGATTGCATCGTCCATATACATCATTGGCATTTTGGTTTCTGACGAAAGGAAGCATTCGTATTTCTTGTCCGCAATCGCTTTATAGAAAATATCCACCGCATAATCTGTAGTTCCCCCACCTGGAGGCGATGACCAACTAATTAATCCCGGATAACGGATACTGCGCACATCAACGCCAAATTTATTATGGTAGTATTCGCACCATCTCTCCCCAGATTGTTTACTGATTCCGTAAACGGTAGAAGGTTCCATTATGGTATATTGTGGTGTGTTTTCGCGTGGGGTTGTTGGTCCAAAAACGGCAATGCTAGATGGCCAGAATATCTTTTTTATTTTTCCGGCTTTCGCCAAATTCAATACATGAAACAAAGAGTTCATATTCAAATCCCAGGCAAAAGCAGGGTTTTTCTCGGCTGTAGCCGAAAGCAATGCAGCCATTAAGTACACCTCGTCTATTTTATATTTTTCAATAAGGTTTTCAATCTGGTTAAAATCCAAAGCGTTTACAACTTCAAACGGACCACTGTTTACTACATCGGTGTTTAATTTTCTAATATCGGAAGCAATGACATTTTCAACACCATAAATAGCCCTTAGTTTTTGGGTAAGCTCCGTTCCTATTTGTCCACATGCGCCAATAATCAATATTTTTGTACTCATCGTTTTATTTGGATTTAGGCACAAATATAACGATTTCAAAAAATAAAATCAATTAAAATAATTCAATCCGTGCCATTCAAAACGTGAATTGGTAATCCATATTCCTTTTGTAACTTTGCGTATAAAACCAGTCCAAATGAAATTCAAATTTTCCTATTTCTTGTTATTGTTTTGCTTAGCCAGTTCCATCACTCTAGTGTCATGCAAAAACAATGATGACCCCACGCTCACCGAAAACACTAAGGACATTAAAAAAAGGGAACTGGTATTTTCTGACATCAATACGAGCTGGACCTTTACAGCCACACCAATAAATCCTGCCTCGAGCGAGTTAGTGGGGCAATGGGCTGAATGGGCTGGGTTTCTAAAAGAATTAGGGCAAAAACCAAAAAGCTCCATCGGTGCTTTTCAGCAAAAAGCAAAAACCCTTTCCACAAAAGTCTTGGAACTCAACAACAACATCCCGGCAACTTATAACAAACCTGAAATAAAAAGCCGCATCGCAGTATTGACAACAAAGATAAATTCTTTGAACCTCTACATCAATTTAGATGAAATCCCGGCTCAAAAAGTAATTCAACTCATAAAGGAAATCAAAATTGAACTGATTTCCCTTCAATCACAAATGAGCGAAATCGTAAGAAAGAAAAGCATCCCTAAAGAAGAAGGCGAGTCTGACATAATAAAAATCCGGGACACTTCAAGAGCCATTCCTACTAAACCAATTAAAATTAACTAATCAATTAGAGCAGTAGTATGTTTTTATAAAATGTTACGCAAAGTCTCCCGACTTTGCGTTTTGTTTTTTCTCAGAGTCGGGAGACTTTGCGCAGCGAGGGTTACTTCGTCTGTTCGCTTCCGCTCGGGTGCAAATCCGCGCTATCACTTTAATGATACATCCGTGCCATCTGGGTTCGACTAAGTCATACTTTGCGGAACTTTTCATAGCGACTCTTTATATAACCGGGCATTTACAAAACCTTATGAGTTAATTCTTGCTGCGAGGTCAGGACCATCGCAGAGCTAACTATACACTTCGCAGAGCGGATGCGAAAATGTCAAATTCCTCATCTATAAATATTATCAAACTAATGCACTAATTTATTATTGTTTTGTTTTTTGTCAATTGAATCTATTGTTTTTATCACACTTTTTTCAATTGAATCTAAAGGATTTTCTTTATTATTCTGCCAGTTAATTTTTACTTCATGAATTTTTTTGCTCATGTTAGAGACCCCTTTACCAAATTGAAATCCTATGTATATATAAAAAGAAAATACGGCAATTCCTAAAACTATTATAAGATAGATTATGTAGATGTTTTTAAATTTTCTCATATTAATTAGTTATTTTTTCTTTCTTAACTTCTTCTATTTTTTCTTCTTCTTTATATTCGATTACTCCATCTCCTTTAAAGGTAAATTTATCGTAAGAAAAAGTAAAATTCTTAAATTTTCCATTTAATGTACCGTCTAACGAATAATATGCATCCATAATGTCATTATCAATAAAATCATAAGCGGATGTCAAAATATAGTTCATAGTTTCATTGATTTCTATCTGCTCTTTATTCATCGCTAATGCTTCTTTTTCATTATCAGGATTGATATCTTCTTTAGCATCGTTAATTCCCCACTTTGCAATAAAGTCTGGTATATGAATCCCTTTCACCATTGTACTTGCCCATGCATCCTTCATGTCAGGCTTATATTCAGAAACATCGTATTTAAGTCCTTCTTTTTGTGTATATGTGCCTTTGATATTGCCTACTCCCTCGATAGATAATCTATATGTAATCTTATTTTTATTACCCATATCAATATTTACATTTGCAATAATAGTATTTGATTTACCATTATAAGATATGTTTCCTAAAAGATGTATTGATACCTTTTCTAAACCTTCCAATTCACGACTATCTATTACTCTGTTTTCAGAAAAATTATATGGCGATTGATAAGCATATTTCTCTGCCAATGGGTCAATATTCATAAATCTACCAGTTGCATAATCATAATTCCTCCATTTAAAGCTATCCCAATTAAGTCCTAACTCGTCTTGACGTTCTTGCGATTGGAATTTATAATTATAGTCCATACCCCCAGTCGTGTTTCTTGCTACTATCCTTGCAGCGGCATTCATTACAACGAATATATTCCTGTTCGAATTATAATTGGTCTGTTTCATTCCAAAAGGATAGTAATGGTTTTCCTCCAATATCTTGATGCTTCCTGTAGCAGGGTCTTTTGCATAGCTCATACGGATATTGCCTAAATGGTCTGTATAGTTAAACACATAATTATAGGTATTATTGCCTCCTACAACTATATTGTTCACATAGCCTTCGGCATGGGGAAAATGCAGCAGCACATCGTTTTTATACTGAAAACCGTTTAAGTAGAGTGTATTTGTGACATTTGTATTTTCCGTTACCTTTTTTTGGAGTTTCTGCCCCAATGCATTATAAGTATATTCAATCTTGTTGGATAACCCAAAGCTGATTATAGTTGGCAAGTTAAGGTGATTGTATGTAATTCCCGTAATTCCCTTATTTTGATCCCTTTTCATGTTGCCATTGGTATCATAGGTGTAATCATCAAATAAATCTATACCAAAGATACTATCGTCCTTAAATCCCTGTGGAGAATTACTGTTGTCAATTACCTTTGTTAACTGGTTTCCGTCATAAGTGTATGACAAGTCATCAATCTTGTTGACCATACCACCATTTGTATCCATGTCCCCATTGCGGAGCAACGCAATGATATTGCCGTTTTTGTCATAGGTTACTTTCTCTCTATAGGAATCAACATTGGATAATCCAGGTTTGTTGTAATTGGCATCTGTCAGTCGATTAAGGTTGTCGTAGGTGTATTTATATTTACGCAGTATATTATCGCTATTGCCTTTCCAATAGGTTTCGGATATATTGCCATTATATAAGGCTGTTGCTGTAGCTGGGTCATTGTATGCCAATTTAAAAGCAAACAAAACCCGATAGCGCGGATTTGCAATCCGTGCCCACAATTATTAAAAACTACACTTAAAACAAATCTAATAAAACAACCTCTAATTCATTCTCTAATCCTGCGTAATTTTTTGCAGAACTAAAATTATAATCTTCTGGAAAAATTACGATTTTATCTTTCACAGGATTGTTGTGGATATAATTTACTTTTTGTTTTATAAACCAATTACTCTCAACAATCTCTGCATGATATCCATCTTGCCAAACTTTATAATTTTGCTCTCTTTTTAAATGCTCACAGGATTTTTGAAAATAGTCCAACATCCATTCTCTACGACTTTCAGGCTCATCAATAATAGTCTGAATGATTTTTTTAGAAGTAAACTTTTTAAAGTCCCTTATAATATCCGACAATACAGCTTCATTGGTTCCTTTACACAATAAATGAATATGGCTAGTCATAATGCAATAAGCATAAATCTCTAAGCCTTTGCTTTTCTGACAATAATCTAAAGCATTTATAATATTATATTTCTGATTTAATCTTATAAAAACATCTATCCAACCCACTGTTGTAATTGTTATAAAATAAGCATCTTCTGTTGTTATGGCTTTGTATTTTGTTGACATGGCGGTTTACTTTAAAACAAAACTACAACTTTTTAGGGTTGTAGTTTATATTCTTTATGGGCACGGATTGCAAATCCGCGCTATCACTTTAATGATACATCCGTGCCATCTGGGTACGCTTTTTATTAGAGAATCTATGAAAGAGCACTCCATTACAATTTCTGCTTGTGAAGCTTACACTCAATCGATGAAATTTCCAATTGATTGTCAAGTAGTTCCACATTAACTAGTTTCATGTTTTTTAAATCAAAATCATATACCTTATTGGTTTGCAAATCAATAATTTTAATCTTTTTCTTTAAATTAGTGTAGATAAGTTCACTATCTTTTTGTTCCTCATCGATTGCGGTTATAATCAAAAATTGATTTTTGAACATTTCAAAAATGCAATACCTGAAATCTCCCTCGGGCTTAAACATTACCTTGTCATTAATATATACCTCAGATATGTTATTAATCTTGAAATTGTGATATGGTATTGATGCCCATCCTTTGTTTAGTTGAAATCCTTCTATTTTGAATAGAGGCTTAAATTCTTGACAATAACTAAATTGGCAGAACAATATAATACTTATGCTAAATAAAAAAAGTTTTTTCATAAATCTTAATTTTTAGGTTGATAGAAAGGTGTATCATTATTTAAACCAGTTGGATTTCCATAGGATTTTGGCAAATCATTTTCATAGATTATTTGATACCTTAAGTTCCATCCATTTTTAGTAAATAATTGGGTTCCGCTATTATTTTTAAGTAAGAAAGTTGCATAATGTTAAGTTCCCCAGCTCCGCAAAGTGTTCTAATGTATCGCAATGCTCCGCAAATGTCTCCCGACTTTGCGGAATTTTATAAAAATTATTATTCATAACTATTGTATTTTACGAATGAATTTGAATTTAAAACATTCACAACAAGAATATCAAGTAATGCTATATCTATGATTCCTTTTCCATCAACATAATTTGATGCACTGGAATAAATATAATCTATTTTTGACCACATAAACTTTTCTGAATAAATTTCCTCCGCATGATTGCCATATTGCCAAAATTGAAAATTTTTATTTCTAGAATGTGTTTCTGTTGCCGATTGAAAACGTTCCAGTATCCATTCTTTTCTACTCTCCGGCTCAGTTTGAATTTTTTCGAGAATTATTTTAGCTGTAAATTTTTTAAAATCACGAAGTAAATTTGAAAGTTCTCCTTTATCAGATTGCACAATCATGTGTATATGATTGCTCATTATTACATAACTATTCAAAATCATGCCTTTATTCTTTATACAATATTCAAAACATTCTATAATGCTGTCTCTGTAGATTTTTCTTGAGAAAACATCAACCCAATCTACAACTGTTGCCGTTATAAAATGAGGTAATGTTTGGTCTCTAATCACATAACCTTCTTTCATTGTGTTAAGTTTAAAGTAAAATTATAAAAAAATTCAGCAAAGTCAGGAAATCGAAGATTCGACTAAGTCATCCTTTGCGGAACTTTTCATAGCGACTCTTTATATAACCGGGCATTTACAAAACCTTATGAGTTAATTCTTGCTGCGAGGTCAGGAGACCATCGCAGAGCATGGTTCGACTGGTACCGGGGTTATACATCAAAATAATAATAAATGTTTTATTTAGTATTTACCACTTTCTTAATACTATTTATTTCTTGTTTTAAATGTGTGATTTCTTGGTTTTGAACCAAATTATATTCTTCAAGTTTTTTATTGAAATTTAAAACAATGTCTAAATCTTCTTTAGAAATGGAGATGTATTGGCTTTCTTCATTGTTTTTTTGAAAATTCCTATTTTGATTACTAAAGAGATTTTGGGTTTTTTCCATAATATCTTTTTTTTCTATATCTAAGATAAATGCAAACCTATCCCATTCTTCATTTGTAATAGTTGATATTCCTCTTTCTTTTCTTGAATAAGTTGTCTGATCCATGGCAACTTTTATGGAAAATTCTTTTTGAGAAAATTTTCTATTCAATCTTGCCTCTTTAAGTTTTTTATACATTTTAAAATTTGATTAGAGTTTAGACAACAACAGTTTCTTTTAATTTTTGAACGCCGAAATTAATTTAAATAATCATTTAACAATAAAAAAAATTAACGAGAAATAACATTATAACAAAATAGGCTTTTTTATTTATAAAAATTTAGACCCCGAATGAATTAGGCAAGAAAACGCATAGAAAACGCATAGAAAACGCATAGAAAACGCATAGAAAACAACAGATTATAATTTTTAAATTGTTCAAATTTGTTTTTTTAAATTTAAAAAGAGGAATCAAAAAATGAATACAAAATGTCAAATATTATTTTTAGTTTTCATCTCATTTTTTTCCTGTAAAAGTAAATTCATTCAAAAAGAAGTAAACTATATTCCTTATTATCTAAAGGTTTATAAAGCAGACAGCTTATACATTGTAAAAAATTACAAAGAGAGTTATAACGTTTTGGATAATTTGTTCAAGGAATACGATCCAATTCAAATGACGAATTATTATGAGGTAACCAAGTATTATCAATTAAAAATTATTTTGAACAAGAAGATTGAGTTAAAAGAATTTTGTAAACTAATCAGTAAATATAGATTGATTGATATCACTTTAAAAAACGATTCAGTATTTAATATTTACTATAAAAAAACAAACTTTTTTTTGATGAAAATTATAATAACTTGAGAAATATACATCTAGCTACATTAAAAATTGATTTAAGAAATGCCATTAAAGAAATGAGGATTCAAGATCAATTCTATAGAACACAAGATTATGAAGGTAATATTGCTGAACAGAATAAAATTGATTCAATAAATGCAAAAAAAATCATTAAAATATTTAATGATTTTGGTTATCCCAATGAAAATATTATAGGAGAGTTTAACATTGATAATTCTTTTGTAGACATCGTTACAATCTTACTTCACACAAAGGATTCTGAGCGACTTGATTATTTTATGCCGGAAATTTTAAATTTCATTAAAAAAGGAACAGCCTCTCCAAAAACTTATGCGTCAATGAAAGACCAATATAATTTATATCACGGAAATGAACAATATTATGGATCTTATGAAAATAAAACATCAATAAATTTAAATGAATTAAATAGAAGAAGGAAAATTATAGGTCTACCAAACTATGGATATGAAAAATGGAGATTCAAGCAACTTTACCCTAACGAAGAATATTAATAAAATTATATTATTACAAAGAAGGAAAAATTAAAATATGAGAATATCAAAAAAATTTACAAGGAATCTTTTTGTAATTATTTATTGTTGCATTTTTAATACTCAAATGGTTAATTCACAAATCATTAAAACATTTGATATTAACTCAAAGTTTTTAGGAGGCAAGCGAACAATAAAAATATGGAAGCCACAAAACTTTAAGAGCGAAGAAGCTACTCAGATAATTTATGTTTTTGATCCGTTATGGTTATTTAATTCTGTTTGCGCAACTGTTGAGTCATACTCTAACTATAAGATTGATAAAATTCCACAAACAATAGTTGTCGGGGTTTATTACAAAAATTTAGATGACAGAATGGACGTTGGTTATTCAATACAAACTGAAAAGTTAAACAAAAGAGGGAAAGATTTTTTTAAATATGTTCATGAAGAAGTGGATTCATATATTAAAAATGAGTTTAAGTTTACTCCTTATCGAATCTATGTTGGATGGTCGTATTTAGCACAATACGCAGACTATTTAATAGAAAACAAGCCTGATTTTTATGATTCTTATATTCTCTTTTCACCAGAATATAAAAACAACAATATTGATTATCTTAAATTAAACAACAAGAGAATTTATATTGCATCAGCAGGTAAAGACACTCAAAAAAGAAATGATTATGCTTCTTTATTATACGAAAAAATGAAGCGAAATGGCAACAGTAAAGTTAAATACGAAAAAATAGCAAATGCTTCCCATATGGATATTTACACGAAAGCATTTCCTTATGCTTTAGATTTTATATATGAAGACTATATTAATCAAAATAAATTATACAATTCTAAATTTAATTCTGCTATTGACGCCTATGCTGTAAATGAAGGTATGAATGAAAAATATTATAATACATCTTTAAGAAAAAATGCAGCAAATTTCTTAGCAATAGCTAGTATGAATGGGGATAAATTAACAAGTGCTGATGTTGACAGCTTAGTTTTTAAATTTAGAATAGATAAAAATTCTGATGCTAATTTATTAGAAATAATCGGAGGTTTTTATAGAGAAACTAATAAAAATAATAAGGCACATTATTTCTTAAACCGGGCTATAAAGAATTATAAGAAAAATAAATTTCTAGTCAAGGACAATATGACTAATACTTATTTAAATCTTGGACTCTTGTATTTGGGTGGTTTAAAAAATAATAAAAAAGCATTTAATATTTTCAAAAAGGATATGATGATACCGAATCAAACTTGTTTAATTATTACCTAGCCTTTACAATAATTAAAGACAATAAAAACGCAAAAGAAAGTTTTAAATACCTTAAAAAATACCTTGATAACTACAATCCTAGTTTTGGGGGTTATTCCCTTGATAATATTTATTACCTCTATGCTAAAGCATATTATCAGCTTAATGATTTGGATCAGGCAAAGAAATACAATTTAAAGGCTTTGGATTTGAATAGTGAGAATTCAGATGCATTGATGTTAAAAAAAATTATAAACTGAAAGAAATATAAACCCTCATCGTGGATCCCCATCTTACCTTATTTCATTAAATATGTGACAAAGAAAATAGAATTTCCTAATCTCGACGTGATGTTAAATTTACTCTAACATTCCTCATCAATGATTTTCATTTTCCAAAAGAATATGACAGAGAAAATTTATCCATTTTATTACCAATTAGAAGATGATGAAGATTTTTAAAGAAAAATAAACAACTAATAATTGAAATCGTTCCCCCATTATATTCAACCCGACCATAAAGACTGCGGTCCAACCTGCATAAAAATCATTTCCAAACATTATGGCAAAAACCTAAATATTCAAACCTTACGGCAACTTTCAGAAACCACTCGTGAAGGCTCTAGTTTATTGTCAATGAGCGATGCGGCAGAGAAAATAGGGTTTCGCACACTAGGGGTAAAACTATCTTTGAATAAAATATCTGAAGTGCCATTACCGTGTATTTTGCATTGGAATAATGAACATTTTGTAGTACTCTATAAAATAAAAAAAGATAATTATTTTATTTCAGATCCTGCATTTGGATTATTACAATACACCCAACACGATTTTTTAAAATTCTGGATAGGCAACAATGCCGATAAAATTACAAATGAAGGCATCGCTTTGCTACTTGAAACAACTCCTAAATTCTTCCAGTCTGAATTTGACAATAAAGATAAAAAAAGCTTCGGTTTTGGGTTCTTATCTCACTATGTTTGGCGTTACAAATCTTTTTTGGCACAGTTGAGCATTGGTTTATTGGCGAGTAGTTTATTGCAGCTTATTTTCCCTTTCCTTACACAAAGCATTGTAGATGTGGGAATCCAGAATCAAGATATTAATTTTATTTATTTAATCTTGTTTGCTCAATTATTTCTATTTGCTGGGAAAACAGGATTAGAACTCATAAGAAGTTGGATATTGTTACATCTTTCTACTCGGATAAATATTTCCTTGATTTCAGATTTCTTTATTAAATTAATGAACTTGCCTATTTCCTTTTTTGATGTCCGTATGACGGGTGATATTATGCAACGTATAAATGACCACCATCGTATCGAGCGAATTCTCACTACCTCTTCACTAAATGTGTTGTTCTCAATTATCAATATGATAATAATGGGAGGGGTATTGGCTTATTATAATCTCCAAATATTCGTAGTGTTTTTTGCAGGAAGTATATTTTATTTCGGCTGGATAACCTTATTTCTAAAACGTAGAGAAGTGTTGGATTATAAACGCTTTTCGGAGACAAGCCAAGAACAAAGTAAAGTTATTGAATTAATAAATGGAATGCAGGAAATAAAACTATACAATGCCGAAAAACAGAAGCGTTGGGGTTGGGAATACATTCAAGCTCGGCTTTTTAAAGTTTCCATAAAAGGTTTGGTATTAGAACAAACACAAACTATAGGTTCGTCAGTTATTAATGAGCTAAAAAATATTTTTATTATTTTCCTTTCGGCAAAATTAGTGATTGATGGTTCAATTACTTTAGGAATGATGATGGCAATAAGTTCAATTGTAGGTAGTTTGAATGGCCCAATTGTACAACTAATCGGTTTTGTTCGCGAAGTTCAGGATGCAAAAATATCATTTTCACGTTTGTCGGAAATTCACGAAAAAGAAGATGAATCACAGCAAGAAGAAAATCAAACACACGATATTCCAAAAGATTGTGATATTGTAATCAAAGAATTGTCTTTTAGATATATTGGTTCAGACAAGCATGTTTTGGAAAACTTGAATCTAACAATACCTTCAAATAAAATTACAGCAATTGTCGGTACAAGTGGTAGTGGGAAAACTACACTAATGAAACTTCTTTTAAAATTCTACGAGCCAAACAAGGGTGAAATACTACTATGCCCGCAAGCTCACCACTCTTTTGGAGAGGGGTTGGGGGTGAGGGATGTTTCTCAAAAATCTTGGCGAAATCATATAGGAACAGTAATGCAAGAAGGCTATATTTTTAATGATACTATTGCCAATAATATTGCTGTTGGTGTTGATAAAATTAATAAAGAGCGTTTAGTTTATGCTTCAGATGTAGCAAATATTAAAGATTTTATAAAGGATTACCCTTTAGGTTATAATACTAAAATTGGGTCGGAAGGTGTTGGCATGAGTACTGGACAAAAACAACGCTTATTAATTGCAAGAGCCGTCTATAAAAACCCCGAAATGCTATTTTTTGACGAAGCTACAAGTTCGCTAGATGCCAATAATGAAAAAGAAATTATGGAGAAATTAGCTGTTTTTTTCAAAAACAAAACCGTTGTGGTTATAGCACACCGATTAAGTACAGTCGTGAATGCCGACCAAATTGTGCTTCTTGAAAAAGGAAAAATTATCGAAATAGGAAACCATCAAGAACTTATTAAGCAAAGAGGTAATTATTTTGAGTTGGTTAAAAATCAATTGCAATTAGGGAGCTAAAATATTAAGTATAATAATTTTAATTTCATTTTAAAGAATAAAAGAATGCCGAAAGAAATAGAATTAAGAAGCGAAGAAGTACAAGAAATCCTAGACAAAGTACCGCATTGGATGATTAGATGGGGCTCTGTTGTGGTTTTATTTATCTTAATTTCCTTTTTTTTTCTTTCATGGCTCATTAAGTATCCCGAAGTAATTCACAGCCAAATACTCATTACAACTAATATTCCTCCAGAAAAATTACTGGCAAAAACTTCAGGAAAAATCGAAGCAATTTTAGTCAAAGACAATACTAAAGTCAATCCAAATACACCGTTAGCAATTATTGAAAACAATGCTAATTACCAAGAAGTCTTTTTGTTAAAAAGAATTGTCGAAAACATGAAGAATTCAGAAAGTAAAGAATTCCCTTTTGAATTATTAAATAATGTTCAATTAGGCGATATTGAAAGTGCTTATTCTCTATTTCAATCAGCCTACATTGCCGATAAATTAAATAGAGATTTACATCCTTATCTAATGGAAAATAAGGCCCAGCAATTAGAAAACGTCCAGATTAAAAATCGTTTGGATTTATTGGAACAACAAAAGACTATCAACGAATCGGAATTACTGCTTCAAAAAAATGATTTAAACCGTATTGAAACCTTGTTTTATAAAGGTATTATAGCTGCTCAGGAATATGAAAATAAAAAATTAGTATGTTTACAAGCCGAAAAAAACTACAAATCCCTTCTTAACAACATTTCTTAATTAGAATCTTCATTGATTGACAATAACAGAAATACTAAATTCACAAAAATTAGCGGAACAAAAGAAGATGTCAATTTAGAAAGCAATAAAATACAAGCATTTTATCAACTCAAAAAAAGTATCAGAGACTGGGAGATGAAATATGTTTTAAGTTCTTCAATAGCAGGTATTGTAACTTTTTTACAGATCTGGACAAAAAACCAAACTGTAAACCTTGGCGATACCGTTTTTGCTATTATTCCAAACAATGAAAACGGGTATATTGGTAAAGTTAAAGCACTTGCCCAAAATTCGGGTAAAATTAAAACAGGTCAGTTGGTAAATATACGATTGACGAATTATCCCGACAAAGAATTTGGAATTATTAGAGGTCTTGTAAAAACAATTTCTTTAACTCCCGACAAAGAAGGTAATTTATTAATAGATATAACTTTACCAAATGGTTTAGAAACCTCATACAAAAAGCAACTAATTTTTCAGCAGGAAATGTCTGGAACTTCTGATATCGTTACAGAAGATTTACGATTAATAGAACGATTACTTTATCAATTTAGGAAAGTTTTTAGAAGTTAATGTTACTTCTTTTCTTCACCGATTATTTAGCCAATTCGCTTCGATGGTGTACTACCAAACTATAGCTGAAAACTGGCATGGCTAATTATAAACACTCTACCTGCAAGACTGCTTTGCTTTGTTCCTCGCAACCCCTAGCAATCAAACTCAAACACCATTGCAACATTCCTCGTAGTCGTTTGCCATGATAAAGAAAGACAAAGGAAAAATTTTAAGAAACTTCCAAAATCTAAATACTATCTTTGTTTAGGTTTTAAAATCATTACAAAATTGAGCAAATCGAGCGTCACAGGAAAATATGACAAATCAGCAAAGATAGGTCAGATTGCAGAAAGCATAAAAAATCCCGAAAACAAAATACACCTTTCGGGGCTTGTAGGTTCATCGGTTTCGTTTGTGGTCAATGCCCTTTTTAGCAAAAGCGAACTGCCTTTTTTATTCATTCTCCATGACAAGGAAGAAGCCGCTTTTTACCTGAATGACCTGGAACAGCTCATTAATGAAAACGACGTGCTGTTTTTTCCTAGTTCCCATAAAAAACCCTACCAGCTCGAAGATACCGATAATGCCAATGTGTTACTGCGCGCCGAAGTACTGAACCGCATCAATTCCCGCAAAAAACCCGCTATCATCGTTACTTATCCCGAAGCATTGTTTGAAAAAGTGGTGACCAAAAAAGAACTCGAAAAAAACACCTTGAAAGTGGCGGTTGGCGATAAAATCTCGATTGAATTCATCAATGAGGTGTTGTTTGAGTATGAATTCAAAAGGGTCGATTTTATCACTGAACCAGGGGAATTCTCCGTTCGTGGTGGTATCATAGATGTTTTTTCTTTTTCGAACGATAATCCGTACCGAATCGAATTTTTTGGGAATGAAGTCGATTCCATTCGGAGTTTCGATGTTGAAACCCAATTGTCATTGGAAAAACAACGAAAAATCACCATTATACCTAATGTTGAAAACACGTTTTTTCAGGAAAACCGTGAAAGCTTTTTGGATTATATCTGGCCACAAACCATCGTCTTTATTCAGGATACCGAAGGCCTCTTTGCTAAACTGGACAAACAGTTCCAAAAAGCCGAAGAAATTTTTGCCACATTAAACACTACCATTAAGCATTTACCGCCAGAACAATTGTTCTTGAACCAAAGTACCTTTATTAAAAGAGCGTTGGATTTTACGATACTGGAATTGGCCACTAAGCCTATTTTTAAAACCAAAAAAACGTTTGAATTCCATATTCAGCCACAGCCTTCCTTCAATAAACAGTTTGATTTGCTGCTCAACAACCTCAACGAGAACCATTTTAACGGCATCAAAAATTACCTTTTTTGTTCTAATGATGCACAGGCAAAACGGTTTCATGATATCTTTCAGACATTGGACGAAGCCAATCATGAAAGTATCCGCAAGCAATACGACACCATTACATTACCTATTTATCAAGGGTTTATTGATGCCGAAATGCAGATTGCGTGTTATACCGACCACCAGATTTTTGAACGCTATCATAAATTCAACATCAAAAACGGCTATTCAAAAAAACAAACCATTACGCTTAAAGAACTTACCACACTTTCGGTGGGCGACTATGTGACGCATATTGATCATGGTATCGGGAAATTTGGCGGACTGCAAAAAATCCAGGTAGAAGGTAAAACCCAGGAAGCCATTAAACTGGTCTATGCCGATAATGATATTGTGTATGTAAGCATTCATTCGCTGCATAAAATATCCAAATACAATGGGAAAGACGGTGCGCCGCCGAAAATCTATAAACTGGGTTCGAATGCCTGGAAGATTTTAAAACAAAAAACCAAGGCAAGGGTCAAACATATTGCTTTCAACTTGATTCAGTTGTATGCCAAACGCAAACTGGAAAAAGGCTTTCAGCACAAACCCGATAGTTATTTACAGCTAGAGCTGGAAAGTTCTTTTATTTATGAAGACACGCCCGACCAAACCAAATCTACTGCCGAGGTAAAAGCCGATATGGAAAGCGACCGACCGATGGACCGATTAGTGTGTGGGGATGTAGGTTTCGGGAAAACCGAAGTCGCTATTCGTGCTGCATTCAAAGCGGTTGACAACGGAAAACAAGTGGCGGTTTTAGTGCCAACAACGATTTTAGCCTACCAGCATTACCGTACTTTTACCGAAAGGCTGAAAGAAATGCCAGTTACGATAGGTTACCTTAACCGTTTTCGCTCTGCCAAACAAAAAGCAGAAACCTTGAAGGATCTCGCCGATGGGAAACTCGATATTGTTATTGGGACGCACCAATTGGTCAATAAAAATGTTGCTTTTAAGGATTTGGGTTTATTGATTGTGGATGAGGAGCAAAAATTTGGTGTCAACGTAAAAGACAAACTCAAGACCATTGCGGCAAATGTGGATACACTCACTTTAACGGCAACGCCAATACCGAGAACCTTACAGTTCTCCTTAATGGCGGCACGGGATTTATCAGTAATTACAACTCCCCCACCCAACCGTTATCCTATAGAAACCCATGTGGTTGGTTTTAGCGAAGAATTGATTCGGGATGCCGTGTCCTATGAAATCCAGAGAAACGGACAGGTTTTCTTCATCAATAACCGAATCGAAAACATCAAGGAAGTAGCCGGAATGATCCAGCGATTGGTTCCCGATGCCCGTGTTGGGATTGGTCATGGCCAGATGGAAGGCAAGAAACTCGAGGAACTGATGTTGGCTTTTATGAACGGCGAATTTGATGTTTTAGTAGCCACAACAATCATCGAAAGTGGTTTGGACGTTCCGAATGCCAATACCATCTTTATCAATAATGCCAATAACTTTGGCTTGTCGGATTTGCACCAGATGCGGGGTCGAGTGGGAAGAAGCAACAAGAAAGCATTTTGTTATTTTATTTGTCCGCCTTATTCTATGATGACCGATGATGCCAGAAAAAGAATCCAGGCCTTGGAACAATTCAGTGAACTGGGGAGCGGTTTCAAAATTGCGATGAAAGATCTCGAAATTCGGGGAGCGGGTGATTTATTAGGCGGTGAACAAAGTGGTTTTATCAATGAAATCGGTTTTGATACCTATCAGAAAATCATGAACGAAGCTATTGAGGAACTCAAGGAAAACGAGTTCAAGGAATTGTATGCCGATGATGAAAATACCACCGAAAAAGAATATGTAAAAGACCTGCAGATTGACACTGATTTCGAATTGTTGTTTCCTGATGAATACATCAATAATATTTCGGAACGTTTGAATTTATACAACGAACTAAGTTTGATAAAAGATGAAGCGACTTTACTGGCGTATGAAAACAAACTAATTGACCGTTTTGGTCCTTTGCCGAAACAGGCTACGTCTCTATTAAACAGCATTAAGATAAAATGGATTGCCACCCAGATAGGAATTGAAAAACTGGTGATGAAACAAGGCAAAATGATTTGTTATTTTGTCTCTGACCAGCAATCGGACTATTACCAATCCCCGCGTTTTCATCAGGTATTGCAGTTTGTACAAAAACACCCGACTGTCGCAAAACTTAAGGAAAAACAAACTGTAAATGGGTTGCGTTTATTATTGACTTTCGAGAATGTAAAATCGATTAAAAAGGCTTTGGAGATGATTGAGATGGTTTAGGATTAAATGATTATAAATTCATTACCAATCTTGATGAAAATGAGTGTTGTGAGTAAGTCACTACTATAAACAAGTTTCTCCGCATTGCCATTACTAACTGCTAAAAAATGAAATGGTTTAAAAGATTGATAATAAGTATTCTGACAATAATTTTATTGTTTTTTGTTTTCTATAATCCAAAGAGAATTAATTTGGAAGGCAACTGGGATACAAAGGAACTTGTTCTAGATGGAAGGAAAATTTATCCAGACACTTTAGCAAAGTTTATTTTAATTTCTCCCGAAATTGTAATTAATAATTGGTCAAAATCAATTTCAATTCCAATAAATCGAGAAAATATTGAAGTACATTTACAATATTTAGAATCAAAAAAACCTTATTATAAAATAAAATTATCTTCAAGTGAAAAATCACTAGATGGAATTTTTGATGTAAAAATCGACACCTCGGATATTGAGCCTAAATCATATACGGTAAATGTCGAATTAAAGTCACATAATACACTTATCTGTTTTCAAAAACACGTAATTATTCGTCCATGGAAACCCGATCGACATAGAAAAGGTACGCCTTATTAAAAGCACAGTTTGGTAATCCTAAAAATAACCCCTAATCTGATGTGCTAATTCACCCATATCTACCCTTTCAATTGGGTGCGAAGTATTGGGCATTATATGAAATTGGGCATTTGGTAATTTTCGGTAGGCGTTTAAGGATTCTTCAATAGTTACCATAGTATCTTTATCGCCAACTGATATCCGGATTGGAATTTCAATTTTCTCAAAATCCTCATCGGTTAGTTGGGGTTGATTGCCTAAATCAATCATCATTTCAGCGGTTTTCGTCAACAATTTTTTCCAATTTTCGCCATGCATTTGAGATAATGCCAAAGCATATTTAGGGACTTTTTCCTTGATTAATTCAGGATTCAACATCGCCGATTCTTTGATTGCGCCTTCTTTAGTCCAATTTAATTTGGTTGCCAGCGTATAAAGTTTTTGTACTCTTTCAGGAAAATACTTTGCCAGATACAAACCTACATAACCGCCCATACTGTATCCAAAAATAGAAATTTTATCAATTGCATTTTCGTCAAGAAAACGAATGACTTCGGCTGCAAATTTTGGAATGGATAATGATTCTGGTAGTTCCCTTTCTCCGTGTCCTTCAAAAGTAAAAGTATGAACTTTGAAATCAAGCTCTAGCATTTTTTCTAATTCCGAAAAATTAGAGCTACTGCCTAATGCGCCGTGAAGTAAAAGTAGTTTTTGCATCATAATCGTTTTGTAAAACTACAAGCCTTTCAAATCCTTGATTACTTTAAACGCCACATCCACTTCTTCTTCATTTACCAAAATGGTAAATTCATTTGAGGTAGAAATCACTTCATTAAGAATAACACCTTCCCATGCCAAACGCTGAAAAATAAAATAATAAATCCCTGGAATGAACACATTCTCTGTTGGCATTTTTACCGTTATAGAAGCTAGGTTTTCAAACTTATGCAATAATTTTTCCCCTGCAAATAATTTTTCTACAATAGGGCTAACACTATCACTTACCATGATATTGGTTTCACTAACTCCTCTACAGGAAGTAAAAAATATATCTGGATAATTATTTATTTCTTGGATTAAAGCAGCTTGCTTGTTTAAAATCGTATCTGATATTGCAAACGTAAAATCACATAAGGAAGATCGTACTGTTATTTCGCCAATGTTTTTTAAAACTTTAGTAATCTTATGATTCATTCTAAAGTCCAAATCACCAGATAAACGCTTTAGTGCCATTACTATAGCACCTTGCTTTACTTCTTTACCAAATTCGCCTTCCAATTCGTTCATCATATTTCTAGACAATGACGTTAGGTTAATAATGCCTTGAGATAATGCTCCTAATAAAAAAGGTTTGGTTTTAATGTAATTTTCGACAATTGAAGATACAGTTTTCATAAGCAATTGGTTAGCGGTTAATTCGTATTTATATGTAATTAGTAGGGTTAAGTGGTTTTAACAGAAAAAATTTAATACTAATTTCATACATTTTGTTTTAAAATTTTGACAAACATACAATAAAAAACAATTTGTTACAAATAAAACAATTTAAAAATGATAAAAAGCGTCTTCTAAGTGTTCCAATATGAATGAATTAGGGGTTTTTTGCACGCCAATTATGTCAAATCGCACGGTAACGTCTAAGTCATTTGAAATTACATACTCGTTTACCGCTTTTACGAGTAATTGGATTTTCTTTGGGTTTACAAAATCCTGTGGCAAACCAAAATCGATACTTGAACGGGTTTTTACTTCTATCACGGCTAAAATATTACCTATTTGTGCGATAATGTCAATTTCTGCTTTTTGGAAAACCCAATTGGTTTCCAGGATTTTATAATTGTTTTCCAGCAAAAATTCGACAGCCCTTTCTTCACCAAATTTTCCTAAATCATTATGGTCTGCCATGGTTGAGTGTTGGGTTTTAGGTATTGGGTGTTGGGTGTTGGGTGTTGGGTGTTGGGTGTTGGGTGTTGGTTTTTAGAATTTAAGGACAGTTTCTAAGTTATTTACATCTAAAGTAACTTTCTTTCCAAAGACTAAGGTATGATTGTCGTGAATGTGCCCTGCCGGAAAATTATAGACAATAGGAAAAGTGTTGTTTTTAGTAATGTCGGCAATGATTTCGTATGCATTTTTTCCCCACGGAATCTCGTTATCATGCATTTTAGTGAAACTTCCTATAACCATTCCCTTGAGATTGTCAAGACAACCGCAGCGCTTCAAACTAATCATCATACGGTCTATATGGTATAAATATTCATCTAGATCTTCCAGAAAAAGGATTTTGTCCTTGCATACAATTTGTGATTCGGAGCCCATCATACTGTATAAAATAGAAAGGTTCCCTCCCACTAATTCGCCTTCTACCTTTCCGAGTTTGTTTTTGTTTTCGCATGGTACCTTATATTCAATGCTTTCGCCAAATAGCGCTTTCTTTAAGGTTTTAATAATTTCTGGGGAAGCTTTTTCAATATTTACAGGCATGATTCCGTGAATGGAAGCAATTCCTAAAGTATTCAAGTGACTATGCAAAACAGTTACGTCACTAAAACCGATAATCCATTTTGGGTTTTTCTTGAATTTAGAAAAATCGATCAAATCAATCATTCTGGCCGTTCCATAACCTCCACGCACACACCAAATGGCTTTTATATTTGGATTATCAATCATTGCCTGAAAATCGGCAGCACGTTCTTCGTCGGTTCCGGCCAATTGATTTTTATTCAAACCTATTGTTTTCCCAACAACAGCATTCAGACCCCAACTCTTAATACTGTCCAGCGCAGGTTTCAGATTGTCATCGAGGTTTTTACGGGCAGTCGCGATAATTGCAATAGAATCGCCCTTTTTTAAATAAGGAGGTGTTATCATTTTTTTTTGGGCTTGACTTAGTGATATGAATGAGAAAAATAGCGTCAGTAAATAAAAGATTTTTTTCATTTTTGTTTGAAAATCAGTTGCACAAATATATAAATTAATATGTATTGAAAACGGATTTCCTAGCCCCGATGGAAGTGGAAATCCTTTTTTATTGGAGATTGAGCTTGTCGAAATCATCAATAAAAAAGATTGTAACGGATAGCGGGAATAGCTTCAAAAAAAACTTATTTTTGCACTCGTTCCAAATTAATTTCGGAATCTAAAATTAAATTGAATTATGACTCAGAATCCAGCACGATATACCATTACAGCAGCATTGCCTTATACTAACGGACCGATTCATATTGGACATTTGGCGGGCGTTTATGTCCCTTCTGATATTTATTCGCGTTACTTGCGTTTACAGGGCAAAGACGTAGCTTTTGTTTGCGGAAGCGACGAACACGGTGTTGCCATTTCGATGAAAGCCAAAAAAGAAGGAATCACACCACAGGAAGTGATTGACAAATATGACGGAATCATTCGCAAATCGTTTGTAGATTTTGGGATTTCATTTGATAATTATTCCCGGACATCGGCAAAAATACATCACGATACCGCATCGGAGTTTTTTAAGAAACTTTACGATAAAGGCGATTTTATTGAAGAAGTTACCGAGCAGTTGTATGATGCAAAAGCAGACCAGTTTCTCGCCGACCGTTTTGTTGTTGGGACTTGTCCAAAATGCAGCAACGAAGAAGCCTATGGGGACCAATGCGAAAAATGTGGCTCGACATTAAACGCTACCGATTTAATTAATCCAAAATCTACAATTACCGGAGAAACCCCCATATTAAAATCGACCAAACACTGGTTTTTACCTTTGGATAGGTATTCTGATTTTTTGACCAAGTGGATTCTGGAAGGACATAAAAGTGATTGGAAACCCAATGTGTACGGACAAGTAAAATCATGGATTGATGGCGGATTGGAACCTCGTGCCGTAACCCGGGATTTGGATTGGGGAATTGACGTTCCCGTTGCTGGTGCCGAAGGAAAGAAACTATACGTTTGGTTTGATGCTCCAATTGGGTACATTTCATCGACCAAAGAATGGGCTGCAAGAGAAGGAAAAAACTGGGAAGATTATTGGAAAAAAGAAGATACTAAACTCGTTCATTTTATAGGAAAAGACAATATTGTTTTTCATTGCATTATTTTTCCAGCGATGCTAAAAGCCGAAGGAAGTTATATTTTGCCTGAAAATGTTCCTGCAAATGAGTTTTTGAATCTAGAAGGAAATAAATTGTCGACTTCAAAAAATTGGGCAGTATGGTTACATGAATATCTTGAAGATTTCCCGGACAAGCAAGACGTTTTGCGTTACGCACTAACTTCTAATGCTCCCGAAACCAAAGACAATGATTTTACCTGGAAAGATTTTCAGGCGAGAAACAATAATGAACTGGCGGCTATTTTTGGGAATTTCATAAACCGTGTGGTGGTTTTGACCAATAAATATTATGAGGGAATTGTGCCTGCTCCCCATGAATTTTCAGCAGTTGACGAAGCAACATTAACCGAATTAAAAGCGTATCCAGCCGTGATTTCAAGTTCTATTGAAAGGTACCGTTTTCGTGAAGCCTTAGGGGAAATGATGAATGTAGCGCGTTTAGGAAATAAATACCTGGCTGACGAAGAGCCTTGGAAAATGATTAAGACTGATCCTGAAAGAGTAAAAACCCAAATGTATGTAGCGTTACAAATCGCTACTGCCTTACGTGTTTTATGCGAGCCGTTCTTGCCTTTCACTGCCGAGAAATTAAATACAATCCTCAAAATAAATACTAAATTAAATTGGAATGATGTTGCTACAAATTCTGATTTATTGGTTGCAGAACACAAAATTGGCGATGCTGAAATATTATTTGCACAAATAGAAGACACAGAAATACAAAAACAAATAGACAAATTGGAAGCTACAAAAACCGCCAACATTGCAGAAAACAAGCAAATTGAACCTCAAAAGGAAACCATTCAATATGATGACTTTGCCAAAATGGATTTGCGTGTCGGAACCATTATCGAAGCTGAAAAAATGCCAAAAGCAAACAAGTTACTAGTATTGAAAATTGACACTGGAATTGATGTTAGAACTATTGTTTCTGGAATTGCAGAGAGTTTTTCACCTGAAGAAATCATAGGTAAAAAAGTGACGGTTTTAGTAAATTTAGCACCAAGAGCATTGCGTGGTGTAGAAAGTCAAGGAATGATTTTGATGGCTAATAATAGTGAAGGGAAGTTGGTTTTTGTAAATCCGGATGCAGATGGGGTTGTGAATGGGGAAATGATTTCGTAAAACTAAATTTAATAAACAATATGAATAAATTTGCCCTAATTCTTTTTAGTTTTATTACAATTAATTCTTTTTCACAGGAATTAGTTAAAAATATTCGTTTCAAAATTCCTCAAAAATCTGACCTCTTTCAAATTATTGAAGAAGACAACAAAAGGGTTTCTCTTTTTTTTACCAATAAAATAAAAACAACTTCTGTTCGATTTGACAAAGATTTCAACATTATAGATTCATTATCTTATATCAAACCTGAAAAGAAGTTTAATGAAATTGTAGGATACAGTATTTCGGATAACAAATATTACACCTATTGGTCTGCATCAAACAACAAAGAATTTGTTTCTCAATGTTTTGATTTTTCAAAAAAAGTAACGTTACAAAAAAGTTATACTTTAGATTCTGGAAAAGAACAAGTAATTAAAAAGACTACTATTAATAATATTTTCTATTTAATTACTATTACTAAAAATTCAAATATTTTGAATTTTTATGTGTTTAAAGACGGAAACTATTCAAAGAGAACTGTCGATATGTCTGAAAGGGTTTTTTATGATAAAGAAAATAAGGATGCTAAATTATGGTCTATCTTTAATACTATAACGACTATGGAAAATTATTTTGGGCTTCAAACAATTTCAAATGATAGTCCTGCATCTTTAACTTTTAGTGGCAGCAAAAGAAAATGTTACGATTATAATAATAACTTTATTATAACCTTAGATAACAATAACCAGTTTACCCAATTCATATCAATTAATCTCAATGATTTTTCATTCAATTATCAAATTTTTGATCAGCCTAAGATTATCGAAAACGTAGACGCGTCTTCGGATTCAAATTCTTTCGTGCTGGAAAAGAATATTGTACAAATGAATTTAAATTCAGACAATCTGGTAATTGTTGTAAAAGATTTCAATAATCAGGATCTTAAATCGTATCAAGCATTTGACAATAAAGAAATCGATTTTAAAAATTCTGAAATATATCAGGAAAATAAAAGTGTGAAAAGTGTAAGGGTTTTAGATAAGAGTAATCAGTTTTTGAGAAAAATTTACCATTTAAATCCGTCGTTATCTTGTTATTCTAATAATGGAGTTAATTATCTAACAATTGGCTCTGTATCTAGCCTGGAAAACAATAATAATGGTGCTATGATGGTTGGAGGAATGTTTGGTTTAGCTGGCGCATTAATTGCTGTTGCTCTAACTTCAAACTATTCTATGAATAATCTGAATTCCTATCAGGGCAGAAAAGTAGTATATATTAATTGTATGTTTGATGATAATTTTAATCACATAAACGGTGATGCAAAAAAATTAGCTTTTGATAAACTTAGGAATTTTGTAGAAGAGAATAAAAAACTTACCTCTCAAACTATTTTCAAATTTGATTCTGCATTATTGTTTGGTGGTTTTAATAAAGAAACCAATTATTACTCATTCTACAAATTTGTCGATTAAACTATGAACCTAAAAGTAATCGCTTTTGATGCCGATGACACTTTGTTTGTCAACGAACCCTATTTTCAGGAAGTAGAGCAAAAATTCTGTGTTTTGTTGTCTTCCTATTTGTCACATCATACCTTGTCACAAGAGCTTTTTAAAACTGAAATCGAAAACCTTTCTATTTATGGTTACGGAATAAAAGGGTATATTCTTTCGATGATTGAAGCAGCTTTGAAAATATCAAACAATACTGTTTCGACTGAAGCAATTGCAAAAATCATTGAATACGGAAAGGAATTATTAGAAAAACCTATTGAATTACTAGACGGTGTAGAAGAAACATTGGAAGCGTTAAAAGGGAAATACAAATTAGTTGTAGCTACAAAAGGAGATTTAAAAGACCAACAGAGTAAACTGCATCGATCCAGTTTAGGACCTTATTTTCATCATATAGAAGTAATGTCTGACAAACAAAAAACTGATTATGAACAATTAGTCAAACGTCTTGACATTCATCCTTCAGAGTTTTTAATGATTGGAAATTCCTTGAAATCAGATGTCCTACCGGTTTTGGAAATGGGCGGACATGCTATCCATATTCCGTTTCATACCACTTGGGCCCACGAAAGAATTGATCATACCGTTGAACATCCTAACTTTAGGTACTTTGAAAAAATAGTTGATGTCGTCAATTTTTTAAAATAGGGCCGTCCTGAGCTGATTTTTTTATAACTTTACAAAAAAGACAATTATGATTACACAGAATGTTGAAAACGGACTAAACCAACAAATACGTATCGAAGCAGAATCTTCACAAATCTATCTTTCAATGGCTTGTTGGGCGGAAGTAAATGGGCTGGAAGGAATATCAAAATTTTTCTACAAACAGTCGGATGAAGAAAGAATGCACATGCTAAAATTAGTAAAATTTGTAAATGAACGCGGTGGACACGCTCAGATTACAGACCTTAAAGCACCTAAAACGGCCTACGTCACTTTCAAGGAAATGTTTGAAGAAACATATAAACAAGAAGTGTTTGTTTCACAATCAATCAATGAATTAGTGCATTTGGCATTTGCCGAAAAAGATTATGCAACTCATAATTTCCTACAATGGTATGTTGCGGAACAAATGGAAGAAGAAGCACAATCAAAAACAATCCTGGATAAAATCAACCTCATCGGAGATGACAAAGGAGGGCTTTATTTATTTGACAGGGACATTCAGCAAATTACAGCTAGTAAATCCCCTGACAAAACTGTTAAATAATTTAAATTTTATTTAGAATACATAAGAATAACATACATTTGTACTGATTATAAAATCTTTACAAGTGAGCAAGGATACCAAAGAGAAGAAAAAAGAAAAGAAAAAGGCTAAAAAAAAATTATTAGCTGACATTCAGGTTCCGGAAAATTGCAAAACCAAATGTTGCAAGGATTTTAAAAAAGGCGAAGACAAACGTTGCAAGCGTTGCCCTTTGTTTGATTTGATAAAACTAAAAAAAGTAGCATAAAACAAACAGTGTTCAGTTTTTAGTAGTCAGTTTTTGAACTGATTTCAATTGCAAACTGAACACTGTATATTTAATTATTTTCCGAGCATCACAAGCTCATTGATTACCACTTCGGTCACATAACGTTTTTCACCATTCTTGTCATCATAACTACGGTGAGTCAATTTACCTTCAATTGCAATTTCCTTTCCTTTAGTTACATATTTTTCGATGATTTCTGCTGTTTTTCCCCAAGCTGTTAAACGATGCCATTGAGTTTCCTCTACTTTATCCCCTTTCTCATTTCTATAACTTTCATTGGTAGCAAGGGTAATGTTTGCTAGTTTTTTTCCTCCTTCAAAATTCTTGATTTCTGGATCGTTACCTACGTTTCCGATTAACTGTACTTTGTTTTTTAATGTGCTCATGGCGTTTAAATTTTTAATCTGAATTTCAGATTCGTTATTAAATAATATATATGTTCATGTCTAATAATTAGTTGCTAAAACAAGTCCTGCATTAATTCGACAGTGCAAAGATGTGGTGGCTTTCAAAAGTTATTCGGTTGTAAAGTGCTTAATTTCGTTTGTAGTTGTTTGTAACCGTTTGTAAATGGTATTTTTTGTTTATATTTGGTTGAAATTAAAATAATTATAGATGCAAACATTAGATTTAGAAAAATTAAAATATCCAATAGGAAAATTTCAAAAACCTGAAACAATTTCTAAATCTGATATTGAAAACTGGATGTCGATACTCGATAATTTCCCTTTTGTATTAGAAAACCTTACCAAAAACTTATCAACCCAAGAATTGAATTGGGTTTATAGACCTGATGGATGGTCAATAAAACAAGTTGTGCATCATTGTGCGGACAGCCATATGAACAGTTTTATCCGTTTTAAAATGGCACTTACAGAAATTGTTCCTTTAATAAAACCGTATGATGAAGCTGCCTGGGCACTATTGGAAGACGGGGATTTAGACGATATTACATCCTCCATTCAAATTATTAAAGGTTTGCATTATCGCTGGGTGGTACTTTTAAAAAGTCTAACGAAAGAACAATTTGCGAAAGAATTCATCAATCCGGAAAGCAATAAAACTTATTCTATTGAAGGCGCAACAGGTTTATATGCATGGCATTCTCAGCATCATTTGGAGCATATAAAACAAGCGATTGAACATAAAGGGAGTTACAATGGATAAGATAATAATTAGAAAAAAACCATTATTTGAATTAAAAGTAGAAAATGATTTTTTGATTATTAATAATACAAACTATAAAAGAGACAATATGATTATAAAGATTTCAGATATTGATAATCTAGAAATAATTAGGCATTTATCTCCACTTAATAAAGTAATTGAAGTAATGTTTGGGTTTTTTTCAACTTCAAAATCCAATGACCTGAGAATTAAAATGTCAAATGGTTTTAAAGATATTGTTTTGACTAATTGTGAAATGGAAAAAGTAGAAATTGCTGTTTACAGTATAAACCAGATAATTTTATCTAACATAAATCAAAGACATTTATCTTAAAAATTAATATGAACAAAACCTGCCTGGAATGCAACGAAAAAATTATAGGCCGTGAAGACAAAAAATTCTGTAGCGATGGTTGCCGCAATGCCTATAATAACAAAATAAATAAAGACAGTAATAATTTTATGCGCAATGTAAACAACAAATTACGCAAAAATTATCGTATTTTGTCAGAGTTAAATACAGAAGGGAAATCCAAAACTACCCGAACTAAATTATTGAGTAAAGGTTTCGATTTTGAGTTTTTCACAAATGTGCTAAACACTAAAACTGAAAACACCTATTATTTTGTATATGATCAAGGTTACCGGGTTTTGGAAAACGATTTTTATATGCTAGTTAAAAAAGATATTTAAATATGAAAAAAACACCAGCTTCGTTATTTTCGATATTGTTTATCAGTTGTATCCTCGCTTTGATTTATTTTACCATTATGCCTCGATGGGTCGAAAATGAAGAAACGGCACTTTCGGAATTTTCTACTAAACGAGCTTTGGATCAAGTAACTTCAATTGCTTCAAGACCCCATTATATTGGCTCCGAAAATCATGCTGTTGTAGCTGATTATCTAGAAAGTGAACTCAAAAAACTAGGCCTAGAAACCCATATACAGGAAGGCACTACATTTACCGGTTGGGGAAACCTAGTGAAATCGAAAAACATCATTGCCCGAATCAAGGGTTCCAATAATTCTAAGGCATTGCTCTTACTTTCCCATTATGACAGTGCTCCTCATTCCTATTCGCTTGGTGCAAGCGACAATGCATCGGGAGTGGCAACAATCCTTGAAGGAGTCCGCACCTTTTTATACAATAAAACACCCCATAAAAACGACATAATCATCCTTTTTTCGGATGCAGAAGAATTGGGTTTAAACGGCGCTGCTCTTTTTGTTACACAAAATAAATGGGCAAAAGAAATTGGGTTGGCGCTTAATTTTGAAGCAAGGGGAACAGGTGGCCCGTCGTATATGTTGATGGAAGTGAATCAGGGCAATGCCACTTTAGTAAATGGTTTTTCTGAAGCTAGCCCACAATTTCCAGTTTCCAATTCGTTAATGTACAGTATCTATAAAATGCTACCCAATGATACTGACCTAACAGTGTTTAGAGAAGGAGGGAAAATTCAGGGGTTCAATTTTGCATTTATAGATGATCATTTTAATTACCATACTTCGCAGGATAATTTGAATCATTTGAGTCAAGAATCTTTAGAGCATCAAGGTACTTATTTAATACCTATGCTTAATTATTTTTCGAATGCCAATTTAAAAAAGATGGACAGTTCTGAAGATTATGTCTATTTCTCTACTCCGTTTGCATTTGTAAGTTACCCGTTTTCTTGGATTTTACCTATGTGGATTGCTGTACTTCTTTTATTTCTGTTTTTGGTTTTTGTGGGAATCGGCAAGCGCGTATTAGTTCTCTCGGATATTGCAAAAGGTTTTCTACCTTTCTTTTATTCTATGCTGGTTTCTGGTGCTGTAGGTTTTTTAGGTTGGAAAACAATAATCGCGTGTTATCCTCAATACAAGGATATCCTTCAGGGATTTACTTATAATGGTCACGATTATATTGGTGCCTTTATCTTTCTTAGCCTGGCAATAGGGTTTTTGTTTTATCGGAATTCAAATACTGAAAATTTAGTAATCAATCATTCGGTTGCGCCTTTGTTTGTTTGGATATGCATTAATTTTGCAATTGCATTTTATTTGCCGGGAGCTTCTTTTTTTATCATTCCGACTTTTTTTAGTTTGTTGATGCTGGCTTATTTTGTCATAACCCAAAAAACCCATTCAATGCTTAATTTAATTTTAAGCATTCCAACATTAATTATCATAGTTCCATTTATAATAATGTTCCCAATAGGATTAGGTTTAAAAATCCTGTTTGGCACTGCCGTGTTGACAATTTTGGTTTTAGGTTTATTATTACCGGTTTTAGGTCAGTTTTCGAATAAAATAATTTGGTCTATTCTGTCTTTACTAATTGCGATTGGCTTTTTTATAAATGCCGATGTCAATTCGGATTATCAAAGAGGCACTGCGAAACCTAACAGTTTATTATATATCCTTGATGCCGATAAAAACCAGGCGACATGGACAACGTATGATGTAAACTTGGATTATTGGACAAAAAAATATTTAGGCAACAACCCTAAAACAGCAAGTGTAATAAATCCTAATCAATTTTTTAGCAAATACAATTCCCAGTTTACCTATACTACAAATGCGCCGGTGAAAAATTTGGCGAAAGCCAGCATTGAGTTTCTCAAGGACAGTTTAGTGGGTTCACAACGGTATTTAAAAATTAAAATTTCCCCTAACAGAAATGTTAATCGTTATGATGTTTTTGCCAATGAAAAAATGGTTTTCCATAATCTAAAGGCAAATGAAGCAATGGCTTTAGGCCAAAAGGGATCAAAATACAAACGTAAAGGCCGAAAAATCCTGTCTTATTATGTAGTGAACAATGAGCCTTTACTATTACAGTTTTCGGTGCCGCAAAAAACAGTAGTAGATATGGAACTGATGGAAAGTTCTTTTGACCTGATGACAAATCCCCAATTCAAAATGGATAAAAGAGCATCTTGGATGATGCCAATGCCTTTTGTGTTAACGGATGCAGTTGTCATAAAACAGAAAATCAAGAAACCTTGATTAAAAACCGTAACAAGTTTTTTTTTAATTAATTATATGCAGATAAACACATTACAATCCAAAATACACGAATTAAGAGGTCAAAAAATAATGCTTGATTTCGATTTAGCCATTCTTTATGAAATTGAAACTAAAGTATTAAACCAATCTGTAAAAAGAAATCTTAAGCGATTTCCGGAAGATTTTATCTTTCAATTATCAGAAGAAGAATTTGTTTCTTTAAAGTCACAAATTGTGACCTTAGAGAAAGTGGGTAGAGGAAAACATAGCAAATACCTACCTTATGCTTTTACAGAACAAGGAGTAGCGATGCTAAGCGGAATTCTCAATTCAGATGTAGCAATAAACGTGAACATTGCTATTATGCGCACTTTTGTGATGATACGAAAATATGCATTACAACATAAGGAATTCAATGAAAAATTGAGCGCACTGGAAATAAAATATGATAAACAATTTGGAGATATTTATGAAGCACTAAATTATCTTGTCAAAAAAGATGAAAAAGATACTGTACAAAAGGAACGAAAACAAATTGGCTATAAAAAACAATAAATGAAACAAATTAGCATTCTCGGTTGTGGATGGTTGGGATTTCCTTTAGCAAAAACTTTATTAAAAAAAGGATTTTTTATAAAAGGATCAACTACTTCTATAGATAAACTAACTTTATTAGAAAATACTGGGATTAGTCCTTTTCTAATTTCATTAAATTCAAATGAAATTCAAGGAAATACACAAGGTTTTCTAAAAGACTCCGAAATATTAATTATTGATATTCCGCCTAAACTCCGTAATCCTGAAAATGAATCTTTTACTAAAAAAATAAAAAACACAATTCCGTTTATTGAAAATTCATCAATCCAAAAAGTGCTTTTTATAAGCTCTACTTCTGTTTATTCAGATGATGCTTCGACTGTTCTGACTGTGACAGAAGATACAATCCCCAATCCAGAAACTGAATCAGGGAAACAATTGCTGGAAGTTGAAAACTTACTCATGAGCAATGCTAATTTCAAAACTTCGGTAATTCGTTTTAGCGGATTAATTGGTGAAAACCGACATCCTATTCGTTCTTTGGCAGGAAGGAAAAACATTGATAATCCTGATGCCCCAATTAATTTGATTCAACAAGAAGACTGCATCGGAATTATTATGAAATTAATAGAAGAGGAAAGTTGGGGTGAAGTCTACAACGCGGCTACTCCCTTTCATCCTTCTAGAAAAGAATATTATAATCAGCAGGCAATGATTTTTAATTTGGCTCTGCCAGAATTCAACGACAACAATAAATCAATGGGCAAGATAATTTCCAGTGAAAAATTAATGAGGATTTTAAAATACGATTTTAAAATCCCCAATTTATAATTTCATTATATTTGGATAACATTTAAATTCAGAGTATGAGAAAGATTTTACTTTTATTAATAAGTTTTATTTCGTTTTCATCGTTTTCGGCTATTCGCTATGTAACTGTTACAGGCGCAGGAAGCATGAACGGAAGCAGCTGGGCCAATGCTTTTCCTGCAAGTTCTTTACAGACAGCAATTACAGGAGCTGCATTAGGCGATCAAGTTTGGGTAGCAGCAGGAACTTATTTTACTACAACCGGAACTAACCGGACCATTTCGTTTAGCATGCGAAATGACATTACTATTTACGGCAGTTTTATTGGGACAGAAACTTTACTTTCACAGCGTGATTTAACTAATGGGCTAACAAGTATTTTGAGCGCAGAGATTGGTGTAGCAGGGATTGCGGATAACAGTTATCATGTAATTAGTAATTTCAACATAAACAATACCGCTGTTATTGATGGGTTTATTATTCGTGGAGCCAATGATGACAGACCTGCTGCAGGCGACGAAGGACTTGGTGGTGGTTTTTATAATAATGGAAGTAACGGAAACACTTGTAGTCCAATCATCCGAAATTGTGCCATACTAAACAATCAGGCTGTTTTTGGCGCAGGAATTTTCAATAATGGTTATAATAACGGGAATGCGTCCCCGCTAATTTTAAACTGTGTAATTGCTTACAATACTGCTACATCTGGCGGTGGTGGAATTGATAATTTTGGTATCGCTAATGGAAACGCCAGCCCAACTATAACCAACTCTATAATTTATGAAAATACTGCTGCTTTTAGAGCAGGAGCTATGTATTGCTGGGGAGGAAATACTGGAAACACGAGTCCTGTAATACTCAATTCGGCATTTGTAAACAACCATGCTGTTGATGGTGGTGGCGTTGTAGCCGATAATACAAATACAAGCAGTGGCAATTCGGGAGTTAGTAATCCTACCTTCCGAAATTCAATTGTATGGGGAAATACCATAACTGGAACTGGTCCACAATTCTTTATTCTGGGAACAGGAACTGTAAGTTCAACCTATACTGATATTGATTTAACGAATCAGAACGCACCACACGTACTTTCAGGAGTTACTACGGGAAACCTAAATGTTAATCCGCAATTTATGAATATCGCTCTTGGAGTTGGGGCGGATACAAAATGGTTTACTGCTGATGACGGTTTACAGTTAATTGGAGCTGCTTCACCTTGTTATGATGCTGGAAACAATACTGGAGTTCCGGCAACAGATTTGTTATTTAGAAACCGAATCGTAAACGGAACAGTGGATATGGGTGCTTATGAGTTTGATGCTTCATTAGCGACAGATACATTTGCGACAACAAAATTGACATTATACCCAAACCCAACGAAAGAAGTTATTAATTTTTCGGGCTTAGGTGATGGCAATCATACGGTTAAAATCTATAATATGTTGGGAATGGTGGTAAAACATAGTATGGTATCCAATAATTTAATTGCTATCAATGATCTTGAATCAGGAATGTATATTTTACATTTAGAATCGGGTTATGGAAAAAGTGTACATAGAATTGTGAAGGATTAAATTCCTTGATAGAATTTAAGAAAGTTTTTGTTACTAACAAAAGATCATTGAATGTTTACTACATCTGATTTCCTTGTGAATATCTACAGTAAATTAGATTGTTTTGCTATTACATGCATTATTAGAAATTGACTTAAATCTGCATGCGAATGCATGAATCGTTCTGATTTATTAAAATTTAAAGTAAAACTATAACCTGATAAAAGTTGTAGTTTTCTTTTTTAGTACTAATAAGAATAGAATCTGAAAAACAACTATTTTAATCTGAAAAACACATGAATGAATCTGTAATATGCATACTTGAATATGTAAAATGACTATTTGGATACGGAAAATGCATGTTTTAATATGGAAAATGCATGTTTAGATACGGGAAATGACTATTTGGATACGAAAAACAACTAATTTATTTCTTTAAATAGAAAATTCAACTCTCCCTATCCCTAAATCTTAAAATACGAAAAACAGCGTATTTCAGCTCCCTCCCGTTTGAAATACCTTTGTTTTAAACATTCACTAAAAAAACTTAAAATGAAAAAACAATTATCAGCATTGCTATTTGCATTTCTATTGATGGCAAATATCAGTTACGGACAAAATTTCTTTACAAAAGCAGTAGCTAAAATTGCTAAGGCAATGGCTCCACCAGCACCTACAACAGCTAATCTTGATGAAGTGGTAATCTTAGGTGGAATTGGCAGCAACCTGCATCCAAAAGAATTGGGTACCATGTATCAAACTTTTTTTAACGACTGGAAACCAGGTGGGGACCATGTTGCATTTACATTTATGAAAAAAAGCGGTTCCGGTTTTTTAAAACTTGACGGAAACGTAACTGTTGACGGAATTCCTGCAACGTATGTTACTGTAGGAACTTATAGTTTGTTTTCTTTGCCAAGTACAGCGCCGAGAAAAGTAGAAATTACAACCACCTCAGGTCAAAAATCAAGTTTTGTTATTGAGCCTTACAAAAGACCTGTAACAGTAGTAAGCATTAACGGACAAACCGAAAACATTTCCCTTGATCTTACAAAAGACGTGGTTATTGAACTTCAAAGTGCAGCTGGTTTTGAAAACGCAGTACTAAAAGTAATGTTGGCCATCAACCAAGCAAGTATAAAAAGTCAATATGCCGTTTGTTATATCCGTAATACCGGGTCAAAAATTACTGTACCTGCATCTGCATTCAGGAATATCAATATAAAACCTGCTGGAGAGGCTCTATACAACTATAAAAAAAGTTATTTGTCTGTAGGTCTTGAAACGATAGAAAACGCAACAGATGTTCAAGGTCAATTTCCAGAAGTGAAATATACCAGATCCTATGATGATGGTAAAATGGTAAAAATTACTACAGAACCAAACTTAAATACTGGACTTGTAGCAAAAGGAAAAGAAACCCCAGCTGATGGTGAAATGGAATATGATTTCAATAAACCAAATGCATTCATGAGCCGCCCATTAGACCACATGAAAAAAATTGGCGTTTTGAGTTTCGCAATGACAGGAAAAACAATTATGGAAAACTCTGTAATAACACAAGAAAAAGACCTTGCCAAAGGAGAAGCCCAAACTACTAAAACTACGACCGTTACTTTCCCAAAACAAACAGATGAAACCTGGAATGGTGTTCTTAACAAATTATACCCTCAATTAACCGCGATTATTCAGTCAGAATTAAATACGACAATAACTCCTGTTGAAGCAACACAAAAAACGGTTGTTTATAGTGCAGTTACACCTTATGTAAAAGAAGACATTAATAATGAAAGTGAGTTTTCTACTTCTTATAAAGGAGCAAGAACAATTTCAAGTTTCGCTTATAGCGGAGGAATGAGTTCCAATGAAGTATTTGACAAATTAATGAAAGAAGCGGGTGTTGATGGACTTGTATCTTTTTCATTCAGTTTGAATGCTGCAAAAGAAGGTGATTCTGGTGTGATGATACCCACTTTAAATTTTGAAATATTGGGTAAAACCAATGGAACTTTTGGAACAAAATACTACTCAGGAACTGTTACAGGAAAAGGTGTGCCAAGTGACAATATTGGTTTAAAAATCGAATTCTCTTCAGCAACCGGATTGGATACAAAAGGGCGTAACGATAAAAACATAGTACATTCACCGGGAACAATATCCGCTGAAGAGCTAGACAAAATAATACGTCGCTCGGATATCTTGGCTCTTTTTGCAAAAGGACTTAAAGAAATCAAAGACAAAGAAATGGCAAATCCAGATTATATAGAAGTTTGGAACCTACAGAAATAAACCATAATGTTAAATATAAAGGGAGCAGGCTATTTAGTTTGCTCCCTTTTTTTTAAATCCTTACTATTGCAGACGCAAACTCTTGCTATATATCGTATCTGTAAAAATGAGCATTAAAAACCGTTTTCACCTAGCCTTTTCATCTAAAATAAACCAAATAGGCTTGCCTATTTTAGCTTTGTGTTGGATTAGTTTTTTTTGGGGCACCACTTGGATTGCATCAAAAGAAGGTGTAAAACACATGCCTGCATTACAGCTTGCAGCAATCAGGCAATTTTTAGCGGGTTTATTATACCTTGCTTTCTTTATCTATAAAAAAGCGCCATGGCCTAATAAAAAGCAATGGCGGACAATTGTGATTTTGAGTTTTTTGAATTTTATCTGCAGCAATGGATTGAGCACTTGGGGCGTAAAATATATCAGTAGCGGACTTGGTGCAATCATAGGTTCATTGTTTCCTTTATGGATTGTAATTATTACTTTGTTCAAAGGTGAAAAAATAGCTTCATTGGCAATCAAAGGAATGTGCATTTGTTTTATTGGAATCTGTATTGTCTTTTACGATTATCTTGGGGATTTTTTAAAGCCAGATTTCCGTTTCGGGATTTTCCTTTCTATATTGGCAACAATGACTTGGGCTTTTGCAACGCTTTATACTAAGGAAAAAGCGGCCAGTTTTAACCCTTATTTTAGTTTGGGATTACAAATGCTTTTGTCTAGTATTACATTATTTGGAATCACTAGCGCCACAGGAACAGCAGTTTCCGTTATGGACATCCCTGCTATTTCATGGATATCCATTGGATATTTAGTGATTTTTGGATCAGTACTTACTTTTATCGCATTCATTTATGCCTTGCAGCATTTGCCTACAGAACTCAATAGTTTGTATGCCTATATTAATCCTATTGTCGCTTTGATTCTAGGTGCTATCCTTTTTAACGAACCCTTTACTTTCTTTATTTTATTAGGCGGCAGCATTACTTTGATAGGTTTGTATATAGTGAACCATTCTATTAAAAAGAAGAAATTAGCAGAACAGACTGTATAAAAAAAGCCACCGTAAAGGTGGCTTTGATTTTATATTTTCCTCTCTTCTGCTTCGACAAGCTCAGCCACCGAAGAGAAAATATTATATTACCAGATTCTAACTCTTTTTTCTGGAGCAATATACATACCGTCACCTTGCTCAATTCCAAACGCTTTGTAAAAAGCATCTACGTTTTGCAATGGAACATAAGCTCTGTACATACCTGGAGAGTGCGGATCGGTTTTTACTTGATTTTTCAGAGCTTCATCACGCATTTTTGATCTCCATACCGTTGACCAAGAAATAAAGAAACGTTGTTCTGGTGTGTAGCCATCAATTAATCCTGGGCTTTTGTTTTCTTTTAGATACAATAACAATCCATCATAAGCAGCGTTAACTCCACCTAAATCACCAATGTTTTCACCTAATGTAAACTTCCCATCAACATGAGTACCAGGCAATGGCTCTAAAGCACTGTATTGATCAGCAAGGCTTCCTGTTAAAGCTGTGAATTGTGTCAAATCAGTTTCTGTCCACCAGTCAACCAAATTCCCATCAGCGTTATAACGCGCTCCAGAATCATCAAATCCGTGAGATATTTCGTGACCAATTACAGCTCCAATCCCACCATAATTTACTGCTTCGTCAGCTTGGTAATTATAGAAAGGTGGTTGTAAAATTGCTGCTGGGAAAACGATTTCGTTATAAGAAGGATTGTAATAAGCATTTACTGTTTGAGGAGACATTCCCCATTCTGTTTTGTCAACTGGTTTTGATAATTTATCGATTCCTTCTTGGTTTTGCCATTTTGAAAGGTTATTTGAATTTTCAAAATAACTTCCGCCTTGTGCAGGTGATTTAATCACTAATGCCGAGTAGTCTTTCCATTTATCAGGATAACCGATTTTGATGGTTAGTTTATTTAATTTTTCAACTGCCTTTACTTTTGTTTCGGCACTCATCCAAGTTAAATTGTTGATTCTGTTTTCATAGGCACGCATTACGTTTTTAATCATGTTTGCGGCTTTAACTTTTGCTTCGGCAGGGAATTTTTTCTCTACGTACAATTTACCTAAAGCTTCTCCAATGTTACCATTAACAGTTTGTAAAGCTCTTTCGTCTCTTGGCTTTTGTTTGATAGCTCCACCTAAAGTTTTGCTATAAAATCCCCAGTTTGCAGTTTCAATATCGGTAGATAATGAATTTGCAGAACCGTTAAGGATGTTCCAACGCATATAGTTTTTCCAATCTTCAACATTGTTTGATTCTAAAATAGTTTCTAATGCTGCCATGTATTTTGGTTGGGTAACCACTACATTGTCAATGTTTTTGTATCCAACAGTTGTCAAAAATTTATTCCAATTAATAATAGGAACCATTTTTTGTAATTCTGCAACCGACATTGGGTTGTATGATTTTCTGTCATCCCTTGCTTCTACCCTGTCAAATCTTGGTTTTGACATTGAGATTTCAAAAGCTAGGATTTTATTTGCATTTGCTTCAGCAGAAGCTGGGCTATCGCCTAAATATTGAAGCATTTTAGCTACGTGAAGTGCGTATTTTTCTCTTTTTTCCTTAGAGTCTTTTTCGTCCGAAACATAATAATCACGGTCTGGTAAACCTAATCTTCCAGGTCCAAGGTACAATACATTTTTATTACTGTCTTTTTGATCAGAACCTACACCAAAACCGAAGAATCCGATTCCGCCAATTGGTTCCATTTCCATCATTAGGTTTTGTAAGTCCGAGATGTTTTTTACAGCATCGATTTTTGCCAAATACGGTTTTAATGGAGTAATACCTGCATTGTTTCTCCCTACAGTATCCAAGATAGTTTTAAATAAGTTAATCGCTTTCCCTTGATCAGTCGTCGATTTGTATTTTTGACTTCTTGTAGCTGCTTTTAAAATGGCCATTGCATCCGCATCGGTTCTTTTACGTAATTCATCAAAACTTCCCCAACGGCTTCTATCTGCAGGAATGTCAGTTGTGTTTAACCATGTTCCATTTACATAACGGAAAAAATCATTGTTAGGCTTTACGTTTTTATCCATTAAAGCTACGTTGATTCCTGGCTCTTTTTTAACCGGTGCTTTTCGAACTATTTTCTTTTTAACTCCTGTTTTTTGTGTTACAACTGTTTTAGTTACTACTTTAGTTGTAACAGGTGCTTTAGTAGTTGTTGTTTTTACAACAGGTGCTTTTTGTTGAGCGTTACATGTTGCAAATCCGATAACTGCAGGAATTACAAAAAGTAATTTTCTGTTAATTTCTATTTTCATTATTTATTAATTTGGTTATGATTTTAAACAAAAATATCGATAAATGTTTTAATTAATGTTAAATACCCAAAAAAAATTATCTACCGTTTTAAAAAACAAAGGTTTACCGATAAAATTTTAAAATAATGAGAGTTGAAAAGATTTAGGATACGGTTTGAAACCCTATTTTTTAATTGAAAATCTGAAATTTCAATTGGAATTTTTTATGTTGGATTAATGTTCTCCAATCAATAAACACAATAAAAAAAAGAAGAAGCAAACCCATCACTAAACTTATTATTGACTTCAAGGATAAAGCATCCTCCATCATACTTTGAACATTTTCTGAAGCAAATTTTCCTAGATTTACTGCAATTGCATCACTTGTAAATTTGCCGATTATAAAGGCTGGTATAATGTAAATGGGCTCTACTTTAGCTATGCCTGCTGCTAAAAAAAGAGGGGTGGTAGGAAGAGGCAGCAATGAATAGGCAAGTATTACTAATTGGCTTTTCCATCCTTTTTCCTTCATTTTTGCCCCTAAAAACTGAATGTCCTTATTCTTCGAAGGCTTAAATATTTTTTTTGATAAATACGGAATGTATAAGGTAAGGGTGTATCGCCCCAAAATGGAACCCGCCACTCCTATTACTACTACCAGCCATATGTTCAAATCGTACATAATCTGCAAAGTAACCATAATGGTAAAAGCAGGAGGAAAAGGGAAAGGAACAACATCAAAGAAGAATGCCCCAACAAAAACCAATAGATACTGCCACCACATAAATTTAATAGTAAGGAATTAGCGAATCAAAACGGCTTGCAAAAAATTATATTTAATTTATATAAAGGTGCGTCTATTTCTAAATTAACAGCTACAATAATTCATGCATAAAGTTGCATAATTTACATTGCTCTTTTAGTTGGGCTTAAGACTAATTTATAGTAAATTCCATTTCAATAGGGATATGGTCGGAGATTTTCCTTGCTTCCGCGAAAGACGGAAAAGATTTAAAAAACAAAACAACCTTTGCATTCAAAATTTTTATTTTCCTTTTATCGTACCAGATATTGTCAAATTCTGAAGCCAAGCAATCATTAAAATGAACGTTTTTCCTTAAAGACGTTTTCTGATTGAAAAATACCGATTCATATTGCATGATTCTTAAAGGTTTGAAAACACTATGCGATTGCGGGCAATTAAAATCCCCTAAAAATATAAGGTTCAAATCCGGATATTGCAACGGAAGCAATTTAAAATACTTAATTTCAGTTTCAGGTTGCCTCTCTTTTGTAATAGCGTGAAAGTTAGCTAAGGTAAATCGTTTTTTATTGTTTTCGAAAGTGGCATAAAATGGTTCCCTGTCAATCTCTAAATGATACTTTTTTTCTAACCATGGTTTACCAACTATTTTGATTTTTGAAGATTTCCAAAGAAACGCATACCGTTCTGTTTTATAGGCGCTACTAGAAGTGGGTTCGCTAATTACATACTCCCATTTCCCTCCTTTTCGGTTCAGTTCATCTGCAAGTTTTGCTACTGCTTGCGCACCTCCATTGCCTGCCACCACTTCTTGTATGGCAATAATTTCATAGTCTTTTAAAGTATTGGCAATAAAACTAAGTGCTGCATCGGACTTGGATTTTCCAAAATTCTCCAAGTTCCACGAAACCATTTTTATTTGTGAAAAAAGAGCATTTGATGATACAATCAAAAGAAAGCTAAAAAGTATTTTCTTCATTTAGTGCTGGATAGTTTTAAAAACAATGGCGGTAAGAGTATGACAAGAAACATCTTTTTTTCCGACTTATCTAAACTCAAATCATAATTTATTCCAAAAGCCAGATCAAAAACCACAACTTTCGTATTTTTGCAAAAAAAATAATTATGCTTTCCTTTTTCAAAAAGCACCGTGTGTATTTCGGTATAATGTTCGTTCTTTCAATAATCATTATCACCTTATTCTACAATGCTTTAAAACCTAAAAAAACGTTACCTATTTATAACCCTGCCATGGTCAATCCTGAATTGGTAGACAGTACCGTGCAATATATTAGCAAATACCATAAAATTGCAGATTTTTCCTTTACCAATCAAAACGGGAAAACAATTACCCAGAAAGATTATGAAGGCAAGATTTATGTAGCCGATTTTTTCTTTACGACTTGTGGTTCTATATGTCCAATTATGACAACGAATTTATCGGAAGTTCAAAAAGCAATTGTTAACAATCCAAAAGTTATGCTGTTGTCACATACCGTTTTTCCTGAGACTGACAGTGTTCCGGTTTTAAAACAATATGCCATAAAAAATGGTGTTATCGATAGCAAATGGAATCTTGTCACCGGGGATAAAAAAGAAATTTATACCATGGCAAGAAAATCCTATTTAGCTGTTAAATTAGGCAAGCCAAACGAATTATACGATATGGTGCATACTGAAAATTTTGTTCTGGTCGATGCCAAAAAAAGGGTACGCGGATTTTATGACGGAACTAAAAAAGAAGATATTCAGCGGTTAATCGATGATATTGATTATTTGTGTACAGAATAAACCCTAAACCGTTTTCATTATTTCTTCGTATTTAATAAAAATCTTTAACTGTCATTTGTTTTTGTATTTTTACAATCTTAATTCAATCTAAATAAAACTTTGCGAACTACTATTTATTCCCTCAAAAAAGGAGAAAAAGCCATCATAAAAGAGTTTGATATAGACGTCGTTCCATTAAAATTATTGGAGATGGGTTGTTTGCCGGGCAATCAGGTTGAATTGTTGCAGACTGCCCCTTTTGGAGATCCTTTATATTTAGACATCAATGGTTCCCATCTTGCCATCAGAATAGAAACTGCCCGTGAAATTGAAGTTGAAATTATAAAAACAAATTTATAATGACGGGAATAAATATCAATGTAGCCCTTATTGGTAATCCAAACGTAGGAAAAACTTCGGTGTTCAATGAACTCACCGGACTCAACCAGCAAGTTGGGAATTATCCCGGAATAACTGTTGAAAAAAAGATTGGCTTTTGTAAACTACCAAACAACAACAAAGCAAATATTCTAGATTTACCAGGGACGTACAGCCTAAATGCGAGTTCTATTGATGAAAATGTAGTTATTGAACTTTTGCTGAATAAAAACGATAAATTATACCCTGACGTAGCACTTGTGGTTACAGACGTAGAAAATTTAAAACGGAATTTACTCCTTTACACTCAAATAAAAGACCTAGAAATCCCCACTATCCTTGTCATCAATATGGCCGATAGGATGGAATATAAAGGAATTTCATTGGATATCGCCTATCTAGAAGAACATTTAAAAACCAAGATTGCCTTAGTCAGTTCGAGAAAAAAACAAGGAATAGAAGAGTTGAAACATTTGATTTTAACCTATGAAAGTATTTCAAAAGAACCCTGCCTGAATGCATCAAGCATCGATCCTGAATATTTTAGCAACCTTCAAAAAGTATTTCCCAATCAGTTATTATATAAGTTATGGCTGGTAATTACCCAAGATGTTAACTTCCTTAATCTTGAAAGAAGGGAAGTTCAAAATTCATTCACTAAATCCCATTCGGATTTAAAAAGACTACAACAGAAAGAAACAATTAAGCGTTACCAGTTTATTAACGATGTACTTAAAGAAGGCTTAAAAATAGATACGGCTATTGCCAAGGATTTCCGCAGCAAACTGGATAGGGTCCTTACTCATAAAGTTTGGGGATACGCCATTTTCTTTGTTATCCTTTTTGTCATTTTCCAATCGATATTTGAATGGTCAAAATGGCCTATGGACGCTATTGACAGTGCATTTGTTTCTTTAAGTTCATTAGCGGAAAATTCGCTTCCGTCAGGTATCTTGACTAATTTAATTGCCCAGGGAATTATTCCCGGTATTGGGGGAATCCTGATTTTTATTCCTCAAATTGCATTTTTGTTCCTCTTTATTTCCTTACTGGAAGAAAGTGGCTATATGAGCCGTGTCGTGTTTTTGATGGATCGCATTATGCGTAATTTTGGCTTATCCGGAAAAAGCATTGTCCCTTTAATTTCTGGTACCGCTTGTGCTATTCCAGCAATTATGGCTACACGAAATATCGAAAACTGGAAAGAAAGACTTATCACCATTTTAGTAACCCCTTTTACCACTTGTTCTGCAAGACTGCCAGTATATGCTATTATTATTGGACTTGTAATCCCAGACGAACGTATTTTTGGATTTTTGAATTTGCAGGGATTAACATTAATGCTATTGTATCTTTTGGGTTTTGCAACAGCAATCTTATCAGCTTATATTTTAAATATCATACTGAAAATAAAAGGGAAAACCTTTTTTGTGGTTGAAATGCCCAATTACAAAATGCCATTATTTAAAAATGTAGCTATCAACGTAATCGAAAAAACGAAAGCTTTCGTTTTTGGAGCAGGAAAAATAATATTGGCGATTTCAGTTGTTTTGTGGTTTTTGGCTTCTTATGGACCTAATGCAAAATTCAAAAATGCCGAAACTTTTATAACCAATCAGGAAGTCAATAAATCCTTATCAAAAACAGAATTAGACAATAAGATTACTTCTTATAAATTGGAGAATTCCTATATCGGGATTATGGGAAAAAGCATTGAGCCCGTAATTTCCCCATTGGGTTATGACTGGAAAATAGGCATTGCAGTAATCAGTTCTTTTGCAGCAAGGGAAGTATTTGTAGGGACTTTGGCAACCATTTATAGCGTTGGCGGAAGCGATAACGAGGATACTATTAAAGACAAAATGGCGGCCGAAATCAACCCTGTTACCGGAAAGAAAATCTTCAATTTTGCATCAGGAATATCGTTGTTGCTGTTCTATGCTTTTGCCATGCAATGTGCCAGTACACTTGCTATCACTAAAAAAGAAACCAATAGCTGGAAATGGCCTCTGGCTCAATTGGTTTTTATGAGTGTATTTGCCTATGTGGTGGCTTTTATTGCCTATCAGATTTTAAAATAAACAATGGAATTACAAGAATTCATCGCATTTATTGCACTCGGAATGGCAATTGCTTTTCTTCTTAAAAAATTCTTTTTTAAGAAGAAAAAATCAGATAAGGATTGCGGTAGCAACTGTGGTTGCTAAATTTAAATTATATAATATTTTATTTTTAAAATAAAAATGATTGGCTAATTTATTTTACAACTTTGATATTTAACTTAAATAAAAATATCATGAAAAAATTCAAATCATTATTATTATTTTCCTTTATTCTAGCCTCTTTAACTGTAGTAGTTTCTTGTAAAAAAGAACACGACCCTAAAGAAGATGCTGAGGAACAAAACGATGCGGTTATAGAAGACCGTGATACTGAAAAAGATGCCGACTTTTTAGTTGCTGCAGCCGATATCAATATGGCCGAAGTTAAACTGGGACAACTTGCACAACAAAAAGCAACAACAAAAGAAGCCAAGGATTTAGGCAAAATGATGGAAACTGCCCACTCAAAAGCAATGGAAGAATTGACTGCTTTAGCGGCCCAAAAAAACATTACACTTCCTACCGGTCCTTCAGAAAAATCTACAGATGAATTTAATAAACTAAACGAAAATTCAGGAATGGATTTCGACAAGGAATATTGCGAAATGATGGTAAAAGGCCATAAAGATGCCATTGATAAATTTGAAAAAGCAAGTGCCGACAGTGAAGATGCGGATATAAAAGCGTGGGCTACAAAAATGCTCCCAGATTTAAAAATGCATTTGGAACATTCAGAAATGTGTAAAAAAGTATGTGACGATAAAAAATAGCTTATTTTAAATATAAAAAAAATAGCAGCAAAAATTTGCTGCTATTTTTTTACATACCCGATTCTCAAAAAATACTCTTTAGTATTGATAGGGTTTCCTTCTTTAGGATAGGGCAAAATCCCAATGCTTTTTACGTTTTTTTTACACTTGGGCAGGTATTTAGAAAACCATTCTTTATAATCCGGACCTTGATTTGGCGCAAGCGTAATGGTTTCGTTTTCCACTAATTTTTTGTCCTTATAAACTGAAACTACGAATTGTACCTCACCCGCCCAAATACAGGTCACTCCTTGTGGGCATCGGGAATCTGAAACGACTTCTTTCAAAACTAATTGATAGCCGTTCCCTTTAAGTTTTGCATTTTGTTGAATGTCAAAAAACTTTATTTTTTCTGTCTGCTTTTGAGCAAAAATTATAGTAGAGAAAACAAGAAAGAAGGTGATAATGACTTTTTTCATCCTGATTGATTTTTAGATCGTTCTAACAAAGATAAAAAACAAAAACCTAAGTTACCTTAACAAAAAGATTACTTGCGATTTTATTCGAAATAACTAAGTCCTTATTGTCCACTTTGATTTTCATTGACAGGTCAAAACTTTCCCTTCCTAAGATTTCAATTTTTGAACCTAATGAGATTTCCTGTTTGTCCAAATATTTCAAAAACTCTGAAGAAGTATCCTTCACCCCAACACAAATTCCTTTTTGGTTTTCGGCCAATTCAGAAAGCAGTTGTTTTTCAATTTTAATAATTTTTCCTTCTGCATTCGGGATTGGGTCGCCATGGGGATCCTCGGTCGGAAAATTTAAAAACTCATCGAGTTTGTTTATTAGTTTTTCTGACTTGATATGCTCTAATTCTTCGGCAATATCGTGCACTTCATCCCATGAAAATTTTAGCTTTTCAACTAAAAAAACTTCCCATAAGCGATGCTTCCTTACAATCATTTTGGCATTTAAATTTCCCTTTTGAGTTAGGGAAACACCTTGATATTTTTTATAAAAAACCAAATCTTTTTCTGCTAGCTTTTTTAGCATATCAGTAACCGATGAGGCTTTGGTTTCCATCATTTCAGCAATCGCATTGGTGCTGATTTCTGAATCGGATAGCATCGTTAGATGATAAATTGCTTTTAAATAATTTTCTTCTGAAAAGGTCATTTTTGATTTGGAATTTTCGATTTTTGATTGAGGATTTTAGCTAAAAAACAATCTTAATACTTGATAAAAAATACTTAATACTTTTTTAAATTTTCACAATTAACAACGGAATAGCAATTTCGTGACGCAATTTATCTACAGTAGTTCCAAAAACCAAGTCTTTGAAGCCGGTATGTCCGTGTGTTCCCATTACAAGAATATCAAATTTTCCTTTTTTGATAATTGCAGGAATCACTTTATTTGGTTTTCCAAAACCTAATTCGGTAGTCACTTTAAATCCTTTTTCAGAAAGAATTGTTTTGTAATCATTCAATAGTTTTTCATCAATCAGGGTTTCGTGATCATCAATGTTTTCGCCATACATCATCGCTCCAACGGTTTCTACTACATGAATCAGCGTGTAATTTGCCTCATTTCCTCCCAATTCAAAGGCATTGTTCAGAGCAACTTCATCAGCCGATGAAAAATCTACTGCTACTGCAATATTCTTTTTGGTGTTGCTTCCCCCTTTAGAAAATTGGAGTTTCAAATGATGCGGGGAATGGTTTTGGATATCAATTTTTGATTTCGAAATAAATGGTTTGAATACGATGTACAATAACAAAACCAAGAATCCAATAGCTAAGGGAACTACGGTCAACCATAATACAATTGGGTTTTCTGAAGTTTCAAGCCATCCGTAAATTTCATCGAAAACTAGTTTTGCATTCAATGAAACAATCGTTGTTGCTACGATCCAGCCTGCAATTTGAGTTGGTTTACTTATATGAAAACCCTTCATTTTAGATTTATCGCTCACAAAATGAATCAACGGAATAATGGCAAATCCCAACTGTAAACTCAAAATCACCTGACTCAAAATCAGTAATTTTCCAGTTACGCTTTCGCCAAAAATGGTAATGACGATTACTGCGGGCACAATTGCTATTAATCGGGTTAATATTCTTCTAACCCATGGTTGAATTCGCAGGTTAAGGTATCCTTCCATAATAATTTGTCCCGCTAATGTTCCCGTTACTGTTGAACTTTGTCCGGCTGCAATCAATGCGACAGCAAATAAAATGGGCGCCCATTTACTGCCTAAAAGAGGTTCAAGAAAACGATGGGCATCTTGGATTTCGGCAACTTCAAACATTCCGTTTCTATAAAATGTCGCTGCAGCCAATATTAAAATTGCAGCGTTAACGAAAAATGCCAAGTTTAAAGCAATGGTCGAATCGATGAAATTATATTTTATAGCCTGTTTAATTCCTTCTTTGCTTCTATCAAATTTTCGGGTTTGTACCAAAGAAGAGTGCAGGTATAAATTGTGAGGCATTACTGTTGCGCCAATGATTCCAATGGCGATATACAATGCGGCCTTACTAGGCATAGATGGAATTAATCCATATAATACCTTATTCATTTCTGGCTGCGCAAAAAACATCTCGAATACAAATGAAACGCCAATAATCATTACTAATGCAATGATAAAAGCTTCCATTTTCCGGATGCCTTTATTAATTAAGAACAGCAATAAAAAAGTATCCAAAACAGTAATAAATACGCCTTGGATCAACGGAATATCAAACAATAGATTAATACCAATAGCCATTCCCAAAACTTCAGCCAAATCACAAGCAGCTATAGCAATTTCGGCTAAAAAATAAAGGATATAATTGATAAATTTTGAATAGGTTTCCCGAGATGCCTGAGCTAAATCTCGTTGGGTCACAATCCCTAATCTAGCGCTAAAACTCTGTAATAACAAAGCCATAATGTTGCTCATTAGCAATACCCAAAGTAACGAATATCCAAATTGGCTTCCCCCTGCAATGTCAGTAGCCCAGTTCCCTGGGTCCATATATCCTACGCTTACTAAATAAGCGGGTCCAAAAAATGCCAAAATCTTTCTGAATACTGAGGTTTTATTTTGTGTAGCAACCGATTGGTTTACTTCTTCAAGGGATTTGCTCATAAGTAAAAAAAATTATCATCACAAATGTAATTAAAAAATTGGTGATGTAAAATATAATTTTTAGTTTTGTCTAAAATTTTATTTCAATTTATGAAAAAAGTAATTTTATTCAATCTAATAATTGGGTTGGTTTTTATATCTTGTGAACCTAATTATACGGATGTTCCATCTGATGATTCTGTTTTAGACGGTCCGATTGATGGGCTTTCCCACGAAGAATTGAACCGTTTCTTAAAAGGAGATGCGGCTTTTAGTGAAGTTTTCACAAGGGAAACTGGCTTAGGACCCACATTTGTTTCTACTAGTTGTGTCAGTTGCCATGCGGGAGACGGGAAAGGACATCCTTTTACTACTCTTACACGTTTCGGGCAAAGTGATGAAAACGGAAATTTATTTTTAACTCAAGGTGGACCACAGTTGCAAAACAGGGCAATTCCAGGTTATTTACCAGAACAGATTCCGTCTGGAGCCACTTCTTCTAAATTTACTCCTCCAGCTAATACCGGTTTAGGTTTTTTACAATATGTTACCGATGCTTCCATTATCGCAATGGCTGATCCAGATGATACTGATGGAGACGGAATTTCGGGTGTGCCTAATTGGATTGAAATTCCGGATTTTGTAATTCCATCTTTGGATGCAATTTCTTTAGGAGGAAAATATATTGGGCGTTTTGGAAAAAAAGCAGCAGCTCACAGTTTATTGCACCAAACGGCAAATGCCTATAATCAAGACATGGGAATTACTTCCATATTCAGGCCCATCGATGCGTATAGCGGTTTAGAAATAGATCCGGAAGTTGCAACCGCAACAGTAAATGACGTTGTCTTTTATTTACAGACTTTAAAAGCTCCTGTTCAACGAAACAAAACCAATGCAGTCATACTTCAAGGTGCCGCTATTTTTAATCAAATTAATTGTGCGGGTTGCCACAAACCGACTTTGCAAACTGGCTATTCTCCAATAAATGCGCTTTCGAACAAAACATTTGCGCCTTATACCGATTTATTGTTGCATGATATGGGGAACGGTTTAAATGATAATTATACCGAAGGAAATGCCAAAACTTCTGAATGGAAAACTCCTGCATTATGGGGAATTGGTCTTTCTGGAATTGCACAGGGAGGAAACTATTTCCTGATGCATGATGGTAGAGCTAGAAGTATCGAAGCTGCAATATTAATGCATGGCGGAGAGGCTAACGCCAGCAAAACGAATTATCAAAATCTGATACAATCAGACAAAAATGCATTGCTGAAATTTATAAACTCATTGTAATGGATAGAAAACAATTTCTCAAAACCTGTGGTTTCGGTTGTTTAGGCGGAATCACCGCTGTTAGTTTACTTCAAAGTTGTAGTTCATCCCAAGTACTATCGAAAGAAATAGAAGGTTCGGATATTTTGCTTCCTATAAATGATTTTAAATCAACTAAAAATGGGAAAACAGAATATAAAAAATACGTTATCATTCAAAACGAAAGATTAAAATTTCCAATTTGCGTCTACCGTTTTGATGCTACTACCTATAGCGCATTATTAATGGAATGTTCACATCAAGGTGCAGAATTACAAGTCTTTGGAGACAAATTGCAATGTGCTGCACACGGAAGTGAATTTAGTAATAAAGGAACCGTTGAAAGCGGTCCAGCGGATAGAAACTTGAGGAATTTTCCGATTACTATTGATAACAATACCTTAAAAATATCACTAAAATGAAGTGTTTTTTCCTTTATATTTCCTTGCTTTTTTCTATAATTTCCTATTCCCAAATTGATCCCAGCTTACTCAAAACAACAGCGAAAGACAGTGTGAAACCAATATTGAATATGGATGCGATGTATAACCGTCCGTCTTTGACCATTGGGAAAAACATAGTCGCTATTGGTGGTTATCTTGAAACAAATTGGCAGCATCTTTCTACTGACGGAATATCAGAAGGACATCAGTTCCAGGCACGGAGACTTTCTATATTTATGTCATCGGCAATTAGCAAAAGGATTAAGTTCCTAAGCGAAATAGAATACGAGGAAGGCGGAAAAGAAATTGCAGTTGAATTTGCCTCTATTGATATTGAATTACATCCGCTGGTTAATCTAAGAGGTGGTATTATAATTAATCCTATTGGTTCATTCAATCAAAATCATGATGGTCCCAAATGGGAATTTACCGATCGCCCGATTTCTGCTACACAAATGTTACCTGGGACTTTCAGTAATGCCGGTGCAGGACTATACGGAAAAACCTATTCTAAAAATTGGATGATTGGTTATGAAGCCTATTTTTCTGGGAATTTTGACAATTCTATTATTGAAAACAGTGAAAACAAAACTTTTCTTCCTGCAACCAAAGACAACCCAGAACGTTTTGAAGAAATCAACAGCGGTTTACCTTTGTTTACAGGAAAAATAGCCATTCGAAACAATAAAATTGGAGAGTTGGGAATATCCTATATGGGCGGTGTCTATAATAAATACATTGATGATGGGGTTATCATAGACAACAAAAGGCCAGTGGATGTTTTTGCATTGGATTTTAATACGACCCTTCCAAAAATCAAAACGTTCATCACTACTGAATTTGCTTGGATTAAAGTGGATGTACCAGCTACTTATTCGCAACAATTTGGTAACAAACAAAGAGGAGGATTTATTGATATTGTTCAGCCTTTATTAAAAAAAAGAATGTTGGATTGGGATAATGCAGTTTTAAATATTGCCTGCCGATTGGAATATGTAGATTGGAATGTAGGGACATTTAATGAAACAGGAGAAAATATTGGTGAGGATTTATGGAGCATCATGCCCGCATTGAGTTTTCGCCCAACTTCACAAACCGTTATCCGTTTCAATTATAGAATTCAGAAACAACACGATATTTTCAATAATCCACCAGCACATACCGCTGGACCTAGTATTGGAATTTCGAGTTATTTTTAAAAGCCATTCCTCTTATTCAACTATAACAAAACTTTATACTTCAAATAAATTTACTAAATCGAAACTTTGTAACTTTGCATCAGATTTATAAATCTAATATCTTATTTCACAAATCTAATATCAAAGAATATGTATCCAGAAGAAATGGTAAAACCAATGCAGGCAGAATTAACTACTGCAGGTTTTCAAGAATTACATAGTGCCGATGCAGTAAATGAAGCTATTGCAAAGTCAGGGACTACGCTTGTAGTCGTAAATTCAGTTTGTGGTTGTGCAGCAAGAAATGCACGTCCGGGAGCAAAAATGAGTTTAGAAGGAGCAAAAAAACCAGATCATTTAATCACTGTTTTTGCAGGTGTCGACAAAGATGCCGTAGATGCAGCAAGACAGCACATGTTTCCTTTTCCTCCATCATCGCCAAGTATGGCTTTGTTCAAAAATGGCGAATTGGTTCACATGTTAGAACGCCATCACATTGAAGGCCGACCAGCGGAAATGATTGCTGAAAACTTGAAAGACGCTTACACGGAATTTTGTTAATTCGATAAACAACAAAAGAAAAACCTTTCGGAAACCAATTCTGAAAGGTTTTTTTATTCGCTATATATAAGTACTAATGAAAAAAGGTTGAGGATAATTACTTTTCCCTTTTTTACTTATCCTCTCCCCTTTTCTCTTTTACCTTCTCCCTAATTACTTCTCCCTTTTCCCTTATCCTTTTTTACTTTTCCTCTTCCCTTTTCCCCTTTCCCATTTATTTCTATCTTTGCACAAACTCTTCCATTTAGGGTTTACAATTTTCACTTAAACGTTTATAGCATGCAACTGTATAACACTTTAAGCGCAGAAGAAAGAGCCGAGCTTATTGACCAAGCGGGCAAACAAAGGCTTACTTTGTCTTTCTATGCGTATGCCAAAATTCAAAACCCACAACAATTTCGTGACGATTTATTCATAGCTTGGAATGATCTCGATGCTCTTGGTAGAATCTACGTTGCCAATGAAGGAATCAATGCCCAAATGAGCGTTCCGGCCGAAAATTTTGAAACTTTTCGCGACACTTTGGAAATCTATGATTTCATGAAAGGAATTCGTCTCAATGTGGCTGTAGAACACGATGACCATTCGTTTTTAAAATTGACAATTAAAGTCCGTCATAAAATCGTTGCCGATGGGTTGAACGATGAAACTTTCGATGTAACTAACAAAGGAATTCATTTAAAAGCAAAGGAATTCAATGCTATTCTAGATGATCCCAATACTATTGTGGTAGATTTCAGAAATCACTATGAAAGTGAAATCGGACATTTTAAAGGAGCCATCACTCCCGATGTCGAAACTTTTAGGGAAAGTTTACCTATCATCAACGAGCAACTTGAAAACCATAAGGAAGATAAAAATCTCGTGATGTATTGCACTGGCGGAATCCGTTGCGAAAAGGCCTCGGCTTATTTCAAGCATAAAGGTTTTAAAAATGTATATCAGCTTGAAGGCGGAATTATTCAATATGCCAAACAAATAAAAGAAGAAGGTTTAGAAAGTAAATTCATTGGTAAAAACTTTGTTTTTGATCACCGTCTGGGCGAAAGAATTACAGATGATATCGTTTCTCAATGTCATCAATGCGGAAAACCATGTGACAATCATACGAATTGTGTTAACGACGGTTGTCATTTATTATTCATTCAATGCGATGATTGCAAGGCAGCAATGGAAAATTGCTGTTCTACAGAATGCCAGGAGATTACTCATTTGCCTTTAGTAGAACAAGTAAAATTGAGAAGCGGCATTCAAGTGGGCAATAAAGTTTTTAGAAAAGGAAAATCCGAAAACTTAAAATTTAAACATTCTGGTGAACTATCGGATAAATCATTGGCTATAGCCGAAACAACCGATATTCGCCAAAAGATAAAAGTAAAAAAAGTATTGATTGGCAAAGCCGAACACTATTATCCTAAACCACAGGTTGGACTTTTCATAATAGAAAATCTAGAATTAACTATTGGCGACAAACTTTTAATTTCTGGGCCAACAACGGGAAATCAAGAAATTGTTGTCGAAAAAATGTTAGTCAACGGAAGCGAAAACACAGTAGCAAAAGAGGGTGATAAAGTCACTATGAATTTACCTTTTAGAATTCGGTTATCAGATAAGTTGTTTAAAATTATGACTTAAAGCCTAAATGATTTCGTTTTTTTTAACCAAATCCATTTGTCAAAAATTTTAATTTTCCCTTACGAAAAAATCCAAAATCTAAAATCTAAAATCTAAAATCTTTATTATCTTTACCGATTAATCGTTTTATGAATTATAAGTTGCTTTATGCAACACTACATATATAATTATGGCTTGTACAAGTTGTTCAACATCTGATGGTGGCGCACCTAAAGGATGCAAAAATAATGGGACTTGCGGCACCGATAGCTGCAACAAATTAACAGTTTTTGATTGGCTTTCCAACATGAGTTTGCCAAATGGCGAAGCTCCTTTTGACTGCGTGGAAATACGCTTCAAAAACGGAAGAAAAGAATTTTACCGAAATACCGAAAAACTAACCCTAAGCATTGGTGACATTGTCGCTACCGAAGCTTCTCCAGGTCACGATGTTGGGATTGTTACCTTAACGGGTGAATTGGTAAAAATCCAAATGAAGAAAAAAGGCGTTAACCACACTAGTAAAGACGTCCTTAAAATATATAGAAAAGCATCTCAAAAAGATATTGATATTTGGTCGGCAGCAAGGGCTAAAGAAGATCCTATGAAAGTTCGTGCACGTGAACTTGCCATTGCCCAAAAACTCCAAATGAAGATATCGGATATTGAATTCCAAGGTGATGGCTCAAAAGCTACTTTTTATTATACGGCCGAAGATCGCATCGATTTTCGTTTATTAATTAAGGATTTTGCAAAGGAATTCAGCACTAGAGTAGAAATGAAACAGGTAGGTTTCCGTCAGGAAGCAGCACGTTTAGGCGGAATTGGTTCTTGTGGCCGTGAATTATGCTGTTCTACTTGGCTTACCGATTTTAGAAGCGTAAATACTTCTGCCGCACGTTATCAGCAATTGTCCTTAAACCCTCAAAAATTGGCAGGTCAGTGCGGAAAATTAAAGTGTTGCCTAAACTATGAACTCGATACTTACATGGATGCCTTAAAAGGTTTTCCTGATTTTGACACTAAATTAGTTACCGAAAAAGGAAACGCGATTTGCCAAAAACAAGATATTTTTAAAGGATTGATGTGGTTTGCCTATACTGATAATTTTGCAAATTGGCATGTTTTAAAAATTGAACAGGTCAATGAAATCATTGCTGAAAATAAATTGAAAAACAAAGTTTCCTCACTTGAGGATTATGCAGTGGAAGTAGCAGCCGCACCAGAAAAAGATTTTAACAACGCAATGGGCCAAGAAAGTTTAACCCGTTTTGACCAACCAAAGAAAAAAAACAAGTCAAAAAACAAAAGGAAACCAAACGGCGAGAAAGCAATTATAACAAACAGTAATAATAAACCGGCAGTCGAAAAGAAACCGGGAGACAATCGAATCCGTCCTAACGGAAACGCAAAAAACCCAACACCAAATCAACCACGACCTGCAAATAATATTATAAAACCAAATCCTAAAAATGAATCCAAAGAGTAATGTGCTTTTCGTTTTTATCGTTGTGCTTTTATTCTGCTCATGTGATAAAAAAAGGGTTTTTGATGAATATCAAACTGTAGGCACTGGCTGGAAAAAAAACAGCATGATTGTCTTTAATTTACCAAAATTGGACACCACTCAAAAATTCAATTTGTTTTTGAATTTAAGGGCAAACGACGATTATAAATTCAATAATTTGTTTTTAATCGTTTCAATGGAAGAACCAAACGGAAGAACACAAGTCGATACTTTGGAATACCTTATGGCAGCACCAGACGGAACTTTATTAGGAGAAGGTTTTTCAGACATCAAGGAAAGCAAGCTTTTCTATAAGGCTAATAAAAAATTCAAGTCTTCGGAGAAAAACAAAGTCACTATCCGTCAAGTAGTGAGACAAACTGGAAAAATAACAGGAGTAGAAAACCTGGAAGGCATTACTGAAGTTGGTTTTAGAATAGAATCTTTAGAATAAAAAATATGGCTATTAAAAAAAATCCTAACACAGAAAATAAGGACATTGCTTATTACAAAAAGAAATTCTGGCGAGTTTTCTTTTATACATTAGGCGGTTTTGGCGTTTTTTTCCTATTTGCTTCTTGGGGGCTTTTAGGTTCAATGCCTTCATTTGAAGATTTGGAAAATCCAAATTCAAATCTGGCTACCGAAGTAATATCAACTGATGGAGTTACAATTGGTAAGTTTTATAACGAAAACAGAACTTCAATAAAATATGGCGATTTGCCAAAACACCTAGTCGATGCACTAATAGCAACCGAAGACGAACGTTTTTATGAGCATTCTGGAATTGATGGTCGAGGCACCATGAGAGCCGCTCTGAGTCTAGGAACAAGTGGTGGGGCGAGTACATTGACACAACAATTAGCAAAGCTTTTATTTCATGGGGAAGGCTCCCGATTTCTTCCTTTTAGAATTATACAAAAAGCCAAAGAATGGATTATTGCCATTCGATTGGAAAGACAATATACTAAAAACGAAATCATTGCAATGTACCTCAACAAAGCTGATTTTGTTAATACCGCAGTTGGGATTCGCTCTGCTGCAAAAGTATATTTTAACAAAGAGCCTCGTGACTTAAAAATTGAAGAATGTGCCGTTTTAGTAGGAATGCTAAAAAACCCTTCTCTTTATAATCCAATAAAAGAAAAAAGAAAAAAGCTGGTTTTTGATCGTAGAAATACGGTTTTAGGTCAAATGGTGAAAAATGATTTCTTATCAGAAGCTACAAAAACTGCTTTAGAAAAAACACCTATAGTTTTAGATTTCCATCCAGAAAGCCACAAAGACGGAATCGCCACTTATTTCCGTGAATACTTGCGTGAGTTTATGAAAAATTGGCTAAAAGAAAATAAAAAAGCTGACGGAACCGAGTTTGACATATATAAAGACGGATTAAAAATTTATACCACAATCGATTCTAGGATGCAATTAAATGCAGAAGAAGCGGTTCAAGAACATTTGGCTAACTTACAACAAGAGCTTTTTATCCAAGCAAAAACAAATAAAAATGCACCTTTTGTAAATATTACAGAACCTGAAACACAAAAAATCCTGAATCAAGCCATGAAAACTTCTGACCGATGGAAAGAAATGAAAGCTCAGGATATCAGTGAAGAAGACATTATCAAATCGTTTAAAGTGAAAACACAAATGACCGTTTTTACCTGGAAAGGTGAAAGGGATACCGTAATGACACCTTTGGATTCAATCCGTTATTACAAAACTTTTTTACAGACCGGATTAATGGCAATGGAACCACAAACGGGGCATATCAAAGCTTGGGTTGGCGGAATCAATTACAAATATTTTCAATACGACCACGTGGGTCAGGGTGCAAGACAAGTAGGATCTACTTTCAAACCTTTTGTTTATGCTACCGCAATTGAGCAATTGAATATGTCTCCTTGCGACACTATTATTGATGGTCCGTTTATGATTCGCAAAGGACAACATAACGCTACAGAAGATTGGGAACCAAGAAATTCCGACAATAAATACCGCGGAATGGTTACTTTGAAAAAAGCATTGGCAAACTCAATTAATACTATTTCGGCAAAATTAATTGATAAAGTTGGACCAGAAGCTGTAGTGACATTAGCACATAAATTAGGTATAAAATCAGAAATTCCTCCTCAGGCATCCATCGCATTGGGGGCTGTAGATATTACTGTTCAGGATATGGTTGCTGCATACAGTACATTTGCTAATCAAGGCGTATATGTAAAACCGCAGTTTATCACACGCATAGAAGATAAAAACGGAGTGGTTTTATTTGAACCAATTCCAGAATCTCATGATGTGTTGAATAAAGACATCGCTTTTGCTGTAATAAAATTATTAGAAGGCGTAACCGAAGAAGGTTCAGGAGTGCGATTGAGAACACAAAGTGGCGGTGGAGGCGATAACCGCTGGACCGGATATCCTTGGATGTTTACAAACCCAATTGCTGGTAAAACAGGAACTACACAAAACCAATCTGATGGTTGGTTTATGGGAATGGTACCCAATTTAGTTACTGGTGTATGGGTAGGTTGCGAGGATCGTTCAGCACGTTTCAAAGGATTGACTTATGGTCAGGGAGCAACGGCTTCATTACCAATATGGGCTCTTTTTATGAAGAAAAACTATGCTGATAAAACCTTGACTGTTTCTAAGGCTGAATTTGAAAGACCAGAAAATTTTACCATAAAAGTAGATTGCTACACGCGCCCAACAGTAGTTGATTCAACCGCAGTTGAGCAAAATACAGATGAATTTCAATTATAAAATTTAGGAGCTATTCCTGCTATCCGTTGCAAATGAAATTCACTGAACACAAATAGATAATAAGTATATAGTGAAGTAATCTTTTTAAAACGCTGGCTTCGACAAGCTCAGCCCATCGTTTAAAAAAGGATTTCCACTGCTATCAGGGCTAAAAAAAAGAACATGATTAACAAAAAAGTAAACAACGTACAAGAAGCGTTGCAGGGAATTGAAAACGGAATGACCATTATGTTAGGTGGTTTCGGTCTTTGTGGAATACCTGAAAACAGTATAGCCGAATTAGTAAAAAAAGAAGTGACCGATTTAACTTGTATTTCAAATAATGCAGGAGTAGACGATTTCGGTTTGGGTTTGCTTTTGCACAAAAGACAAATAAAGAAAATGATTTCTTCTTATGTGGGAGAAAATGCCGAATTCGAGCGCCAAATGCTTTCTGGTGAATTGGATGTTGAATTAACACCCCAAGGAACTTTAGCCGAGAAATGCCGTGCCGCACAAGCCGGAATTCCAGCTTTTTTCACGCCTGCAGGTTTTGGAACCGAAGTAGCGGAAGGAAAAGAAACTAGAGAATTCAACGGAAAAATGCACGTGATGGAACATGCTTTTAAAGCAGAGTTTTCTATCGTAAAAGCATGGAAGGGCGACACTGCTGGTAATTTAATTTTTAAAGGAACTGCGAGAAACTTTAACGGCTGTATGGCTGGAGCAGCAAAAATTACTATCGCTGAAGTAGAAGAACTACATCCAGCCGGAGCATTGGATCCTGATCAAATACATATTCCCGGAATAATGGTCCAACGTATCTTTCAAGGGGAAAAATTCGAAAAAAGGATAGAGCAACGAACTGTTAGGAAAAAATAGAAATCAGTGTTCAGTTTTTAGTATTCAGATAAAAATGCTGAATAATCTTAATCTCATAAATCAAAAATGTTAACAAAAGAAGATATTGCAAAGAGAATTGCAAAAGAAGTACAGGATAATTATTTCGTAAATCTTGGAATTGGAATTCCTACACTAGTTGCTAATTATGTTAGAAAAGATATTTCAGTAGAATTCCAAAGTGAAAACGGGGTTCTTGGTATGGGACCTTTCCCTTTTGAAGGAGAAGAAGATGCCGATATTATCAATGCAGGAAAGCAAACTATAACTACTTTACCAGGAGCCAGTTTTTTTGATTCGGCTTTTAGTTTCGGAATGATTCGTGCCCAAAAAGTAGACTTAACTATTCTTGGTGCAATGGAAGTTTCAGAAAACGGGGATATAGCCAATTGGAAAATTCCGGGAAAAATGGTTAAAGGAATGGGTGGTGCTATGGATTTAGTAGCTTCTGCCGAAAATATCATCGTTGCAATGATGCATGTGAACAAAGCAGGTGAATCAAAAATTTTGAAAAAATGTACGTTGCCTTTAACAGGCGTAGGCTGTGTGAAAAAAGTAGTAACCGAATTAGCCGTTCTTGAAATCACACCAAAAGGTTTTAAACTTTTAGAACGTGCCCCTGGCGTTTCAGTAGAACATATTATCGCTTCAACAGAAGCAGAATTAATCATTGAAGGTGAAATTCCAGAGATGGTGATTGGATAAATTTAAAACAAGCTTATTTTTTATTAAAAAGCCATTTCAATTTGAAATGGCTTTTTGCTTTACAATAAAACACTGAACAACTATTGATTAGCATAATTTTTATAAAATATTCAAGTTTACTACTTTTTAACTATACTAATTTTGTAGTGTTAAACCCTTGTTTTACTGAATCTATATGTTAAATGTTATAAACATTAACATAATACTAATTTTCTGTTAAATTTTTTATACTAAAAATAATTATCTTTGGGATTAACTAAAAAAACCACAAGTTGACTAACCAAAAAACAATTTATTATGAAACACCAATTCGGGAGCATTGCCTCGGCATTTGCGTTGTCCTTATTTGCATTATCTGTTTACTCTCAGGATACAGATAAGAATGTAAATCAGAAAAATCATGGAGTAAATGGTTTACCTAGTTTGATTACATTCAAAGAAAAATCTACTTATAAAAGTAACGATTTTCAAAAAGTATTTAAAGACCAGCTTGGTCTAAAAGACATTCAAAATTTTTCGCTGATAAAAACCGAATCCGACAAAGAAGGTTTCACCCATGAAAAATTTCAATTATTCCATCAAGGTATAAAAGTCGAATTCGCAACCTATTCACTACATTCCAAAAACGGAAAGATAGCATCTATGAGTGGTGAATTTTATAATTTAAGTCAAGTAAACACTACTCCAAGACTTACTTCTCAAGAAGCTTTTAATAAAGCAATAAACCATGTTGGCGCAAAAAATTATTTATGGGAAAACCCAAATGATGCAGCTGCTATGAACTACATAAAACCTCAGGGAGAATTACTCTTATTACCCAATATGCAGGAACAAGGGGAAAAAAGAACCTCAGACCATGTTCGTTTAGCTTATAAATTTGATATTTATGCAACAAACCCAGTAAGCCGTGGCGATTTATATATTGATGCCGTTACGGGAGAAGTTTTGTTTTATAATGCAACTATAAAACACCTTGGTGAATATAGCCATGGAAAAGCTTCTTCTAATACTAAATCTCAAAATATTCAACCTTTGAATAGTGCTTTAGTAGCAGCAAATGCCGCAACCCGTTACAGCGGGACACAAACGATTCAAACTACTTTAAGCGGTTCGTCTTATATTTTGTCTGATACTGGTCGTGGATTAGGAATTCAAACGTATAATTCTGCCAGAACGGCCACTTATCCCACAACCAATTTTACCGATACTGACAACAATTGGACCGCAGCTGAATTTAATAATACAAATAAAGACAACGGTGCTTTAGACGCACATTGGGGCGCAGAAATGACTTATGATTATTGGTCAGCAGTTCATGGCAGGAACAGTTATGACAATGCTGGTGCAAAAATTAAAAGTTATGTTCATTATAATTTAATTGCTGCCGGCTATCCAGATAACAACAACGCTTTCTGGAACGGAAGTGTGATGACTTATGGTGATGGTAGCGGAACCGTTTTTGATGTTTTAACAGCTATGGACGTTGCAGGACACGAAATTGGTCACGCAGTTTGTACTTTTACAGCAAATTTAGCCTACCAAAAAGAGTCAGGAGCTATGAACGAAGCTTTTTCTGATATTTGGGGCGCTTGTATCGAATATAGAGCAGCTCCAACAAAATCAACTTGGTTAATCGGCGAAGACATTGAAAGAAGATCTGGGCACACTGCTTTACGTTCAATGAGCAATCCTAATGCCGAAGGACAACCTGATACTTATGGAGGAACTTATTGGGTGAACGTAAACTGTACTCCTTCTAACAACAATGATCAATGTGGGGTACATACCAATTCTGGAGTGCTAAATCACTGGTTTTATATTTTGTCCATTGGAAAATCGGGAACAAACGATATTGGAAATGCCTTTAATGTAACTGGAATCACTATTGATAAAGCTGCAAAAATCGCTTATCGTTTGGAGAGTGTTTATCTTTCTGCTAATTCAACTTACGCAAATGCAAGAACATCCGGAATTCAGTCGGCTATCGACTTATATGGAGCTGGTTCTCCAGAAGTTATCGCAACAACTAATGCCTTTTACGCTGTAGGAGTTGGAGCCGCTTATGTTGGACCTTCAGATACTACTGCGCCATCAACACCAACCAATTTAGTAGCTTCAGGCACAACCACTACAACGACAAACTTATCATGGACAGCTTCAACAGACAATGTTGGCGTAACTGGATATAACATTTATAGTGGTGCTACTTTATTAGGAACTGTTACAGGGACAACCTATGGAGTAACTGGATTAACGGCATCGACCGCTTATACATTTACAGTAAAAGCAAAAGATGCTGCAGGTAATCTTTCAGCGGCAAGCAACGCAGTGAACGTAACCACGTCTGCACCAGTCGCCGACACTACTGCACCATCAGCACCAACAAACTTGGTAGCCTCCGGTACCACATCAACATCAACTAATTTATCTTGGACAGCCTCTACAGATAATATAGGCGTTACAGGATATGACGTATATCAAGGTGCAACATTAAAAGCTTCGGTTACAACAACATCTTATGCAGTAACGGGATTAACCGCTTCAACCGCCTATACTTTTTCTGTAAAAGCAAAAGATGCTGCAGGCAATATTTCGGCTTCTAGTAATGTAGTAAATGTAACTACCTCAGCAACTACAATTACTTACTGTGCTTCCCAAGGAAATAGTGTAAATGACGAATTAATTGGTCGTGTTCAAATTGGAACAATCAATAATCCTTCAACAGGAGGAACAGGTTATACTGATTTTACTGCTATTTCAACAAACCTTACAAAAGGAACATCAACTACAATTACCGTAACTCCTACATGGACAGGAACAGCTTACGCTGAAGGATATGCCGCTTGGGTTGATTACAATCAAGATGGGGATTTTGCCGATACTGGAGAATTAGTATGGAGCAAGGCAGCTTCAACCACTACTCCAGCTACAGGAAGCTTCACTGTCCCAACTACTGCAAATAATGGAGCAACACGATTGAGAGTCTCTATGAGATACAATGCAATTCCGGCTTCTTGCGGATCCTATGATTATGGTCAGGTGGAAGATTATACAGTGAATTTAACCGCGCCAACAGCTGATACAACGGCTCCCGCAGCTCCAACAAATCTTGTAGCTTCAGGAACAACTACGACTACAACTAATTTATCATGGACCGCTGCTACCGATAATATAGGTGTTACAGGATATGATGTATATCAAGGCGCTACATTGAAAGCATCGGTTACAACGACTTCTTATGCAGTAACGGGATTAACAGCATCCACAGCCTATACTTTTTCTGTTAAAGCAAAAGATGCAGCAAGCAATATTTCGGCATCTAGTAATGTAGTAAATGTAACTACCTCAGGAGCAGCTGTAACTTATTGTGCTTCAAAAGGAAATACAGTAACTGACGAATACATTGATTATGTAGCTTTAGGTGGAATTTCAAATACAACGGGTGCCAATGCAGGATATGGAAATTTCACTAGCCTAGTTGGAAACGTTCCTTATGGGTCAAACACTATTACTTTTAGCGCAGGATTCTCCGGCGCTGCCTATACCGAGTTTTGGTCAGTATGGATTGATTATAATAAAAATGGAACTTTCGAAACCACGGAACAAGTAGTCTCAGGCTCATCTTCCAGCAGTGCCAATCTAACAGGGACATTTACAGTACCTGCAACCGCTTTAGCTGGTAATACAAGAATGAGAGTTTCTATGAAATACAATGCGGCACAAACTGCTTGTGAAACTTTCTCTTATGGAGAGGTTGAAGATTATACAGTGAATATTGGAGGAACTCCATTTTCTGGGTTTGCCACAACTTCAAATGAAATCGGCAATGAGAAAAATCTTTTCGAATTCAACATGTATCCTAATCCGGTAGAAAGCATCCTTAAAATTGCTTTAGCCGATAATAGAACTTCTTCATTTAAAATTTATAATTTAATTGGACAAGTAATAAAATCAGGAAGTTTGGTTCAAAATGAGATCAATGTTTCAGATGTAAGAGCTGGAATGTATATTTTAGAATTAAATGACGGACAAAAAACACTGGCAAAGAAATTTGTTAAGAATTAAAGTCCTTACCATTAAAAAAGAAAGCCGTCTCGATTTAATTTGAGACGGCTTTTTGTATTAATTCATTAAACAATTATCTATTTTTAATACTCTCTATTCGTTTTTATAATTGGATTTCTCTCAATAAAATTATAGCCAATATCAATTACAAAAAAGGTTTTGTCTTTTTTAATGAATTTAAAAAACCTACCATCAGAAACTATTTTCTTAATGTCAGATTTTTGTTCATCTTTTGCAATTTCATAAAATCTAAGCTCAAATTTTTCAGAAAAATTAGAATTAACTTTTTTTCCATTAAAAATTTCTTTTTCGAGAAAAAAACTTTCAGAATCCAAAAGTCGATATTTTATATTTTTTGAATTAAATGAATTAAATGTCACTGCTTTATAAAAAATAAAGTTGTCATCATAATCATGGTTCAGTTTTACTTGTTGATAACCATAACTCAATTTTGTAATAGCCACTTTTAAATCAATTGGACAAGCAATATAACTTTCAATTGTTTTTACAATCTTTCCGTTTTTAATAAATGAAACTACATTGGTCTGGCTGCAAGTAGCCCCATAAAAATATTTATCTTCTAATTTAGAAATATTAATTTTGTCAAAATAATTAAACAATTTAACTGTCGCTTCTTTATCCAATTTTGAAGAAAATTTACCGTTTTGAGTATTATAATCATAACCTTTAAAATAAAAGTTGCCTTTTCTGTCAATATAAGTTGAATTAAAAGGGCAACTACCATAACAAGGACTTCTGTATATTACAATAGCATCATAATTTTCAGTACTGAAATAAGTATTTTGTTTTTTAATTAATTGATAAGATGCTTCATCATAGCCAATAACAACTAATGTATCTCTTTTAATTTTCTTTATTTTGATAGTATCCCAATCATTTTCTGATTTATCAAAATACACAATTGAAGAACCTTTTATTTTGTAGTTAGTTCTCGTACCCAAATAATAACTTGAATTGTAATTTATACTATGATAAAATCCACCTTTCAGATTTAAAACACTATCATTTAGTATATTAAAATTATAGTAATTACCGTATGTAGTTTCAAGATTTAGTTTTGGTTTTTTTATTATTGTAGAATCATAATCCACAATTTTATCAAAATACCAATCACCAATCAAGAGGTTTTCTTCTTTCCTTTTACAAGAAATCAACAGTAATAAAAGTGATATGAAAATAATTTTTTTCATACTATTACTTTACAAAAAACAAACTTGCCACTACAATTGCCGTAATCACACAAATTACATCAACTAAAAGCATCGTTCCTAAAGCGTATCGGGTATTCTTGATGTTTATAGAACCAAAATAAACTGCAATTACATAAAAAGTGCTTTCGGCACTACATTGAAAAATACTGCTCAATCTTCCCGTTAAGGAATCGGCTCCAAAAGTATTCATCGAATCTATCAGAAATCCTCTTGATCCGGCTGAACTGAAAGGTCTCAATAAAGCAACTGGCAAAGCATCGGTAATTTCCTTACTTACGCCCATATTAGAAAAAGCAAAAGAAAGCCAATGGCTGATAATTTCGAACAAGCCGCTATTCCTGAACAAGGAAATGGCAACTAACATTCCTAAAACATAAGGGAAAATTGTCACTCCGGTTTTGATTCCATTATTCGCACCCACAACAAAAGATTCAAAAACAGTAGTCTTTGCCTCCGAAAATTTCTTTTCGTGAATGAAAGAAAAAATCAAAGTAAAAGCGATAATTGCAACCAAAATCAAAGCAGAGAGATTAGACGTAAAATAGTTTTTCCCTATTAAATCCAAATGGTTCACATAGAATAACAAACCAATAATCGCAGCTATTAACGTAATCAAACCAACAACTAATGAAGCGCTTTTGAAATTGATTTTTTGTTTGATTCCAACAATTAAAAAAGCGGCAATGGTTCCAATAAATGACGTGATAATACATGGCAGCATCACATCGGCAGGATTACTCGCATTGGCAGCAGCACGATAACCTATGATAGAAGTGGCAATTAATGTCAATCCCGACGCATGCAGGCACATAAACATAATCTGGGCATCACTCGCCTTGTCTTTTTCGGGGTTGATTTCCTGTAAACTTTCCATGGCTTTTAAACCAAAAGGCGTCGCAGCAGAATCCAATCCCAAGAAATTAGCAGCAAAGTTTAAGGTCATATAGGAGATCGAAGGATGGTTTTTTGGTACACTCGGAAATACTTTTACAAACACGGGGCTTAATGCTTTTGCCAATCTTCCGGAAGCGCCGGAAATGATTAAAAGTTCCATCAGTCCACAGAAAAAAGCCAAATACGCAATAAGTGGCAGAATTAAATCGACTAATGTATTTTTACAGGTTGGTAACAATCCATCCGATTTTTGAACACCGCTATATATCTTTACAGTCTTGTTTTTAAAGACATAAGTTGTATCTGGATTAGCAGGATTTCTATCAATAACTATAGTTTGTTCCGGTGCTTTCTCGATACTGTCTTTGACAAAAACTGGAATGTCATTTATATATTTTTCTGAAATAAGAACAGGCTCGCCTTTTTGTCCATTTAAAACATAATCAATAGTGTAACTGTTTCCAGAAAACAAACTCACCACCACAAACAAAATGGATGAAATAAAAATAACCAGCCAAAATCTACTTAATACCATAACTATAATTTTTGTAAATGTAATTATTTAACCATAAAACACATAAAATCTTTAAACGTGAATAATCTTCTATTTGTAAATAGATAATTATTTAATAACGATTTTTGCAACATCGATTTTTGTTTTAATAACAATTATAATCAACAAAATCTGCTGAAAAAATAAAATATAAAATCCATATATTAACATGTCAAATGCTGAGAAAAGATTTAATGCAAAATATATTATTGAGATTATATTTAAATAAATGAGAACAATATATTTTTTATAAAAGAAAAAAATAACTGAAAATACAATGGAAATCAAAACTAAAGTTTGCCATATAACTTCAATAAAAGTAAGTAGTTTTGGTCTAAAAAATTCAATGCTTTCAATATACATTTGAAAGAAGGTTACATATTCAAAACCTTGATGGTTGATTCCAAAACCACAAGCAAAATATATACTTTCATAGTATGGTAAGAAAACGGAAGCAACCCCTATCAAAGAAATAAAATAGAATATAATATTTTTTTTCATATTTTTCTAAACGTGAATAATCTCTTCTTCAATCAATAAATCTTCTCTTCTTAATCGTAAGAAAATTTGTGCAACGGCGATTGTGTCTTTTTCGCAATAGGTTACAATTCTATCAATGTCTTTTTCTACATAAAAAACATGACCCACTTGACTGCCATCAATATCTCCTTTTGAAGAAGGGATTCCGAGGATTTTCGTTAATAATTTTAACGATGTGAAATGTTTGTAATCACCAAATTTCCATAATTCCAATGTATCCAAATGCGGAATTTCCCATGGTTTTTTGCCAAATAGATTCAGTTTGTCTGGAATTGCAATTTGGTTAATAATCATTCTTCTAGCAATGAACGGAATATCAAATTCCTTAGCATTATGTCCACACAAAACGTGTTGTGGCTGATTAAAATGATTGTTCAAAAGATTGATAAAATCGTGAAGTATTTTCTTTTCTTCTCCAAAAAAAGAAGTTACTCTAAAGTTTCGGATGTCGCCTTTAATCGTAAAATAGCCAACTGATATACAAACAATTTTACCAAACTCGGCCCAGATTCCAGCACGTTCATAGAATTCTTCTCCCGAAAATTCTTCTTTGCGCTGGTATTGTGTTTTGTGTTCCCAAAGTGATTTCATTTCCTCATCCAAAGCATTGAAATTTGCTTCTTCTGGAACCGTTTCTATATCAAGGAATAATATGTTATCGAGTCTTATTTTTTCTATCATGGCGTATATTTATTTTCGTGTTTTGGTTAATTATTATTGGCTTATCATTTTATAGGTTTCATCGATATAAGTAAAAAAATCATCACTATGCGGACTTCCGTTTGTTCGTCCAGCTACTTTATTTCCGAGTCTCACAATTATCAAATCGTCTTGCGGAATCACAATTACATATTGCCCTAAATGGCCTCGCATATAAAATATTTGTTTGTTTTTGTAATCACTCAGCCACCAACCATAACCGTATTCTGGTGAATCTGCAAATCTTGGCACAATTGATTTTGCTACAAAAGTGCTGTCTAAAATTTGTTGTCCGTTCCATTTACCGTGTTGTTTGTATAATTTTCCAAAACGCGCAAAATCCCTGGCATTACTTGCAATACAGCAAAATGCTTTTACTAATCCGTTTTCTTTATCGGTTTGCGAAAGCGCTTCATTTTCGGCTCCCATTGGTTCCCAAAAATTCTCTGCCATATATTCTGCCAGACTTTTTCCAACCGCTTTTTCGATTACCATGGCTAATAATTGTGTGTTGCCTGATAAATAACGGTACTCCTTTCCGGGTTCATCAACACCTTTTAATCCCAAAACAACCTCATCTAAATTCTCGTCAAAATAAGCTCGTGTTGTAATTGAAAAAGGGCTGTAATAGGATTCGTCCCAATTCAATCCTGAAGCCATAGATGATAAATCGCCTACTGTCATTTTTGCCGATTTTCCTTCACTGAATTGTGGAAAAAAATCGGAAACCGGTTGCTCTAGACTTTTGATTTTTCCTTGCATGATTGCTTTTCCCAAACAGGCCGAAACGACACTTTTTGCCATGGAAAACGAATTCGATTTCGAGTTTTTATCAAAGCCGTCATAGTAACTTTCATGAACAATGCTATCATTTTTGATTATTAAAAAAGCAACTGTTTCTGTTTCTTTATGGAGTTTCTCTAATTCGGCTGTAGCTTTTACCCTATTGTATTTTTTTGAAATTGCCCAAGGCTGAGCGACCATACTTTTAGGGATCACACGATTGTCAAACTCTTTATAATCTTCTAAAAAAGCTGTTTTATGTCCGTTGAAGTAAATCGTTCTAACCGCTTTTAAAAGGTAATCGAAATTAAAAATATAGGCTAAGACAATTAATGAAATTATAAATAGTATAAAACCTAGAAGGAGTTTTTTGAGGAATTTCATAAGTTTATGTTTGCACGAATTTACATAATTTCTCGTTTGTTTTATTCATGTAAAAAAATAAATGGTTCGCCGACAAATCTTTAAGCGATAGGAATTAAAGTTTATTCTAGAAATCATTTTTTGCTTTTAGAACAGCAAAAAGCAACTAAAACCATCAAACCCTTTAATAATAAGCTTTTACAGAGGTTTCGAAGAGCAAATAATGCCGTGTTGCGAGCTTCCGTGTCCCTGAAACGAGCTTCGGACTCTCAAAAATAAGCTTCGGACTCACAATTTTAGTCTTCTGACAACGTGGAATACTTTTCTAACAATCAGAAACTGTTTGCGTACAACCATAAACTATTATCGGACTCTCTTTTATATCTTTCGGAGGGTCAAAAACAGTTTTCTGAGTCAAATTCTTATTTTATAAATTTGTAGAGAAAAGGATTTTCATTAAAACAAACTTTGCTGCTTCAAAGGATTTTCGTGATCGAGCAGCCATTTTTTACGCCACAAACCACCGGCATAACCCGTAAGCGAACCATCGGTTCCGATAACTCTGTGACATGGAATGACAATCCAGAGTGGGTTTTTACCATTTGCAGAAGCAACAGCACGAATGGCTTTTATATCACCCAATTTTTTGGATAATTCGAGATAGGACATTGTTTTCCCGAAAGGAATTTCGAGTAACCCTTTCCACACTTTTTGTTGGAATTCGGTTCCCTGGGGATTTAATTTAAATGTAAAGTCGGTTCTTTTTCCTTCGAAATATTCTTGGAGTTGGGAAACTGCTTCTTTTAGTTCTTTTGGAATTTTACTTGCTATTTCACCCTCCTGAAGAATTGAAATTATAGTAATTCCGTTTTCATCACCACTTATTTTAGTAATTCCAAGAGGCGAATTGATGAAGATTGTTTGCATTAGATAAAAGTAAAATTATTTAGCTACAAAGTCATAAAAAAATTTACTTTCCTGCTAGGTTTCTTTGAACCTTGTAGGTTTGGATTTATTTGTGGGTATTAATACCTACAAGGTTCAAAAAAACCTTGCAGGATTTATTTAGTGGCTTAAAATATAGGCTTCAATCGCTTTTAATTCTTCGGCACTCATTGCTTTTGTAATGGCAAAATTGGCACGCATTACTTCATATTGAGAAGGGTCAATAATCGGTTTTGATTCTTCTTTCAGGAATGAAATAATATCTCCTTTTTGTGCTTTATAAATTTTTGAAATGTCTTTTATACTTGGCCCAATAACTTTTTGTTCTGCCTGATGGCAAGCAAAACAATTTCCCTTTCCTTCGAAAATTTCTTTTCCCAATTCAATAGGAGTTTGTGCTATTTTTGGATATAATGGTTCTTTTTTTGCTTCTTCTTTGCAAGAAAAAATTAGAAGCATTGTGAAAATAAATAAGAATTTTTTCATTTTAAAAAATATATTTCTTTTGGCAACTATACGCCTAGCCCAGATAGAAGTGGAAATCCTTTTTTAAACGGTGGCAGAGCCTGTCGAAGCCAACGTTTAAAAAAGATTACTTCACTATATACTTATTATCTATTTGTGTTCAGTGAATTTCATTTACAACGTATAGCTGGAAAATGCTCCTTCCTTCGACAAGCTACGATGACATTATTTATTTAAAAGTATCGCTGCTTCTTTAGCAAAATAAGTCGAAATTAAACTTGCTCCGGCTCTTTTGATGCACATTAACTGCTCCATCATAATTTTATCGTGGTCGAGCCAACCCCTTTCCGAAGCGGCTTTAATCATTGCATATTCCCCTGAAACGTGAAAAACAGTAACGGGAACAGTGACCGCATTTTTTACTTCACGAACAATATCCAAATAGGCAATTCCGGGTTTTACCATTACCATATCAGCGCCTTCTTCAACATCCATTAAAGCTTCTTTAATGGCTTCCAGTCGGTTCGCATAATCCATTTGGTAAGTTTTTTTATCCTTTGGCACTACAACATCTGCTTCTCTCGGAGCACTGTCTAAAGCATCACGGAACGGTCCGTAAAAAGCTGAAGCATACTTAGCAGAATAGCTCATAATTCCCACATTGTGAAATCCCGCAGCATCTAAACCTTGGCGCAAACGCAATACACGACCGTCCATCATATCGCTTGGCGCAACAAAATCGGCTCCGGCTTGTGCGTGGGAAACTGCCATTTTTACCAATGCTTCGTTAGTCGCATCGTTTGAAATATCGCCGTTTTCTATGATTCCGTCGTGACCATAAATAGAATATGGATCTAAAGCCACATCAGGCATTACAATCATTTCTGGACACGCTTTTTTAATTGCTTTTATAGCAGTTTGCATCAGTCCGTTTGGATTCCAGGCTTCTTTTCCGGTGTTGTCTTTTAATGATTCGTCTACTTTTACGTAAATATTTACTGCACGAATTCCCAAAGCAAAAAGTTCTTTTACTTCTTCTACCGTTAAATCAATTGAACGACGAAAAATCCCTGGCATAGATGGGATTTCTGTTTTGTAGTTTTCGCCTTCTGCAATGAACATCGGAAACATAAAATCACTTGGACTTAATGTGGTTTCGCGAACTAATGAACGAATACTTTCGTTGATGCGTAATCTTCTGCCTCTTTGTAATGGGAACATATATATAGCTTTATAGCTTTTAGCCTTCAGCGATTAGCTGGCAGCATTTAGCTTTGTTATTAATCCATTTAGCATTTTTTTAATTTCTTCAACTTGAAATAAAAGTTTTTGACCATTTCCAATTTCTATAAATTTTAAATCAATACTTAATAAAATTTGATATTCTAATTCATTTGCAGAACCAAATGCAATATATAAAAATCTACAAAAATCTTTGTCTGAATTTCTTCCACAGCCTTCAGCAATGTTAGTTGGGATTGAACTTGAAGACCTTTTCATTTGACTAATTAATCCAAACATTTCGTCTTTCGGAAATGAAAATGTATTTCTATAAACATCAAGCGTTAATTGATGTGATTTCTCCCAAACTAAAAATTTCTTATAATCTCTCATTTTAAATTCTGATAGCTAATCGCTAAAAACTGACAGCTAAACTACCCAATCAATCGGGTTTTCTAATACTTGTATTAACTTTTCTTCTTCACTTCCTTTTTCTGGATGATGGTCGTAAACCCATTGTACTCTAGGGGGTAAAGACATCAAAATACTTTCGATTCGGCCGTTGGTTTTTAATCCAAATAAAGTGCCTTTGTCGTGTACTAAATTGAACTCCACATAACGCCCACGACGGATTTCCTGCCAGGTTTTATTCGTTTCAGAATACGGTAAATCTTTTCTTTTTTCTAAAATTGGAACGTATGCACTTAAAAAACTATTACCAACTTCTGTTACAAAATTAAACCAGTTTTCCATTGACATCGAGTCGGTTGCTTTGCAATAATCAAAGAATAATCCGCCGATTCCACGTGCTTCATTGCGGTGTGCGTTCCAAAAATAGGCATCACACTGTTTTTTATATTTATGGTAAAATTCTGGATTGTGTTTGTCGCAGGCATTTTTAGAAGTTTGATGAAAATGTCTGGCATCTTCCTCAAACAAATAATAAGGCGTTAAATCTTGTCCACCGCCAAACCATTGCTGGATAATTTTTCCGTTCTCGTCGTACATCTCGAAATACCTCCAATTGGCGTGAACCGTTGGTGCCATCGGGTTTTTTGGATGAATAACCAAACTCAATCCGCAAGCAAAGAAATCGGCTTCACCTACTCCAAACATTTGCTGCATACTTTCGGGTAATTTCCCGTGTACTGCCGAAATATTTACACCACCTTTTTCAATTACATCGCCATTTTCGATAACGCGTGTTCTTCCGCCTCCACCTTCTGGTCGCTCCCAAATATCCTCACGAAATTTGGCTTTGCCTTCGACTCCTTCCAGTCCGGAAACTATGGTGTCTTGAAGGTTTTGTAAGTAGGTGTAGAATTTATTTTTCATTGTGTTATAAATGAATTAAGTCAAAGTATAAGTTTCTATTAACTCTGTTTCCTCAAATGAAAAGAAATCAATATTGTTTGGATTTACTAATAAACTTCCATTATAAAATATGTTTTCTGGATAACTAATTAAACTTTCATCCAAACTAGATTTACATTTAGGGCAAATTTCATTTTTAGCAATTACTTGAATAGTAGTTTTTTGATTAAACAAATATTCATTATCTGCAACAAATATTTCACCGCAGTTTTTACAACAAAACGTTTTAAAATCAGAACCAAATCCATTAAAAATAACAAGTCCTGGAATATTAAAAACCTTATTTATTTGATAAAATTCTTTTTTAAATCTGAATTTTTGTAGTTTCATAGTTTTTGAAAAACCTTATTACTGACCGTATTCTTTCACCGCTTCAATAAATGCTTTTGCGTGATCTACTGGAATATTTGGTAAAATTCCGTGACCTAAATTCACGATATAGTTGTCTTTTCCGAATTCGTCAATCATTTCGTGAACCATTTTTTTGATGGTTGGAATTGGAGATAACAATCTTGAAGGATCAAAATTTCCTTGCAAAGTGATTTTTCCGCCAGTTAAATAACGAGCATTTCTTGCTGAACACGTCCAATCAACACCTAAAGCTGATGCTTTTGATTTTGCCATTTCTCCCATTGCAAACCAACACCCTTTTCCGAAAACGATAACTTTCGTATCATCGGCCAAAGCTTCAACGATTTGATTAATGTATTTCCAAGAGAATTCCTGATAATCAACAGGCGATAACATTCCGCCCCAAGAATCGAAAATCTGAACAGCATTTACTCCTGCTTTTACTTTTTCTTTAAGGTATAAAATAGTTGTATCTGTAATTTTTTGTAATAAGGTATGTGCAGCAACTGGGTTCGAAAAACAAAATCCTTTGGCAGTATCAAAACTCTTTGATCCTTTTCCTTCAACGCAATAACAAAAAATTGTCCACGGAGAACCTGCAAAACCAATTAACGGAACCTCATCGTTCAGCATTTGTTTGGTTAATTTGATGGCATCAAAAACATAACCTAAAGTTTCGTGAACATCCGGAACAATAACTTGATTCACTTGTTCCATTGTGCGGATTGGATTTGGAATAATTGGTCCCAAATTATCTTTCAATTCAACGTGAATTCCCATTGCCCTTGGAACAACTAAAATATCCGAAAACAAAATCGCAGCATCTGGCTTTACAATTCTAATAGGCTGAACCGTAATTTCGGCAGCTAATTCTGGTGTTTCACAACGGGTAAAGAAATCATATTTGTCTCGCAAAGCGCGAAATTCTGGTAAATATCTTCCTGCTTGACGCATCATCCAAACCGGTGGACGTTCTACTGTTTCATTATTTAATGCTCTTAAAAATAGGTCGTTTTTTATCATAATGTTTGTTTTTATCAGATTGCTAGATGCTGTCTGTTTTATAATATTCAATTACTTCCTCAATCACCTCTTCAATAGTTGGTGTTTCGGCAATTATAATGTTTTTAATTTTGTTAGTTTCTAATGCAGTTGCAGTAGTATTTCCTATGCAAAAGCAAATTTCGTTTTTGATTTTATTGTTTGTCAAATAACTTTCAACTGCAGATGGGCTGAAAAATAATATCCCATCAAATTTTTCTAAGTCAGATATTTTAAAAGGTGCAAGTGTAGTTTGGTAAACTTCTATTTCATTAAACATTATTCCAGCGCTTTTTAATGCTTCTGGTAACGTTTCTCTACGCAAATTTCCGCTTAAAAAAGTATAGCTTTCTTTGTTATATATTAAGGTGATTATTTCTGCTAATTCAGAGGCATAATCCATATAAACATCGACTTTAAAACCATTTAATTCCAATAATTCTTTGGTTTTAATTCCAACACAAAAAACTGTTTTAGACTTTAAAGACTCCCAACCATTTTGTTCCATTAAGCTTAAAACAGCATTTTGGCTACTAAAAATCAAGTTGTTATTGATTGTATTGAGTTCAAAAAGGTTGTTTTTAATTTCAATAAAATCCTGTTCTAAAAGATCAATATTAGCATCAAGAAATACTTGTCTTTGTTCTGCCGAAAATGTTTTGGTAGATAAAATACTTATTTGGCTCATTATTTCTTCAGACTTTCTTTTATACTCGCCATCAATTCTATTCCCCCGTTTTGCAAGATTTCCTGAGCCGAATGATAGCCTAACTTCTTCCATTCGCCTAAAGAAACGGTTTTATTAATTTCTATTTTTTGTTTTCCATCAATAGAAAACAAGACTCCTTTAAATACAATTTCATCTTCAGTAAATACCGCTAAAGCGCCAATTGGTGCAGTACAACCGCCTTCTAAAGTTTTAAGGAACTGTCTTTCTATATGGGTACAAACTTCGGTTTCAATATCGTTTAATTCGGCAACCGCGTCTTTACAAAATTCATCATTTTGCATTGCCACAATTAGCATTGCGCCTTGTGCTGGTGCAGGAATCATCCAATCGAGGTTAATATAAGAGAAATTCCTATCTTCTCCCTCTTCTTCGGAGAGGGCTGGGGCGAGTATTGGTTTCAGATTCAATCTTTCCAATCCTGCAGCAGCAAAAACAGCTCCACTCCAATCATTATCTTCTAATTTTTGAAGTCTTGTATTTACATTTCCACGTAAATCTACAACAGTATGATTTGGATATTTATTCAGCCATTGTGCCTGACGACGCAAACTTCCCGTTGCAATCGTTCCAGTATTTTCAAGAAAATCTAGATTCCCTTTGTGAACTAAAATATCTAAGGTATTTGCTCTTTCTAAAACTGCACCCTGAACAATTCCGATTGGTAAAGCAGTAGGAACATCTTTCATAGAATGCACAGCAATATCCACTTCACCATTTAGCATAGCAATATCGAGTGTTTTCGTAAAAATTCCGGTGATTCCGAGTTCGTAAAGAGGTTTGTCGAGGATAATGTCGCCTTGGGATTTTACGGCTATGATTTCGGTTTTATATCCTAAATCATTTAGTTTTTTTTCGACAGTGTGGGCTTGCCAAAGTGCTAATTCGCTGTCGCGAGTTCCTATTCTAATTGTTTTTTCTGACACGAATTTTGCTGGTTATGGCGAACTAATTTGCCATAAGGCAAGTTCTAAAATGATTTATGATAAATTTATTTTGTATTTCTCTTCTATAACTGATTTTGTAACTTTTGGAGTTTTAAACCCAAGCTGAAATACCTTCTCGATCCATTCGATGCTTTCATCTACTGAGGTGTTTTCATCTTTTAAATGACTTGCAAAATGGTTTGTGATTTTCTGAATGATTCTATTGCTGATTAATTCTGCTTGCTCTTCATCGAAATTGGATAATTTTTTTCGTTGAAAGTTTAGTTCGTTTTCTTTTATATCGTTCAATTTTGCTTTCAGTGCGTGAATAGTTGGAGCATATTTTCTACCATTCATCCATGTATTGAATTCTAATTTGATATCTTCAATAATAGCTTCTGCAGCAGGAATATGTTGTTTTCTTCTTTCCAAAGTATCATCTGTCATTTGCGACAAATCATCCATGTGGATTAAGGTTACACCTTCTAAATCCTGAACATTTTCGTGTACGTTTTTAGGAATCGACAAATCCAATATCAACATTGGTTTTTTTAGATTCAAAATTGCTTTGTCAATCGTAGGGTTTTGTGCACCAGTCGCTACAACAACAACATCAGCATTTTGTAATTCCAAATGCAGATCGGCATAATCCTTAACAATCAGATTCAATTTACCAGCTAATTTCTCCGCTTTGTTTTTGGTTCTGTTTATTAAAGTAATATGGTCGTTTTTTGTATGTTTTACCAGGTTCTCGCAAGTGTTTCTTCCTATTTTTCCTGTACCAAAAAGCAGAATATTTTTGTTCCCAATGTTTTCTACATTTTTGATAATATATTGAACTGAAGCAAAGGATACCGATGTGGCACCCGAACTGATTTCAGTTTCATTTTTGATTTTTTTGCTTGCCTGAATAACCGAATTGATTAATCTGTCTAAATAGGTATTGATTAATCCCAATGCTTTTGATTCGTTAAAGCTTGTTTTTAATTGGCTGATGATTTCAAAATCCCCTAAAATTTGACTGTCTAAACCAGTAGCTACGCGAAATAAATGATTGATTGCTTCTTGGTTTTTGAAAACAAAACCTACTTCCTGGAATTCTTCAACCGAACCACGGCTGTTTTCACAAATTAATTTGATTAATTGAAAAGGATGTTCGGCATAACCATAAATTTCAGTTCTATTACAAGTAGAAGTAACGATTAAGCTTTCGATGTTTTCGCGTTTTGCCTGAGCAAGTAAATTGGATTTTGCAGTAGCGTCTAAGCTAAATTTACCTCGTGTTTCGGCATCGGCTTTTTTATAGCTTAGGCCAACGGCATAAAAATATTGAGGTTTTGATAAATTATTGCTTTCCATATTATACTTTACTAAAGTTCAACAAAAATATTATTATACAATCTATAAAAGTAACGCTGTAAGGACTATTTGTATCGCTATGAGATATTTTAATCCAAAATGCCTAAAACCACGTAAATTCTATTAAATTTGTAATGAAATCAACCGTTTCGAAATTGCTTATATAGATTAATTCTAAATAGTTTCGTTGCCTGTTTTCAAAATCATATACGGAAAAACATCGCTATGGGTTCTCAAGAAGTAATAAAAATTGAAGAAGATTTTATTTTAATTCGTTTTCAGAATGATGGAAACGATATTTTTAGAGCGGAAAGACCTATAAATCAGGGTTTAATACAATTCCATTTTGGTATCAAAGGAAAAGCAAAATTTATCTTCAATGAAGGGAATTATGCTTTGGATTTGAAAGATGAAAAAGCATTATTGCTATATAATCCTACAAAAGAATTGCCTCTTAATTTAGAATTAAGTCCACAAACCTGGATAATTTCGGTTATTATTTCTATCAAAAAATTCCATTCCTTGTTCTCTACCGAAGCCGATTATATTACGTTCCTAAGTGACGATAATAAGGACAAAAAATATTATAACGAAAGCAATATCAGTCCTTCTATGGCTATTGTTTTGAGCCAAATGTTTCACTTTAATCTGAACCCGTCTATAAAGAACCTATATTATAAAGGTAAAGGGTATGAATTATTGAGTTTGTACTTCAATCGTTCCGAAGATCCCAATGCAGAGCAATGTCCGTTTTTGATTGATGAGGACAATGTAATGAAAATCCGAAAAGCAAAAGATATTGTGATTGCCAATATGGCTGAACCGCCAGGATTACAGGAACTTGCCGATCAAGTGGGTTTGAATTTAAAGAAACTGAAAATGGGTTTCAAACAAATTTATGGCGATACCGTTTATGGTTTTTTGTTTGATTACAAAATGGATTTTGCCCGTAAATTACTGGACTCAGGTTCTTATAATGTAAATGAAGTAGGGCTCAAAATAGGCTACAGCACCGGAAGTCATTTTATTGCTGCTTTCAAGAAAAAATTTGCGACCACACCCAAAAAATATTTAATGGCAATAAATCCAAATACATAATTAGATTGATTTCGTATATCAGACAGTCTAAGAATAAACATAAAACAAAATTCTATGAAAATCTTATTAATCATTTTTACTTCAATATTTTTTTCAACTGTTAATGCACAATTAAAAGTAGCCAACTATTCAATTGGTGAATATGGAACTAAAGCATATGAGCATTTAGCATTTTGGACAGAAAATGGAAAAAGAACTTATATAGAATATTCGTATGGAATTGAACCAACAGAAGTTAAGTTGACAGTATTAGAACAAAAAAACGTAACTATAAAAAAATCAATCAAAGTTCAATTTCCAAATGGATATACATTATATGTAAACCCTAACGGACTTAATCTGAATATAAATGATGACAATGGAAAATATTCCAAGACATTTGAGTGGGAATATGAAGGTCCAATTGAAGGGAGAGGGACTTTCTGCGAAATTTGCGCAGAAGATGAAAAAGAAGCGATGAGATTAGTTCAAAAAAGTTATTTACAATAATGCATCTGCTAACACTTTGAGAATAGTGTTTATCAAAAATTATAAAACATAAAATACCTACAAGGTTTTGAAAACCTTAAAAGAAAACAAAAAAATTATGAAAGGAGTACTATTAGTTAATTTAGGTTCACCAGAAAGTCCAACGCCAAAAGATGTTAAGCCCTATTTAGATGAGTTTTTAATGGATAAATACGTGATTGATGTTCCGTATTTATTGCGTGCCTTATTGGTTCGTGGAATTATCTTAAGAAAACGCCCAACAAAATCAGCCGAAGCGTATGCTAAAATATGGTGGAAAGAAGGTTCTCCTTTAATTGTGTTGTCTAAAAGAATGCACGAAAAAGTGCAGGCACAAGTTGATGTTCCTGTTGCGTTATCTATGCGTTACGGAACTATGACTATCTTAAAAGGTTTGCAGGAATTAGCAGATAAAGGTGTGAATGAAGTGATGCTTTTTCCTTTATATCCGCAGCACGCAATGGCATCAACGGTTACTATTTTAGAATTAGCTGAAGATTTACGAAAAAAACATTTCCCGCAGATGAAATTTACGACTGTTCCTGCTTTTTATAACAAACCGGATTATATAAAATCTTTGGCCAATTCGATGAAATCGCATTTGGATAAATTTGATTATGATCATTTATTGTTCTCTTATCACGGAATTCCGGAGCGTCATATTCGCAAAACGGATGTAACCAAATCACACTGTAAAATCGATGGCTCTTGTTGTAATACGCCATCTCCAGCCCACGAATTCTGTTACCGCCACCAATGTTATGAAACTACAAAACAAGTGGTAAAACTATTGGGAATTCCAGAAGGAAAATACAGCCAGACTTTTCAATCGAGATTAGCCGGTGATAAATGGCTAGAGCCTTACACGGATGTTGAAATTAACAAAATGCCTGAAAAAGGAATTAAGAAACTAGCTGTTGTAACTCCTGCTTTTGTAGCAGATTGTTTAGAAACCCTTGAAGAAATTGCAATGGAAGCCAATCATCAATTTAAAGAAAATGGAGGCGAGGAATTTCTTGCCATTCCGTGTATGAATGACGGTGATGAATGGTGTGAAACTGTTGGAAGTTGGGTTAAGGATTGGGCAAAATAATTTATGAGAAAAATAATTGTATTATATTTAATTATTATTTGTTCATATTCTTGTTCGACTGAGCCAAATATTATTTATTACAGATATAACGACCAAATTGTAACAAGATTTAATGATTATCCTAAAGATTATTTCCTTTTAGGAAAGCATACTTCTTTTAATGACACACTAAAAAATACTTTTATAAAAACATCTTTCAGAGGATTTGATGGATTTATGAGTGGTTATATGGTTTTTAAAGCAAATAAAACCGTTAAAATAATTAGAATTGCCGATTCTTTTGAAAAATTTGGTAATAATGATTCAATTGATTTAATTGATTTTAGTACCAATAGTAATTTTATGAAATGGAAAGAAAAGGCAGACAATGATTTTTCAAATATTGTTGAATTATCTGATGGAATCAATACTGAAAAAAGAGTAAACAAAGAACAAGGTTCTAAAGTAAATGTTGATTATGGAAATATAAAAGCTGAATGATTTGAAATAATCAATTTATTTACTGAATTTATCAATATGATTTTTAATTCGTTTGAGATTTTGGTAAATTACAAACCAAATAATCATTATGCCATTAACAAATACCGCATTGGGGACCAGAAATATTAAGAAATTACTGTTTCAACAGGCGTTGCCGGCTTCCGTGGGTATTTTGTTTATGACGGTAAATATAGTTGTTGACACTATTTTCATAGGTCGTTGGATTGGTTCCACTGCGATTGCGGCACTTACCGTAATTACTCCCATTGCTTTTATTATCAGTTCTTTGGGACTGGCAATTGGTTCAGGAGGAAGTTCCGTTCTTTCCCGTGCGTTGGGTTCCAAAAAAGAAGAAACCGCGGTATTTACATTCTCTCATCAAATAATGCTGACATTCATATTGTCGATGTCATTAGTAATCATAGGTTGGTTTTTCTGTGATGAAATTTTGGCTTTGTTTGGTGCGCAGGGCAAAATTTTGGCTCCAGCCAAAGAATTTTATTATCCAATATTATTATCGGCTCCGCTTCAGGCTTTCTGTGCGATGGGCAACAGTGTAATCCGTGCGGAAAACAAATCCAGTTTTGCAATGACCGCAACTATAGTCGCTTCTATTGGAAACATCATTCTTGACATTGTTTTTATAAAACTTTTAAATTGGGGGATTTTTGGGGCAGCATTGGCGACAGCCGTTTCCTATTCCATTTGCTTCGGTTTTGTAGTTTGGTTTTTTATCTTTAAAAGCAAAATAAGGCTTTTGTGGAAACACTTTAAAATACAAAGCAAAACTGTTATAGAAATCATTTCCTTAAGTGCAGCTCCTTTTTTCAGGCAGGGCGTAATTGGTGTTTTAGCAGTGGTTTTAAACCATGTTCTGTTTCAAAATGGAGGTGAGAATGCAGTTACCGTTTATGGGATTATCAGTAAAATGCTAATGTTTGCATTGTTCCCGATTTCAGGAATAACCGAAGCCTTTTTACCAATTGCAGGCTATAATTATGGCGCAAAAAAATTCAATCGAGTTAAAGAAGCTGTCAGAGTTGCCATTTCTTCGGGAGTATTGATTTCTGCTACGATATATGTTCTCGTATTTATTTTTGCCGAACAATTGACAAGTATTTTTACTGAAGATCAAAAAGTATTAAGAGACACGCCCAATGCCATACGGTGGATTTTTGCTACATCTGCAATAATAGTCGTGCAATTAATTGGCTCTGCCTATTTTCAGGCGATAGGAAAAGCAAAGCCTTCATTGTTACTTACTTTGTCTAAACAAGGTATATTCTTAATCCCTTTACTGCTTATTTTACCTAATTTTTTTGGTATTTTTGGCGTATGGCTTTCTTTTCCAATTGCAGATATCCTTGCTACACTTGTAACTGTATATTTTTTGAGAAAAGATTTGAATCATCTAAATCCTAAATAACATGTACGAATATATAAAATCACTTCACTTAATATTTGTAATCACTTGGTTTGCAGGTCTATTTTATATTGTTCGCTTGTTTGTTTACCAAATTGAAGCCAACGACAAACCATCGCCTGAAAAAGAAATTTTACAGAACCAATATAAAATAATGACGTATCGCCTGTGGTATATCATTACTTGGCCAAGTGCTGTTTTGGCAGTAATTTTTGCAGTATGGCTATTGATTTTAAATCCAGCTTGGTTACAAATGCCTTGGATGCAAGTGAAATTAGGATTTGTTGTTTTACTGATTGCCTACCAGATTAAATGCCAGTTGATTTATAAAGAATTACAAAATGGTATTTTTAACTATTCGTCCAATTTCATGCGTTTGTGGAATGAAGGTGCTACAATTATACTTTTTGCAGTAGTTTTTTTAGTAATTTTAAAAAATGCCGTCAATTGGATTTATGGCGTTATCGGAATTATTTTATTTTCTTTTTTAATTATGCTTGGTTTTAAATTATACAAGAGAATCAGAGAAAAAAGTAATTAGTCATTAGCATTATATTGATTTAAACTAATTACTCCACTAATCACTAAATTATGCAAAACGGCTTCAAAATTTCAATGCTCTCACTTCGAATCAGGATTTTCCTTTCGATGATTGTCTTGATTTTAATTGCGTCGTTGTTAATGGCTTCCATTTCTATTATCCAGTTTAAAAACGAATCCAGACAATACCATCAAGAAAGACTGGAACGTAAAGAAACTGCCATTAAGGAACACATTAATTATGTACTTTCTAACACTACTTATCCACTTACCACAGCCAATTTGGATTTGATATTTAAGGACAAAATCCATGAACTGGCGCAAATACACAATCTTGAAATAAACATTTATAGCCTTGACGGAAAACTATTAAAATCGTCAAAAGCGGCATTTTCCATCGATACCATTTCTCCTCCGATTCCAAAATATATCCTGAAATTAGTGGAATCATCGATCGAAAAAAGATATGTTGACATTAAAAACATAAACGGTCAAAAAAACCGTGCTTCCTATAGCCAAATAAAAGATGAAAAATTCAAACCATTAGGAATATTGAATTTACCTTATGTAGAAGACGATAGTTTTTATGAAAATGAACTGAATAATTTCCTCGTAAGATTAAGTCAGGTTTATTCTTTCATGTTGATTATTGCGTTTGGTTTGGCTTATTTTCTTTCCACTTACATTACAAAATCCCTAAAGACGATTTCGGATAAATTAAGTGAAACCAGTCTGAATCAAAAAAACGAAAAAATTGTTCTTGAAGCCAATAGCAAAGAAATCAATCTATTGATAAAAGCATACAATGAAATGGTGGATGAACTGGAACTCAGTGCCGGTAAATTAGCGCAAAGTGAACGGGAAGAGGCTTGGCGCGAAATGGCAAAACAAGTGGCGCACGAAATCAAGAATCCGCTCACGCCAATGCGTTTAACGGTACAGAGTTTCCAAAGAAAATTCGACATCAATGATCCCGATTTAAAGCAAAAATTAAGTGATTATTCCAAAACACTTATCCAACAAATCGATACGATGAATGCTGTCGCTTCGGCATTTTCTAATTTTGCATCGATGCCTGCGCAACAAAACGAAACACTCAATGTGGTTGATGTAGTTGAATTGGCTTTGGATATTTTTAATGAAGAATACCTCGTTTTCGAAGCAGAAAAAACAGCTATAATTGCGAAAATGGATAGAACGCAATTAGTTCGAATCATCAATAACCTCGTAAAGAATGCCATACAATCCATTCCTGAAAACCAAGAAGAGAAATCAATTTTTGTTGCCGTAAAAAAAGAAGGTGACCATGTTTTAATTACTGTTAAAGACAACGGAATCGGAATTGAAACTGAAAACAGAAACCGGATATTCGAACCTAAATTCACTACAAAAAATAGCGGAATGGGATTAGGTTTAGGAATTATAAAAAATATTATTGAAAATTACAAAGGAACGATTACATTTGAATCAGAATTTAATAAAGGAACTACATTCACAGTTTCATTACCTATAATCAATTAAAACAGAAAAAATGAACTTCGAAAATATTTTAATTACTGCCGGAAACAGTATTGCAACCATCACTATTAATCGTCCAGAAAAATTAAATGCATTAAATAAAGCCACAATACAGGAACTACATGATGCCTTCAAAGCATTGGCACAAGATGCCGAAGTGAGAGCGATTATTTTGACCGGAAGTGGGGAAAAAGCTTTTGTAGCTGGTGCAGATATTTCAGAATTTGCTAATTTCTCAGTTGCTGAAGGCGCACAATTAGCTGAACAAGGACAAGAGCTTTTATTCAATTTTGTTGAAAATTTAAGAACACCTGTTATAGCTGCAATCAATGGTTTTGCGCTAGGTGGCGGATTGGAATTGGCTATGGCATGTCATTTTCGTATTGCTTCTGAAAATGCAAAAATGGGTTTACCTGAAACTTCCCTAGGTGTAATTCCAGGATATGGAGGAACACAACGACTCCCTCAATTGATAGGAAAAGGCCGTGCAATGGAATTAATAATGACTGCGGGAATGATTTCTGCAGAAGAAGCATTCAAGGCTGGATTGGTTAACCATGTTGTACCACAGTCAGAATTAATGACGTTCTGTAATGGAATCGCAACTAAAATATTGAGAAACTCGCCAGTTGCAATTTCTAAAGCAATAAAATCAATCAATGCTAACTTTAAAGATGGTGTAGATGGTTATGAAACCGAAATAAAAGCATTCGGACATTGTTTTGGCACCGAAGATTTCAAAGAAGGAACAACTGCATTTTTAGAAAAAAGAAAAGCTGTTTTTGAAGGGAAATAAACACATCTTATGAAAAAAATATTTTATTTTATTGCGTTACTATTATTTTCTTACCATAATTATTCGCAAACAATTCCATTTAAAATCCAAAAAAGTAATGAGTTTGAAGATGAATATAAAAAATCAACAATTGTCTTAAGTAAAGATAATGGCAAAGGAGGTATTTTAATCGTTAGATCCTATAAAACTTCGGGGTTATCATATAATGAAGGGTTTTATATAGAAAATTATAATTCAGATTTAGTCTTGACAAAAGAATTTGAATTTAAGATGAAGAGCCCAAATTATCAAAAATTCAATATTATTGTTGGTGTTTGTTCTTTTGAAAACGAAGTTCACATTGTAGAGTTTTATTATGATTTGAACCAAAAATCATATATATGTCAAGTAAATAGTATCACAGAAGATTTTAAAACCTCGAAAAAAGAGTTATTTAGATTAACTAAAGATGAAGTAAGCCAGGTTGGTTCCTTTGCATTGGAACAAAAATTTTATGATCGAGTTAATGAAATATGGACAAATGACAATTCAGGACAATTAAATTCCGAAGCAACTTATTCTCCAAGTGAAAATGTTTTTGGTTTTAGAAATAAATCCACAATTTCAAAAAACACTAATGGAGCTGATATTGTGATGAAAACAAATGATACTAATACTGCATTTGCAATTGCAATAGACTTTAACGGAAAAAAATCGGAGTATTTAAAATTTTATTTATATGACAATAAATTAAATAAAAAAATAGATACTGAATTTAGAAGAGACATTCAAGATAAAAAATATATTTTCCAAAATATTGAAGTTGCGCCAGATGGAAATTCGGTTTATTTATTAGGCAAAATATTTTCTGCTGAACAAAAGAAAAAATCAGACGGTGGAAAATATTTGTTTGAAATAACAAAAATTACTTCAGAATATCAAAAGTCACAATATTTTGACACAAAGGAAAATTTTATTGGTTCGTTAAAATCAGTTTTCCATAATAATGCTATTATATGTCTTGGATTTTATTCTGATCTTAAGGATTACAAATTTAAAGGAATAAGTTATTTTAAATTAGACTCTAATTCATTGGAAATTACACATTCAAAATACAATCCGTTTACCGAACAATTTATGATTGATAAGTATGGAGAAAACAAAGACAAAGCATTAAAATTTTTGACTTTTAAATCAATGTTTTTTACTAAAAATGATAATTTAATATTTAATGCCCAAGAAGAATATCTAACTTCTTCACAAAATGCAAATGGCGGGGGTCAAACTTATTATAATTATGACGACATTATATCCGCAAAATTGAATAGCGATGGAGACTTAGTTTGGGCTAGAAATATTAACAAAAGTCAAGGAAATAGCATAGATGACGAATCATTCATATCTTATAGCTCAATTGTTAATAACGAATCTAGTTATTTTTTTATAAATGCTGGAGAAAAAATTAAAAAATTAAAAAATGACCGAATTGAATTTGGACAAACACGGAAAAATAAATCAAATTTGAATGTGATTCGCATCAATGAAAATGGCGACTTTGACTATGAAGAAATTTTAGATGACGAAAATAATTCTGTACCGTTTATGGTTTCTAACGGGGTTTTATCAAATAATTCAATTTTCTTTTTAGGAAGAAAAGGGAAGAAAAAACAATTACTAAAAATTACTTTGTAACAAAAGCGATGAATTAATTTCTGGCTTTTGCTTCAATCCGTTTTCATTAACCATAAAATTGCAAAAAGAAACTCACCTGTTGCAATTTCTAAAGCAATAAAATCAATCAATGCTAACTTTAAGGATGGTGTAGATGGTTATGAAACCGAAATAAAAGCATTCGGACATTGTTTTAGCACCGAAGACTTCAAAGAAGGAACAACTGCATTTTTAGAAAAAAGAAAAGCTGTTTTTGAAGGGAAATAAATTAGTATATAATTTTCATTTGAAGTTTGCAATTAGATATAGCCTGATAAAAAGAGAGTCATTTTGGCTCTCTTTTTATTTAATAACCACTTTTTATTTATTCATTAATTAGTTTTTTACCAAAGCAGAATCTGACTAAATCAACATTTAAAATTAACTTAAAAAAAATAAGATTTTTTTTATATTTTAGCCGAAATTTAAATCAACCAAATAAATGAAAAAACTTCTCGCTATTCTTGCATTTTCAATGTTTTCAGGACATTCTTTTGCACAGGACATTCCAGTACAAATTACTAAAAGTGAACTTTTTAAGGATGAATATAAATATTCTAATATTGAGTTAGTAGAAGACGATGGAAATGGAGGCGTTCTAATTATTCGTTCCTACAAAGGAGGTTTTTTCTCTTCAGGATTAGGTTACTATTTTGAGCATTATGATAGTAATTTAAAATTAATAAAAGAATATGAATACCAAGCCAAGCAAAAAAAAGGAGATAAAAAGACCTTTGGTTATATCCTAGGAATTGTTATGAATGGACAAGAAATCAATATGATTGAATACGTTTATGATAAAAAGGGAAAGGCATACATCTGTAATTCATCCACTTCAAACATCAATGATTTTAACTTTACTACTAAAGAATTATTTAGAGTATCATCAGAAGAAATTCAAAAAGGGGGATCCTATGGAAGTGCTGACAGTGATACTGGAGCTAGTATGATTATTAATGAAGATAAATCTGCATTTGCAATTACTTTAGATATTAAAGACAAAAAAAGTGAAACTCACAAGTTGTATTTATTTGACAAAGCATTAAACAAGAAGATTGAGCACGTTTTTAAAAGAGATATCAAGGATAAAAAATTCATCTATGAAAACATTGATGTATCAAAAGATGGAAATACTTTATATCTTCTAGGAAAAACATTTACAAAAGAAGCAAAAAGCAAAAAAGATGGTGGAAGATACCAATATGAGTTAACAAGAATCACAAACAGTGAGTCAAAAACACAAATTTTCGATACAGATGACCACTATGCAGCTTCATTGAAAACAATCGTTTTTCAGGATAGATTAACTTGTGTTGGATTTTATTCTGATAGAAATGACAGTCGCTATAAAGGTGTAAGCTATTTTGAATTAGACCCAAAAACATTAGACATCAAAAAAACAAAATTCAATGCGTTTAGTGATCAATTTCTAATGGACAAATACGGAAAAGAAGATGTGAAAGAGAAGAAAAAAGAACTTAGAAACCTTAGTCTTAAAAGAACAATAATTACTGCAAACAATGAAATTATCATAAACGCAGAAGAATTTTACATCACAACTCACACCACTTATTCTCCACAAGGAGGTAGCCGCACAACGTATGTTTACCATTATGATGATATTGTGAGTGTTAAACTTTCCGTTTCAGGAGACATTGCTTGGGCTAGAAATCTTAATAAACGTCAGGATTCATCTGCGCCAAATCCATTCTTTTCATTTACCTCAACAGCAAAAGGAAATGATGCCTATTTCTTTATTAATGCAGGAGAAAAAGTTAAAAAACTACGAAAAGATAGAATACAGTTTGGAGAAACTAGTGCAAAACGTTCTAACTTAAATGTTATCAGAATTAATCAAGTGGGTGATTTTGATTATAGAGAAATTCTAGATGACAAAGAAAATGAAGTGCCTTTTATGGTAGCTAGGGGCGAACTTTGCGGAAATTCAGTCTATATCTTGGGACAGAAAGGAAAGAAAAAACAAATTTTAAAAATTACGTTATAATCTAAAAAACCAGAGTAAAAACTCTGGTTTTTTTATATCTCACCATTGCATTCTGCATAAAATTGCGCCAAAAAATTTTCCATAAAATCATGACGTTTCAGAGCAATTTGCTTCCCTGTTTCAGTATTCATTTTGTCTTTGAGAAGTAATAATTTTTCGTAGAAATGATTGATGGTTGGCGCATCGGAATTTTTATATTCTTCTTTAGTCATATTTAGATTTGGAAGGATTTCGGGGTTATACATGGGCCTGTTTTTAAAACCCCCATAATTGAAAGTTCTCGCTATCCCGATAGCTCCAATGGCATCTAATCTATCTGCATCTTGAACAATTTGTAACTCGATGGAATGAAATTTTTGTTCAAAATTCCCTCCTTTATAGGATATGTTTTCAATGATATTAATCACCTGTTCGATGATTTCTTCGGCTACATTTTCTTTCTCTAAAAATAGTCTCGCCGCTTTTGGCCCAACAGTTTCATCCCCATCATGAAATTTGCTATCCGCAATATCGTGGAGTAAAGCGCCCAATTGAACAATGGTTTCCTCACAATTTTCGTTTTTGGCTATAGCCAAAGCATTTTTATAAACTCGTTCTATGTGAAACCAATCGTGTCCGCTTTCCGCACCTTCCAATTGTTTTTTTACAAACTGGATGGTGTTGTTTATTAATTCTTGCATTTACTTATTTTTATTTAAAAAAAATGTTGATTTCTAAAGTTACACTTCAAAAATCAACATTTCTTAACCCTCATTTTAAATTTCCGAATCTGAAATCTAAATTCTCAAATCCTAATCTATATCCTTGCTGGTTCAACCCATTTGAAAACAAATGAATCTTGAGGAATAACCATCCTTTCAGAAACTTTTGCCATTCTTGCTGGCAGTTTCATCAAGTATTCCCGGGCTTTTTCAGCTTCGTCGGTTAGACCAGTTAATGAACCTATTTCCCATTTTTCATTTAATTTCTGGATAATATCAACATAATCATTTGCTGTATAAACTCCGATTCTTTGCGCAGAATTAGAAAAATTCTCAAAAGCTGAGCCTATTTTTTCTCCTGATTCCCTCAAAAAACCTGCTGGCATAACAATTTTTTGTCTCATCATATAGTTGAACGCCAAAACCATTTCGCTTGGATCTACTTTTAAAATTTGAGTTACGAACTCACTATAGGCATGATGGTGACGCATTTCATCCCCAGCAATCATTTTACAGATTTTTGACAGTTTATTGTCACCGTAGCTTTTTGCTAACTGCGCTACCCTATTATGTGAAATATAAGTTGCTAATTCCTGGAAACTCGTATAAACGAAGTTTTTATATGGATCACGACCGGTACCAATATCAAAACCATCAGAAATAAGATGCTGCGTTGTCATTTCGATTTCACGCATATTTACTCGACCTGATAAATAGAGGTACTTATTGAGCAAATCCCCGTGACGGTTTTCTTCCCCTGTCCAGTGACGAACCCATTTTGACCATCCGTTGCGCTCCACATTATCGACACCTTCTACATCCATTAACCAGGATTCATAAGTTGGAAGCGCTTCTTCGGTAATGGTATCACCTACTAATGCTACCCAAAAATCATAAGGCAAATCTTTTGCGATTTCCCTTAATTCTTTTACCTCTTCAAAAAAAGTTTCACTTTCAGAATTTGGCAAATAATCCGATGGTTGCCAAATTTTTTCTACTGGTATTAAATACTGATCTACAAATCCGTCGATTTTATCTTCTAGAAACTGCATTACTTCCAGACGTACATTTTTTATAGACATTCTCTTAATTTTAGATTTAGGATTTTAGATTTAGGATTTCCCAAAACAAAATCTATTATACTTTATTTATTCCTTGCACAATTGCGTGTTCAGTTTTTTTCATTATTTCATCAAAAGCAAAATCTTTTACAGCCATTGCTTTATGAACTGCAAAGGTAACACGATTTCCTAAACCTAGAGGAAAAAATCCGTACTTAAATATTTTCCATGAATTATTGATTGTTATTGGCACCACATACGCTGAAGGCGCATATTTGCAGAGAATTTTTAATCCGCTTGACGCAAATTCTTTTGGGGCTCCTGTTTTTGTTCTCGTTCCTTCCGGAAAAATTACTGCTGAACGACGGTGCAATTCTATATATTCAGACAGACCTTTAATAGTTGGAATCGCCTGTTTTGGATCATTTCTGTCAATTAGTACAGAACCACCATTACGTAAATTATAGGAAACACTTGGAATCCATTTCCCCAATTCTTTCTTGCTGACAAATTTTGGATGAAAACGTCTTAAGAACCAAACAATCCCGATGATATCATACAAACTTTGATGGTTGCATACAAATATAATTGGAGCGTTTGTAGGGATATTTCCACGGTTTTTTATACTAAACGTGGTTCCTGAAAGCAATAAAATATAAAGTAAACAAAAATTAAGATAGTCGACACTTTTCTTGTGTGCGTAATAACCAAAAATGTTCAAACATATCCATTGAATGGGGTGAAAAATGGTAATCAGCAACAAAAACAAAGTATAGCAAACTAACGAAATAGGATAAGAAATAATCTTTTGCATAACTAGATAATGATAGGCAAAAGTAAGAAATATTTTTTTGTTTGAAAATTGGACAAAATGAGTTCTTTTTGTTTTTATTTCCCTTCATCTGATTCAAAAAAAATAAGTATTTTTACGAAAAATAATTCTAATGAAAGAAAAGATAGCTCCTGAAAAAGGAAACTCAGAGAAAGATGCAAAATTGAAAGCCTTACAGCTAACCCTTGACAAACTAGATAAAACCTACGGAAAAGGAACGGTGATGAAAATGGGCGATAAAGCCGTAGAGGAAGTAGAAACCATTTCTTCGGGTTCATTAGGTCTTGATTTAGCACTGGGAGTAAACGGTTATCCAAAAGGAAGAATAATTGAAATTTATGGTCCGGAATCCTCTGGTAAAACAACCTTAACGCTTCACGCTATTGCAGAAGCTCAAAAAGCAGGCGGAATTGCTGCTTTTATTGATGCCGAACATGCTTTTGACAGAAACTATGCTGAGAAATTAGGCGTTGATATTGAGAATTTAATTATCTCTCAACCTGATAATGGAGAACAAGCATTAGAAATTGCCGAAAACCTTATCCGTTCTGGAGCGATTGATATTGTCGTGATTGACTCGGTTGCAGCCTTGACGCCAAAAAGCGAAATTGAAGGCGAAATGGGAGATTCTAAAATGGGATTGCACGCAAGATTAATGTCACAAGCCTTGAGAAAACTTACTGGAACAATCAGCAAAACCAATTGTACGGTTTTCTTTATTAACCAATTAAGGGAAAAAATAGGGGTTATGTTCGGAAATCCAGAAACTACAACTGGAGGAAATGCCTTGAAATTTTATGCTTCGGTACGTTTGGATATCCGTCGTTCTACACAAATTAAAGACGGTGAAAACGTTATTGGAAACAGAACAAAAGTAAAAGTGGTAAAAAACAAAGTTGCCCCACCTTTTAAAACTGCCGAATTTGATATTATGTATGGGGAAGGCGTTTCTAAAACAGGAGAAATACTTGATTTAGCCGTAGAATTTGAAATTATCAAAAAAGCGGGTTCTTGGTTCAGTTATGGTGAAACCAAATTAGGTCAAGGACGCGATGCGGTAAAATCCTTAATCAAAGACAATCCAGAAATGGCCGAGGAACTTGAGATGAGAATTAAAGAACATATCAAAGAAGCAAACGCTTAAAAAATTAAATCCTATTCAAAAAACTGAATAGGATTTTTTTTTAAAAACGAACGCAACCATTCCCAATGATTTGCATCTAAATAAAAATTAATAATAGTTTAAAATGAAAAAGATATTTTTTTTGCTTTTCATAATTGTGATTACCGTAGCTTCTTGTAACATTTATGATGAGCCTAACAACAAATTTGAATTATTACCTGTTGAAAGCGTAGTAATGCCAGACAGCTATAAAGTGGATTCTACTTCACAGATTACTGTTAAATACAGAAGACCTTCTACCTGTCATATTTTTAATGGTTTTTATTATGATATCAATGAGTTTACAAGAACTGTTGCCGTTGAATCAATTAAATTGGATCAAAATAATTGTACTGACGCTAATATATTATCAGAAATTCCTTTGGATTTTCATCCACAAAAAGAGGGAATCTATACATTTAAATTTTTTACTGGAACGAATGCAACTAGTGGAGAAGACGAATTTTTGAATTATGAAGTCGAAGTACTGCCTTAATAAAATTAATTTATTTGCCATTGAATTTAGAGCAGTTAATAATTGATTGTAAAAAGAAAGATACTAAGGCACAAGAACAGTTATACCGATTATTTTCGGCTAAGTTGTTTGCGATTTGCCTCAAGTATTCGAGGAGTTATGCAGAGGCGGAAGATAATTTACAGGATGGGTTTTTAATTGTTTTTGAGAAAATAAGTCAGTTTAATTTTAAAGGTTCTTTTGAAGGGTGGATAAAACGAGTGATGATAAACAATGTTCTGCAACAATACAGAACAGTTCGTTTTCTTGAAATTGTAAACGATAACATCGCAGATGAAGTTGAAGTAGATTTTGATGACGAAAACATTTCTATCGATTATTTAATGAAAATAATCCAAGAACTACCCGATCGGTATCGATTGGTTTTTAATTTATATGTCATTGATGGGTATTCCCACAAAGAAATAGCAGAAATGCTAACCATCTCAGTAGGAACTTCAAAATCGAATTTGTCAAGGGCAAAAGTAATTTTAAAAGAAAAAATAGAACAGTCAAACATAGATTTACCGTCAGTTAAATGAGTCATAAAAAAAACATAGAGCGCCTGTTTCAAGAAAAATTCAAAGATTTTGAAGTTGAACCACCAGCAAGAGTGTGGAACAGCATCGAATCTCAGCTAAAAGGAAAGCCCGCAAGGAAAATAATTCCGCTTTGGTGGAAAGTTTCTGGAATTGCTGCTGCCTTGCTTATCGGTTCGCTAATTAGTTACCCGATCTTGAATTCTGACAATACTAACAGCGTTACAAACACCGAGTCAAATGCTAACGTAGTTGAAAACAATGGTGCAATTGAGAATGGAGAAACACCAAAAACCGATAATGCCAAGACAAACAAAGATTTAAATTCCATTCAATCCAACACAATTGTTAGTGCTCCAAACCAATCAGGGAACTCAACTCAATTAGCTAAAAAAAATTCTAAAACCACTGTTCCTTTACAAATTAAAAAAGGATTCAATACCAATAAAAACAATGTAGCTAACCGTTACCCTAAAAATTATTTTAACCATAACCAATCCAATAAAGCAGTGCAGCAGCAATCTAAAAATAGGACAATTGCAATTGCAGCTACAGAAAATACAACTACCAACATTATCGATCCGATTATTGATTATAAAGGAGAAACTCAAAACCCAGTTGCTATTTCATCTCCTAACGAGGCTATAAAAAAAGACAGTGTTACTACTCCAATAATTGCAGCAATAACTGAAAATCCATTGGAGGAACTATTAAAAGAAAAGCAAGCAAAAACAGCTACCAATAACCCTAAGGCTAAAATGCAAAGATGGCAGGTTTCTTCAAATGCATCGCCAGTGTATTATAATTCTGCTTCACAAGGTTCGCCATTGGACGTAGAATTTCAAAATAATGCAAAGGAATATAAAACCAATCTAGGTTTTGGAATTGGAGTAAAATATGCACTGAATAAAAAATTTAGTTTAAAAACCGGTGCAAATGCAGTTGCTATGGAATACAACACAAATGATGTTGTTTTCTCTCAAGAAAGTTTTTCAAATAGTATCAATAGCTTAAACACTAATCTTGAAGGTTCCTTTTTACAGATTCAAACAAGGAGCGTGAGTTTTGCAAATACTGAAACTAAATTTGACGGAAAATTGAATCAAAAAACCTCTTATTATGAGGTTCCCTTTGAATTGTCATACAAAGTAATGGACAGAAAATTTGGAATAGAAGTTATTGGGGGATTCAGCACACTATTCTTAAATGAAAATAAAGTATCCCTATTGTCTTCAGGTCTAAATTTGAATATTGGTGAAGCAAATAATTTAAGGCAGATACATTACAGTACTAACATCGGATTAGGTTTCAAATATAGTTTTTGGAAATCTTTTCAGGCAAATTTTGAGCCGATGTTCAAATATCAGATTAATACATTTTCTAGTAATAGCGGTAATTTCAAACCGTATGTTTTAGGTTTATATACTGGTATCAGTTATAGTTTTTAAAATTTTTTTCAGGTTTTAATTTTGGTTTAATTTTTTTTGTTAAGTAGGGTTGTTGCTTATTGTAACAACCAAAAAGAGCACTCTGGTTAAGTGCTCTTTTTTTTTGTTTTAAACGCTATAAGTTGGTTTAGGATAATCGTCCTTGTTTTTTCTTTAATCAATTTTTTTAGATGAGGCTCCTCCGTTTGTGTGGTTATCGGAGAATGGATTTTTACTCGCATAATCCCTGGGCTTCCGCTTAAAAATCTATAGGAGAACCGTTCTTTATTGTCTGCAAAAGAAATTGGGACAATGGGTATATTGTGTTCAAGTGCGAGTCTAAAAGCGCCGTCTTTAAATTCATCCAGCAAAACCGTTTCGTCATCAGGCACACCGCCTTCTGGAAAAATACAGATACTCAAACCTTGGTTTAACCTTTTTTGTGCCCTTTCAAAAACATCCCTTCTGCTTTTTGAACTTTTTCTATCGACCAAAATACAGGTTCTCCTATAGAAAAAACCGAATAACGGAATTTTCTCCAGTTCTTTTTTACCAACAAATACAAATGGATTCCTTACCACTGCCAGCATAAGCATAATATCGGTCATGGAGGTGTGATTGGAGACAAACATATAACTCTTATTTTCTTCAAGTTCTTCCTCTTTTTCTACCTTATAATAAAAACCCATTCCATACAGAATGATTTTCGCCCAAATTCTTGCCATGATAAAGAAATACGGATACCACTTTTCTTTCAAAATAGAAATAAGCAAAAAGGGAAACATAATCAGAATAGGAAGCCCTAACAATATATAGAACCAAATCTTCCAAAGTACCCAGAAAATGTTTTTTAGTATTTTCATATATGTAAAACATATTTTTATCAGTCTCCAGATAACTATCGGGAGGTGTTGTCATTTCATCTATAAGTATTTGCTAGGCAAACTTGCAGTTAATAACGATTCATATTGTCAAAAATACGGAATCATATGCAATTTTTGTTACAAAGGATTAACTTTGCCAAATCTTATAAAAATATTGCTAATCTGAAATAAATTCAGATCGGATAAATTAAGCATCTATGTCAAAAATACTTACTGGAATTCAAAGCACGGGAACACCTCATTTAGGCAATTTATTAGGGGCTATTTTTCCTGCTATTGCCTTGTCTAACAAACCGGAAAACCAATCTTTCCTTTTTATTGCAGATTTGCATTCGATTACTCAAATAAAAGACGGTGCGACTTTACGTCAAAATACATACAGTACTGCAGCAGCATGGTTAGCTTGTGGATTGGATGTAAACAAAGTGGTTTTTTACCGACAGTCGGATGTGCCTCAAACTGCTGAATTATCATGGTATTTGAGTTGTTTTTTCCCGTTCCAAAGATTGACTTTGGCACATTCTTTCAAGGATAAATCAGATAGATTAGAGGATGTCAATGCAGGGCTTTTCAGTTATCCAATGCTAATGGCCGCGGATATTTTATTGTATGATGCGCAGTTTGTCCCTGTGGGGAAAGACCAGTTGCAACATATTGAAATTACCCGTGATGTAGCTTCTCGTTTTAATCACCAGATGGGAGAAACCTTTGTTTTGCCAGAAGCGAAAATTCAGGAAGAAAGTATGCTTGTTCCAGGAACAAATGGCGGAAAAATGAGTAAATCCGCTAATAACATTATCAATATTTTTCTGGATGACAAAGCATTGCGCAAACAAGTAATGTCAATTGAAACCGACAGTACCGCGATGGAAGATCCAAAAAACCCAGAAACCTGTACTATTTTTTCACTTTATAAATTGCTTGCCAATGGTGACCAATTGGCAAAAATGAAAGTTAACTATGCAAACGCAAACCGTGATTATGGATATGGTCACGCCAAACAAGAATTGTTTGAATTGCTAGTTGAAAAATTCAAAACCGAAAGGGAACAATACAATTACTACATGAACAACCTTCATAAAGTGGATACTTTATTAAAACTAGGTGCCGAAAAAGCAGGAAAAGCGGCGAATGGTGTTTTAGAAAGAGTAAGGGAAAAGTTGGGATTTGAATGAAACCAATATAAATCCTAGCTTAAACTAATTTTAATCCCTTTCAAATTAATTTGAAAGGGATTTTTATTGAATAAAAATCCAAACCCGTCAAATTTTAGGTTGTTAACTTCTTGTATGGCGTGGTGTAGCATCTTGGAGGTAAACTATACTCCATGTATGAACCTTATGCCTCATTAACCCCATACCGGACGCAAGCAAGTCTTATTGAAAGTTTGTAAAAGTTTTTTTATACATTAGCAAATGAATATCTGTCATTGCATGACGCAAAGTCACTCCATTTTGGGCAGATTGGTGCCGTTTTATGGCTGGTATATATAAGTTAGTGGCAAGCAATCCGCAGAAACAAAAAATCAAATATGAACAATAAAAGCAATATTGATTCTAAATTTCAATCTCTATTAGAAGTTATCTCGGTAGAATATTTTCACGATTTGTTTGCTGAATTTATTGAAAGCTCACTATTTTCTTGAAGAACAGAAGCAAATTGAATTATTGAAAATTCTTGCAGAAAAATTTCAGAAGTTTTATAATGTTAATGAATTAACTAAAAATGAAAAAATATTTATTTTTAACCAGCTGATAAAATGGACGCATTTTTCTGACCTAAATAGAGTTTGCGAATTGGTTGGTTTAATGTTTTCTTTTGTCGATAAAAAATACTGTGAATTTTTACGCCTCAGTTTAAAAACTGAACAGTTAACTTTAGATGTGAGAATGGAAATGGAAGAAAGTGTTGAAGAATTTGAAAAGATATATATTAAATAAAAGCCAGCCACTAACAGCCACTACAACGGATTTGGGCATTTGACTTAATGGAAAATTAGTCTTGTATTTGGGATGATTTGGCAAATCCGAAAATAGGGCTTAATTTAGTCCCAAACCCGCTGTAGTGCCAGAACGTTGTGTGCAAGTTTACCGAAAATTCGCGGTTAAAAGAAAACTGAAAAATAAATTAAAATGCAGAGAAATTATAAATTGACTTCATATTTAGGCGAAATATTTGTCTATGTTATTTATATAATCGGAATTGGATTTACAGGCTATCTAATCTACAGCATAATCATAAAAGATACGAGCGGAATTTTGACTTGTTTACTATTAATTCTGTTTTTCTATTTTGCTTTTATCACTAAAATTCTAAAATTTAAAAATGTCAGTTTTGACAATAAATCAATTTATTTAGAAGACGAAAATATTTCACTAAAAGAAGTGAAAAGCATTAAACGTGGAGAAATAATATTCCAAAAAAATGGAAAAGAAGTAAAAATAAATTACAACTATTTTTATGGCGAAAATTATAAAATGCTTACAGAATTTTACGAAACTGAAAATAAATTATAAATAAAGAAACCAGCACACAACAGCCACTACAACGGATTTGGGTAATTGGCTTAATGGAAAAATAGTCTTGCTTTTGGGTAATTTTGGCAAATTCGAAAAATGGGTTAATAAAAACCCGCTGAAATAATAACATTACCTGTAATTCTAAAACAACTACTGCCAACAACTAACTTCAAATATTTAATCAATTACCGATAAACTAAAAAAATGTAATTTCAGTAAATTGATAGTCACTAATTTATGAATCCTTACTAGCTGTATTCCCATAATTAATAGTGTATCTTTGATGACTATTGAAATTCAATGAAGAAAAAGATATTTGTTCCCAGTGAAATTATACTCAATGGTGAGAAGGACAGCCATGCTGAATTAGTTATCGCCAATAAAGAACTTGCCTTCCAAAACGAAGAAAAAGAAAAACGGGCTGCCGAATTGGTAATAGCCAATAAAGAACTTGCTTTCCAAAACCAAGAAAAAGAAAACCGCGCTGCGGAATTGGTAATAGCCAATGCAGAACTTGCTTTTCAAAACCAAGAAAAAGAAAATCGTGCCGCTGAATTAATCATAGCGAATACCGAACTTAAATTCCAAAACCAAGAAAAAGAAAACCGCGCTGCGGAACTGGTAATAGCCAATGCGGAACTTGCTTTTCAAAACCAGGAAAAAGAAAATCGTGCTGCTGAATTAATCATAGCCAATACCGAACTTAAATTCCAAAACCAAGAAAAAGAAAACCGCGCTGCGGAACTGGTAATCGCAAATGCAGAACTTGCTTTTCAAAACCAGGAAAAAGAAAATCGCGCTGCCGAATTAATCATAGCAAATACCGAACTTAAATTCCAAAACCAAGAAAAAGAAAACCGCGCTGCGGAATTGGTAATAGCCAATAAAGAGCTTGCTTTTCAGAATATTGAAAAGGAAAAACGCGCTACTGAATTGATGATCGCAAATAAGGAACTTGAGTCCTTTAACTTTATTTCAAACCATGATTTACAAGAACCTTTAAGAAAAATACAGGCGTTTTCGAGCAGGATTCTTTCTGAAGAATATGAAAATTTATCGGTAAAAGGAAAATATTATTTTGAACGGACACGACTTTCAGCCTTGCACATGCAAAACCTTTTGAATGATTTATTAGCCTATTCCCGCACAAACGTAAAAGAAAGAAAATTTGAGAAAAGCGACCTAAACAAAATCATTGGTGAAGTAATGATTGCCCTTAAAACTGAACTCAAAGAAAAAGAAGCCACTATAGAAATTGGTGAACTTTGTGAAGTAAATATTATTCAGTTTCAATTTCGTCAACTGCTTCAAAATCTAATTGCCAACTCCTTAAAATTCTCTAAACCCGAGCTGCCTTCTCATATTATTATAAGCTGCGATCATATTAAATATGATAAATCAAGAGATGAAAAATTGCCTTTTACCGGCAATTATAATCATATTCGGATTACTGATAATGGCATTGGATTTAATCCTGAATACAAAGAAAAGATTTTCGAAATTTTTCAGCGTTTGCACAGCAAGGACGATTATGAAGGCACTGGAATAGGGTTAACTATTGCGAAAAAAATCGTTGAAAACCATAATGGATACATTACTGCAACGGGTGAGTTGGATAATGGTTGTACATTTGACATATTTATTCCAGCTAAGCATTTATAATTTGTTTTCTTAAATCACTTCAAATAATTTTCCTGGCAAAGGCCTTATAACCCCTTTCAATTCCATGTTTAAAAGCAGTGAGGAAATTTTATAGATAGGAAATTCACATTTTAACGCAATCGTGTCCATCAACTCTTTACCGTTATTTTGCAGGTAATCATAAATTTTTTGTTCTTCAGTTTCAAGGGTAACAAACAATTGCTTCTGTATTGTTTTAGATTCAGTTTCTAAATCCCAGTTCAACATATAAACCAGATCTGCAGCACTCGTTAGCAAATTGGCTTTTTGGGTTTTTATCAAATTATTGCATCCTTGGCTGTATTTATCAGTCGTTCTTCCTGGAACTGCAAAAACATCACGGTTGTAATCATTTGCCATATTCGCTGTAATTAGGGAACCTCCTTTTTCTGCAGATTCAATTACAATCGTAGCTTCTGATATTCCTGCTACAATACGGTTACGCCTAACAAAATTTTCTTTTTCGGGACTTGTTGAACTCCAGAATTCAGTCATAAAACCGCCATTCTCATTCATTTTTGCAACATATTTTTTATGTACGCTTGGATAGATTTGATTTAACCCGTGAGCCACTACTCCAATGGTTTGTAAATTGTGTTCCATTGCTGCTTGATGCGCTACTATATCAACTCCATAGGCAAATCCACTAACAATAATTGGGTTTAAAGGAGCTAAATCGGCAATCATTTTTTTACAGAATTCCATTCCGTGGGACGTTATTTGCCTTGTCCCTACAATACTGATTATTTTTCTGTTCTTTATATCGATATTCCCTGAAGCAAACAATAATAAAGGGCCGTCAATACAGTGTTTCAGTCTATCAGGATAATTTTCATCTTGAAAAAACAAAGTTTGAATAGCATTGTTTTTGATAAATTTTAATTCGGCTTCCGCTTTTTCAAAAACGGTTTTGTCTTTTAATTTCTGGATCAAAACTGAGCCAATTCCATCAATTGAGGCTAACTGCGCCCCATTGGTTTTAAAAATTGATTCGGCATTTCCGCAATGAGTGAGGAGTTTTTTGGCAACAATATCGCCTACTCCTTCTACTTTTTGTAAGGCTAATAAGTGAAATAATTCGTTTTCGTTCATGGCATATAATTGAGGCTGAAAAGTATAAAATATTTATGGGTAATGGGAATAAAATATTCGAATATATTTTGATAACTATTCCGTTTTCCTATCTTTGTTTCCATGAAGATTGAATTATATTTAGAGGCACTTTTATATCGTTACCAATGTGTAACCGTTCCTGGTTTTGGTGCGTTTTTAACCGAAATCCAATCGGCGCAATGGAACCAAAGCTCAAATGCTTTTTTCCCTCCAAAAAAGTTGGTTTCCTTTAATGCCCAATTAAAGAACAACGATGGGTTGTTAGCCAATCACATTGCCAAAATTGAAAATATCGCTTACGATAAAGCTATCGTTGTCATTGAAAACGAAGTAAGTTATTTATCTGAAACACTTTTGACAAACGGTAAAATAACTTTAAAAAATATTGGTCAGCTTTCTCTAAATACTGAAAAAAATATTGTTTTTGTCCCGTTTGATCAACCTAATTATCTGATGGAATCTTTCGGATTGAGTTCTTTTATTGCCCCAAGTATTAAAAGGGAAATCGAATTTGTAAGAGAAGAAAATGTTACGATACCATTAGTTCCATCTCTTCCTGAAGTTATCAAAATAGAAGAAAGATATTCTAATCCATATTTGAAATATGCTGCAGTGGTTGCCATTACATTATCCGTTATGGGAAGTATTGGTTTCAAAATACAACAAGATAGGGTTGATGCTAGTACTTTGATGGTTCAGACCGAAGTGCAAAAAGAAGTACACAACAAAATACAGGAGGCAACATTTTTTATAGATGCTCCACTTCCATCGGTTACACTTGCACTGAAAAATGAAAAAATGCCTTATCATATTGTAGCTGGCGCTTTTAGATTAGCAGAAAATGCCGAAAAAGTAGCTGCTGACTTAAAAAGTAAAGGTTTCAATGCAAAGAAAATAAGAACCAATAATCACGGATTATTTCCAGTAATTTACGGAAGTTATGCATCCTACTCAGAAGCTCAAAAAGCGATGTCAACAATTAAGGAATCGGAGAATCCGGAAGCTTGGTTGTTAATTGAAGAGTTATAATATATCACGTCTCATTTTTTGTTAACGAGATGGTTTTTTCTTATTGGCTTTATTTTATCTTTGCATAAAAAAACATGCAGCCAAAACACCCTTCTGAATCTTTAACGATATTAACCGATTTAGTTTTACCAAGTGAAACCAATCCGCTAAACAATCTTTTTGGTGGCGAATTATTAGCAAGAATGGACAGGGCGGCAAGTATTGCTGCAAGAAGGCACTCCCGTAGAATAGTAGTTACAGCATCAGTAAATCACGTTGCATTTAATCGTTCCATTCCTTTGGGAAGCGTTGTAACTGTTGAAGCAATTGTATCTAGAAGCTTTAAGAGCTCCATGGAAATCTATATAGATGTTTGGACAGAGGATAGGGAATCTGGTTCAAGAAACAAAGCCAATGAAGCAATTTATACTTTTGTAGCGGTTGATGAAACTGGAAGGCCAGTAGAAGTACCTGCTATAATTCCGGAATCTGAACTAGAAAAAGTTCGTTATGATGGAGCCTTAAGAAGAAAACAGCTAAGTCTTGTTCTAGCAGGTAAAATGAAGCCTGCAGATGCGACGGAATTGAAAGCAATATTTATGTCATAAAAAAATGGAGCCAATTGGCTCCATTTTTTTTACATTCTTGCCAACCAACCGGTAGGATCATTATAGGTAGTATTTTGTGATATCGTGAATTTTAATACTGTTTTGCCAGTATCGCCATTAGTTCTTATCTTTCCTATAGTTTGTTTTATTGAAACCTTATCCCCTTTACTAACAGAAACCGAACTTAAATTTTGATATACGGTAAAGAAATCTCCGTGTTGTATCATTACAGCCTTATTTACTGGTGATAAAATGATTACACTTGTTACTTCCCCTCCAAAAACTGCTCTTGCATTTGCACCTTGATCGGTTGTGAATTCAAGTCCGCTGTTGTGCACGATTAAAGATCTATGAATTGGATGTGGCTGATCTCCATAACCCAAGGAAACAAATCCTGCTTCAACTGGCCAAGGCAAATGTCCTTTATTTGCCCTGAAATTATCCGCAATAATTTTTCCTTCAGGTGTTAAAACAATTTTTGTATTGGATTCAGCTGCTTTTGATTCTGCAACGGTAATTACTTTATTTGGGTTAGCCTTAGCATTACTTGCAGCAGCTTTTCTATTTGCTTCGGCAATAGCTTCTCGAATAATCTTGTCGATTTGCCTGTCAATTGCCCTGGTTTCTTTTTGCCTTTTCTTGATGTCGGCAGCAATTTGTTTTTTATCCTTTTTAATGGAATTAACTAAGATTTCCTGTTCAAATTTTTCTTTTAGAAGTGCTACTTTTTCTGTTTTATTCTCTTCAAGTAGTTTTTGCTTTTCCGTTTTCTGAACACTTAATTCGTTATTTACATTTGCTAATTGAGTGCTTTTACTTTGAATTTCTTCGCCTTGCATTTTTCTATAGCTGGTATATTGTTTCATATACTGTGCTCTTTTATAAGCTTGAAGGAAATTTTCTGAAGACAATATAAACATAGCGCGACTTTGTTGAGAACGGCTTTTGTATGATTTAACGATCATTTTTGCATAGTCTTCTTTAAGAATGATTAATTCTTTTTTTAGTCTGTTGATTTGCAATTGATTCAAATACATTCCGTCACCTAAAATCTTGGTCTGTTTTGTTGTAGTATTAATCAGTTTTTCTTTCAATTTGATTTTATCTCCTTGAATAGTGATTAGTTTTGTTACCGATTTTTCTTTTTTCTTGGTTTCTTGTAAGAGTTCTTCTTTTTCTCGAATTTCTTCTTGAATTTGTGCTTTTCTCTTTTCTAGTTTTTCCTGCTGGCCATCCTGACTCCACATTTGTAAAGACATAAAGACAAGAAACAAGTTTAAGATATATTTTGGCATACTATTTAAATTTAGGCAAATTTACTTAATAAAAATTCTTTCATAACCATCCGGTACACTATATGGAAAAGAAAGTTCTTCATTAAAGCTGAATTGTTTGTAATCAATGTCTATATTGGTTTTTCCTTTCTTTTGAATTGCCTCAATAATAATTTGTAAAGGAAAAATCCCTTCTGCAAATTCTTTGTAATCAGGGTAATTTACTAAAAGTTTTCGATCCTGCGGAACCTGGAATATTTCTTCTTTTTTTACAAGGAAATGATCCGATTCAAAATAAAAAGTTTTATTCGTTGGTGATTCTTTTATGGTTTCTATTTTATATAGCTTATTTTCGATACTTGATTTATAATCCCCTTTTTTAAGGTCATCAATAGCTTGTCCTAACAATAAATTCTGTACTTTTTGAAAATCCAAGTCTGTTCCTAGCCATTCGCTCAAGCCTGCATAATTGCCTTCAAAATAATTGCCATTTATTTTATCGTAATATTTAACTTCCTTAGGTGTAATCAATGCTTTCGCCATTGTTATTCCTAAAAAACGAACACTGATTAAAATTTTTTCGTCTTTTTTTATCTTTATTTCTGCAGAAACATTCTGGGATTGCTTTTCATCTTTATAACTTGCACTTGCTTTGATATATAAACTTGAAAAGTTTTTTTTGTTGGCAATATGATTTTCTATTATTTTGCTTGTGCTGATTTCTTTATTTGCAATCCCTTCAGTAATAACTGCTTTTTTAGCCTTGCAGGAAATTAGCAAACCAATCAATATAATAACTGCTATCTTCTTCATTATTTGCATCTTATTTTTTTTGTTTTAATAACTTATCTGCTATAGAGAAATAATTTTCTTTTTTCTTGACATCGCCTAATCCATTATAAGCTTCTCCAAGTTGAATATTAAAATTGATTTCTAAATCAATGTCGCTTACTAAAAAGTCTATTCCCGTTTCTAAACTGTCTTTCGCTTTTTTGAACTGTCCTAATTGATTGTTCGCCAATCCTGTAAAATAATAAAATTCTGGTTGTGTGGGATACAATTGGGTCATTATCTCGGCATTTTTTGCCAATATATCAAATTGCTTATTATTTGTGTACGATTGAAATGATAACAATATTGCTTCTATATCCTCAGGATTTTTATTTAAATGTATTTGATAATATTGAATTGCCTTTGCCCAATTTTGTCTGTTCTGGTAGAATTTTCCGATTTCCTTAGCTACTTTTACTTCCTTATCATTATCAAAATAGGGTATTGCTTTTTCTAAATCAGCGTCAAATTGAGGCTTGTCTTTTATAAAAATCAAGAAATCATTTAATATCCTATGTTTTACTTTTCTATCTATTTTTGAACTTGCCAATATTCTATTCATTGCTTTTACGGCACTTTCTCCATCATTATTGTTGAGATGTAAAGTAAAGAGATTTACTTGTGACCAATCTGAATTTGGAATTTCAGTTTCCAATTGTTTAGCCACAGCTGCGGCTTTATCGTATTCCTTGTTTTCATTGTACAGATAAATCAAACTGAAATAATTCGACTCCTCTTTTGGGTTTTTTCTGATTTGATCTATTAAATTATTTCTTTCGGAACTTTGGTATTTTGGATCCCTTAAGATTTGCGCTTTATAATTATCCCGCATGGTTGTTTTCCCCACATTGTCATTCAATTCATTAATCAAAGTGAGCGCCTCGTCAAATCTTTGTGTGTTCATATAAAGCGAAACCAATTCTTCTTTATATTCTTTTTTGAATTCCACTAACTTTAAAACGATAATTATAGCTTGTTCAAAATCTCTTGTTTCATAGCAAACATCATACATCCCAACCCAAAACCAACGATTAGTTGCATCAATTTTTGTTGCTTTTTCAAAAGATTCATAACTTTTTTTATAATCCCTTTGTGCTAAGTAATTTTTACCTAATTCAAAATAAACAGTGGCATTGCTCGGCTGTAATGTCAAGCATTTTTCAAGTGCCGTAATTGCCTTGTCATAATTTTCAATTCCTTTTTGTGTCAATGACTCATAAAATGATTCCTGAAAAGAATCATTTGCCAATGCAATATCATCCGGTTCAGCTTGTGCTAATACCAATGATGGATTGCAAAGCAAAACCATAAGTGAAAATATGAAAATTGTTTTTTTCATTGTTTTATAAATTCCCAAAAGGATTTGAAAACCTTAAAGGGTTGATTCAAATTATTCTAATACCGAATAATCGCCGATGCTAATACTTGTAAAATTGCCATCAAAACTAGCGTGGCTTCCTATCATTGCATTGTCTAATTTGGCGTTTTTAATATGTGAATGCGTTTGCACCAAACTGTTTTTGATTGTACTGTTTATAACATGACAACCTCTTCCTAAAGAAACATTTGGACCTACAGTTGCATTGATTAAAATAACATCCTGACCAATGTAACATGGTGGAATAATTGTTGCGTTTTCTAATTTTACATTAGAATCAACTAAATTTTCTCCATCAGTATGCAAAAATCCTAACATTCTGGAATTGGTTTCTACAGTAACGTTTTTGTTTCCACAGTCCATCCATTCATCAACTTTTCCTGGCACAAATTTCATGCCTTTCGCCATCATTTGTTTAATCCCATCATTGATTTGATATTCTCCGCCATGAAGAATATTGTTGTCTATGACTAATTGCAATTCATTTTTTAAAACGGCAACATCTTTAAAATAATAGATTCCAATTACTGCCAAATCAGAAACAAATTCTTTTGGTTTTTCAACTAGTTCAATTATTTCGTTAGCATCATTAAGATTGATTACCCCAAAAGCTTCCGGTTGATCAACTTGTTTCACCCATATCACGCTATCGGCAGTTTTATCTAAATCAAAATCGGCACGAATTAAAGTATCAGCATATGCGATAACCGCCGGTCCGCTTAAAGAATCTTTGGCACACATAATTGCATGTCCAGTTCCTAACGCTTCATTTTGATAATATATTGTTCCTTTTGCGCCTAATTTCTGAGCAATCGCAATCAAATCTTCTTCGACTTTTTTGCCGAAACTTTCGTGAATGATAAAAGCTACTTCTTCGATTTTCTGATTTAAAACCCCTGCAATGTCTTCCACCAAACGATGCACAATTGGTTTTCCAGCAATGGGAATTAAAGGTTTAGGAATGGTTAATGTGTGTGGTCTTAATCTGGAACCTCGTCCAGCCATTGGAACTATTATTTTCATATTAATCTTCTATTTTTTTTAATCCATGCTTTTCAGCAAATTTATTAAATATGTCTTTTTTTCCGTCTTTCTTAATATTAACAACAATTTCTCTTAGCACATTTATAGCATCTTCTACATATGGTGAAGAATTTTTTTCATAAAGTTCATAAGCACGGAAAATATTTTCAAGTGCATTAGCATAATCTCCCGTAACACCTTGTATCCTTGCAATTCCATAAAATCCTTCGGGATCTTCTGGGTAAAGTTTTAAGAATTTTTGATAGGTTTCAATAGATTCTTTATTTAAATTTAGAAGATTATAGGCCACAGCCATATTCATTAATGGTGTAGTTCCTTTAGGGTCAAATTCTAAAGATTTTTTATAACATTCTATAGCTTCTTTATAGCGGTTTAATTTTCTATAACTAATTCCCATGTTATCCCAGGCAAAAGCAAATTTAGGATCACTTTTTACTGCTTTATTGTATTCAACTAAAGCCAAATCATATTTCTCCTCATTAAAATATTTTTGTCCTTCAGAATAAAATTCTAGCGCTTTTTTCTTATTACTTACAGAATTTTTATTTTTCTGATTATTTGACATCAACAATTCTTTTACATAGGGACATTCGCTAAATAATTTCTTTTGGATATCGTCAAAATTTTCGTTAGCAACAATTTGGTATGATTTGTTACCGATTACTGTATCTTTATTTGTTTTTAATGGCTCCATATCTTTACCCATCTCAGCCACTACTTTTTTAATCTGATCAGCCATGATACTAACATTAATACAGCTTTTTATAGAATCATTTTTTTGATTGGTAGTAATTTCTAAACTTATTTTTTTTATACATTCGCATGATTGATCCAATAACTTTGGACTAATCTCCGTTTCCTGTGAAAAATTAAAATTGAAACTCAGAAGTGCTGTAAAAACGATAATAATTTTTAAGTTTTTTTTCATTTATTTGATTTTTTATTTTACTCCTGTACTCCCAAAACCGCCTTCGCCCCTTGTTGTTTCAGATAATTCTATTACTTCATTCCACTGCGCACGTTCATGTTTTGCTATAATCAGCTGAGCAATTCGTTCACCGTTTTCTACAACAAAAATTTCATTGGATAAATTTACTAAAATCACCCCAATTTCTCCACGATAATCTGCATCTACAGTTCCTGGAGAATTTAATACTGTTATTCCTTTTTTGGCGGCTAATCCACTCCTTGGACGAACCTGTGCTTCGTAGCCAATTGGTAACTCAATAAAAAGACCTGTTTTTATTATGGCTCTTTCCAATGGTTTTAGCTCTACAGGCTGTGTAAGGTTTGCTCTTAAATCCATTCCAGCCGAAGCAATGGTTTCATAATTTGGCAAATCATGTTGTGATTTATTGATAATATTTATCATCATTTTTTACGCTTTATAATTCTAAGTAAGGTTTCTTTTTCGTTGTAATATATAAAATAAGTAAAGGCCACCAACATGGGAATGCCTACAAAATAATTTTCTCTGAATTGATAAAAATATATGGCAGAAAATAAAGTTGAAATACCTAAATAAGCACCTATTTTTTTCTTGTCATACGGGATTGGATAGTATTTGTTACCTAGTAAATACGAAATTAACATCATACTTCCATAAGCAGCAATTGTTGCTATGGCTGATCCCATAAATCCATGTCCTCCGTTTTCTTGAAAATAAGGAATAAAAAGGTAATTCAATGTCAATGTGATTACAGCCCCAATTATGGAAATATAAGCGCCAATATGTGTTTGGTTAGTAAGTTTATACCAAACGGAAAGATTGGTATATATTCCGAGGAAAAAATTAGCTAAAATTATCAAGGGTACTACTTCCATCGCATTCCAATAAGAAGCATCGCGAATCATTATTAACTTTAAAACATCGGCAAAAACTATAACTCCCAAAGTCATCAATGAACCCAGAATTACAAAATATTTAGTAATAGTTGCATAGGTTTGTTTTGCATTTTCATTTGAAGCATGACTAAAAAAGAATGGTTCGATTCCTAAAGTATATGCAGTTCTAAATAAAACCATAAACAATCCGAGTTTATAGCAGGCTGAATAAATCCCTACTTGTGCATCCGCAATATCCGAAGGCAAAAGATGTTGCAATAAAATTTTGTCGAATTGGTCATTTATGGCAAAAGCGATTCCTGCAATCATAATTGGGAAACCATACTTTGTCATTCGTTTCCAAAGTGCAAAATCAAAATTCCAATTGACATGGAAATAATTTGGAAGCAAAAAAACAAGCGTTAAAAAACTGGCAATGATATTAGATACAAAAATATAACCCACTTGAAAGTCTTCAAAATAAAGGGAACTCAAAAAACTATTGGGATTTGAACTTGCTAATTTGGGAAGGTAAATTAAAAAGAATAAATTCAGTGCTAAATTGACAACGACGTTTCCTATTTTAATGGCTGCATAAAACAAAGGTCTTTGGTTTGCCCTTAATTTAGAAAAAGGAATAATTACCAATGCGTCCAATGCTAAAATCCAAATGATATAAGTGATGTACTGCACATTGATTTCTAAAAATCCTGAGATAGAAACCCTGAAAAGAATGGCTAATACCAAGAATAAAAGTGTGGTCCAAAAAATAGAAACCATAGAGGTTTCGACTACCTTTTTTTTGTCTTCCTCACTATTATAGAACCTAAAAAAAGAAGTTTCCATTCCGTATGCTAAAATCACATTAAAGAAAATCAAATAGGCAAAAATAACATTCACTTTCCCGTATTCTTCTTTTGGAAGCAATTCGGTATATAGCGGCACCAAAAAAAAGCTAAACATCCTCGGAATAACCGTTGCAAGTCCGTAAATAGCCGTTTGCTTGAAAAGATTTTTATATAAACCCAATGTTTTATGGTCTTTTTTATGAATAAACAAAAATAGGGAATTCTTTGGGTTTGGAGTTTTTAAAGGGGTTTTTTATTTAGAATAATCCTTTAAATAGTATTGTCCAGTTTAAACGATTTAGAAACTTGTGATTGGGTTTCTTTTGGTTCAGGAATATCTTCTTCAGTAAGTGTTTTCAGCGTTTTATTGTTTAATTTTGGTATTAAGATTATTCTATTTGCTTGATATTGTATACATTTTTCGAAAAGATTGCGAACCATTCTTGCATTTCCAAATCCTTCATCTTTATTTTCATAAAGTAATTCAAAAGTATCATTGAGTTTTTCTTTGGCTTCTTCCGAAATAATAAAATCTGCATTTTTTGCAATTGATTCGAAAATTTGAAATAATTCAGTTGGTATAAAATGATTAAACACAAAAAAACGATTAAATCTTGAGCGAAGTCCAGGATTGGATTCAATAAAAACGTTCATTGGTTCTGTATATCCAGCTACAACAAGTGCTAAATCATCCCGATGGTCTTCCATTCTTTTTATTAAAGTGTTGACCGCTTCTGCTCCGTAATCGTTACCTAAACTATTTTGTGTTAAAGCATAGGCTTCATCAATAAATAAAACACCACCCAAGCTTTCTTCTACTGCCTTGTCCACCTTTATTGCAGTCTGTCCCACATAACCTGCGATTAGGCCTTCCCTATCTGTTTCATATAAATGCCCTATAGACAAAAATCCCAAATGTTTAAATATACGCCCTAATAGTCTAGCGACAGTTGTTTTACCTGTTCCTGGCGGGCCCAAAAAAACAGTATGCAAATTTATTTCAGTGTTTTTTAAGCCTTTTGCAGTTCTTTTTTTCTGAATTTCTAAAAGATTAATTAGATTGCCGACGTCTTTTTTTATATTGTCAAGACCAATTAAATTATTTAATTCTTCTAGTGTTTTTTCTAATGAATCATTATCTATCTGCGAATTTTTAATTTCGATTTGCTTTAGACTTTCGATTGCATTTAAATCAAATGAAAAATTAATGAATTTTTGAAAAAAATCTATTGCCTTTGCTTTTTTTTGGCTTTTAATTTCATTTAAAACCGATATTAAAAAATAATTTTCATTTCTATTTTTTAAAGGGATTTTATTGTTTGCCTTAATTTTTTCTAAATGATTTTTAAAATCAGGTGTAGTAACTAATTGATTTAGTTTACTGATTTGAGTCTTGTCTGCAAACCTGTTATTTCTTATTACATCATAATAATACGCTAATGTAAATTGGGATTTAGGTGTGTCCTTTTCATTGCAATTTGCATACAAAGTAATTAAATCTGAAACAAAAAAATGTTCCGTCTTTAAAAACAATTCATTTGAGGAAGATGAATTTTTAGCAGTATTTATTTTTTGAATAAAGGCCTTATCTTGATTTAATTCTTCACAGAATTTAAGAATCAATATTGTTTCCTTTTCAAGTTGATGCAAAAAATTTATATCTAAGTCCATTAAATTAGAATTCTTAAAATTACTTTTTCAAACCCAGAATATTAAAAACCTAATATTTAGGAATTCATCATTTGCTGGGCAATTTCTTTATATAATTTATCGTGATCTTCGCATTTTTCCCTCCAGCACAAATTCATTTCCCGTAAATCATATTTAGCTACAATAGTTCCATAATTTTGTAATTTGCCATTTACTGTTGGGTATCCAATTACGTAAATAGATTGTGCTAATTCAATGGCTAATTCAATGTCATGTGTAGAAAAAACAACCGTGTTGTAGTCACCTGAATTACTCAATAATTCAAATGTTTTTTTTACTTCTTCAATATTTCCTATGTCTAAACCGGAAAAAGGTTCATCCATAACTAGTAATTTATCAGATGAAAAAAGCTGTTCTATTATTGCAGTTCTTTGACGTTGACCTCCAGAAAGTTCATTTGGGTATTTATCAGTACAATTTTCTAAACCCCAAACTTTAATGTATTCCTTTATTTTAGTTTCTTTTTCGGTTTCAGTGAGTATCGTTTTTCTTAAAGCGAATTTAAGTGTTTGATATACCGTTTTATGTCGGAAAAGGGTATATTTCTGGTCAACGAATCCTATATCCCCTTCAGAGACTTCTTTAGCTGCATTCAACTCAGTACTTTGAAAATCTTTAATTAAAATTTTCCCAGTGTTTGGTTTTATTAAGCCTGTTAATGATTTGAAAAAAGTTGATTTCCCTCTTCCAGAACGACCTACAAAAGCAATAATCTGTCCTGTATTTTCTTTTTTTGGCCTTACAACATTTTTTTCTGTTAAACTGATGTTTTTTATAATTGTCACATCATCATACACAACACTTAAATTTTCAACATATAAAAGCGTTTCCATAAATTTATAATCCATACTATTATATTTTTGAATACCTAAATATTGATTTTCTTAAAAAATTAATTACCCAGTCCAACCCTAGTCCAATAATTAATATAATGATTTGAAGGGCAATAATCCTTCCGTGATTCATGAATTTATCCGAATTTTTTATTAAAAACCCTAAACCTCCTGATGCTACCACAATTGATTCTACTGTAACTAACATCATCCATGTAATCGCTAAGTTTTGACGGATAACATCTATAACATAATCTATTCTTCCTAAAATTATTACTTGCCAAAGGACTTCAAAACGATTACATTTTAAAGTTTTTGCATGATCAAATTCTTCTTGTGGAATATCTTTGATTACTGCTATTAATGAAGTGGTTAAGAATGTAGTTAAAAAAATTACCAATATCCAAATTTGGATATTCCTTGCGTCATGTATTATTAAAGTAATATAAAATGACAAGCCCGTAAATGGTAAATACCTAAATTTTGTTATAAATTCTGAAACCGATTTTAATAACGGAATTGGCCAACTATAAGCAAAAAATAGCGCTATTACAGTTGCAAGAAAAATGGATAGAAAACATAATTTTAAAGAATTAAAAATATGAACAACCAATCCTTCATTATATAATTCTGAAAATCCTGTAGCTACTTGGATTGGAGAAGGAAATAAATGTTTTTGTCCAGATGTACTTAAAAACCAAAAAACAAAAAGTGCCACTACCCAACCAATAAGAATAATTGTTCTTTGAGTTTTTGTAGTTTTCTCAAAAGGGGTAAAAAGTTTTATCATAATATAAAAAAATAGGCTTTCAAGATTTTAATTTGAAAGCCTTTGTTAATTAATTATTTTAGAAATGTAACAACTACTCTTCTGTTTTGAGCTTTTCCGCCTTCAGTACTATTACTTGCAACTGGCTCGTTTTGACCTTTTCCGTCAATTAGCTGGAACCGATTAGCTGGAATTCCTTTATCTTTTAAATAGTCTACCACTGCTTGTGCTCTATATTTTGACAACGAAAGATTTAAACTTGGATTACCTATATTGTCAGTATGTCCAACAATGGTTAATTTGGAATTTTCAGCTTGAATAAGTAAATTGTATATCCTCTCTAAATCTTTTGAAGAATTATTTTGAACCTGGGCACTTCCCGATTTAAAATTAATTTTCCATTCGCCTGAAGCCATAACTTCTGAAGCTTCATTTGAATAATCCGCCTTATCAGCAGCAGAAGATTCAATGTCATTAATGTTTTTTAAATAAAATAAATTCACAGCATCTTCATAAGGGACTACTTTTCCAACATTTTCATTAAATCCAAAAGGGTTTAATTCTGTTAAATAAGTTCCAACTTGATTATATACCGATTTGTATCTGTTAACTCCATCTGACAAACCAAAGTATTGCATGGCATCTGCATAATTAAATACTTTTGATCCACCCATATTATAAGTTAGTCCATCTTTTGTTGCCTGTTGCCCTTTGAACATTTTATACCAATATTCAGCATTTTCAATTTGAAAAGTATTAGCTACTGTTTCAGACGCTCTTACTTTCCAATCTTCATAATTTTTCATTTGATTAGAAGCCGTAAGTGCTGATTTTAAAATTCCCGAAACAATATTAGGGTTTTTTGAAGCCCATTCTTTTACTCCTATAATAGCTGTTGGCATTTGGTTATTAAATTCTTTTGTTGAAACGATATCTATAAATCCAGATAATTTATCAAAAACCGTTTTGTCACCTGGGGTCCAAGTGGCACAACCATCAATTTTTCTATTTACTGATTTTCCTGTAAGTTTACCATTTACGACTTCTTTTAATGAAACTGTAAACCCTGCAGTTTGGGATTTTATTAATTCCTCTGCAGATTTCATATAATCATCGTTTTCAGATGGATAAATATTTACAGCATCGGCATCGTATGTTGCTGGATCTGGATTCACTTTCAATCCGTTTGCAAAACAATAATTTACCGTTGTTACCCAGTCACCGTCTCCTAGTACTGCAGAAATAACTGACCCTTTCATGCTTTTTGGATTTGATTTCCAACTTGGCGGTCCAATTAACTTATCCTCACCATAGCTCATTCCAATAGCGCCAAAAACCTGTAAGTGATATTTATCCTTACCATATTTTTCATCTAATGATTTTTGCACAGAACTTATATAAAAAGGAGCTCCATCACCCATAATCATTACCGCAAAAACACTTTTGTCTGAACTTGGGAATTCTTCTCCTTTATCAAATTCTTCTATAAACTTCATTTGCATGTTGCGAAGTTCTGTTAACCAGTCTTGACGGATTATCTCTAAATTTATTCCGTTTTTCTCCATTAAGGATCCTTTGGTTGTTTTTGGACCTCCATTTGAAACTATAATACCTGATTGCCCATTCCAAGCATAACCCGCAATTCTAATCAATGGTTTATTTGAAACTTCAGTAGAAATTTCAGTTGATGGTAGGGCGATTTTCGCAGCATTAGTGACATTATTAACATCACTTGTATTTAATTCAATTCCGTTTAATTTTTTAGAAACTGCCGTTTTTATTCCTGGTGATACAAAATATACTCCAGTCAAAATGGCAGCAATACCTCCAATCACAAGTAGGAGCTCTGAAAAAGTTGTTAATTTTGTTGTTCTTAAAATTTTACCCATTTTTAAAGTTTTTTAAATTTAATTATTAAAAAATATCTCCGAATCCACCACTATTTACTTTGTCTTCTTTTGTCATCTTATAATTAGGACCACTATATTTAGAAGAATCAGGAATTGTATTGTCACCTGTTTTTATTTGATCTGCTAATAAATCAAGCCTTGAATACAATTCATCATTATCCACAGAATATTTAGATGTTAAAGCATCTATATCAATAAGGTTTTCCGATGTTCGGGCAATATCTAATGCAATGGTTGATGTAACTACTTCTAAAGCGTATTCTAACTCCCAGTCTTTTGTGAACATCATAGCACTTTTAGCACTTTCTGTAGCTTCTTTTGCATTTTTAGCAAATTCGAATTCTTTTTTTAACATTGTTACAGTTGCATCAAAATCAGCTATTTTAATATCAATTGCTGTTCCTGCCAATGTTAGTTTTCTGTCCATTTTACCCAAAACATTCGCTCTAACACCATACTTCTGTATAAAGCTTTTACTTTGCTCGTATTGAGTGGAAATTCGTTGGGAATCACTTAGTTTTCTTGCTAATTCACTTTGTAAAGCTACATATTCATCAGTGTCTTTTGCAGCAATTCCGTTTATTCTTACCATTTCGTCCATGGCAGTTTTTAATTTTTCCGATTGACGTTGTAAGCTCAACACTTCTTCTTGAAAAGATTTAGCTTCTTTTTCAGATTTAGTAGCTTCTATTTCCATTTCGTTTTTTAAACCCTTTAGCTTTGCTTTAGTGTTTTTAAAAACTTCACGGTTCTTAACCATTTTTTGTTTTTGTTCCTCCAACTCACCAAATGGATTTGATTGGATTAATGCCCTGTGCAAGTTTTTTGTCATAAACCGAAGGCTTTTCATAATTACTGGAAACATCATTACTAGAAAAATCAAGAATACACCAGTAGCAGAAAGAGCTATTGCTTGTCCTAACATCGTGAATAATGGTGGAATAATATATGTCCATGTTAAATAGCCTCCGACACCTAAAAGACCCATAGCTAATATCCAAAAAATTGATTTTTCACCTTTTTTTAATGTTTCGGTATTTAAAGCAATTTCTCCTTTAGATTCATCAAAATGCTTTAGTATTGGAAGTTCTAAAAGAGTACTTTTTTCTTGTTCAAATTTATCCATTATAAATATTGGTTTATACCTGTTATTACAGTATTAATTGATTCTAAAATTTTCTTTTTTGCTAAAATATTCGCTTCAATTTTCAGTTGAATTTCGCTGAATTGCTCTTTATTTTTAAAATCTATTTTATCAAGTTCAGTTCTGTTTTTTTGTAAATCATTTTGAAGTTGGCTGATTTTGGATTCTAAATCATGTATTGTCTTCGATAAATTCTCTTTTTCTTTAGTAATCGAATCACTTAAATCTTTTTTTCTTGTATTTCCTTTTTCATCATAATTGGAATATACCTTTTCTATTTCTGAAGTATAATATGCACTTTTTTCAAGAAGAAAAGATTTTGTCAGTTCGGGGTTTATGGTTTTACCCATTGTGAATGCCATTTGATAACTTTGAGGGTTAGTTGAACCAACAGAAACAACAGATTTATACATCTCAAAAAAATCAAAACCAGGTTGGTTTAAAGATTCAAAACCTTTTTCATATACACTGAAAATTTCATTCAAATATGGATTGTTTAAAGAAGCCTCGTTCGTTTGAAAAGAATTTGGATTGTCCGGGAATTTATTTATCCCTTGTGTTTTATTTGTGTTTTCTTGTGAAGAAGAAGTTTGATCTTCCTCATTTACAAAAAGACTTTTCCAATTAAAATTTTCTTTTGCCATGAGTTATTTTTAACATTTTTCGGGAAATATTTACCGACTGTAATTATACGAACTATATCTTAAAAAGTTGCCTTTTAAAGTTATTTATTTTTAACGGTTTTTTATGTTAATCCTTCTTCATCTAAAATTTTCACAAAGTGGAAGCCTTTTGGTTCATAACCTTGATTATAATAAAATCGATGAGCAGCAAAATTACTGGTATAAGCATCTAAAACGATATTGGTGCAACCTAAATCAATTGCTTTTTGCTCAACATAATCCGTTAACATTTTCCCGATTCCTTTTGAACGGTAATCAGAATGCACTACAAAATTATCCATCTCGAGATATTTTCCACTCCATAATTTAGTAGAAAACCAACACCCTGTTATTCCTATACATTTTTCATTTTCGAAAACTGCTATTTGGGTATAGTTATGTGGTACCATTTCAGATAAAAAAGTTTGGTATTTTTCCATTGTCATCTTTGGATACATTTGTTGTATTATCTCTAATTCCAGAAGCATTTCAGTAACAGTGCTAAGTTCTTTAATTTCCAATTTATGTTGATTAACTTGTTCTAGCGAATAAAATTAATAAAAAAAGCCGACAATGTCGGCTTAAATATACTGGGAAAAACTACCTTTTTTCTTATCCTTTCAAAGCTTCAGCTCCACCAACGATTTCTAAGATTTCATTAGTAATTGCGGCTTGACGTGCTTTATTATAAGTTAATTTCAATTGGTTTCTCAACTCCGTTGCGTTGTCTGTTGCTTTGTGCATTGCAGTCATTCTCGCTCCGTGTTCAGATGCAAATGAATCCCTAATTGCTTTATATAATTGAGTTTTTAATGACTTTGGTATCAAAGTCATCACAATTTCCTCTTTTGATGGTTCAAAAATATAATCGCCAGCAGACACTGCCTTGTCAGATTTAATTGGCGCTAAAGGCAAAAATTGTTCAATCTGTACAATTTGTGTAGCGGCATTTTTAAACTGATTGTAAACCAATTCAATCTTGTCATAATCTCCAGAAAGGAATTTTTGAGTTAATGTATCGGCAATAGCAGCTACATTGTCAAAAGTCAATTCATCATAAACAGTACTTTGATTCGCTATAACAGCATGTGTTTTTGTTAGAATATCATTTCCTTTTTTACCAATAGCAAAAATATCTACTTGTTTCCCTGCATAATATGCTGCACGGTTTTTAGCTTCTTTAATTACATTACTGTTAAATGCTCCAGCCAATCCTCTATTTGAAGTAATAGCAACAATCAAAACGTTTTTTACTTCACGTTGAGTTGTAAATTCTTCTCCAATATCACCATCAAGTGAAGCGGAAAGGTTTTGCAATAATTCCGTTAGTTTTTCGGCATAAGGGCGCATTGCAGTGATCGCATCTTGTGCTTTCTTTAGCTTTGCTGCAGAAACCATTTTCATCGCCGATGTGATTTGCATCGTAGATGAAACGGAAGTAATTCTATTACGGATTTCCTTTAAATTTGCCATTTTATTTGGGTATTGGGTTGCTGGGTATTGGGTGTTAGGACTAAAACCTAAAACCCAACACCTAAAAACCTAATTAATTATATTTCGCTGAAACTTCTTTTGCTACCTTTTCGATAACATCAGTAATTTTATCATCTAATTTTCCTGCTTTTAAAGCATCAAGAGTTTCTCTGTGAGAATTGTTTAGGAATTCGATAAAATCTTTTTCAAATTCTTTTACTTTATTTACTGGAACATTTCTTAACAAGTTTTTAGAACCTGCATAGATAATGGCAACTTGATCTTCAACAGTGTAAGGATCGTTCAAACCTTGTTTCAAAATTTCAACGTTTCTTTTTCCTTTTTCAATTACGTTTAAAGTAACTGCATCCAAATCAGAACCAAATTTTGCAAACGCTTCCAATTCACGGAATTGTGCCTGGTCTAATTTTAAGGTACCTGATACTTTTTTCATTGATTTGATCTGAGCGTTACCACCAACACGTGATACAGAAATACCTACGTTAATTGCAGGACGAACCCCTGAGTTAAACAAATCTCCATCAAGGAAAATCTGACCATCAGTAATTGAGATTACGTTTGTTGGGATATATGCAGAAACGTCACCAGCTTGAGTTTCAATAATTG
>JAZKDI010000006.1:0-164107 GCA_040387655.1 Bacteroidota bacterium | reverse complement strand
ATATCAATAATATAAAGTGCGTTTTTTGTCTCATTTTTTTAATATAGCCACTAACTTGTATATAGTGATGACTGCGTCATTACAATCTGCCAAATTTTGGGTGGCTTGTGATGATAAAATCAATTTTTTGTCATCGTTTATTTTTCAAATATAATAAATTATAAGTCGTCAAATGGACTTTTTATTTGCTGTAACGATTTTGTGCTCACGTGAGTATATATTTCGGTAGTTTTACTGCTATTGTGTCCTAATAATTCCTGAATGTACCGCAAATCGGTACCGCTTTCCAGCAAATGAGTTGCGTAACTATGACGCAACCAATGCAAACTTACTGGTTTTGTGATTTTTGCTTTTACTAAGGCTTGTTTAAGCACGCTCTGTAAACTCTTGTCGGAATATTGCTCATTTCCATTTTGCCCTTCAAATAGCCATTTTTTTGGTTTGTATATGGGATAATAAATACGTAAAAGAGCTAAAATTTTTTGACTCAAAGGCGCTATTCTATCTTTTTTCCCTTTAGCTTGACGTATAATTACAATATTTCTATTAGAATCAATATCTGTTATTTTTAAGTTTATTAATTCACCTCGGCGCAAGCCACAACTGTATATTAAAGATAGCATTGTTTTGTGTTTAACGTTGTTGTGCGCTTCTAATATCAATTTCACTTCTTCCTTACTCAGTACATTTGGTAAAACTTTTGCCCGTTTTGGGCGATGAATTTTATCCACCAGCATCTTGGTATCCCAAATGGTTTGAAAGAATAATTTGATAGCGTTAACGATTTGATTCTGGTATGAAGGCGAAAGATTATTTTTTAAAATGTATTCGTTATTATATACAATCACATCTTCGTTAGTAATTTCGGCAACAGATTTTTCTCGATAAAAAAACCAAAAACGATTTTAAGGCTTCGCTATAGGTCGTCACGGTACTTTCGCTATAGCGTTTGGAACGCAAATGTTGTATGAATTTTTCTATCGCCAGCATTCCTTCTTTAGACGGATATTTTGATGCTATTGATGCTAACTTAAACCGCTCCCTGTTTTCTTCGGTATCTGGCACATGCCAAAGTCCCAATGATTGACTCCATCTACTGCCTTCTACTTTTTTTATGCGCTCAATTAAATCGGCGTCTTTTTCAAATAAAACCGCAATACGGCTTTCCTTTTTATGCTTGATTGTTTTGGCTTCCCACTTCATGTTTATTTTGGCTTTTAGAAATTTAAAGGTATAAAAAAAATCCGCTTCAAATAAATAAAGCGGTTCGGCTATGGTAATTCAGCTAAAAGTACAGCATATAGCTCTTTTTGGATAAATTAGGTGTTTTTCAGATTTAATGATTTAGAATTCAGATTAAAATAGTCATTATTTAGATTGTTTTAGTAGTTTTTCAGATTTATTCATTTATATTTCAGATTCATTTATTTGTTTTTCAGATTCATTTATTTGTATTTCAGATTTATTCATTTGTTTTTAAGATTTATTGATGTACTATTCAGATTCATATAGTTGTTTTTCAGATTATAACGCTATAAGTCACTGTAAATAGGCATCGCTAAATATAAAATATAGGCAATCCACTCCCCAAACGGGTGTATAAGTCTTCTAATACCTTTTATAAATTATTGAGATTGGGTTTATAGATACAAAAAATCCGCCTCAAAAATGAAGCGGATTTCTATCTTAATTCTTAATACTAAACTCTTAATACTTAATACTAAAATCTTAATACTAAATTCTACCCTACTAGTAGTAAGTAAAACGTCTTACTTTCGCAATATATTTAGCTAAACGAATTACCTGGTGGCTGTAACCATATTCGTTGTCATACCAGATATACAATACGATGTTTTTCCCGTCGGCAGAAACGATCGTTGCATTACTGTCATAAATCGATGGGGCAGAAGTCCCAACGATATCCGAAGAAACCAACTCATTGTTCAATGAATATTTAATTTGCTCTACTAGTTCGCCTTCTAATGCATATCTTTTCATGATGGCATTAATTTCGGCAATAGAGGTGGTTTTGTTTACTTCAAGGTTCAAAACTACTAATGAACCGTTTGGAACTGGTACACGAATCGCGTTCGAAGTCAGTTTTCCGGCAAGGCTTGGCAATGCTTTTGCAACGGCACTTCCTGCACCGGTTTCGGTAATCACCATGTTTAGGGCTGCAGCTCTACCACGACGGTATTTTTTGTGCATGTTATCAACCAAGTTCTGGTCGTTTGTATAAGCGTGGATGGTCTCTAAATGTCCTTTTACTACGCCTAATGTATCTTCTACCGCTTTCAAAATTGGCGTGATGGCATTGGTAGTACAAGAAGCTGCTGAGAAAATATTCACTTCGTCTGGATTGTATTCGTTGTGGTTAACCCCGTGAACGATATTTGGCACCCCTTTTCCTGGAGCGGTCAATAAAACTTTATCGGCCCCTTTTGAAGTCAAATGTCTTTGCAACGCTTCTTCGGTAGTGAAAACCCCGGTATTGTCAATTACTAATGCATCGTCAATTCCATAAGCCGTATAGTCTATTTCTTCTGGGCTGTTTGCCGTGATGATATGAACCGTGGTTCCGTTGATAATCAACGAATTGTTTTCTACATCGGCAACAACAGATCCTTGAAAGTCTCCGTGAATAGAGTCATAACGCAATAAAGAAGCTCTTTTTTCTAATGAAGTGGCATCGTTTTTATCACGGGTTACTATCGCTCTTAAACGCAATTGGTCGCCTTTTCCTGTTTTCGACATTAATTCACGTGCCAATAAACGACCGATACGACCAAAACCGTAAAGTACAACGTCTTTTGGCTGAATGTTCTCCATTCCTTTAGCGTCTTTTAACTTGTCTATTACAAATGCTTTTGCATCGTTGTATTTGTCATCCTCTAAATGAAATTCATAAGTCAATTTACCAATGTCCAGTTTTGATGGCGGTAAATCCAATGAAAGGATCTCCCTTGCAATTTCAACCGAATCAAACACGTTGATTGGTTTTTCAACAAATGCACCGGCATATTCGTGTAAATTGATGATATCACTAACGTTTTTATCAATTAACTGGTTCTTGAAAAGTACCAATTCTATGGATTTATCATACCATAAATCACTGATAATTTTGATAAATTCTACTCCAGCTCTTCGTCTATCTGCTTGAAATGATAGCTCTTTTTCGTATAAAGTGTTACTCATTGGAAATTAAATTATAAATAGTTAGGATAGTTTTAGCTTACTCCAGCCTCCATCCGGATAGCTATCTGGAAAGAGATTGAAAAAAGAATTGTTTTAATTTTTGCAAAAGTAAATATTTTATAACGGTTTTAAAATTTTATTATCATAAAAAAAGCCATTCAACTTAATGAACGGCTTTATAAAAATAACATTCCTAAAACAAATTATAAAATTAATCTAATCATTTGACCAGAAGTGGTAATCAATCCAATCTGTACACTTTGGCTGTCATCAATAGTAGAAAGTATTTTTGATACCGTTTCTATATCCGTAGCTTTAGAATTTCCAATAGTAAGGATAATAGCCTCTTTTAGGTCATCGGCATATTCTTCCAATCTTTCATTATGGATATCCGTTATTTTTACACCGTAGTCAATTCTGAATTTTTTCTTGTCAGATGCGGTGATGTTTTCTAGGTCAAGCCCTTTAAAATCAGTAGTCAACCCTTCGTTTTTACTCAAGGTAACTGGAACTACAATGGTTTTTCCGTTTCTAAGAACCGTAACCTGGATTTTATCATTTGGTCTTTTCGTATTCACGATTCCATTAATATCGGCATAAGAAGAAATACTTTGATTGTCCAGTTTGGTTACAATATCCCCTTTTGTAATACCCGCTTTTTCGGCACCTGAATTTTTAGTTACTTTATTAACATAGAAACCATCGGTTTGATTGATTCCCAGTTCTTTAGAAACGGTTCCGTTTAATTCCCCGCCTTCAATGCCTAGGATTCCGCGTTGCACATTTCCAAACTCCATGATATCCTGAATGATTTTTCGGGTAATATTTGATGGTATTGCAAATGAATAACCCACATAAGAACCTGTCATTGACGAAATCATGGTATTGATCCCTATTAGTTCCCCTCTTGTATTTACTAAGGCACCACCACTGTTTCCTGGGTTTACGGCCGCATCGGTTTGTATAAAGGATTGGATACCGTTAGTGTCCAAGTTTCTGGCTTTCGCCGAAATGATACCTGCCGTAACGGTCGAGTTTAAGTTATAGGGATTTCCTACAGCAAGTACCCATTCGCCCACTTTTGTATTGTCTGAATCGGCAAATGTGGTATAATCCAATTTAGTATCGGCATCGATTTTCAATAAGGCAATGTCCATTTTAGAATCGGTCCCAATTAATTTTGCCTTGTAGCTTTTTCTGTTGTTAAGGGTGATTTCGATATCCGAAGCATCTTTGATTACGTGGTTATTGGTAACGATATAACCGTCTTCGGATATGATAACGCCAGACCCTGTCCCAATTTGTTCCTGTTGCTGGTTGCCTTTATAACCATAAAAAAACTCCATCATGGGATTGGAAACGGTTCTGTAGGATACGTTTTTTACGTGAACCACCGAGTGTACTGTTTTGCTGGCAGCTTCGGTAAAATCTACCGCTTCAGAAGACAAGCCTACAGTTCTACCATAATTTTCAGGTGCCATGGTAACCACCGATTTTTTAGAATCAGAAAAATAACCGTCATTGTCAAATAATATTTTATAAGCTCCAAGAGTTGTCGCTCCACTTAGCAATGACACTAAAAACAGGTTTGAAAATCTTTTCATTTTATGAGGTTTTAAATTTTGTTGAGTAAATTTATAAAACAAATCCATTTCAAAAAAAGCGTTTAACGGTGGTTTAACAATGATTAACTTTTCATTAATAGTTGTATTTTTGTTTCTTTAAATCTCAAAATGGACATTACTTTTTATAAATACCAAGGAACAGGAAACGATTTCGTGATGATTGATAATCGTCAAGGGTTTTTTCCTAAAAACAATATTGAACTCATAGCGCATTTGTGCGACAGGCGTTTTGGGATTGGTGGTGATGGGCTTATTTTACTGGAAAATGATGTGATTCCTTCGACAGTCATTGCGAAGAATGAAGCAATCGCAATAGCCACTGATTTCCGGATGGTTTATTATAATTCCGACGGAAACCCAAGTTCTATGTGTGGCAATGGTGGAAGGTGTTTAGTGGCTTTCGCCAAAAAGCTGGAAGTCATAAAAAACGAAGCTACTTTTATGGCGACTGATGGACTGCATTATGCAACGATTGATGAAAACGGAATTGTTTCCCTTCAAATGATAGATGTTGATGCCATAAAAATCACTCCTGAATTTTCATTTTTGGATACCGGCTCACCGCATCATGTGCAACTCGTTGAAGATGTAAAAAATGTTGACGTTAAAACACGTGGGGCTTTTATACGTTATAGTGATATGTACGGAAATGCAGGAAGCAACGTTAATTTTGTAACCCAAAAAGAGGCGGATAGATTTGCGGTAAGAACCTATGAAAGGGGAGTGGAAGATGAAACGCTTTCTTGCGGGACCGGAGTGACGGCGGTGGCCATTGCGATGAGAAAAACAGGAAAAACTAATTCAGATTCCATCCAACTTGATGTTGAAGGCGGAAAACTGACAGTTTCCTTTACCTATAAGGAAGATAAATTCACCAATGTTTTTCTAAAAGGCCCCGCGGAATTTGTCTTTGAAGGAACTATAAAAGCCTAAACTAACCGAATCTAAAAATCTAACACCCAAAACCCAAAACCCAACACCCAATTACAATTGATAACCTTAAAAGGAAATAATATTTATCTAAGAGCATTAGAGCCCAATGATTTGGAGTTTGTCTATGCGCTCGAAAATGACGAAAATATCTGGGAAGTTAGTAATACACAAACTCCCTATAGTCGGTTTTTAGTGAGGCAATACCTTGAAAATGCACATCAGGATATATATGAAGCCAAGCAATTGAGATTGGCGATTTGTCAGGACGAGGATTTTCCGGCAATCGGTTTAATCGATTTGTTTGAGTTCGATCCTAAAAACAATAGGGCAGGGATAGGGATTTTGATTAAAGACAATGCAAACCGAAGCCAAGGAATTGGTTCCGAATCATTAGGCTTATTGATACAATATGCGTTTCATCAGTTAAATTTAAACCAATTATTTGCCAATATTGATTCGGAAAATGAGCAAAGTATTCGGCTTTTTACTAAATTTGGCTTTGAAAAAATCGGAATCAAAAAACAATGGAATCTCGTTAACGGAAAATACAAAGACGAAACCCTATACCAATTAATCAATCAATCACATTAAATCATTTATTTTGAGCAAAAAAAGAATTTTATCAATCGTTTCTGTAGTAGTAATTTCAGGTTTATTAGTTTACGGAATAATTTTATACAACAACATTTTTTCTAAAAACACTAAATTCAATGAAAGTGAATTGTATGTTCATATCCCTACAGATGCAACTTATGAAGAAGTAAAAACGATTCTTACTCCTTATGTTCAGGATATGGATAAGTTTGAAACTGTTGCGAAAAAAAGGTCTTATACATCAAATGTAAAGTCAGGGCGTTTTTTGTTTAAAAAAGGAATGACCAGTTTTGAATTGGTAACGGCATTGCGTCAGAATGTTCCAGTAAAATTGGCTTTCAACAATCAGGAAAGATTGGAGAATTTTGCAGGGAGAATTGGTTCTCAAATTGAAGCCGACAGTACTTCATTGATGAAAGCTTTTTATGAGCCAGAATTTTTAAAGGAAAATGGCTTTACAGAAAATGACGTAATCAGTATTTTTGTGCCTAATACTTATGAATTTTATTGGAATACTACAGCAGCAAAATTCCGTGATAAAATGGTTAAGGAATACCGAAAATTCTGGACAGAGGAGAGAATTGCTAAAGCAAAAGCACAAGGACTAACGCCAGTTCAGGCAACTACATTAGCCTCGATCGTTCATAAAGAAACAGTTAAAAAAGACGAAAGGCCAAGAGTTGCGGGAGTATATCTTAATAGATTAAAAACCGGAATGATGCTCCAGGCGGATCCAACTGTTATTTATGCCAAGAAAAAACAACTAAATGATTTTGACATGGTCATAAAAAGGGTTTTCTCAAACGATTTAAAAATAGATTCGCCATACAATACTTACTTTTATACAGGATTGCCACCTGGACCAATCGCGATGCCGGATATTTCGGCTATTGATGCGGTCTTGAACCCTGAGAAACACAATTATATTTATTTTTGTGCAAGTGTTACCCGTTTGGGTTATCATGATTTTGCAGTTACACAAGCGCAGCATGAAGTGAACGCCAGGAATTATGTGGCTTGGTTGAGAGAGCAAATCAGATTAGGCAAAGAGGCTAAAAACAATTAATTTTGAAGAGACATAAATCCCTTTTAGTTGCTTTATTTCTTTTGGGATTTATAGAAAGTACTTTTTCTCAATCTTCTATCGATACTTTTCTGACGCCTTCCGATACTTTGAATGTAAAAAGACGGAATGCCGTTATTCTTTCCGAAAGCGCACTTGCGGGTGGAGCTTTAATCGGTTTGAGTCAACTCTGGTATGCAGATTATCCTAAATCGGATTTTCATTTTATCAATGACAATGAAGATTGGCTTCAAATGGATAAAGTGGGACATTTTTTTTCGGCTTACCAACTTGGGAATTTCGGAAAACACGCATTGCAGTGGAGTGGTGTGAGTAAAAAAGACCAATTGATTTATGGAGCAACCATTGGTTTCGGTTTTCTTACCGTAGTTGAGGTTTTTGATGGTTATTCTGCAGAATGGGGAGCGTCTTCAGGAGACATAATTGCAAATGCATCTGGAACTGCTTTGTTTGTTTCGCAAGAACTGCTATGGAAGGAACAAAGGATCGTCCCGAAATTTTCTTTCCACAAAACGTATTATGCCAATCTCCGACCTGAAGCGCTCGGTAGTTCCCTTAATGAACAAATTATAAAGGATTATAACGGACAGACTTATTGGCTGTCTTTTAACCTTCATTCTTTTTATAAGGATTCTAAAATTCCCAAATGGTTGAATGTAGCTGTTGGATATGGAGCAACCGGAATGGTTTCAGGCAATGACGAAACATTGACGCCTGGTATTCCGGATATAAAAAGAGCTAGGCAATACTATCTTAGTGTTGATGTTGATTTGACTAAAATAAAAACTAAATCCCCTTTATTGAAAACTGTTTTTTCAGTTTTTAACTCCATAAAAATTCCTGCTCCAACAATGGAGTTCACTGGCAGCCACCATGTTCAGGGGTATCTCTTTTATTTTTAGATAAGTTTAACAGTCTGATTTTCAGCTTCATAAAATTTGTCGTATCTTTGTGACGTAGAAATTTCTTAATAGGAAACTTATAAAAATCCGATTTTATTTTTTCGGATTTGATTTTAAGCTCCATTTGTTCCTAATTTTTTTAGTGAACGATTTCGTTAAGAAGAAAACCATTTTATGTTAAAAAAGACTTTTTTTTATGCGTGTTTGATTGCGGTTGTCGCTGGTTTAAGTTCGGGTTTCAAGCCGATGAATTCAGAAAAGAACGATTGGTTTTTTTTGAAGGAAAACGAGAGTAATTCTCCGGTATTTCCATCTGAAAGACAAGTAGATTATTTAAGATTAAATATTCCTTTCACTGGAAAATTCTTTATAGGCTACAAAGAAGCTATAGCCTTTCAAGAATCTCAGGGAAAATACAAAAAGGTAAATTCTTCTGGTTATATGGGAAAATACCAATTTGGAACCCAAACTTTAAAATCCATCGGAATTAAAAATACCATCGCTTTTTTAAACAGTCCAAGAATGCAGGAAAAAGCATTTGTAGCTCTTTTATCTAAAAACAAATGGGAGCTAAAGGATGAAATTGATGCGTATGAAGGAACTATTATTAATGGTGTTACCATTACAGAGTCCGGAATTTTAGCAGCAGCACATTTAGGAGGGGTTGGTTCAGTTAAACGTTTTTTAAGTTCTAAAGGAAAAAGAGTTTGTAAGGATAGTAATGGAGCATCAGTTGTCTCTTATATGAGGGATTTTGGAGGGTATGAAACTTCAGGCATCATTGCTGAGAGTAACGCAACGATTAAATAAATCAAAATGTTATAAAAAGGAAAGCCTGCTAATTAGCAGGCTTTCCTTTTTATAACATTTTATGAACAATAAAAATCGTTGGTCGGTTATGTAAATCTACTTTGGTTTTCTTCCAATCTGCGGCACGCATTGTTTTTATATATTCTGTGGGTAAAGTAATATCCGTAGCAATACAAATATGTGTCGAAGGATTTACAGCTTGCAAAATATCTTCCAGCATTTTATTGTTCCTATAAGGTGTTTCAATGAATATCTGGGATTGGTTCTTATCCACTGATAATTTTTCCAAGGCTTTCAGTGCTGATTTTTTCTCTCCTTTGTCTATTGGTAAATAACCATTAAAGGCAAAGCTTTGCCCATTCATCCCCGATGCCATAATAGCAAGTAAAATAGAAGAAGGTCCTACTAAAGGTATTACCTGAATCCCTTTTTCGTGAGCTATTTTTACAATAACTGCGCCAGGATCCGCAACGCCTGGACAACCAGCTTCAGACATTAGACCAATGTTTTTTCCCTCAAGGCAAGGTTGTATCATTGCCGTATATTCGGTTTTTTCAGTATGTTTATTGAGAGCGCTGAGTCTAAGGGTTGCCTGAACTTTTTCGGGTTGGATACCTTTTATGAATTTACGTGCTGTTTTTTCATTTTCAACAATATAGTCGTCAATAAAATCGATGGCTCGTTTTACGGTTTGTGGCAATACATCCATAGGATTGGTGTCATCACCTAAGGTAGTTGGGATAAGGTATAATTTTCCTAAAGGATATGTTGGTGTCATTAAGCGTGTTTCTTGATTAATTTTTGTGCCAATATTTCGCAGGCATCATCAAGCATTCTATAAACAGAATCAAATCCTTTTTCTAAACCATAATAGGGATCTGGAACATCAACATTTTCATCTGGAAAAAGTTCGTTGAGAATCAATTGAACCTTGTTTTTTTGAGCGTCATTTTTTGCTAAGGCAATAACATCATTGTAGTTATTGATATCCATCACGTAGATATAATCAAAAGCGTCAAAATCTTTAGCATTAAAGTGCTTGCCTTTTTGATTTGAAATGTCAATGCCGTTTTTTTGGGCAACAGCTATAGAACGCACATCGGGTTTGTTGCCTACGTGCCAGTGGCCCGTTCCAGCTGAATCAACTATAAATTTATCGGAGGGAAGTTTAGATGCTAATAGCCCTTCTGCCAATGGGGAACGGCAAATATTTCCTAAACAAACCATCAAAATCTTGATAGGCATTTTTTACAAAGATAATTTCTTGTGGATATCCTCTACGTATTTCTTGAATTGCTTGTCGGTAGCAACTAAATTGTCAACCGTTTTACAAGCGTGCAATACGGTAGCGTGATCACGGTCCCCAATTTGAGAACCAATATTTGCCAATGAAGCTTTAGTAAATTTCTTGGCAAAAAACATTGCTAATTGCCTTGCTTGAACAATGTGTCTTTTTCTTGTTTTTGATTGCAACAATTCTAAATCCAATTGAAAGTAATCAGAAACTGTTTTTTGAATGTAATCAATAGAAATTTCCCTTTTTACATGCTTAACAAATTTTTCAACAACTTGTTTGGCTAAGTCTAAGGTAACTTCTTTTTTATTGAACGATGATTGTGCTATCAATGAGATAATGGCACCTTCAAGTTCCCTAACATTTGATTTTATATTTCTAGCAACATATTCAATGATTTCCTCAGGAATCTCTACGCCATCACGGTATAAGTTATTTTTAAGGATAGAGATCCGTGTTTCATAATCAGGTTGGTGCAATTCTGCAGAAAGCCCCCATTTGAAACGTGACAATAAACGTTGTTCAATGTCTTGCATGTCAACAGGTGCTTTATCCGAAGTTAAAATCACTTGTTTTCCATTTTGGTGCAAATAGTTGAAAATATGGAAAAACACATCTTGTGTTCCCGATTTTCCTGAAAGGAACTGAACATCGTCAATAATCAAAACATCGATTAATTGATAAAAATGAATAAAATCAGTTCTGTTATTTTTTCTTACAGCATCAACATATTGCTGCGTAAATATTTCAGCAGAGATATACAATACTGTTTTCTCTGGATATTTGTCTTTTATCTCAACTCCAATTGCGTGAGCCAAATGCGTTTTACCTAAACCAACCCCACCAAAAATCAATAATGGATTAAATGATGTCCCTCCAGGCTTATTGGCAACAGCCATTCCAGCTGAACGCGCCAATCTGTTTGAATCGCCTTCTATAAAGTTGTCAAAACTATAGTTGGCATTCAGTTGGGATTCGATTTTTAAGTTACGGATACCTGGAATTACAAAAGGATTTTTTAATTCTGGGCTTAAGTTTTTAAAAGGAGCATCAACTTCTTGGGACTTTACTGGACTTCTATGGGCACTTGGCAATTGTTCCGTAAACGGTTGTTTATTGCCATAAGTGTTTTCCATTTTGATTTTATAAAGTAACTTTGCGTTTTTTCCGAGTTCTTTAGTCAAGGCTACTTTTAATAATTTAATGTAGTGTTCCTCTAACCATTCGTAGAAAAATTTACTAGGAACTTGAATATATAATGCATTATCGGTTAGTTCAACTGATTTAATAGGTTCAAACCAAGTTTTGTATGCTTGGTCTTGAATATTGTCTTTTATGAAAGACAGACAGTTTTCCCATACTGATTGTGCAGTTTTGATCATATATTCGGTTAAATTATTTTTGTTATTATCTAAAGGTTATCTTACAAAAAAAGCAGGCTTAATTTGCAGTACTTTGGGATGACAAATATGTGAACAAAATTCGTTTAAAAAAAATAAAATAGGGATTGATTTTTTAAAAATATTGTTGTAAGGCTAGTTTAAAATGATTCGAAATTACTAAAAAAGACAGATGAAAAAAGACCAAGTACAAGTACGTGTGCGTTATTCGGAAACAGACCAAATGGGAGTAGTATATCACGGAAACTACCTTCCGTATTTTGAGATAGGAAGAGTGGAATGGCTTAGGAATAAAGGGGTTTCCTATAAAGAGATGGAAGAAAATGGAGTAGCGCTTCCTATAGTTTCCATTAACATTAATTATAAAAAATCGGCACGGTATGATGAATTATTAACGGTTTCAACGACCTTTAAAAGTCAAACTTCAGTGAAGATAGAATTTGATTGCGAAATTCATAACGAGCAAATGGAGTTATTAACAACTGCTCATTTTATTTTGGTATTTGTTGACACAAAAAAAGGAAGACCAAATGCTCCTCCAGAGTATATAAATGCACTTTTGAAAAATATTGAAGGGTAGAAAAAGATTATTCTGTTTTTTTGATGGTAATTTCAAACAAATTGTCAAAAATGCCGAAAATCTTTTCGGCATTTTTTTTTCGAGTACTGATTTCAATTTCACAACTTTCGTCCATTTTTTGATTGATAATTTCAATATTTTTTTCTTTGATTATTCTCATGACCTTATTCATGTTTTTATAATCAAACGCGACCTTGAAATGGATGTTAATTGTTTTTTCTATAATCTCTGATTCTTCAATGCTCATTTGGGCAGTAGTTTTATAAGCAGCTATCAATCCGCCAACGCCTAGTTTTATGTCGCCAAAATAACGTATTGCCACAATAAGGATATTAGTTAATCCAAATGATTGGATTTGGCCATAAATAGGCATTCCTGCAGTATTGTTAGGTTCGCCATCATCATTGGTTCTAAAAATAATTTTTTCGGTACCGATTTGATAAGCATAACAAAAATGCCCTGCACCTACATGCTGCTTTTTTAATATATCAATGTGGTTTTTGATTTCCCCTTCTGAGATTATCGGAAATGCATAGCCAAAAAACTTGCTGTTTTTTTCCTTGAACAAAATACCTTCTGAAGGATTTTTTATTGTTTTGTAAGTGTCTTTTATTTCCAATGTGCTAAAGTGGGAAAAGTGTTTTGTTGTCAAACAAATTGATTATGTCTTCTTTACCCGGTTGTAAATTCCACGTTTGAAAGCCTAAAGAAGCCGCAACATCAGTATGTTCCTTGCTGTCGTCCACAAATAAAGTCTGTTTCGGGATCAGATTGTGTTTTTGAACTATGAGATTAAAAGTTTCTTCATCTGGTTTTCTCGCTCCCATTTCAAATGAAAAATAAACTTTTTCAAAACACTGATAAAAATCACTGTAAAAACTGATACCCACCATGTCCTGAAATTTTTCAATGTGAATAGAATCGGTATTGCTCAATAAAAAAAGTCGGTATTTTGAGGCTATTTTTTGAAGGAATTCTAAACGTATTAAGGGAAAGTCCATCAAAACGGTGTTCCAAGCCGATTTTATTTCTTTGATAGAGGCGTGTGGAATGTGTTTTTGTATGCCTTCCAAAAAATCTGCTTCGGTTATTTTTCCTGTTTCAAAATCCAGGTTAAGTGCTTGTAGTTCGGAATTCCAGTTAGACAATCCGAGTTTCTTGAATTCCATTATGGGTGTTTCTTTATCTAAATTGATAAAAATATCACCAAAATCAAAAATAATTGCATTAATCATAGTTTCGGAAAATTAAAAGTTCATCATTCAGTAATGTGATTTTTTCTTCACTTTGTTTTGTTATTACGGGAGCTTTAGTTCCGTTTTGAAAAATACCGCTTCCAATAAATACTCTCGCTTCATCCCAAAGATTGACGGCTATAAAAGATTGTAAAGTATAACTTCCGCCTTCTATAATGAGCGATTGAATTTCCTTTTCAAATAAAATGTCGAGAATTTGTTGTGGAATATTTTTCGCAAAATCAATTTTTTGGAACTCTATTTTTTCTTTTTTTGTCAAAATAGGCACTTCCGTAAATACAATAGTTTTGATTAGGTTATCAAAGATATGGCTTTCATGGGGTATTTTATTATATCTATCTATTATGATTCTTATACAATTTCCACCTTCCCAATCCCGAGTGTCTAATTTTGGGTTGTCTGTTATTGCCGTTTTTGTTCCAATCAGAATAGCTTCTTCCTCGCTTCTCCATTTATGGACGAATTGCCTGGAATAGCTATTGGTAATCCAAATTGGTTTTTTTTCATTCCCATTACTTTTTTTTGCGTATTCTTCAGTAGGTGCAATAAAACCGTCTTTACTTTCGGCCCATTTTAGAATAATATATGGTCGCTTTTTTTGATGAAAAGTAAAAAAACGTTTGTTTAGTTCGTTGCATTCAGGTTCTAATATTCCCACTGTAACCTTTTTTCCAGCTTCAATTAATTTTTTGATGCCGTTTCCTGATACTTTCGCAAAAGGATCAACTGTCCCTATGACAACATTGGGAATTTGATGTTTTATGATTAAGTCACAACAAGGTGGGGTTTTTCCAAAATGGGAGCAGGGTTCCAAACTAACATAAATAGTTGCTTTTTTTAAGAGCGATTTGTCCTTTACGGAATTGATAGCATTTACTTCGGCATGGGGTTCACCAGCTTTTCTATGCCAGCCTTCGCCAATGATTTTGTTTTCATATACAATTACGCTACCTACTAAAGGATTAGGGTAAGTAGTTCCTAAACCGTTTTTGGCTAATTCAATACAGCGTTTTATATATTTTTCTTCCGTAGTCATCGCTTTTGCTCAAGGTCTTCAGGAGCTCTCTTTTCTAATTTTGAAGATTTCTTTTTTTTCATGAGCGTTTCATGTATCTTCACTTCACAAATTTAGTATTTATAAAACAGAATGGAAAGTATAATCATTAGGGAAATAAAAAAAGAAGACAACCCATTTATAGCTCAGGTAATCAGGTCGGTACTAATAGATTTGAATGTGCCAAAAGTAGGAACGGCTTATGCAGATCCTCAATTGGATTTTATGTTTGAAGCGTATGCTATTGCAAAAGCAGCCTATTTTGTTGTTGAAAGTAACGGAAAAATTATTGGCGGTGCGGGAATCGGACATCTAGAGACTGATGAAGGAGGGATATGTGAGCTCCAAAAAATGTATTTTCTTCCAGAAGCACGGGGATTGGGAATTGGTTCAAAAATGATGGATAAATGCTTGCAAAGTGCAACGGGTTTTGGTTATGAAAAATGCTACCTCGAAACTATGCCCTATATGGAAGCCGCGCAGAAATTATATAAAAAATCAGGTTTTGAATACCTTTGTGAACCTATGGGAAATACGGGACATACCAATTGCCCTGTTTGGATGTTGAAAGATTTATAATTTTTAGTTAGACATTCGAGAAGTTTTTAAAGGTTTCGATACAATTTTTAAAGCATAGCCCGTACTTTAAATAAAAATAGATTTTGTGATAAAAACCACTCGAAATGAGAGTCTTAGATTTAATAAATGATTGAGGATTTTAGTTTGCTAAACAAGAATTAAAAAAAAAGATTAAAAATGGATTCAAAGAAAAAATATATTATTACAATCCTTAAAAGTATTGTCAGTTTAACGATGATTCCAAACATTTTAATTTTATTATTATGGATTTATAAATCGGATTTTGCGGGTGTAATTAGTGCATTTTTTAATGCCATCATTCTTCCAATATTATTACTACTATCGATAAAAATAATCAATTTAAAATTTCAAACAAATTGGTGGTATATAAATTATCCTTTAATTCTATTATTAGTTTTTTGTTCTATCTATATTAATTTTTTAGGATGGGCTTTTTCAACTGAATCTAAGGGAGGTTTTTATGGTCGATATAATATTGACAAAGGAACATGGATGATAATAAAAACGGAATTTATTTTTTCAATCGGAATAATCTTAGCTTCATTATTCTATCATTTGATTTCAATTAAAAAAGGATATACAATTATTAATTATGATTGAATTTATGAAAATCAAAGAATACCGTACTTATTTTATAAATGAACTGACTCCAATATATGATGAAAGCGAAGCCGAAAGTTTCTTTTATCTAATATTGGAAAATAACCATCAACAGAAAAGAATTGATTTGGCTTTAAATCCAGATTTGTTTTTTTCTGATTCGGAAATCCAAATTTGGAATACAATTTTAGAAAAATTAAAACTTGAAATTCCAATTCAGTATATTCTTGGAAAAACCAGTTTCTATGGATTGGATTTTGATGTCAATGAAAATGTATTGATCCCGAGACCGGAAACCGAAGAATTAGTGGAGTGGATAATTAAAGATTGCTTCGTTCCTCGCAATGACAGAAAAATAAAGGTTTTGGATATCGGAACTGGAAGCGGTTGCATTGCCATTTCTCTGGCAAAGAATATTCCGAACGCTCAAGTTTTTGCGATTGATATTTCTGAAAAGGCTTTGGCGACAGCCAAAAGAAACGCAGTGAATAATGAGGTGAATGTTGCTTTTATTGAGCAAAATATTCTCGCTACTGACAATTTACATCAACAGTTTGATATCATAGTTTCGAATCCGCCTTATGTACGGAATGTTGAAAAAGAAGAAATCAAAAAGAATGTTTTGGACAATGAACCACATTTGGCACTTTTTGTAGCTGATAATGATGCATTGGTTTTTTATAGAAAAATCGCAGAATTGGCGTTGAAAAACCTTTCTCAAAACGGTCAGTTGTATTTTGAAATCAATCAGTATCTGGGAAAAGAAACAGTTGATTTGCTTCAAAATATGAATTTCAAAAATATCGAATTAAGAAAAGATATTTACGGGAATGACAGAATGGTTAGATGTGAGATTTAAGATTGTAATTAACGTTTTTGTCATTCCGAAGAATGAAGAATCTCATTTTATTATTTAACTTATTGAGAAGAGATTCCTCATTCTTCGGAATGACAAAAGGTGTGGGTTTACTCGTAACGTAAAGCCTCAATCGGGTCCAGTTTTGAAGCTTTCATAGCAGGGTAGGAACCTGAAACCACTGCAACAATAAAAGTAGTAATTACCGCTGCAATTATGGCGCTCCATGGAATTACAAAACTGAAATCAATGGCTGAGGAAATTCCGTAGCCGCCGCTTACCCCTAAAATAATTCCGACTAAACCACCAATTTGTCCAATAATCAAAGTTTCTACAAAAAACTGGAATGCAATGGTACTTCTTTTTGCTCCTAATGCTTTACGAACGCCTATCTCACGTGTTCTTTCGGTAACTGAAACCAACATGATATTCATTAACGCAATTGAAGAGCCGAAAATGGTAATAATACCAATAATCCATGCTGAAGCACTTAAAACCCCTGTCATTTCTGAAATTCTATTGATCAAATCATCACTCCTTGAAATCCCAAAATTAGATTCCTGAACGGGATTCAATTTTCTAACTTGACGCATATTGATTGTGGCTTCATCTACAGACGAATTTAGCATGGACTCTTTTTTTACCATTACACTTACCGTATAATTAATGTTTGGTTTGGAAAACAACGAACGGGCTACTTGAATTGGAATTAAAACCCTTAAATCCTGACTGTTTCCAAAAGTGGAACCTTTCTCTTTCAACACACCGATTACTTTGAATTTGGCTCCACGAACTGAAATAATTTTATCCAATGGATTCACATCTTTTAGCAGTCCTTTCTTGAAATCTGAACCAACAATGCACACATAGGCATTGTTAGAAATATCAAAACCAGTAAAGTTTCTGCCGAGTGTAGCTTCTAATCCCGAATTAGGCAAGAAATTTTCATCAACCCCTACTATTGAAATTTCGGGATCGGTTTTTTTATCTTCAAATTTGACTTCGGCACCAGCAGCGGCTGTAAACGAAACAGAAGTCTGGCTGTATGGATTGTTATAATTGGATGCAAATTCTTTTGCTTCTGGATAGGAAATAATGGGGTTTATTTTTTCGATATCGTCTCCGCCACTGCTTCTTGACTGACTGTCATATTGATTGATGTTGAACGTATTGGAACCCATCGAAGCAAAGTTGGATGATAAGGTGTTTTCCAATGCTGAAACTACTGTTAGGATACAAACCAAAGCTGTAATTCCGATAGCAATAATCAATATGGTTAGGGTGGTTCGTAATAATTGGGTACGGATTGATCCCAATGCTATACGGATATTTTCTTTGATTAATTTGAACATGGTCTAAGTTTGATACGAAATTACAATTTTTGTTAGAAGTTTAGTTCAGATGAAGGAATATTTATTTTAAAAATAAGATATTTGTACCCAATTTAGGATTTTAAGCATAACATCATATCTAAAATCTACAATCTAATATCATAAATCCAATAATGGCATCAAAACCAAGCATCCCTAAAGGTACAAGAGATTTTTCACCAAGTGAAGTGGCAAAACGCCAATATATCATTCAAATTATTAAAAGCAATTTTGAGAAATTTGGATTTCAGCCAATAGAAACGCCGTCTTTCGAAAACTCAGAAACCCTGATGGGGAAATATGGGGAAGAAGGAGATCGTTTGATTTTTAAGATATTGAATTCTGGTGATTATTTAGGAAAAGTCGATGAAGCTTTATTGCAAAATAGAGAAAGTAATAAATTAACGTCAAGTATTTCAGAAAAAGCACTTCGTTATGACCTAACCGTACCATTTGCCCGTTATGTAGTCAAACACCAAAATGATATTGAATTTCCGTTTAAAAGATACCAAATTCAACCTGTTTGGCGTGCCGATCGTCCTCAAAAAGGACGTTTTAGGGAATTTTACCAATGCGATGCCGATGTGGTAGGTTCTACTTCATTATGGCAAGAAGTGGAATTGGTTCAATTGTATGATTCAGTTTTTAATCAATTAGGATTGAAAGGTGCAACTATTAAAATTAATAACAGAAAAATCCTTTCGGGAATTGCTGAAGTAATTGGAGCTTCGGATAAATTGATAGACTTTACGGTTGCTTTGGATAAACTGGACAAAATAGGGGAGGACGGTGTAAAAACCGAAATGATAGAAAGAGGAATTTCAGCAGAAGCTATTACAAAAGTGCAGCCTTTGTTTAATTTCACCGGAACTATTTCTGAGAAAATAGAGAAACTATCCCAGCTTTTAGCTTCCTCGGAAGATGGAATGAAAGGGGTGTCTGAATTGCGTTTTATTTGTGATAATGTGACGAATTTGGGATTGAGTTCGGCTGTTTTGGATTTGGATGTAACGTTGGCAAGGGGACTGAATTATTATACAGGGGCTATATTTGAAGTTGCTCCACCAAAAGAAGTCACTATGGGTTCAATCGGCGGTGGCGGAAGATACGATGACCTAACTGGAATCTTTGGATTAAAAAACATGAGCGGTGTTGGAATTTCTTTTGGCCTCGACCGAATTTATCTTGTGATTGAAGAGTTGAATTTATTTCCAGAAACCGTAACATCAACATCAAAAGCGTTGTTTATTAATTACGGAGAAAAAGAAGCGTTTTACTGTATGAAAGCAATCACTTCATTACGTGCAGTCGGAATCAAAGTTGAGCTATATCCAGACAATGTGAAAGTTGGTAAACAGTTTCAGCATGCAGACAAACGTGCGATTCCTTTTGCAGTAATTGTTGGTGATGAAGAAATGAGGAACAATGAATATTCGCTGAAAGACTTGGTTTCTGGAGATCAGAAAAAAGTGAGTTTGGAGGAGTTGAAATCGATTCTGAAATAAAAAAAAATACAGATTCCGCAAATTAACACAGATTTTTATTCTATATCTTGAGTCAGATTTACGGAATCTGTATCAAAAACTGAAAACTGAGCACTGCCAATTTTTAAGGCAACGTCTTAACGTGTTTAAACATCCAATCATAAATGGCATCTTCTCTAAAAAGATGTTCTACGGTTCCGTGGTTTCCTCCTGGTATAACGGTAAAAGTAACATCTGCTTTTGGGTTACAGTTTAGTATGGCTTTTACAATTTTTTTCGATTCGGTAATTGGTACAATAAAATCCCTATCTCCATGTTGGATCCATAATGGAAGGGTTCCTAATTTACAAGCATCTTTTTCTATTCCGCCGCCACAAATGGAAACAGCAGCTGCAATCCTTTCAGGATATTTACCAGCAAATGCCATAGTGCCGTAACTACCGAGGCTCATTCCGCATACATATACCCGTGATAAATCGGTTTTATATTTCTTTTGTACGTAATTCAGTATCTCCAAAACCTTATCGGGATTCCAAGGACCAGAAGCTAATTGTGGCGCAATAACTATTGCCGGAATTTTTCTCCCTTTATCCATTGCACGGAGCACACCATATCTTCTTACTTTATTGATATCGGTTCCAGAAAGACTTTTGCCATGTAAAAAAATCAGGATTGGTAATTTTTCATTTTCACTGAAACCTTCGGGAATATTAATCCAAAAAGGATAATCTGTTTGTCCAATTACGGTTTTGAGTTGCGCTTGTGAAAAGTGAAAACTTAATATAAAGAAGAGAAGGAAGAATGCTTTTTTCATGAAAATAAAATCTTTTTGAACGCGGCAAAGTTATTCTTTAAGTTTTTAAATTCTTAAAACTTGTTAAAATTGTTAAAGTAACGGTTGATTCTTAAAAACAAAAAAGCCGTGCTAATGGCCACGGCTTTTATAGAGTAACAGAATTTTTCATTTTAAGTATTAATTGATAATTATTTTTTTATTAATTGTACCAGTAGTGGTTTCCACTCTGGCAATATAAGTTCCTGTAGCAACATTGTTAATTGGGATAATAATATCCTGTTGATCTTGATTTTTAACCTCCCAGGTTTTAACAGCAGTTCCTAAAATGGAATAGAGGACTGTTTTTTGAACTTGTGTATCCAATAATCCATTGTGGATGGTGAGCGTATTGTTGTTTTGAGTATGGGTTATTGTGATTTGGCTAATGGTGTTGTCTTCTACACTTAATGGTCTGTCAGTAAATCTGAGAGAGAAGCGGGTATTGTTTTCGCCTGCTGTGATTTGAGCTTCGCAGATTCCGTTTCGGATATTAGTATACGTACCATTATCAGCATCATGAATATAGATTTCCTGATTTTCTGGAAAATTTTCCAATTCGTCTATATTGAATTTTACTACACCGTCTGCGTTTGCTTTAACCCCAATTGGATAAATGTTGTTTACATTAAAATATCCGTCTCCTTGAATGGCAAGTTTGCTGGTTTCAACACTAAAATAAGTATCGTTGTCTTGTTCGTCAAATACTATTGCATCGTATCCATAATCAAGACCACTTGTTGCTTTGTCATTCATGAATCCTAACAACAATTGACGGTGTAAGTTATTTTGAGCTATGCAACCCAATCTTATTTTGGTATAATTATCTTGATCATAAGTATCGTCTTCATTTGTTAAGTCCCCATTTCTGAAAATAGGATTAGATCCTATATTGTCTTCTTTTACAAAAAGCCTTTGGCTATTATTGAAAACTATATTTCCACCAGTTGCGTTACCATAAACGAAAAACCCTTGTCCTACTGGAATAAAACGACCTGGTACACGTCTGCTTGAACCTAATCCACTAATCAATGCTGGAGAAACAGGAGGAGTTCCACCAGTTAGGTTTCTAGCAGCATATCCGCCTTGGTATTCAGCAAGGTTGTGTGAGTTATTGGTAGTATAATGTTCCCAAAAATATACCGCTCCAGTTAATGAAGCACTATTATCATTTATAAAAGTTTGTGAATCCAATGCTGAAGCGTATGGGTTGCCGCTTAAGTTCACATTATTGGCAGCAATTGGATTAGTAATGGTTCCGTTAAAAGGTTTGCCAGTAAAAGTATAGTTTTGAGTAGTTAAGCTACCTCCACTTCCTTTTGATGTAAATCCTTGAGAAGGAGCAAGGGAAGTTGTTTCTGTTAATTGAATCCAATTTGCGTAAAGCGGAGTAACATTTTGGAAAGTGTATAACCAGAAGCGAGCTAAACTGATAGGTGAGCCAGGGATTCCATCATAACCACCGGTCCAAGTAATGTTTGCAGGATTATTAGCGTCTGTGCCATCTTTAAAAACATCAGCAATTGTACTATTGTTGTTGTTAGTGGTAGCGTTGATTGCACCTACAGGAGAAGACCAATAGTTGTAATTGTAAATGTTCGTTGTGCCTTGTTGGTCTCTTTCCAAGCTTCCTGCGCTAAGCGGCTCTAAATCGCTTGAAGAAGTTTGTACTAATTGGGCACGTCCTTGTAAATCGATTTTACCATCTAATTTTAAATACCACTCGTTTTGAAGTTTATTGTTGTTGTTCAAAACTACATTAACCCCAGAAGCAATAAACATTCCTAAATCAGTATTATTGGAACCTTCTGCTATATTATGATTTACATTCACTATCGACCAATCATAATCCATGATGTCCATTCCTCTGATATCTTTTGTTGGACTGTTAACGGCAGTTGCAAAATCACCTGTTCTTTCTGTTAGGAAAGGCATAGGGGCTTGTTGCACATAAATGTTTTTGTGATTGTAGATTTCCATTCCAACTCCAACATCTGGTAAAAGGGTAGTCAAATTATCGATGATATCATCTTTGTAAACATCCATTCTGTAATATCTCAATAAATTGGCATAAGGCAAAGTTCCTATGTCTTTAGGAATAACAAAACCCCTTACTTGACTACCATTGCCATAGATTTCTTGATATACCATTCTTTGTAATTGAATATCAGTAAGTGCAGTATTGAATACTCTGATTTCATCAATTTTTCCTTTGAAGAATTTGGTTGAAGTACTTGGATCCCTTCCAATAGTAAGCATTGAAGCATCTGCACTTATGTTTCCAGTAACCGCTTGTGTAAGTGATAAAACACCGTTTAAGTATAATTTTAAGTTAGCCCCATCATAAACAGTTGCTACATTATACCATTGTGAAGTATTTAAAACAGTGTTTAGAGTTATTGTGGTTCCGTTTAGTTTCGCTTCCAGTTTTTTAGCACTGTTAATACGAAGTTGGAAATTATCCTGACCTATGATGATTCCGTCATTGGCGAAAGCCGAATTCAAATCTATCCATGCCATTATAGAAGCACTTCCTAATCCACCAAGTACACCAGTAGCTTGACCGTAATCATTTCTGCCGTCAAAATCAAGTAATAATTTTCTGTTTAGGTTTCTTGGAGAACCAAAAACAGCAGTATTGGTATCAAATGCGTCTAGGATTCCATCTTTATCCACATCTGCTGAACCATCTATTTTGCCGTCATTATTGGCATCTAAACTTGCAAAAAGAGTGTTTGTAATATCAAATCCAGTCCCAGAGGAGGTAATGTCTATGTAATTAGGTTTTGCATCTGCATCGGAATCCAATAAATAATAGTAGAATGGAGCAATCACAGTACCTTGGTTTAAATTTCCGTAAGCTGCATTTGCATAGTCATAAATATCTAAAATTCCATCTCCAAAACCTTCGTTGATACCATCTGCATCGCTGTCTTTTTCTCTGAAAGTTTCAGTTTCCAAACCATCTCCCACACCGTCTCCAGTAATGTCCCCGTCACCGTTTTCATATCCTAAAGCTGCATTGATATTCCCTGCTGCTGATTCATCTACATCAAAAATACTGTCATTATCACTGTCTAAATCAAGGTAGTTTGGAATTAAATCGCCATCAGAGTCCAATATTCCAGGAATAGCTTCCGCTAAATCATGGTATCCATTTCCGTTACTGTCTAACCAAGCCACATCGATTCTTCCTTTTCCATTGCTTAAATTTGCATAGCCCGCTTCTAGAACATCTTCGATACCATCATTATCTGAATCCAGGTCATATAAATCTGCTACACCATCATTGTCCCTGTCACATAAAGTTTGAGTAATTAGAATGTCATCAAGTGCAAGGTCATTACCTCCACCACCAGGAGCATTGTTTTTGAAACGAACTATAAAAGTGTTTACATTCCCTAGATTAACGCTTGTAGAAAATTGTTGCCATACTCCAGTTGCACATGTATTGTCTCCTGTGCCTCCAGAACATCTTCCGATATTACCTGTGCTGAATGTTGATAATAGATTATTTGATAAATCAAGGAATTCTACAGTTACATTAGGAAGTATAGACCCAGAATAAGTAGATTGAGCCATAATGTTCAATACCCAAAAACTGTATGTAATTGGAAGATTTGATAAAACCCCTGTGATAGTAGTTTCGTAAAAAGTCCCAGGAACAAAACTTGCATTAAATATTGCCATTCTTCCGTCAACATCGTTTGGAGTGTGGTCAAGTCCATCGTACCAAGCTAAATCCCCATGAATATTATCAGGATCACTTGCAACGGTTCCTGTAATTTTATTGTCTACGCAATATTCACCATCATCAAGGATTTTTGTAGATTGACTTGGACATGCTGCTGTGTTAGCGCCAACGATTCCATCTTCAAAACAATAAGTAGTTGTAGCGTCATAAGTGGTGTTGATAGTAGTTTTTACTGTGCTGGTACCGAAAGTTTCATTTAAGAATTTGTAGTTTACTTTTGGTCCGCTGCAATTATTGCAATTTGTTTCTTCGGCAATGTCAAGTATGCCATCATTATCATCATCAATATCGATATTGTCATAAACTAAATCACCATCACTGTCAAAAAATGCCTGAAGTCCGGTTCCTTGTATAGCAAAATCATAAGGGTTTTCGTTACTATCATTGTTTACGATAGAAATGGTGGCAGTTTTAATTCCATTTGAGGTAGGGGTAAAAGTGACAACAAAAGTAGAGCTTGCGCCTGATGCAATAGTAGAAGAAGGGGAAGTGGTAACTGTAAAATTAGAAGCGTGGGTTCCGGAAAAAGTAATGGCTCCGATTGTTAAGTTGGTGCTTCCTGTATTTTGAATGGTGAACGTTCTTGATATTCCTGTTAATGGGGAAGTGGTGTTGAAATCGGTCCAATCTGTGACCGTAGGGGTAACATCATTATCTGTAATTGTAGTGGCATTTCCCAAGATATTGATTTCAGGATTATTGGCGCTGGTTCCCCTGATTGAATACGTATGTGTTAATTGACCTCCATTGTTAGTATAACTTATTGTAACAGTTGCATTTTTTGTTCCTACGGATACAGTAGGGGTAAAACGAATGACCAAATCTGGAGAAAAAACAGTACTCAATCCATTAAGTGTATTTCCCGATGCTGGTCCTGATATTATCGAAAAAAATGCGGCATCCATACCTGTTATGGTAACTGCTGGGTTTGAGAAAGTAATACGACGGGAGGAATTGTTTCCGGCGCTACCTGTGTTTTGGATTACGAATGTATTGTCTAAAGTAGTACCTACATTTACTGTTCCGAAATCAGTATTGTCTGTCGTACTAGGACTAACATCGTTGTTGGTTATTGTATTTCCCAATCCACTAATATTGAAGATAGCATTTTGGGAAAATGAAAAAGTGGTTTGTAGGAAAATAAAAAAGAAAATTAATTTACGAAGTAAGGTAGAATTTTCCATAAGTCTCTTATTTTGAATTAGAAGAATAAGTTTTGGCAAATAATTATTTATCAACTATGTTAAATTTATGAAAACTTCTAAAAGAATAATAATTTTTAATTGTTAAATATTTAACTAAAATTGAAATATGATGAAAATTTAACAATTGCTATATTGTTGAGTATTTGCTTTTATTTTATAAATTATTAAAAAACAGCGACTTAAAAATTAATAATTATTTTGTAAGGTTAGTTTGTTAAAGAAAAAATATGTAAGACAATTCTTTTGTTTCATTTTTAACATTTTCCTGCGTTTTTTGTTAAAAAAATGAGCACAAAAGAAAGTTTTTTATTTGATTTTTATAACAAACTGATTGTCTGCAATATGAATAATATTTAAGCAAAAAAAACCAAGTCGAAGACTTGGTTTTTAATTTCTAAAACAGCATTGTTTTTAAATTTATGAAAGAAATAATAATTGAATTACTTTTTTTTAATTGATAATTATCTTTTTATTATAAAAACCATTATTGGTTTCTACTTTTGCAATATACGTTCCTGTAGCTATATTTTTAATTGGAATTGCGATATTGGTTTGCTCATCATTTGTTATATCCCAAGTTTTGACTGTGCTGCCTAATATTGAATATAAGGTTACTTTTTTAACATTGGTATCTGTCAAATTGTTATTTATTATAAGTGTATTGTTGTTTTGTATATGTGTGATTTTTATGTCGTTTATATTGTTTTCATTTGTTCCTAATGGTTTGTTTTCAAACCGAAGTGAAAACCGGGTTGTATTTTCTCCTACAGCAACCGTTACTTCAAACATTCCGCTTTTGATATCATTATAGGTATCGTTATCTGCATCATAAATATAGATTTCTTGATCTGAAGGGAAATTTTCCAAGCCATCAATCATGAATTTTACCGTGCCGTCAACATTTGCCTTAACCCCAATAGGATAAATATTGGCTGTACTGAAAAAACCGTCTCCTTGAATATTCAATTTATTTGTTTGGAGACTAAAGTAAGCATCGTTGCTTTGTTCATCAAATAAAATGGCATCATATCCATAATCCAATCCATTTGTAGCTTTTTCGTTCATGAAACCTAACAGCATCTGACGGTGATAATTATTTTGGGTAGTGTATCCCAATCTTATTTTTGCAAAAGTATCTTCTTCATAAGAATCATCATCATTTATTGCTTGTGCGTTTTTGAACATCACATTTGAAGCAATATTGTCTTCTTTTATAAAAAGCCTTTGTCCATTATTAAAAACTATATTTCCTCCAACATTATTCCCGTAAACAAAAAACCCTTGTCCTACGGGTATAAACCGACCTGGAATACGGGTGCTAGAACCTAAACCACTAATTAAGGCAGGGGAAACAGGAACTGTTCCTCCGGTTAAATTCCTGCAGGCGTATCCTCCTTGATATTCGGCCAAATTATGGGAATTGTTTGTAGTATAATGTTCCCAGAAATAAACAGCGCCAGTTAACGAACTACTATTGTCGTTTATAAATGCTTGTGAATCTATTGCTGAAGCATAAGGATTGCCACTTAAATTCACATTATTTGCAGCTATAGGATTAGTAATACTGGCATTAAATGGTTTGCCAATGAAAGTATAGTTTTGTGTTGCAGTTAGTGCGCCACTTCCTTTAAGTGTAAATCCCTGTGAAGGTGCCAATGAACTCGTTTCTGTAATTTGTACCCAATTTGCATAAAGCGGAGTTACATTTTGGAATTTATACAACCAAAAACGAGCTAAGCTGATGGGTGTTCCTGCACTACCATTATAACCAGCTATCCAATTTATACTTGTTGGGCTTGCTGGATTTGTACCATCCTTGAATACACCATCAATAGTAGAATTGTTATTGTTTGTAAAAGCATTAATAGGGCCTACAGGGGAAGACCAATAATTGTAGTTATAAATGTTTTTTGTTCCTTGCTGATCTCTTTCTAAACTTCCGGCGCTTAATGGTTCCAAATCACTAAGGGTTGTTTGGACTAATTGAGAACGCCCTTGTAAATCTATTTTTCCGTCTAATTTTAGGTACCAATCGTTTTGTAGTTTATTGTCGTTATTCATGACAACATTTTTGCCTGGATCCACAATCATTCCTAAATCTATATTATTGGAACTTTCAGTAATATCATGCTTTACATTTACAATTGACCAATCGTAATCCATAATATCCATTCCTCGAATTTCTTTAGTAGGACTGTTTACTGCCGTAGCAAAATCGCCTGTTCTTTCAGTTATAAAAGGCATTGGTGCTTCTTGGCCTGAGATGATTTTGTTATTGTATATTTCCATTCCTACATTCACATCAGGCAAAAGAGTAGTTAAGTTATCAATGATGTCATCTTTATAAACATCCATTCTATAATAGCGTAATAAATTGGCGTAAGGCAAGGTTCCAATATCTTTCGGGATGACATATCCTCTTACTTGACCACCAGTGCCATAGATTTCCTGATAAACCATTCTTTGTACCTGTGTATCGGTTAATGCAGTATTGAAAACCCTTACTTCGTCTATTTTTCCTTTAAAAAAATTTGTGCTAGCGCTTGGGCTTCTTCCAATTGTAAGCAGGGAAGCATCTGCATTGATATTTCCTGCAATTGCTTGTGTAATTGCCAAAGTCCCGTTTAAATATAATTTTAAGTTGCCTCCGCCATAAACTACAGCGACATTATACCATTGAGAGGTGTTTAAAACGCTATTAAAAGTTACTGTTGTTCCGTTTATTGTAGCTTCCAGTTTTTTTGCGCTTGAAATTTTAAGCTGAAAATTATCTTGACCAATAATGATTCCATCATTGGCGAAAGCCGAATTCAAATTAATCCAAGCCATTAATGAAGCATTTGCCAAACCACCAAGGATTCCTGTAGCTTGCCCGAAATCATTTCTTCCGTCAAAACTTAGGAATAATTTTCTGTTTAGGTCTCTTGGTGAACCAAAAACGGCAGTGTTAGTATCAAATGCATCCAAAATTCCGTCTTTGTCAATATCAGTATTGCCATCGATTTTTCCATCATTGTTTGCGTCTAAGCTGGCATACAATGTTGTAGAGATGTCAAAAACACCTAACGTTGAACTAACATCGATATAATTAGGAAGCAAATCGGCATCGGTATCCAATAAATAGAATAAGAATGGGGCAATGTTGGTTCCTTGGTTTAAATTGCCATAGGTATTTGTTCCGTAATCATAAATATCCAAAATTCCATCCCCAAAACCTTCATTGATTCCATCTCCGTCACTGTCTTTTAAACGGAAAGTTTCAGTTTCCAATCCATCCCCAACACCATCCCCGGTAATATCCCCATCTCCATTTACATATCCCACTGGGGCATTTATATTTCCTGAAGCCGATTCATCCACATCAAAAATACTATCATTGTCGCTGTCTAAATCGAGGTAATTAGGAATTAAATCGCCGTCACTGTCTAAAACTGCAGGCAATAATTCGGCTAAATCATGATATCCATTCCCGTTTACATCAAGCCAAGCAACATCTATCAGTCCTTTTCCGCCGCTTAAATTTGCCAAGCCCGCTTCAATTACATCTTCTAACCCGTCATTGTCAGAATCTAAATCATATAAATCGGCAACACCATCATTGTCCCTGTCGCATAAGGTTTGAGTAATTAATATGTCATCAAGGGCAAGGTCGTTACCGCCACCGCCTGGAGCATTGTTTTTGAACCGAACAATAAATGTGGTAACACTTCCTAGGTTTACACTGGTTGAAAATTGTTGCCAAACACCTTGTGCGCAAGAATTGTCAGCAATGCCCCCTGAACATCTTCCTATGTCACCGGTGCTGAAAGTAGATAAAACATTATTTGATAAATCAAGGAATTCAACTGTAACATTTGGTAATATAGATCCTGGAAATGTAGATTGTGCCATAATATTCAATACCCAAAAACTGTAGGTTATTGGAAGGTTTGACAAAACACCAGTGATAGTAGTTTCATAAAAAGTGCCCGGAACAAAACTGGCGTTGAAAATAGCCATTCGTCCGTCTACATCTGATGGGGTATGGTCAAGACCATTGTACCAAGCCAAATCCCCATGGATGTTTTCGGGATCACTTCCAATGATGCCTGTGATTTTATTGTCTACACAATATTCACCATCGTCAAGAATCCAAGTAGATTGACTTGGACAGGCAACAGTATTCGGACCTACTATTCCGTCTTCATAACAGTAAGTTGTAGTTGCATTATAAGTTGTGTTGATAGTCGTTTTTACAGTGCTAGTGCCGAAAGTCTCGTTTAAGAATTTATAGTTTACTTTAGGACCGTTACAGGAATTGCAATTTGCTTCTTCTACAATGTCTTTTATTCCATCATTATCATCATCAATATCAACATTGTCATAAACCAAATCCCCATCACTATCAAAAAAGGCTTGAAGCCCCGTTCCTTGTAAAGTAAAATTATAGGGATTTTCATTGGAGTCATTAGTAGTGATAAAAATTATTGCAGTTTTTACTCCATTTGAACTTGGATTAAACGTGACCGTGAAAGTGGTGCTTGAAGCGGCTGCAATATTTGCTGAAGGTGCCACAGTTATACTAAAATCAGTGGGATTTGCGCCAAAAAAAGTAATAAGGCCAATAGATAGATTTGCTGTAGCGGTATTTTGAATTGTAAAAGTGCGTGTTGTACCACTTCCTGGAGAAGTGGTTCCCATATCAGTCCAATCTGTAACGGATGGAGTGATGTCCCCATCAACGATTGAACTACCGTTTCCCAGAATATCTATTTCCGGAACTCCAGCACTAACGCCTCTAATAGCATACGTATGTGTTAATTGCCCGCCGTTGTTTGTATACCGAATTGTAACTGTAGCGTCTTTTGTGCCTAGAGGAAGAGTGGGAGTAAAGCGAATAACTAAATTTGGTGAAAAAGTTGCGCCAAGTCCGTTTAGGGTATTGCCTGATGAAGGGCCTGAAATTATTGAAAATTGCCCTGCGTCAGCTCCCGTAATTGTTACTGATGGATTAGAAAAAGTAATGCGTCTTGAGCCGTTGGTTCCTAAAACGCCATTATTGGTTAAAACAAAAGTGTTGTCTTGAGTATTTCCAACCAATACTGTTCCGAAATGGGTATTGTCAAGCGTACTTAAAAGAATATTGTTATTTAGTATTGGAATTCCATTGCCGCTTACTACAAATATTGCATTTTGAGAAAAAGCAGTAATGCTATAAATTAAAAAGAAAAATAAAAAATAATTGCGGAAGAAAGTAAAATTTTTCATAAGCCTAATTTTTAAAGAGAAGTATGAATCAATTCACTGTTTGAATGCTATTTATTTAAACAGAGTGTTAAAATTATAAAAATAAATAGGTTTAAAAATATTTATGTCTGTTAAATATTTAAAAATAATGGTAATATTTTATAATATATCTAAAACCAATAATTTGTTTTTATCGTATATGATGGAAAATACTAAAAATAGCAAGGGTTTTCTATGGTCAAACATGAAGAATGCTAAAAAAACAAGAAGTAGTACAATTCTTAGAATTGAATATTTTTTTAGTTTTATTTATAAAGATGAATTAGGTGTTTTCTAATTTATTGGTTTCGTGGATGTTATAAGGTAGGAAAAATTATCCAAAACCATATAAACTTTATGGTTTTTTAGTGAAACCCTTTCTAGTCATTTCACCCCAGCCTTTAGTTCCCATAATTTTTTCCTTGTACCCTAACAAGGCTGCATAAACTGCCAAAGGATGAAAATAAATAGGCTCTATGAAAGCTGCCAGAAGTAATTTAAGAAAATCGGCATGTTTTGGGTATTTGTGATAGCTACGTTCCTCACTATACAATGCGATTACTGAAAATAATACTGCAAAAAAGTAAACAAATAAAACCAATAAAATAAATAAATGCCAATTGAGCAAACCCAGTATAATAAATACGGCAGTAATAACAAGTCCGATAAATTCTATTCCAGGAGCCATAAACTCGAAAAATGTCCAATAAGGAACGCTTAGTATACCAAGCATTTTGTATTTAGGGTTCATAAACATCTTTCTGTGAATGCTAAGGGTTTCAATTGTTCCCCTCATCCATCTACTGCGTTGTTTTTTGAAGATTTTAAATTCTTCAGGTGCTTCAGTCCAGCAAAGTGGATCCGGAATATAACTGACTGTATAAGGTATTTTATTTTCAATCATATACCGACGCATCCTTACCACAAGTTCCATATCTTCGCCTACAGTCTTAGTATCGTAACCTCCTGACAGTAAGGCTATTTCTTTATCAAAAGCCCCAAAAGCCCCACTAATTAATAAAAGCCCATCCAATCGGCCCCACGCCATTCTACCTAAAAGAAACGCTCTGAGGTATTCTAAAACCTGAATTCTTGGCAACATGAGATCTGGAATATTAACTTCAATCAGTCGGCCATTTTTAATGACGCATTGATTTGCAATTCTTACTACGCCTCCTGTAGCAATTGTTCTTTTGCCATAAGATTCGAGAAAAGGTTTTGCTAGTTTCAATAGTGAATCTTTGTCTAGGATACAATCAACATCAATACATACTACATAAGGGTTTTTTGCAATATTAAGACCAACATTCAACGCGTCGGCTTTACCTCCATTTTCTTTGTCTACCACTATTAATTTTTTATAGGCAGCGTTTCTAGAGGTATATATTTGTTTAATGGCCTTTGTTTCGATTAAGGGATGAAAGTTTAATTTGGTTCTAACAAGATCATACGTTTTTATGAGAATTTCCATTGAATTGTCCTTACTGCCATCATTGACAAGTATTACTTCATAATTGTTGTAATTTAAAGAAAGCAATGATTTTACATTTTCTTCAATAGTGAAACCTTCGTTGTAGGCTGGTGCAATTAATGAAAGCTGAGGTGCAAAGTCGCTCGTAAGAAGTACATTATAATCTACAAAACTATTTTTTTTGAGGTATTCCCTTAATTCCATTGTAGAAAGATGGGCCAATATAAGATAAGAAGACATAATCATGATTGCATAAGCAAGTATCAAGAATATATATAGCTCAAAAAAAATATTTAAAAGATTCATCTGCCTATAGAATTAAATTGTAGTTCGTATAATAGGTTTTGTGCTTCTGATTTTAAATGCATATTAGTTGTTTGGCTTGCTAAATATGCAACATACTTTGATTTTCCAGTAAGATTAAATTCTTTAATGAGTTTCAACCCTAGCTCAATGATAGTGGTGTTTTGGGATTCCAATAATACTTCAATACATTCTGTCTCTTCAATGTCGTGTTTTTTAAAAGCATTGATAATGTTGAGTTGGCTCCATTCATCGATAGGATAGGGATGTTCGGTTATTTTTACAATTCCTTTGGAACATTCCAATCTTATAGCAGCACTTATAGCGGTTATTTGTAATGTTTTGTTTTTTGACTTGGAGGCTTTTATGATACTTTCAAAAGCTTTTAAAACATTCATCTCTGAAAGCTCTGAAATACCCTTGCATTTTATTTCCCAATTTCGGTTTTTAAGTTTTTTATACGAATCATTAATCAATCCCGATTCCCTATAAAATTGTTCGAGTTTTTGAGCATAAACCCCTTCATAGTTTTTATGGAGGTCAATAATAATTTCGATGAAAATTTCCCTAAAAAAATTGGATTTAATAAGTTTTATGTAATTTTTGTCCCTTCTAATAGTTAATAAAGAACAGTCCTGAAAAATTTTTCTAAAAACTAAAGTTTCGATAATTTGACTATATTTTATTGTAAGCCTTTCTTTATTTATATTATTGTAACGGCTTCTTGTTATTAAAATATATAAGAAAAGCGACCCCGATATAAAAAGGACTATCGAAAGTATTAGAAAAGGTTCGATCCAAGTACCGCTTTTATACAATTTCCAAAGTTCTATCATATTTAAAACCGATAATTGATTGACTGAATATTAGAATTTATTACTAACGAATATTTAATAATTTATTGATTCTTATTAAAAGAACTGCAGGACTAACTGGTTTTGCTATAAATTCGTTTGCACCTATATCAAAAGAATCCAGTTCGGTTTGCTCTATTCCCGATGAGGTAAATATAATTATTGGAACAGATGATTTCATTTTCTGTCTTACATATTGAGTTATTTCCATACCGCTAACTCCAGGCATATTGATGTCTGTAAGTATAAGGTCATAATTGTTTATTTCTATTGCATCCAATGCATCCCTTCCGTCAGAAAATTGATCAACAGTAAATTCCTTGGATGCCAAGAAAAAAGATAATGACCTACGCAAGATATCATTATCTTCGGCTATAACTATTTTCATTGGTTTAAACATGTGTCTTTATAAAATTTAATTTATATCGTTTAATTACTATTGTTCCTTTAAATTTTTAACCACTTCAACAATCCCAGAGCGCAAAACAGTTAATTGGTCAAAAGCTTCAGAAGTAAATTCGCCAAGATTAGCTTCTTCTTCAAGAACTGTCAGACAATAGGAAAGATCTTTTAGCTGGAACATATCCAAACTGGATTTCATTTTATGGGACAGTTTTTTTACTGCATCATTGTCATTACGATTAAATGCTTCTTCCAACTGAATGGTTTCATTCGGAATTTTTTCTACAAAAAGATCAATCATTTCTTGTTTAAAATCAGGATCGCCACAGGCCATTTCATCTAAAATGGACAAGTCTATTTTTATTCCCGATGTAGGTTTGTAATCTTGTGTCATTACATTTTTTATGGTTTCCATAAGTACTGCTTGTTTAAAAGGTTTTGGCACATAGCCGTTCATTCCTACGTCAAAACACCGTTCTTGCTCACCTACTAAAGAATGTGCTGTCATTGCTATAATAGGGATAGTCAATTGCAATTCATTTCTAATATATAGCGTGGTTTGATAGCCGTCTTTTACTGGCATTTGAAGATCCATTAAAATCAGGTCATATTTATTTTTTAATAATAATTCGATTCCTATTTCGCCATTGTCTGCAATGTCTAATTCAAATCCAAAGCTATTGATGACGCTTTTGGCTAATTTTTGGTTTAAGACATTGTCTTCACACAGAAGTATTTTGAGATTCCCTAGGTTTTCTTCTATAGAAGATTCAACTGTTCTCGAAGTTTTATTTGCTTTTTTATAGTTAAGTATAATGTAAAATTCAGAACCTTTTCCTTCTTGGCTTTTAACATGTATCTCACCATTATGTAGCTCAACTAGCTGCTTTACAATGTTAAGTCCAAGTCCTGTGCCGCCAAATCTTCTTGTAGTGCTTTCTTCGGCTTGTGTAAATCGTTCAAAAATGGTCTCAAGTTTGTTTTTAGGAATACCTATACCACTGTCTTTAACTGAAAATCGAAGTAAATATTCGTCAGCTGTTTCATCTACTTTTTTGACAGCTACAGTAACTTCTCCCTCCTCAGTGAATTTTAACGCATTGCCGGTAAGGTTGACTAGAATTTGATTGAGTCTTCCTTGATCACCAATTACAACTTCGGGTAAATCAGCATCAAGATAAAGATTGAATTCTATGTTTTTTGGCACTTTAACTTTTAGCAAATTATAAATATGCTTGAGTGTCTTTTTTAATTTAAACGGATGCTTATCGATGGTAAGATATCCAGATTCTATTTTAGAGAGATCAAGGATATCGTTGATTATAAGAAGTAAATTTTCGCCTGCTATTTGTACGTTTTCAATATAATCCCTTTCGTTACTACCTAAATCCGATTGGGAAATAAGCTCGGTAAAACCAATAATTGCGTTTAATGGTGTTCTAATCTCGTGGCTCATATTTGCCAAAAAACTGTCTTTTGCCAAGACTGCACGTTCAGCAATTTTTTTCTGGTTGTCGAGTTCTATGTTTTTTATCCTTAATTCCAATTGGTTGATAATGTGTCTTGAAACAATTTTAAGCGCATTTCGTTGACTTTCATTCAACTCTTTTGTGACATGATCAATAGCGCAGATAGTGCCAATATTATATCCTTCTGGAGTTGTAAGCGGAATTCCTGCGTAAAACCTAATTTTAAAACCACCTACAACATTTGGGTCGTTTTTAAATTGCTCATTTAAATAAGTATCAGGTATTTCCAACATATCGGAATCCATAATAGTGTATTGGCAAAAAGTAATTTCACGAGGCACTTCAGAAACACCAACACCAATCTCCGATTTAAACCATTGCCTTGTTTCATCAATGAAAGAAATATGGGCGATAGGAACGCCACATATATAAGATACTAATTTTGTGGCATCATCAAAAGCATCTTCTGGAAGCGAATCAAGAATATTGTAGCGTTTTAAAGCAGCTAAACGTTCCTTTTCGTTATTTGGTATAGGAAATTCTGAATTATTCATTTCTATAAGCTTAAGTGGATAAATATAAGTAATTTCAAAATAAAAATTTCACAAAAAAATCAGCAGAGAAAAAAATAATTGTAACTTATTGTTTAATAGTGTTTAAGAGGAAATACGAAAATTGACCAATCTTAGTTTTTTATGCAAAGTAATTAAGGAACTTATTAAAAAAGAGTGTTTTGCTAAAAAGAAAATTTTTTATTTAATAGAAATAAAATAAAAAATCCCTAAACAATTGTTGTTTAGGGATTTGATTTTTGTAGCGAAGACGGGAGTTGAACCCGTGACCTCAGGGTTATGAATCCTGCGCTCTAACCGACTGAGCTACCTCGCCATTTTATCGGTTGATGCATCCTTGAATGCGGGTGCAAATATAAAACTTAAATCAGATGTTGCAAACTTATATTAACAAAATATTTTATTTTTTAAAAACGCTTTTTTATTTATTTTATATTCTATATATTTCCAAAAAATTAAAAGCCCTATGGACGTAAAAGTAAGATATGAATTGGAATTCCCTTTAAATTCATCGCCGCAATTATTATATCAATATATATCAACTCCATCTGGTTTGTCTGAATGGTTTGCTGACAATGTAAATTCAAGAGGGGAAATTTTTGTGTTTATTTGGAATGATTCAGAAGAGAAAGCCCGTCTTTGCTCAAAAAAATCAGATGAAAAAGTAAAATACAGATGGCTGGATGAAAACAATAAAGACACTGATTTTTATTTTGAACTACGCATTTTAGAAGATGAAATCACTAAGGACGTTTCATTAATGGTGATTGATTTTGCTGATGAAGATGATTTAGAAGAATCAAAATTACTTTGGGAAAGCCAAATTTCTGATTTAAAACACGTGATAGGCTCTGTCTAAATTTACATATTTAAAACTTATATTTGCCCTGAATTTTAATTCAGGGCTTTTTTATGATTAATTTTAATGGAACCATCCTTTCTTCAGACTCAAATTTATTGGTAAACAATCGCGCTTTTCTATATGGGGACGGGGTTTTTGAAACGGTAAAAATTTTAGATAGTAAAGTGCTTTTTATGGAAGACCATTATTTTAGGTTAATGTCTTCAATGCGCGTTATACGTATGGAAATTCCAATGAATTTTACAATGGAATATATCGAAGAGCAATTATTAGATGCCGCCAAGGCAAATGATTGTTTAGACTCTGCCCGTGTTAGGATTACTGTATATAGAAATAATGGAGGCTATTATTTACCGGAAGACAATACGGTTTCTTTTTTAATTCAGGCAAGTTCATTGGATAGCAAAATGTATTTCATAGAAAAATCCAATTATGAGGTCGATATTTACAAGGATTTCTATGTTACAAAACAATTACTATCATCAATAAAAACCACCAATAAGATTATAAACATTACAGGAAGTGTTTTTACTCATGAAAATGGTCTCGACAATTGCTTTTTATTAAATGACAGTAAAAATGTAATTGAAGTGTTGCAAGGAAATGTTTTTATGCTTCTTGATGGAAGATTGATTACGCCACCCGTTTCTGAAGGATGCCTGAATGGAGTGATGAGAAAACAAATTTTGGCTTTAGCAAAAAAAATTGAAAACCTTGAGGTTATTGAAGAGCCTATTTCTCCCTTTGATCTTCAAAAAGCGGATGAATTGTTTGTCACAAATGTTATTAAAGGGATACAATCAATAACTAAATATCGCAAAAAGGAATATAAATCCGAATTGGCGAATGATTTACTTAACCGATTAAATGCATTGATAAGGCTGAATTGATACTTTAATTCAATAAAGGGTTTTCGGGCGCATTGAACCACATTAAATAATCCCCTCCGAGTTCAACTATTTTTTCTTTCCAAAAGTTGACTGAAGATTTGCCTATGATTTTATTTTTATAACGATTATTGGTAACAATCCAAGAATGGGATTCCATTTCCTCTTTTAATTGTTCAGCATCCCAACCTGTGTAACCTAAGAAAAAACGAATATTGTCTTTCTTGATTTTGCCATCGTTAATAAGGGTTTTAGTCAATTCAAAATTTCCGCCCCAATAAATTCCGCTTGAAATTTCTATGCTATTGGTAATCAATTCTGGGATATTGTGTATAAAATATAGATTGTCTTGTTCTACCGGGCCGCCATTATATATTTGGAAAGCGGCATCAATCTCTGGGATCAAGTCTTTTATGGTATATTTTAAGGGTTTGTTAATGATAAACCCAACGGAACCATTTTCACTATGGTCGGCCAATAAAATAACAGATCTATTAAATGATAGATCACCAATTATGGAAGGTTCTGCAACGAGCAAATTTCCTTTCTTTAGTTTTTCTGGAATCATTTTGAGTATTATTTAGAGTTAAATTTAACAAATAAAGTAGTACTGAGCAAATAAAATCTTTGATAATACAAAAAAAGCCTTCCGGTAAAGGAAGGCTTTTTATATGTTGCAAACTGTAATTAACTAGTTTACAGCTCCTTCCAATTCAGCACCAGCTTTAAATTTAACTACTTTTTTAGCAGCAATTTTGATAGTAGCTCCAGTTTGAGGATTTCTTCCATCTCTAGCAGCTCTTGCTGATACAGACCAAGATCCGAAACCTACTAAAGAAACTCTTCCACCTTTTTTCAAAGTACCACCTACATTACCTAAAAATGATTCTAAAGCTAATTTTGCAGCAGCTTTAGTAATTCCTGCGTCAGCAGCGATAGCATCGATTAATTCTGATTTGTTCATAATATTAATTTATTAATTGGTTAATTTTTTATTCTATACACAAATTTAAAAGGAATTCCTTACTGCACAAGTCTTTTGCCTTATTTTTCATTAAATTGTTAATAACTTCTTAAATTTGTTTAAAAAGGGGCTTGTTTTTTTCAAATTTTACTAGCTATAAATAAACTTTAAAGAGTTAGTAAGCAATCGCATTTTCTGAAAAAACCATACCGTTTAGGAACTCAGCAGTATTCATTTTCTTTTTTCCGGGAAACTGTAAACTTAAAATTTGGATAAAACCATTTTTCACAGCAATCTTGATTTCTTTTTTTGTGCTGATAATTTTTCCAGTATTTTCTGGATGGGCTTCCATTATCATTCTTGCCTCATATATTTTTACGTTCCATTCTTGCCCGTTGTCTTTAAAAAAACACCAAGAAGAAGGATACGGAGACAATCCTCTAATTAAATTATATATTTCATCTGCAGGCTTGTCCCAATCTATTTTACAGTTTTCCTTATTTAATTTATAGGCAGTTTTAATTTGCTCGTTATCTGTTTGAATTGTAGTGGTTACATTCCCTTTTTGGATTAAATCCAAAGTTTTTATAACAGCTCCGCTTCCAATATCCATTAATCGATCATGCAATTGCCCAGCGTTCTCTTCTGTACTAATTGTAGTTTCAGTACTTAAAATCATGGCTCCGGTATCAATTTTATCATCAATAAAAAAAGTAGTAACTCCGGTTTTGCTTTCGCCGTTAATAATAGCCCAGTTTATTGGCGCAGCACCACGGTAATTGGGCAATAAGGAAGCATGTAGATTAAATGTGCCTAAAAGTGGCATTTCCCATACTAATTTTGGTAACATTCTAAAGGCAACTACAATTTGTAAATTGGCATTTAAAGCTTTCAATTCTGCTAAAAACCCCTCGTCTTTTAAATTAGTGGGTTGTAATAAATTTAAATTATTTGCCAGAGCATATTCTTTTACTGCCGAATATTTGATTTTTTGACCTCGTCCTGCGGGTTTGTCGGCAGCTGTAATTACGCCAACGATATTATATTTATTCTTTATTATAGTATCCAAGATGCCCACGGCAAATTCTGGGGTTCCCATAAAAACGATGCGCAATTTTTCCATATATAGATAATATTTTTTTAAAAGGAATATGTTATTGCCATTCTTCTTTTAGTGTTTGTGATTTTGAATCATGGCCATTTCATAGTTATTTGTGAAGCAAGAAGTAAACGTGCGAAGTGACGCTGTAACTCTTTATTTTAATGAATATTGATTGTTTGGTTTGATAATAATGATTTCGTTTTCCAATAATTGTTGAAGGGCAAAGATAACATCGTCTGTTGAATTTTTTGTAAGGAATTGTAATTCCCTAGAATTTAATGATTCTTCTCTTAATAAAGCGATGATTTTTTTAGTTAATGCTTTCGTTTCGGTTACTGGTTTGTTTTGTTGGATGCAATAAGAACAGACCCCGCAATTTGACGATTTTGTTTCACCAAAATAATCGAGTATCAATTTGCTTTTGCATGTTTTTTTTTCGTTCACATAATTCAGAACCGATTTAAGCTGTGCAATTTTGAAGTTATTTTGATTGTCTAAATATTTTGAAATCCTATTGATTGTCCTTTCATCTTCCCTAATTTCGTTAAATATTAAACTCGAATCATTGTTTTTGGCGTGGTAATCTATAATGCCTCTTTCCTTTAGCTTATGCAAAAGTTCATTGACAGTTATTTCATTGGTTTCTGATTTTTTAGCAATGACTTGCAAATTGATTGGAGTTTGCACTTCATAAATCCCTGAGTATGTTCTAAGCAAGGCTAAAATTACCGCTTCGTCCGGTTTGTTTAAACTCATATAACGAATCACTTCTTTTGATTCAATGATGAACTGAACAGTCACTTTTTCTGAAAATTCTTTAGATAAGCAGATGATACCTTGACGGTCTAAAAATTGAAGTGCATTGAAAGTCTTTAAAATTGGAAATTGGTATTTCGCACAAAAATGATTCAAATTAAAAGCAAACTGTTCGTCTGTTTCTTCGCTGTAAGCAATCTGGAAATAATTACACAACTTAATATACATGGCAGTTAAGAACTTTTTATCGGGTAAAACGGCAATAAACTGATTTTCTGCCTGAAATATATCTGATGGACTTGTTAGTAATACTGCAAATGCTTTTTTGCCATTACGTCCTGCACGTCCTGCTTCTTGATAATAGTTTTCTATGTTTTCAGGTAACTGAATATGAATAACCGTTTTTACATTGGCTTTGTCAATTCCCATCCCAAACGCATTTGTGGCAACAATTACCTGCACTTCTTCGTTCATCCAAAGTTGCATGTTTTTGTCTTTTTCCTTCGATGTCAATCCGCCATGATAATAAGTGGCTTTAAACCCTAAAGATTGCAATTGTGCAGCTACATCCAGACATGATTTTCGGTTTCGCACATAAATAATGGAAGGTTCTGGATTTTTCTTTAATATTTGTTCTATCCGAAATAATTTATCTTCTACTTCAAAAACCATATAGGCAAGATTTTCCCGAGCGAAGGATTTCTGAAAAAGCGCTGTGTTTTTCAAACCCAATTGCACCATCACATCCTCTTTTACCCGAGTTGTGGCTGATGCTGTCAATGCTAAAAACGGAACTTTTGAAAAATGTTCCTTTAAACTGGAAATCTTTAAATACGCCGGACGAAAATCATGTCCCCATTGAGAAACGCAATGTGCTTCATCAATGGCAATTAAATTAATGGGCAAGCTTTTTATGCGTTCTAATATCCAATCATTTCGCAACCGTTCCGGTGACAAATACAAAAACTTATAGTTTCCAAACAGGCAATTGTCCAAAAGTGTATTGATTTCGTCAAATTGTATTCCGCCAGTTAACGCAATTGCTTTAATGTCGCGCTTTTGCAAATTGGCAACTTGGTCTTTCATTAAAGCTATCAAAGGGGAAATAACTAAACAAATGCCTTCTTGCATCATTGCAGGAACCTGGAAACAAATCGATTTTCCCCCGCCAGTTGGCATTAATGCAAAAGTATCCTGGCCACTCAAAACCGAATCAATTATCTCGTTTTGAAGGGAGCGGAACTTATCGTGTTTCCAATATTGCTGAAGAATTTTTAAGGCTTCGGTCATTGATTGTTTAGAAGTTAAGCGTTACAACCGCTGTTATGCGCGGGTTTTAATACTACTTTGCCTATTGATAAAACTCCAAATAATATTTATTGAAAATAAAAGTATTGATAAAAAATTACAAAGTTGTAAAAATCCGAAGCTATAAAATTTAAAAAAATATATGGATATCAGTATTGTTATAAAATGAACTATTGATATTGTCTTATTTGTTTTCCATTTACATAAAGCAATTATTGAGTAAAATATAAAGAAAAGATAGAATAAAGAAATAAAAATTAGGGGACTGTAAAATTCGTAAAAATCCCAGGCCCATCCAACTGTTTTATTAATTCCAAAATCTTTTGGCATTATAAAAAAAACGAAATAAATATAAATTAATAAGACTAAAAGGAACATCTTTTTTTTAAATAAATTATCAAATAGTTTTGTCATTTTTTTTTTTTAGATTTAGATTGGCAACAAATTTGCGCATAATTTTTAACTAATATTTTCTAGAATAAAAAAAACCCTGTTTTCAACAGTGTCTTTTGGGACTTCAATTAAATCGTAGCCGTATTTTTTATATGTTTCTGTAAGATGGTTATAAATGATTTTGGACTGCTCATAATTTTCATAACGTGCGTCATCACTTTCGTAAATAGCTTCCCACGGAGGAAGAATAAAGATTTTTGAATATTTGTTTTCTCGACATTCTTGATCGAAAATCAAATGATAGCTTTCGCCAATATAATTCAGATAGGCCAAAATATCAGGAATTCCTCTGTCAATAAAAATAATTTTGTGGATTTCATTTTTCGCATCAACAAATTGTTTTTTTCTTCCCTCCAGCAGCAGTTCACTAAAAAGCAACGGTTTTTCAAGAAACAACTGTTCAATTCCTTGTTGTTGGGCCTCAAGTGTAATTGCTCTCGAAATTTCCGGATAACAACAAAACCCACGTTTAGTCAACTCTTCAATTATAGTAGTTTTTCCTGTTCCTGGCCCGCCAATGATAACTACAATTTTGTTTTGCATTTCTTGAAAATAAAGACCAAATTTACTCAAACGAATTTAGATTTCTAAAAAAAATCTAAATCGGCAATCGTAATTCTAAAATCTGAAATCAATAATGTATATTTGCTATTATTTTAATTTTAGAATGGACAAGAACTCAGAAGATTTTTATGAAAGGTTGAGAATAGAATTGGACAACACAAATGTATGGCCAGCTGAATATTTGTTTAAATTTATTGTTCCAACCAAACCTGAAAACATAGAAAAAGTAGAAAAAGCCTTTGATGGCATTGGAGCAATTATTGTGACCAAAAAATCCAAAACTGCAAAATACACCAGTATTTCTATAGATGTTCAGATGCAAAGTGCACAACATATAATCGATAAATACCAAGAAGTCTCTACTATAGAAGGCATTATTTCCTTATAACCTATGGATGTAAAATATCAGAAAGAAAATGCAAACGATGTTGTTTTTAATTTAGAATACAACTCTGAAAGACAGCATTTAATCATTCCAGAATACGGTCGTCATTTGCAAAAATTGATTGACCAAGCTACAGTCGTCGAAGACAGGAATGAGCGCAATAAGATAGCTAAATATATTATTCAGGTAATGGGGAGTTTAAACCCGCATCTTCGTGATGTATTGGATTTTCAGCATAAATTATGGGATCAGCTTTTCATAATGTCCGATTTCAGATTGGATGTTGATTCTCCGTATCCAATTCCTTCGCGTGAAGTATTGCAATTAAAACCAGATGTATTAAAATACCCACAAAATTTTCCTAAGTACCGTTTTTATGGCAACAACATAAAATACATGATTGATGTGGCGAATAAATGGGAAGACGGTGATTTAAAAAATGCATTGGTGAAAGTCATTGCCAATCACATGAAAAAATCCTACTTAAGCTGGAATAAGGATACCGTAAAGGACGATGTGATTTTTGAACATTTATTGGAATTGTCTGATGGGAAAATTAATTTGACCCAGAGTTCTGAAGAATTGTTGAATACCAATGATTTAATGCGAACCAACAAACGGGTATCCAATAAAATAGCACCTGCCGGAGCTGCAATAAAACCAAAGATTACCAAAAACGGAAAGTCAAATAATCCAATACATAAAAACAGAAAACCTTAATTTTTGTATAAAGTATTTTGTATATTGTAAGTCATAGTTTACAATCTACAATCTACAATCTACAATCTACAATTCATAAGAAATGGGAACTTTTAAAATTGAAGGAGGAATTCGTCTAAAAGGCGACATTACACCACAAGGGGCTAAAAATGAAGCATTGCAGATTTTATGCGCAGTACTTTTAACGCCTGAAAAAATTACAATTGATAATATTCCCGATATTATTGATGTCAATAAATTAATTACGCTTTTAGGTAATTTGGGTGTGAAAATCCAAAGAAACGGACAAGGTTCGATTACTTTTCAATCAGATGAAGTCAATGTGGGTTACCTAGAAACCGAAGCTTTCAAAAAAGAAGGCGGTTCGTTAAGAGGATCCATTATGATTGTTGGGCCACTTTTAGCCCGTTTCGGAAAAGGATATATTCCAAAACCGGGCGGAGACAAAATAGGACGACGAAGACTGGATACCCATTTTGAAGGTTTTATTAATCTTGGCGCAAAATTCCGTTACAACAGAGAAGACCATTTTTATGGTGTAGAAGCGGTTAATGGGTTAACTGGAACCGATATGCTGCTTGATGAAGCTTCAGTTACTGGAACAGCTAATATTGTTATGGCAGCCGTTTTGGCAAAAGGAAGAACTACAGTTTATAATGCTGCTTGTGAACCTTATTTGCAACAATTATGTAAAATGTTAAACTCAATGGGAGCCAAAATTACCGGTGTTGGCTCTAATTTACTGACGATTGATGGGGTAGAAAAATTAGGTGGTTGTAATCACAGAATCCTTCCAGATATGATTGAAATCGGTTCATGGATAGGTCTTGCAGCGATGACAAGAAGTGAAATTACCATTAAGGATGTATCGTGGGACAATTTGGGTGTAATCCCAAATACGTTTAGAAAACTCGGAATTACTTTAGAGAAAAGAGGCGATGATATTTATATTCCCGCTCACAATGATGGATATGAAATTAAAACCGATATCGACGGTTCGATTCTTACTATTGCCGATGCGCCTTGGCCAGGATTTACCCCCGATTTATTAAGTATCGTTTTAGTAGTAGCTACACAAGCTAGGGGAGATGTTTTGATTCACCAAAAAATGTTTGAAAGCCGTTTGTTCTTCGTTGATAAACTAATCGATATGGGGGCAAAAATCATGCTTTGCGACCCACATAGAGCAGTGGTAATGGGACACGATTTTAAATCGCAACTCAAAGCTACGACAATGTCATCACCGGATATTCGAGCAGGTATTTCACTATTGATTGCTGCACTTTCTGGGAAAGGAACAAGTACCATTCAAAACATAGAACAAATAGATAGAGGTTACGAACGTATTGACGAACGATTAAGAGCGATAGGCGCTAATATTGTTAGAGAATAGGCTCTCTGGTGGCTGAGCTTGTCGAAGCCAACTAGTTTCAAAAACAAAAAACCCAAAGTGAAAGCTTTGGGTTTTCTATTTATTAGCTTATACGACATCAAATTTAGGTTTAACCTAACTTCTTTTCGGTTTATACTCAATTCTTTTCGGTTTAACCTAAGACAATAGAGGTTTAAACTATAACAAGGGGGGTATTATACTCCATTCACTTAAGTTAAAGCATATATGATTTAGATTTAACCTAAGAAAACATAGGATAAACCTAAATTTATTTAGTATTATCCTTACTTACTTTAGGTTTAAACCAAGAAAATAGAGGGTAAACCTAAATTATCTATAATTCGTAAATTATTCAAATTCCGACTAAACTATTGAATCTTGAAGTTTAATCTGGGTAAGATGTTTACTTTTAGTGCCAAACGGAGCAAGTGGTGTCCAGTTTTTAGCATAGTAAATAGTAACTTCTTTACCAATTAAAGCTTTGTTTAATTTAGCAAATGTAAATCCATTTTCCAATCCACGATTGATATAATAGGAAATAGCATCATTCTCAAGTTCAAAAACCACATCTTTTACGCCACCTTCGGTGACGTTTTTAACAATTCCTTTTACTACTACCGAATTTTCTCTTGAAGTATCAATAGGTTTGAAAGCCAAAACAAACACAATAAGAAGAAATAATAATAAAGCATTTTTTTTCATAAGTTAATTTTATTTGAGCTTCATAACTTACATGAGAACATTTTTTACATCTCGACTGCGCTTGATTTGACAGAAAGGATTCAACTATTGTTACTCAATAATATTCAAAATCTTTAAACCAAAAATAATTCCGTCGCCTTGGTATCCATTTTGGTAGGAACGAACATAATCCAGCCTAAAGACTTTTAGTTTTCCAAAACCTAAATCATCCAAGCCAACAGTAAACTCTGAATAGGGTTTCTCATTTGGTACCGCAAGAGTGTGGTATCCCAGGACTAAAGTTGATTTTAAATGCTTTAACAATGGTAATTTATTCATGATATAACCTTTGTCATTGTGCTCAACATGGGCTTCAAAATAACTGTCATTGGTGCTGTTTGTATAATACGGCAATAAATTAAAAACATTCAGATAACGATCCGTTTGACCAATATGGGTTTGGTTTCCGTTAAAGTGTTTGTAATCCACAAAAGAGATGTTATCGGCATTAAAGAATTTCCCCGCTTTGATGTTCATTGCAAAAGCACCTTTGTTGCCTAAGGTATATTCATAATACAGTCGGGCACTGGCACTGTCAAATTCATATTTTTTTTCACTGCCTGCAAATGCTTTTTCATAACCAAAAAACAAAGTAGGGTATTTGTCATTCCTGATATTGAATTTCCCATCGGGACGGGTCCAATATTGTTGGCCAAAATTAATTCTTGCCGAAATACTCGCTTTCACTAAATTGTGTTTTTCAAATGGGGCAGTAACATAATCATTTGGCAACAACGGATTGTTTGATGTGTACATTTTGTCTTTTTTAACTACCGATTGATCACTGTTGTTAAACAAAGGTTTTCTTTCGGAATAATCAAGGCTGGCGTTCATCATTATACCATTAGTTACTTCCTTTCCATAAAAAATATTGGCGAAATTGCGCTCGTATAATTTCATGTAATTATCCTTGAAGAAAAGCGTACTTGTAGTATTGATGAGGTTGCTAATAGGGTTTGCACTATTGAATTGGGAGATTTTACTTCCTCCAGAAACCGACAGTTGGCTTTGTGTGATATTACTGAATTTGTGGGTAAAATTAGCATTGGCACGCAGTTTATTTTCAGCAAAACCATAATCAAATTCAGAGCCTATGCGGGTATACGTTCGCTTTTCTTCGTTTCTGGAAGTATAAGCTAATCCAGATCTTATTTTCCATCCTTGAACAGTATTAAAACTGATGTTTCTTAATAATCCTTCATAGCTGGCTGACCATTTTTTAAATGAATTATCATAAGAATAACCAGAGATGGCATCAAAAGGGCGGAATTTATTTTTCTTCTTATCGATAGAGTCCAAATAAACCTGGGATTTTTTCTTGGTTTGAAGGATATCTTTTTTTGTGTAATCCGTGCTCTCTTCAATAGTTAAGGGAACAGGACGCATGGTGTCCCAATAACTGTCTTCTTTTTTATTGGCATTTTCGGCTACCGTTAAAATTTCACGTGTAAAAGTCTTCTTGTCAATTTGTGCCTCAAATTCAAAATTGGTATATACGTAAGTGAATTTTCCTGAAATATTGATTCCTAGCATGCCTGCCAAGAAATCAATTGTCTGTGTATTTTTTGCCCAAATTTTAGTGTCGCTGTTGTAAGTAAAATTTTGTTTTAACGTCAAAACATTGATAGCCGGGTTTTGCATTTGACTTCCTTTTATACTCAAATCGGTACCGTAAATGGCCCAACTATCATCTACAATATAAATGTAACCGGACATAACCGGTTCCGATTCCCTTTTTGGTATCACTTTTATTTTATGAATCTGATTGTTGTTTTCATCTATAGTTGTTCCTTCAAATTTGAATTTATAATAGTTAAAGGCATTGTCGGCTATTGGCGAAACAACATTAATGTCAAAGGGTAAGTAGTTTTCGTAAAAATCAAAATTTACTGATGCCGCATTGTTGAAACTGAAGCCGTTGTCCCTTCCACTTACTTTGGAAGCTAAAATAACTTCTTTCATTTTATCCGGTTTTTGGAAAGTGATTTTAGAAACTGTTTCTGATAAATATAGAATTCCGCTTCTGGTAGAATCCAATATTTCATCGAACATATCGATTTTTTGGCCTAAAATACTTTTTGGAGCATCTTTGATTCTAAAGATACCTCGGGAATAAAAATCGGCTTTGTATCTCGCAGTTTTCTTGGAGTTTTCTTTTTTAGCGGCAATAGCATTTCTTATAAATTCATTTGCAGGATTTCTTTTCGGATCAATCACCACTTCATTTATAGAATAGCTGTCTTCTAATAAATTGACATCCAGAACATATGGAAAGCTTTCAATGGTTATCGTTTTCTTTTGGGTTTTAAACCCTAAATACTGAAAAACGAGGGTGTGTTTTCCTGTCGTTTTTATATTCAATTCGTATTTTCCCTGCTCGTTTGAAGTGGTTCCATTATAGGTGTTTTCTACAAAAATAGTAACGTATGGCAAAGTGTTTCCTTTGTCGTCAGTAACAGTTCCTTTAATTTGGGCATTGGTGTAAATAGAAAGGAATAAAAAGAATAGCGCAGTAATTTTTTTCATGGAAAGGCATTTATGAATATAGACGAGTTGAAATCTTAAAAGGTTGTATTAGATTAAAGAATGTAATGCCAAATCATAGCTTTTCATACCGAAACCAATAATAACCCCTTTTGCATTTGGAGAAATATAGGATTGATGACGAAAATCCTCACGTGAAAATGTGTTGGAAATGTGGACTTCTATAACAGGTGTCGTAATTGCTTTTATGGCATCGCCAATTCCTATAGAGGTATGAGTATAAGCGCCGGCGTTGAGTATAATTCCGTCAAATGTAAAACCCACTTCCTGTATTTTAGAAATCAATTCGCCTTCAATATTACTTTGAAAATAATGGAGCTCAGCTTGCGGAAATTTATTTTTAAGAGCTTCAAAATAATCCTCAAATGTTTGACTACCATATATTTCTGGTTCGCGTTTACCTAATAGATTCAAATTGGGACCGTTAATAATACTGATTCGCATAGTTGATTTTTTGTAAAAATAAAAAAACCGCCCTATATAAAGGACGGTTTAAGAAAACTTTTGTTATTTATTTTAGAAATAATAAACTGCTGATAATTGAATAACGCTGTTTTTTACTTTAGAATCCTGTGCAGTTTCTGTTAAACCTACAACATATCGTGCTTGAGCAGTTAATGATTTAGTAAGGTTTACGCCAACTCCTCCAGCTAAAGCTAAATCAAAAGATTTAGATTCAATACTGTCATCAAAGTTGTCATTTACTAAAAATGAAAACTGTGGACCAACTTCCAAACTAAAAATGCTTGGAACAACGTAAAATTTTGCAAGGACTGGAACAGAAATGTAATCTAATTTCACGTCATCGCTTCCTTCTACTTTGGCACCTTGAGAAGAATACAATGCTTCAACTTGAAGGCCAATTATAACTGCTTTGATTTCTGTAGCCACCCCAAAATGATAACTGGTAAGCATACTTGAATCGATATTGTCACCTTCTAAATTTGCAAAATTGGCTCCTCCTTTTACACCAAATTTTATTGATTGGGCTTCTGCAGTCATTGAACCAATTAGGCAAATGGCTAATACAATTAGTTTTTTCATAGTTTGTTATTTAAGAATTAAGTAGTAAATATAATTATTTTGAAACTTTAGCACAACTCTTTAAGACCTTTTTTCTGAACAAAATGTTAATAAAGTTGTTAAAAAATAGCAATTTAAACATGATTTTAGAACTTAAATCCCCAATATATTTGTCTTTAATAACTTTTAAAACAAAAAAAATGAAAAAATTAATTTTTACAGTTGCGGCTGTTTGTGCATTCGGTTTTGCTAACGCACAGGACGATTCTATGTCTTTTGGTGTTAAAGGTGGTGTGAATATGGCTTCTGTTGATGCTGAAGACACTGGTTCTTTAATATCATTCCATGTTGGTGGATTTGCAGAATTTATGTTAACTGAAAAATTTGCTATTCAACCTGAGTTAACTTATTCTGGTCAAGGTGCTAAAGTCGAAGGATTTGGTGGTGATTATAATTTAAATTTAAATTATCTTAATCTTCCTATAATGGCTAAATACTTTGTTACTGAAGATTTAAGCATTGAACTTGGACCTCAAATTGGTTTTTTAATGTCTGCTAAAGCTGACGGAGAAGATGCTAAAGATGATTTTAATACAACTGATTTTGGATTAAATCTTGGAGTTGGGTTTAACCTTAATGAAAACATGGTTTTAGGTTTACGTTACAACATGGGATTAACTGAACTTGAAAAAGAAGTTGCTGCAGGTGCTGAAGGAACTAAACAATCTGTTCTTCAAGTTTCTTTTGGTTACAAATTCTAATATTTTTTAGATTTATAAAGTCAAAGCCTCTCGATTCGAGAGGCTTTTTTTATGGATATTAACATTTTTAAAATCCAATGTTAATAAGATTGTTGATAACCTAAAAATATAGTACTATTTCTACTATTATAAACCTCTAATTTTACCTAATAATTTTAAACAAAAATAAAATGAAAAAAGTAATTTTAACAGTGGCTGCAATTTTCGCTTTTGGATTTGCAAACGCTCAAGACAAAAAAGATGCTAGTGGATTTGGTTTCACAAGTGGAGATGTTTTTATTGAAGGATCTGTTTCTTTCGATAGTACTAATGACAAAAACACTGAAACTAAAACTAACGATTTTGAAGTTAACCCTAAAGTAGGTTATTTTCTAAACGATAATTTCGCTGTAGGAGCTGAATTGTCTTTTGGTTCAGGTAAAACTGAAGTAGCTGGAACTGAAACTGCAAAAACAAGTTCTCTTGGAATTGGTGTTTTCGGAAGATATTATTTCTTGAATTTAGGAGAGCGTTTCAAAACGTATACTGAATTTGGATTTGGTCTTACAAATGAAAAAGATGATATCGCTGATGTAAAAACTACAGGCTTTGGTGTTGGTGCTGGATTGGGAATGAACTATTTCGTTACTCCTAAAATGGCTATTTCTTTTGGATTGTCTGATATCTTGACTTACAATTCAACTAAAACTGACGTTACTGGTGACGAAGGTGCAAATGAATTACATTTAAATGTAAATGTTTTCAATAACTTCTTTGCAACTCCAACTTTTGGGATGCTTTACAAATTCTAATAGCATAGAATAAATTAACAAAAACCTTCCCATTGGGAAGGTTTTTTTATTTCAAAAAATCATTACTTTGTATGATGAACTGGAAATCCTATATAAAAAGCTATCAGTCTTATCTCAAAATCGAAAGGGGATTGTCAAAAAACACCATTGATAATTATACTTTTGATATCGAACGGTTGTGTCAATATTTAGAGCAAAATGCTATTTCAGTTTCCCCAATAAACATTAAAGAAGAACAACTTCAGGAGTTTATATACAGTGTTTCAAAAGAGGTAAATCCTAGATCACAAGCCAGGATAATTTCTGGATTAAAAAGCTTTTTCAGCTATCTTATCTTTGAGGATTATAGAACCGATAGTCCGTTGGAATTAATGGAAACGCCAAGAATAGGGCGGAAGCTTCCTGATACATTATCAATTAATGATATTGATAAGCTAATAAATGCTGTTGATTTAGAAAAGGCTGAAGGGTATCGCAACCAGGCGCTATTGGAAACAATGTATGGTTGTGGCCTTCGGGTTTCGGAATTAGTGGCTTTAAAGATTTCTGATTTGTTTTTTGATGAAGGTTTTATAAAAATAACGGGTAAAGGAAGTAAACAGCGATTTGTTCCTGTTGCAAACAGCACTCAAAATTTTATTGAAAACTATAAAAATGGAACCCGAAACGAATTGAATATCCAAAAAGGATTTGAAGATACCTTGTTTTTAAACAGAAGGGGAAAACAATTGACTAGGGCAATGATATTCACAATTATAAAAGATTTAGCGAATAAAATAAACTTGAATAAAATAATAAGCCCACATACTTTCAGGCATTCTTTTGCTACTCATTTACTCGAAAACGGAGCCGATTTACGTTCCATACAATTAATGCTCGGACATGAATCAATTACTACTACAGAAATTTATGTGCATTTGGATAAGAAACATTTAACCCAAATTGTCAATACTTTTCACCCAAGGAAATGATTTGAAAAATTCTAATAAAAAAATTCCAAATTCCAATGGTTGATATTGGAATTTGGAATTTAAAATTTGATTTCTTTAAATGCTATTTAGCAATATTCACAGCTCTGGTTTCTCTGATTACGGTTACTTTAACCTGTCCGGGATAAGTCATTTCAGTTTGGATTTTTTGAGAAATTTCGAAAGATAGGTTAGCTGCATTTTCATCAGATACTTTTTCGCTTTCTACTACAACACGCAATTCCCTACCAGCTTGAATTGCATAGGCATTTTTAACTCCGTTGAATCCAAAAGCAATTTCTTCCAAATCCTTTAAACGTTGAATGTAAGAATCCAATACTTGTCTTCTTGCACCCGGTCTCGCTCCTGAAATAGCATCACAAACTTGAATAATCGGTGATAATAATGACTTCATTTCAATTTCATCGTGGTGTGCTCCAATGGCGTTGCAAACTTCTTCTTTTTCACCATATTTCTCAGCCCATTGCATTCCTAATAATGCGTGTGGCAAATCACTTTCTGCATCTGGAACTTTTCCGATATCATGAAGTAAACCTGCTCTTTTTGCTAGTTTTACGTTCAATCCTAATTCAGCTGCCATAATTCCACAAAGCTTGGAAACTTCACGGGAGTGCTGTAATAAGTTTTGTCCGTATGAAGAACGGTATTTCATTCTACCAACCACTTTAATCAATTCTGGATGCAATCCATGGATTCCTAAATCGATTACCGTACGTTTACCAACTTCAATGATTTCATCATCAATTTGTTTTGCTGTTTTAGCAACTACTTCCTCAATTCTTGCTGGGTGAATACGTCCGTCTGTTACTAATTTATGTAAAGACAAACGGGCAATTTCCCTACGAACAGGGTCAAAACAAGAAAGAATGATAGCCTCTGGGGTGTCATCTACAATGATTTCTACACCAGTTGCAGCTTCCAATGCACGGATGTTTCTTCCTTCACGACCGATAATCCTACCTTTTACATCATCCGATTCTATGTTGAAAACAGATACACAGTTTTCTACTGCTTCTTCAGTTCCTACACGTTGAATCGTATTGATAATGATTTTCTTGGCTTCTTGTTGTGCAGTTAGCTTCGCTTCTTCAATAGTATCTTGAATATGCGACATTGCTTTTGTTTTTGCTTCTGCTTTTAAGCCTTCAACTAATTGGTTTTTTGCATCTTCGGCAGACAATCCAGAAATTACTTCCAATTGATTTAATTGGCTCTTGTGCATTTTTTCAACTTCTTGTTGCTTTCTGTCAAGAACTTCAATTTTTGTATTGTATTCTATGGTTTTAGCTTCAAAATCGTCATTTATTTTTTTAGCTTTAGACAATTCATTTGAAATCTGGGATTCTTTGTCCCTGGTTCTTTTTTCTACTTCAGCGACTTTACGGTCACGGGAAACGATTACTTGTTCGTGTTCTGCTTTTAGCTCAATAAATTTTTCTTTTGCTTGAAGTATTTTATCTTTTTTGATGTTTTCGGCTTCTACATTTGCATCTCTCAAAATCAATGTAGCTTCTTTTTTAGCGTTTTTCACTAAGTTGGAAAGGTTCTTTTTTTCAATGAATTTTGCAACGGCAAAACCTCCTGCAACTCCTATTATTCCCGAAATAACTATTATTAATGTGCTGTCCATATTTGTTAAAATTTATATATAAAAAAACCTACATTAGGTTGCTTGAGTAAACTCGGAATTACAAGTTTTGAGCTAACTCGCTGTTCAAGCTTCCGAACTGAATCGGCTTGCTATAGTAACGATGATTTGCTCATTCTAAATTGTTAGTGTTGAGTTTACCAAATATGAACTAATGTAGGCAGTATCTTAGTGTTAATGTAAGAACGTTAATCGAGGTATTGTGCTAATAAATCATTTATTTTCTTCAATCTTTCGTTTGTTTCCACGTTATCGATTGACTTGTCTATTTGCTTTTGTTCTAATTGAGAAGCAAATTGCAGGGCACACATTGCCAACACATCTTGCTTGTCACGAACCGCATAATTTTCTTCAAATTGCTTTATCATTACATCAATTTTTTTAGAAGCACTTCGCAGTCCTTCTTCCTGAGACATTTCTACCGTTAAAGGATAAACCCTGTCTGCAATTGATAGTTTGATTTTAAGCTTTTCGTCCATAGTTTACTAATCAGATAGCTGTGCTATACAGTAATCAATTTCACGAATTAATGAATTTATTTTTAGCTTTGTTTCTCTTTTATTATCGTCACTGCCTAACAATGAATTAGCGGTCTTGAGTGATTCATACTGTTTTTTTAAAACTTCAATCGATTCCGATTGTTTTTGTATTGTTGTTGCAGTTTGGTTCAACTCTTCTTTTAAAATTTGATTGGTTTTATCTAAAAAATTCATTTTATCAATGAGTCTTTCAATCTTATTTTCAAGAGTATCAACTATTTCTGCGATTTCACTCATTAGAAACTATATTCATTACTTAATTGACAAAGTTAATATTCCTATTCAATTTTCGCACTATTTTATTTTATATTTTCGATTCTTTCAAAATTTTAACGATAATAATTTGCAAATTAGATAGTTATAACGATTATAATTTTTATATTTTTCTTCTCTTTTTTATTTATATTAGCAAAAATGTTCCAGATGCGTATTGCTTTATTATTTTTGTTTTTCTCTTCTTCGCTATTTGCTCAAAATCAATATCCTAAGGATTATTTTAGGTCCCCACTTGATATACCTATACATCTTTCCGGGAACTTTGGAGAGCTAAGGTCTAATCATTTTCATGCTGGTTTTGATATCAAGACACAAAAAAGAGAAGGACTGAATGTTTTTGCTGTTGCAGATGGCTATGTTTCCAGAATCAAAATTTCTGCTTTTGGATACGGGAAAGCAATTTATATAACTCATCCAAATGGTTTTACAAGTGTATATGGACATTTGAGAACCGGTAGTTGGGTAATTGAAAAATTTATAAAAGCCCAGCATTACAAAGAAAAATCTTTTGAAATTGACATTTTTTTAAAACCGGAAGATTTACCGGTTAAAAAAGGTGATATTATCGCTTTTTCTGGAAACACCGGTGGTTCGGAAGGACCCCATTTGCATTTTGAAATCCGGGATTCAAAAACCGAAAAAACAATCAATCCTATGTTTTTTGGTTACGACAGTTTGTTTCCAGATAAGAAAAAGCCAATCGTTACGAATTTACTGTTATATCCATTAGGTGAAAACACGGTTGTCAATCAATCGGTTAATCCTTTTTTACTGAATTTAACTCTTCAAAGCGATGGGAACTACCTTGCCGAAAAAGTATATGCTAATGGAAAGATAGGTTTTGGAATCACTACCCACGATATCAATATGGCTTGGGATAAAAATGGAGTTTTTAAAATCGAATCCTTTTTAAACGGGAAATTATCCTTTGGATATCAGTTTGATACTTTCTCGTTCGATGAGACAAGTTATATCAATGCATTGATTGATTATCCTCGTTTCAAAAAAACGGGTCAAAGGATACAACAGCTTTTTATGAACAACCCTTATTCTTTGAGCATACTAAAAACCGATGCTAATTTTGGTGTTGTCGAAGTTGATAATAATGCAACATTGCTTTACCGAATCGAAGTTTCTGATTTTAATGGGAACACCTCCATAATATCAGTTCCCATTCAATTTGATAACCGACCAGCTTTGGATACTTTAAAAACAAAGAAAACCCCTTATCAAATAAAGAAAGGCAAAGAATATAATTTTGAAAAAGGAAAATGGTCCGTTGCCATTCCGCCCGATACTTTCTACAATGATTTCTTTCTTAACTTTGATGTAAAATCCGACACCCTTTATTTTCATAACGAAAGCACTCCAGTTCATAATAGCTTTGTGGTTTCTGTTCAGGATTCTATAATTGCCTCAAAAGACGATAAAAAATATTTTATAGCTTCTGTTGAAGCCAAAAGATTGAAATTCAACAAAACAAAATTAAAAGGCAACACCTATACTGCCTATTCTAAAAATTTAGGGCCATTTATTTTGACAAAAGATACGACCCCGCCAAAAATTGCGTTGTCTATAAATAAGAAAACCAAAAAGCCGAATTTATTGAATTCCATTAAATTGACAATTAGCGATAGTTTGTCAGGTATCAATGAATATAACGGGTATCTTAATGGGCAATGGATTCTGTTTGAATATGATTATAAAAGCAAAACATTGACACATAATTTTAATGACGGAATCGTTGTGAACGGTAAAAACGAACTGAAAGTTATTGTTACGGACAATGTGGGTAATTTAGCCACTTTTGAAACGGAATTTTTTAGAACCCAAAAATAAAAAAAACACTACTCTTGAAAGCCAAAAAAAGTATTAGTCTATTGTTGTTCCTATTTCTTGGATGCATTGTTTTTGCACAAACTGCAAGGGTAAAAGGAGTGATTTTAGATACAAACAATCAACCTGTTGATAATGTTACAATTTCTTGTCAGGGAAAATCTACTACAACAAACTCCAATGGGTTTTATGAATTACTAGTTCCTGCAAATCAAAAAATAACTTTGATATATTCCCATCCCGTTCTTAAAAACAAAACAGTTCCTTTACTACTAAAAACCAATCAGGATTTTGAATTTAATCCTGTAATGACCGATGCTGAAGAAATTACCGAAGTGGTTGTGGGGAATGACCGAAAACGAATACAAGGGATAACCAACATTGATCCTGACATTATTCGAAAAATAACAGGCGCCAATGCTGGTGTTGAAAATATTTTAAAAACATTAGGAGGCGTAAATAATAATAATGAACTAAGTACCGGATATAATGTTCGTGGTGGAAATTATGATGAAAATTTAGTTTATGTAAATGAAGTTGAAGTATATCGTCCATTTTTGGTACGTTCTGGCCAACAGGAAGGATTGAGTTTTACCAATACTGATTTGGTTAAAAATGTAGAGTTTTCTGCAGGGGGATTTCAAGCCAAATATGGAGACAAATTATCGTCGGTTTTAGATATTACTTACCGACAACCAACAAAATTCGGAGCTTCTGCCGAAGCGAGTCTCCTTGGCGGAAGCCTATCCATGGACAATGTTTCCAAAAATCAAAAATGGTCAGCTATTACTGGAGTTCGGTACAGGGACAATAGCCTTTTAGTTAATAGTCAGGAAACCCAAACCAATTTTAAACCAACGTATCTGGATTTGCAAACCAATATCAATTATGCATCTTCGCTTAAATGGAGTTGGAGTTTTTTAGGCAATATTTCCCAAAACAAATACAATTACCAACCTTTATCCCGCCAAACAAATTTCGGGACTTTGCAAGATCCAATTGCCTTGCAAGTAGAATATGAAGGTCAGGAAAAAGACAGGTACCAAACTTATTTTGGTGCATTAAAATCGACTTTTAAAGCAAATGAAAATTTTACCATGAAATTTATCGGTTCTGCTTATCATACTTTGGAACAAGAATATTTCGACATTTTTGCGGGTTATTCTTTAGGTGAAGTAGATACCAATATTGGATCTGAAACTTTAGGTCAGGTAGTTTTTAGCCGTGCTATAGGAACACAATTGAATCATGCCCGTAATGATTTGGATGCTGTCATCGCAAATATTGAAGTGAAAGGTTTTCATGATTGGAAAAAACAACAAATAGAATGGGGTGTTAAATATACCCGTGAAGATATCCGAGATAGAGTAGTGGAGTGGGAGGTTATTGATTCAGCAGGATTCTCCCTCAATCCGCCAATTATCGATTTACCACATAATGATCAACCCTATAACCCTTACATAGGTCCATTAGTACCGTATCAAAATGTACGTGCCTTGAATTTTGTTACGATTGACCGTTTTTCGGGTTATTTGCAATCCAGCACAAAAACAAAATGGGGAACTAATGAGATATTTGTAAATGCGGGATTGCGTTTTCATCAATGGCAAGTTTCTGAAGACAATAATGAAGGAAAAAGTCAATTCGAATTTAGTCCACGTGGGCAATTTGCAATTAAGCCCAATTGGAAAAAAGATATGCTTTTCAGATTCTCAACGGGATTATATGTTCAGCCACCGTCCTATCGAGAGTTAAGAAGCCAATCTGGTGAAGTAATGCCGAATGTCAAAGCTCAAAAATCGATACATTTTGTGTTAAGCAATGATTATAGTTTCGTGATGTGGAACCGCCCTTTTAAATTGATTTCTGAAGCCTATTATAAATCCTTGACCGATGTAAATCCCTATACATTAGAAAATGTCCGGATTAGATATGCGGCAAATAATAATGCCAAGGCGTATGTTCAAGGATTTGACGTTCGACTGAATGGACAGTTTGTACCTGGAACCGAATCTTGGTTTAGTTTCGGATACTTAAAAACCGAAGAAAACATTAACAATAAAGGCTATATAGCAAGGCCAACGGACCAGCGTTTAAAATTTGGTATTTTGTTTCAGGATTATATGAAAAATCTACCAAGTGTAAAGCTATACATGAACTTGGTTTATAATACTGGTTTGCCAGGGGGTTCACCTTCATATGCCGATCCTTATATTTACCAAAGTCGTTTAAGGGATTATCGTCGTGCCGACGTAGGTTTTTTTAAAGTGCTAACGGATAATAACAAAAACAGGCCTGACGGACATTGGTTAAAAAAGTTCAAGGATCTATCTATCGGAATGGAAATCTTCAATTTGTTTGACAATCAAAACGCAATTACCAATACTTGGGTTCGCGATGTTTATACCAAAAACCAATACGGAATCCCGAATTATATGACCACACGGGTTTTCAATTTTAAAATTTCGGCTAGGCTGTAAATGCGAAACCATCAAAAACATAAAAGAATCTTTTACGTTCCCGGAATGATTTCTTTGGTGCTTTTGCCTTTGTTGTGTTTGTATTATTTTTATGGGAATAGAGCGTTTACTACAAATCAATCGTTTCAATTAACTTTAAATGATACCGTTTTTATTGAAAATCCAAAGAAAGAAATGTTTGGTAATGATTTATACAATCCAAAAAGAGATTATAAAAGTATTATTTTGAATGGTTCAGAAGAATTAGATAAAAATAAATTAAAAGAAGCAAGGTTTGAAATTAATCAAATATATAATTCAAAAGATAGTATAAAAGGTATAAAATTCGTTTTTGGCAATAAAGCTATTTATAAAACATTTGTTGAAGTATTAGATGTTTTAACAATTGACAATGTTGAATATCTTACTTATCCAAATGAAATTTATGTTTTGTATGTTCCTAAGCATCATTCTGGAAAAGTAACTAAAGGCAAGATTGGATTTGGATTACGAACTTGTGGAATTGGAGAATATGGAGACTATTATAATGAAAAAAGAAGAGAAGAAGAATTCAAACTTTTTCTTTCCTATTATAAACAAAAATGGCAAATCCTTCTCGCTTATCTCGGAATTGTAATCTTAAATATTTTTGCATTAGTAAAATTTAATAAAAATCGAAAATTCAATCAAAAAACTTATATTTGATACACCGAATTTAATTTAACGGAAATGAAGAATCTCTCAAAATATACAGCCTTATTTTTATTGGCACTTATGGTAAGTTGTAAAGATGAAGCACCTAAAATGCCTAAAGTCAGTTATGATGCCAGCAAAGAAAAAGTTACCACAAAAGTGGACAGTAGCCAAATTGAAATTGCTGATTTGCCAGTTCAGATGCGCGGTACAAATTACCTCATTCATCCTGTAGGGGATTTGAATGTATATGAAGGAAGAACAAAGTCAAGTTACGGTTCAACGAACAGCGACAGAAGTTTTACTATTTCTAATACAAGTGAATTTGAAATTACAGGTTACTTGCGTAATTTGAAATTCCAACAAGTAGGTTCGGATTCCATAAAAGCATTGACAGATAAACCGATTTTGATTCAGACTGCAACTTATATTAGGTTATATGGCAAGGCAAAACAACAATTGATGGTATATACAATGGCGGATTCCGATACTAATAAAGACGGAAAAATTGATACCAGCGATATCAAAACCCTTTACATCAGTGATGTTAGCGGTACAAGATTAACTAAATTCTCTACTGATTTTCAAGAACTAATCGATTGGAATTTTATAGATTCAAATAATCGTTTGTACTTTAGAACGATTGAAGACACAAATAAAAACGGTCAGTTTGATAAGAATGATGTGGTTCATTACAATTTTGTGGATTTGGCCAACAAAGAATGGAAAGTAGCAATGTATAATCCTATTTAATTTAGATTTCTGATTTTAGAATTTAGATTTGTAGAGCTATAAATCTGAATTCTGAAATATCTAAATTCTAAAATCTTAAATCAAAATATCACTTTCTAAATCTGATTTTTCTATTTCAAAATGAAAACCTAGGCGTTTTACTAATTCGATCACCAGGTTTTTATACCAGTTTTCCGATTTTGGATGAATGTAGATTTTTTCAATCAACTGATTGATATCCACGTCAATTTTCAATCCGTTATCAATAGAAAGTTGATGTGAAGTTAAATCGGAAATTATCCTGATTTCCCTTTCGTATTGGAAACTCTTTCGTTTAAACAAAAATGGAAAAAACGCATTGTCAAACGGGATATGCTCTTTTTTATAATCAATATAATTTACTTCGCCTATATGTTGCTCGTAGTACATATCTGGAGCCAATGCTTTCTGTAACCTACCCACAGTAGATTGAATGGCTAAACCTTCGCTTTTTTGGGTAAAAATCTGCCACATGGCAAATGATTCATATTCATTGATGTGCCAACTACTAATTACCACATTTTTACGGTGGGTTTTATAATAATCTAGAAATTCAGGATTGGCAGAAGAAAGTTTTCTTATTTCCTCAAAAGTAGGTTCGCTAAAAGTACCTTCATATTGATCTTCAAACTTATCGGATCGCGACATGAATAATTTTTTATACAGCAACAAATCCATAAATTTTGACAAATCCAAATACTTCCAGATAATCGTATCTGGATCTTCAGGAAGTTTTATCGAAAGGTCATTGATGTACATAACTATTTAAAGATTTGAAATTTAATAATTAGTTAGAAATCCATAAAGAATATATGTTGGCCTAAAATTCTAATAATCTATTCAAATGACTGCATCATTACTAATTTATTGTAAGTGCCGTTAAGTGCAATCAATTCTTCGTGTCTCCCTTGTTCTACTATTTTTCCTTTTTGCATAACCACGATTAAGTCCGCTTTTTGGATAGTAGAAAGGCGATGGGCTATTACTATAGAAGTCCTGTTTTGCATCATGTTTTCTAATGCAACCTGAACAAATTTTTCACTTTCAGTATCCAATGCCGAGGTAGCTTCATCCAGAATCATAATGGGAGGGTTTTTCAAAACCGCACGGGCAATGGAAAGTCTTTGTTTTTGTCCGCCAGAAAGTTTATTCCCTGCATCGCCAATGTTGGTATGAATTCCGTTTGGTAAATTTTCTACAAATTCAGAGGCATTGGCAATTTTCAAAGCTTCAATAATTTCCTCATCAGTGGCGTCTGGTTTTCCTAACGCAATATTTGATTTTATGGTATCGTTGAATAAAATGGAATCTTGGGTTACTAATCCCATTAGTCCACGTAAAGAATGCAATTCCATATCCGTAATGGCAATTCCGTCAATTTGGATTTCACCTTCGTTTACATCATAAAAACGGGTCAACAAATTGGCTATCGTGCTTTTTCCGCTTCCAGATTGGCCAACTAAAGCAACCGTTTGTCCTTTTTTGATTTCAAGGGAAAAGTCTTTTAAAACGCTTTCTTCATCATATTTAAAATTGATGTTTTTAATAGAGATTGAATCGTCAAATGAATTTTTTTGAATTGCGTTTGCTTTGCTTGTAATTTCATTTTTTACTTCCAAAACCTCAAAAACACGTTGTGCAGCAGCCAATCCATTTTTTACGGCATAAGATGCTTTAGAAATAGATTTTGCAGGGGTAAGGATGTTATAGGCTAATGTCAAATATACAATGAAAGCAGATCCATCTAAAGTTTTTTCTACCAATACTAGATTACCGCCATACCAAAGTAAAGTCGCAATGGTCACAATTCCCATAAATTCACTTAATGGGGAAGCTAAATTGTTTTTGTTCCCAATGCTATTGGCTAGTTTTTGTAATCTGTTTACCGAATCATTAAACTTTCCTTTGAAATTGTTTTCAGCGTTATAACTTTTCACAACCTTCATTCCGCTTAAGCTTTCTTCAACAATTGAAATAAGATAGCCACTTTCATTTTGAGCGCGCAAAGATTTGGACTTTAAATTTTTACCAATTTTTGAAATAATAAATCCAGAAACGGGAATAAAAACCAATACAAAAAGAGTAAGCTTTGTACTGATAACAAACATGGTTATCAATGCAAAAACAATAGTTAATGGTTCTTTTACCACGAGCTCCAATATAGAAAAAAATGAATTCTGAACTTCATTTACATCACCGAGCATTCTCGCCATTACATCCCCTTTTCTTTTTTCTGAATAATAAGATAATGGCAATTCGATGATTTTGTCATACATTTTTTTTCTCAAATCTTTTAAAACACCAGTTTTTAGGTGCATAATGTGATAAGAAGCCAGATAATTGAATAAGTTTTTTAGTAAAAATGTACTGATTACCAATGAAACCACTAATAGCAATGCAAATTGGGGTCCGCTGTCCTTTGTCAATGCCGAGATTTGATAGTACAATAAGTCTTTTCCATAATGCATGATGTCACCAATCCCATTATATACAGGAGCAGCTTCAATAATTTGTGTTTTTCCAAAAAGCACTTCCAGCATAGGAAGTAAGGTTAGCATGGAAATAGTGCTAAACAATGCATATAAAATGTTATAAACCACATTCCAAAGAATATGGCTTTTGTATGGTTTGGTATAGGGAAATAATTTTGTTAGATTTTTATCAATCATTATCTATTGTTGTTTTGCTAATTGTTTAAGCAATGTTTAGATCGGATACAATATTCTTGATTTTTGTATCCAAATAGGCTTCAGCTTCAGCTATATTTTCAACCGAATCCAATTGAGCATTCACGCTGATGTAAAACTTTATTTTTGGTTCTGTACCACTAGGTCTTGCCGCGATTTTAGACCCGTCTTCGGTATAATAAATCAATACGTCTGATTTGGGCATAGCAATCGGTTCTTCTTCGCCGGTAAATAAATTTTTTGCAATTGAACTTTTGTAATCTTCTACTAAAACAACACGTTCGCCATTTATTTCCTTTAGTGGGTTTTGGCGCAAATCAATCATCATCTGGTTGATTTCTTTTAAACCTTCAATCCCTTTTTTAGTCATTGAAACCAAATGCTCTTTATAGAAACCATAATCTACGTATAATTGCAATAAATCCTTATAAACCGAACTGCCTTTTTCTTTTGCCTGAGCGGCAATTTCACAAATCAATAGGGTAGAAGCAACTGCATCCTTATCACGAACCGCATCGCCAACCATAAAACCAAAACTTTCTTCACCGCCACCAATAAAGTCAAGCTCTGGAAAATCCTCAATCATTTTGGCAATCCATTTAAAGCCAGTCAGTCCCACTTTGCATTGAACATTGTAGGCAGTAGCCAATTCCATTATCATTGGGGTTGAAACTATTGTTGAACCTACAAATTGTTTTCCGTTGATTTTTCCTTGTTTTCTCCATTGTTCCAATAAAAAAGCGGTCATCAGAATCATACTTTGATTGCCGTTCAATAAAGTCATTATCCCTTCATTGTTTCTAACAGCAATTCCAAGTCTATCACAATCTGGATCGGTTCCTATAACAATATCGGCGTTCAGTTTTTCGGCTAAAGCCAAAGCCATTGTCAAAGCTTCGGGTTCTTCCGGATTTGGGGATTTTACTGTTGGGAAATCACCATTTGGTTCTGCTTGTTCGGGAACAATATGTACATTTTTATATCCGGCTTTCGCCAAAGTTTCCGGAACAGATTTAATTGAAGTTCCGTGAAGGGAAGTGAAAACAACATTAAGATTGTCTTTGGCATTCGCCGAAGTGTTAAAACTCGCATTTTCAATGGAAGAAGCAATAAAGGCGTCGTCAATTTGCGTGTCTATATATTCAATTAATTCTTCCTTTGCCTGAAACTTGATTTCGTCGTATTTTAAACTTTCGATAACTTTGATAATCGCACTGTCTTGTGGCGGTACCAATTGTCCTCCATCTTGCCAATACACTTTGTATCCATTGTATTCTGGCGGATTATGTGAAGCGGTAAGAACAATTCCTGCCTGGCATTTTAAATATTTTAATGCAAAACTTAACTCTGGTGTTGGCCGCATATCCGAAAACAGGTATACTTTGATTCCGTTTGCAGAGAAAACATCTGCAACTATTTTTGCCAATGTATCGCTATTGTGCCTACAATCGTAAGCTATGGCTACTTTCAGGTCTGTGTTGGGAAAAACCTGGTGCATATAATCAGCGATTCCCTGAGTGTTTTTTCCTAAAGTATATTTATTGATACGGTTAGTCCCTACGCCCATTATCCCACGCATTCCACCGGTTCCGAATTCAAGGTTCTTATAAAAACTATCTTCCAGTTCTTTTGGGGAAGATGTCATAATTCTTTCAATTTCTTCTTGTGTAGTTGTGTCAAATGTTGGCGTAAGCCATTCATTAACTGAATTTAATATATTTTGTTCGATATGCATTTTAAAATTTAGTTTTGAATTTTAAAGCCTCAACTTCAATATTCTATTGGTTCAAATTATAAATTAACTTGATTGGCAATTTTATAACGTCCTTCATTGCTTTTTGTCCTCAAAATAATTTCACCTAAAAAGCCTGCTAAAAAAAACTGGGTGCCAATAATCATTGTAGTCAATGATATATAAAACCATGGATTGTTGGTTATTAAATCATAAGGTAAATTATTATACAGTTTGAATAGCTTCATGAATCCAATAAATCCGGCAGACAGGAAACCGATAATAAACATTATGGAACCCAATGCGCCAAATAAGTGCATTGGTCTTTTTCCGAAACGCGATAGAAACCAAATGGTGATTAAATCCAAAAAACCATTGATGAAACGTTCCATGCCAAATTTAGTTTCACCGTATTTTCTAGCTTGGTGCTTGACCACTTTTTCGCCTATTTTGCCAAAGCCGGCATTTTTAGCCAAAACCGGAATATAACGGTGCATTTCGCCCGATACTTCAATGTTTTTTATCACTACTTTTTTATAGGCTTTCAGCCCACAATTAAAGTCATTCAACTCCACTCCCGAAGTTTTTCTTGCCGCCCAGTTGAATAGTTTTGAAGGTAGGTTTTTTGCAAAAACAGAATCATAGCGTTTCTTTTTCCAGCCTGAAACCAAATCAAAATTTTGATTTACGATCATGTCGTTCAATTCTGGAATTTCTTCAGGATTGTCTTGTAAATCAGCGTCCATTGTTATGATAACATCTCCTTGTGCCTTTGCAAAACCAGCATGCAAGGCCTGTGATTTTCCAAAATTCCTCAGAAAACGGATTCCTTTTATAGCTGGGTTTTCGGAGGATAATCGTTCAATAATCGACCAAGAATTGTCTGTGCTTCCATCATCAATAAAGATAACTTCATACGTGTAGTTGTTGGAGTTCATCACCGAAACAATCCAATCGTGGAGTTCTTGCAATGATTCTTCTTCGTTGAGAAGTGGAATTATGATGGATAGGTTCATTAAAATTCGTTGTTCGGTTTTGTTTTGAAAAAAGCAGCAAGTATAAGCCCAAAAATTGAAGAAACAACAAGGCTGCTAAAAATACCTTTTATTTGAGAACCAATAGAAAATTGATCACTTTCCTGTATTCCTTTAATAGCTTCATTAATGTCTTTTGGTCTTCCTCCAAATTTTTCCATCATTGATACAACATTTTTAATAGTAAGTTCTTTTATAGTATCTTTTAAAGAAGGATCTATAAAATTAAATAAAATTATACTGAATGTAGTTGAGATTAAAATTCCAATTACTGCCATTATAAAATAAGTTGTAAATGCTTCTTTAAAACTAAAAACCCCATTTAATTCTTTTTTGGTTTTAGATAAAAGCACACAAGCGATTATTATTGAAATTGAGATTCCTAATAATCCAACCCACCATGAGCCAAAAAGATTAATATCTATAACATATATTAGGGTGGTTATCAAAACTGTTACAACACCTGATAATATTCCAAAAGTTATTCCGTTTTTCTTTATAGTTTCGTTCATTTTATTGTTTTTTAATTAATCCACAAATATAGTAATTCCCGTATTATAGTACGACTAAATTTATTAAAGAAAAAAAGCGTTTAATGGTTTGATAATAAAAAAATAAGTGTAAATTTGCAAACTCAAAATAATATAGTAAAATAAAAAGTTATAGTGAGTTTATACCTTTCTTTATTAGGAAAGCTTCAAAACAAATTATAATTAAAACAAATAAAAAAAAGATTTACAAGATGAAAAAAGGAATTCACCCAGAAAATTACAGATTAGTTGCCTTCAAAGACATGTCAAATGAAGATGTATTTATTACTAAATCTACAGCAGATACTAAAGAAACTATCATTCACGAAGGTGTTGAATATCCAGTTGTAAAAATGGAGATTTCTAGAACTTCTCACCCTTTTTACACAGGTAAATCTAAACTTATCGATACTGCTGGTCGTATTGATAAATTTAAAACTAAATACGCTAAGCACGCTAAATAATTGCCTGTTTAAAATTATATATAAAAAAGCCTTCCAAATCGGAAGGCTTTTTTGTTTTATCTGATTTAAACTTTTAACTTTGATGCTTATTGTGCAAACGATGCGATACAGGCTTTGCAGTACAGGCTTTGCAGTACAGACGTTGCATTGCAACGTCTCTAACAATTAAATTAAACAATAAAAAAATGAACTATATACTTTTTGACGGAACCGTTCGTACTTCATTATTGCCTTTTACTTTTACTAGACCGGTAGCAGATATTCGTGTTGGGATTTTAACCATTCGTGAAAAATGGGAAAAATATTTGGGTTCCACGACGACCACATTGACAGAAGAATATCTATCCGAAAAATTTCCGATGGTGGAACTGGAAGAGAACGTAATGATTAATGCATCATTTTTACCCAATGATATTTTATCGGAAATAATAAAAAACTTAGAACCAAACCAAGCTGTTTTTAAAGTGGATGAAGTAATTGCTTTTTATACACAGGATTCACAGGAAGCGGTTGATTTTGATACTTATGAAATAATTGAATTCAAAGAAGATTGTATCACTATTGAAAATACTTGGGATATTTTTCAAAAAAACGATATTGCTATTAGGGAGGATTTTGAATTAATTACCGAGGATAGAATATCACAACCTATCCCAAAAAGTGTAAATGTAATTTCTCCAGAATATATCTTTATTGAAGAAGGCGCAAAATTAGAATTTGTAACATTAAATGCATCAACAGGTCCTATTTATATTGGCAAAAATGCTGAAATTATGGAAGGTTCTGTCATTCGTGGCCCTTTTGCTTTATGTGAATCGGGGAAAGTTAAACTGGCAACTAAAGTATATGGAGCAACTACGGTAGGCCCTCATTCTGTTATTGGTGGTGAAGTAAACAATAGTGTATTGATAGGATACTCCAATAAAGGCCATGATGGTTTTTTAGGGAATTCGGTTTTAGGGGAATGGTGCAATATTGGAGCCGACAGCAATAATTCTAATCTAAAAAACAACTACGAAGAAGTGAAGCTTTGGAGCTATGAAACTGAAGGTTTTGCTAAAACAGGCTTGCAGTTTTGTGGCTTGATGATGGGGGATCATAGTAAATGTGGCATCAATACCATGTTCAATACAGGGACGGTTGTGGGCGTTAGTGCGAATATTTTCGGAAGTGGTTTTCCCCGCAATTTTGTTCCTAGTTTTTCTTGGGGAGGAGCCTCTGGATTTACAACTTACATGACTAAAAAAGCTTTTGAAGTTGCAAAAGTTGTAATGGCACGTCGTCAAGTTGAATTTACCGAACAAGATGCTGCGATTTTAGAACACGTTTTTGAAGAAACTAAAAAGTGGAGAAAAGAATAAGGAGACAATTTGAAGTGTTCAGTAATCAGTTAGTATAACTCTCACTGAATACTGAACACTATGTACTGAATGTTTTTATTTTATAGCAATCATAGAGATTTCTACATTCACGTTTTTAGGCAAACCTGCCACTTGAACCGTTTCGCGTGCTGTAGCGGTTTTTTCGTCAAAATAACTTCCGTAAACTGAGTTTATTTTTGCGAAATCATTCATATCCATAATAAAAATAGTGCTTTTTACAACATTGTCAAAAGTCATGTCTGCCGCTTCTAAAACCGCTTTCATGTTTTCCATAACTTGTTTGGTTTCGCTTTCAATACTTTCTGATACTAATTCACCAGTTTTTGGATTGATTGGAATTTGGCCTGAAGTATATAATGTATTACCGATTAATACTGCTTGATTGTAAGGTCCGATTGGTGCTGGAGCCTTTTCTGTAAAAATTATCTTTTTCATAATATTTTTGTAGTCTAAAAATTTACTTTCTAAGAATTATCTCAATTGCTTGTCAGGAGTAGAACGTTTGTCCCATTTGATATCGCTGAGCACGCTTGATTTTATACCGATAAAAAATCCCCATTGGGCATAGTCGCCATAAGGTTGCCAATTAAAATCCATTCGCCAACTTAACAAATCCCTTTCAAAACGAAGTTGAGTATAAGTAACACCTTTTTGCACAAAATCATATCCAGATGATGCTCCTATAATCCATTTTGGTGTCAAAGTTAAATTACCCGATAGCATTAAGGAGTTACCCACAATTTTGTTTTCGCGTCTATCGTTGCTATATGTTACAGAGTACGCCATTGTTAAATTCCAGGGTAATTTTGCTTTATAAAATTCAGTCGCTACCTCTTCTTTTTCTTCATCTTCATTGTCGGTAAACTGGCTTTGCCTTCTATCACTAAAATCAGTGTTGGTTCCAAACAAATCATCACCACGTCCACCATTTCTTTTACCCTGTTTATTTTCTTTTTTGGTTTTACCGTCGCTACTTGCCAATGAATAATTTAAAGTCATATTTGAACTTGTCATTCGGAATAAACTTCCTCCATTGTCAATATTATAGGTATTTATTTTTCGTCCAGAATTATCTATAGCGTAAGGATCTAAGGTGGTAGCAAAATTGATATTCATCTTGTTTTTAAACAAAACGGTACCGCCACTAATACGCAAAGGGGACCAACGAAGAGAATCGGCCGAAGCATTATAATCAGTATGGAAATTCAAGTTATTCAACAACATTACTTTTTTCAGTTCCGTTACAGTTGAATCCCTGTCTTTCACTTTTGCTTCAAATGTATTGCTCAAATCAAAACTTAAAATATTGGAATTGACTCTGCCTGGCGCTCCAAAAATCCCGTTTTCAAACCGTGTATAATCTTTCCTGATTGTTCCGCTGCCATCTGAAGCATAGGTATTATAATATCTCTCAAAACTTGGAGTATAGGCATAAGCAACATTCGGTCGCATAACGTGCCTTATGGATTGTATTTTTTTTGTTTTCCCAAAATTAAAAGTCCCATAAATTGTTGTTCCAAGACTTGAACTGAAAGAATAAGTCCTAAATGCATCAAAGCCATTGATTTCAGTATCGATAACTTTAGCTTGAAATGGATCGAAACTTTTCTTTATAGTCTTTAAATACCACACTTCATTATAGTTCACAGAACTAGTGGCGCTAAAGTACTTGAACAATTTAAAATTAGTACTTAAAGGAATGGAATGTTGCAAGCCAGAACGTGCATCCCTAAACATTTGTGGTTTAAAAAATAAAGAATCAGTAGTTTCTATTCGATTTTCCCCTCTTAAAGAGTATTGCAAATTAATGTTTTTAAAAGCACCTTTCTTGATGCCGTCTTTTGGTGCAAAAGGAAATATTCTATCAACACTAACCGATAATGAGGGAAGTGTCATGCTTATTTTTTGTGTTTGTGTAATTTGGGAATGTGTTGCCGATAATGTCATGTTCACTTGCGGAACAGAATGGAAGGTTTTTGAATAGGAAATAGATGAATTTAGCGTATTGTTTAATCTTGAACCTGCATTTATCTGATTGATGGATTGCTGGTAATATTTACTACTTCCAAGATTTACAGCGGCAGAAAAGCGGGAATTTGGGTTTGATTTGGCGTCTTTTGCATGCGACCATTGAATGTTGTAAATGTTGGTTTTCGAATAATCTGGAAAACCCCTTTCGCTGCTGATGAGATTTTCGAAACGAACATTAAAATTTCCACTGAAGCTGTATCGCTTAGCGTAGCTGGATTCAAAACGCATCGCATAACTACCGTTCGTATAATAATCCCCTAACACGGCCAAATCATAATTATCGCTCAATGCAAAATAATAACCTCCATTTTGAAGTGAATATCCTCTTAGTCTAGTATCGTTATAAGTTGGTAATATAACTCCTGATTGTGCTTTTTCGGTCATAGGAAAAAAAGCAAATGGCAAACCAACAGGCGTGGGAACATCAGCAATAACGAGATTTGTTAATCCCACAACAACTTTTTTGCCTGGAACAAATTTTACTCTGCTCGCTTGAAAATAATATTCGGGATTATCAATGTCCTTTGAGGTGGTGAATCGGGCACTTTTCATAAAATATACCGAATCGTTTTCTTTTTTGGTGACTTCGGCTTTAATCCTAAATTCGCCTTGTTCTGTCCTTGAATTCCAAACCAATGCTTTTTTTGTCTTATAATTGAATCGGATTGAATCGGGTTCAACTACACTAGCGCCTTGTTTGAAAACAGGATTTTGACTTAAATTACCCAGTGAATCCTTTATCCTACCGGCATAGATTTCGTTTTTTTCGTAATCCAGAATTATGATTCCGGATTTCAATTCTATATCCTGATAATAAAGTTCAGCTTGATTGTATAAAGTAATTTGTTTGGTTTTCTGATCGGTTTTTTCATAACCTTTGGCTTTACGCCTAATTTTATCCAGTAAAACAGGTTTTTTTGGCTTGACCGAATCAATAACGGTGCTGTCTTTAACTTTTAATACCATTTCCTCTGTTTTTTTAGAGGTAGTAGTTTGGTTTTCAACAGGTAAACTAGCGGATTTAGTGGGAGTGATTTGGGCACTAGCATTAGATGTTCCTAGTGTTAGGAAAATTGCTGATAAAACGATATAAAATAAGTTTGTATGCAAAGGTTTTAATGCTATTTTTGTAAAAATATGGCTTAATATTTGAAGTGCCAAAATTACATAATAATTTTCGTCAAAAATAAAGAAATAATACATTTATAGCCTTAATGCTTTTAATTAAATTAACTTTTATATTATGAAAATAGCAAACAAAATTAAAGTAGCTTTAGTCGTAGTTGCGTGCGCCATTTCATTTACGGGTTTTGCTCAGTCAAAAAAGTTCAAGGTAACTCTTGATGCTGGACATGGAGGTCACGATTTTGGAGCAAGTTATCACGGTCACGTTGAGAAAAAAATTTCCTTAGCGGTTGTTTTAAAAGTGGGTAAAATACTTGAAGAACAATATAATGTTGATGTAAATTATACCAGAAAAACAGATGTTTTTATTGATTTGATAGAAAGGGCTAATATTGCAAATAGAGTCGATGCCAATATTTTTGTATCGATACACTGTAATGCCAATAAAAATATTTCTGCTTCTGGAACAGAGACTTATGTAATGGGTCTTAGTAAAAGCGCTTCAAGTCTTTCTGTAGCAAAAAGCGAGAATGAGGTAGTGACAATGGAGAAAGATTATAAGCAAAAATATGATGGATATAATCCAAATTCCCCGGAATCCATGATTGGTATTTCTTTAATTGCTGAAGAATATTTAGAAAATAGTATTGCCTTAGCAGGTAAAGTTGAAGATGCTTTTGGGAAAATAGGAAAAAAAATCAGAGCTGGAGGAGTGAAGCAGGCTCCTTTTATGGTTTTACATAAAGCGTACATGCCACGTGTTTTAATTGAAATGGGTTTTATATCCAATATTGAAGAAGGAGAGGATTTAGATTCTGAAGATGGTCAGGAAGATATCGCAAGTGCAATCGCAACAGCAATCATGAGCTATAAAAAAGAATATTATGGCAATGGTAACACAAGCGAAGAGAGCGATGTTCAAAAACCCTCTGAAATACTTAAACAGACTGCTAAGGAAACAACAAATACAAACGTAAAAGCACTTACAAACGAAATTACGCCAGATAAAAACACAACTTCTGCAGGAACGGTTTTTAAGATTCAAATTTCGGTAAGCAACAGAAAATTGGATTTAATACCGAGTAATTTTAATGGGCTGGATAACCTTTCCGTATTTAAAGGAAATACTAATTATAGATACATGTACCAAGAGACATCAAGCTATGATGATGCCAAGAAATATCTTAAAGACGCTAAGGAAAGAGGGTTTAATTCGGCATTTATAATAGCTTTTAGGGATGGTAAAAGTATCACCGTTCAAGAAGCTTTGAAACAATAACTGCTGGAATTCTAATAAATTATTTTATTTTTGTAAAAATACACGACACCATTGAAAATCACTAGAGAAATTAAAACCGCCATATTAGTCATATCCTCAATTCTATTGTTTATCTGGGGTTATAGTTTTCTAAAAGGAAAAGATTTATTGACCAATTATCAGACATATTACGTCCAATATAGTAATATTGAAGGGCTGACCGTTTCTGCACCAATTACCATCAATGGACTTGTAGTGGGGAAAGTAATAGGATTTAAAATTGAAAACCAGACAGGTAAAATTGATGTTGAACTACAAATAAAGCCGGATTTTTTCATTTCAAAATCCAGTACTGCACAATTGTACGCGTCGAGTTTATTGGGAGGCAAACAAATTGCCATCATTGTAAATCTTCAAGATCCAGTTCCTGCAAAAAACGGGGATTTCCTTTTGTCTTCTACAAAGCCTGCTTTGACGGATGAATTGGCAAACCAAGTAAAACCATTGACTGAAAAAATAGATAAAGTTTTAGTGAATGCTAACGATATGTTGTCTAATATCAATGAAGTTTTAGACGAAAAAACAAAGCAGAATTTAAAAAGCAGTTTAGCTAACTTAAACGAAACTTTGGCAGAATTCAAATCTGCTTCTCAAAAAGTCAATGGCATGCTTGCTGACAACAAAGAAAAAATTGATGGAACATTAACGAATTTCAATAAGGTTTCAGTGAATTTTGCAAAACTTTCGGATTCATTAGCCAAGATAAATATTGGAAAAACCGTTGACAAGTTAGATAAAACCTTAGCGAACGTTGATAAAATAATGTTTGATATCCAATCAGGAAAAGGTACAATGGGCAAGATGATGAAAGATGAAACACTCTATAATAATTTTGCTAAATCATCAAAGGAATTAGAACTTTTATTGCAGGATTTGAGACTTAATCCTACACGTTACATCAATGTTTCTCTTTTTGGAAAGAAAAACAAACCTTATGTAGCTCCAAAAAAAGATACTTTAAAATAATCTAAAACTTAATATGAATTATTTAGATAATATATTATTTGCTATTATCCTTGCATTGGGAACAGGTTTTTTTACGATGAATATAAAAAAAATCATCCGAAACATTAAGCTGGGACAAGATATCAATCGTTCTGACAGATCTTCTGAAAGATGGGCAAATATGGCAATGATTGCTCTTGGACAATCAAAAATGGTCAAAAGACCCGTATCTGGAATATTGCATATTTTTGTATATGTTGGATTTATAATAATCAATATTGAAGTATTGGAAATTATAATAGATGGACTTTTCGGAACCCATAGGGTTTTTGCTTTTATGGGAAGTTTATACAATGTTTTAATTGGTTCTTTCGAGGTATTGGCATTCTTGGTTTTGACAGCAGTAATTGTATTTTATATTAGAAGGAATATAATAAAACTTAAAAGATTCATTCACTCTGATTTGAAAGGCTGGCCAAAAAGTGATGCAAATTATATTCTATATTTTGAAATTGTATTGATGTCATTGTTTTTATTGCTAAATGCTGCGGATTATCATTTGCAACTTTTAGGATTCGGTCATTATGAAACTGCAGGTTCTTTTCCAATATCAAAATTTATAGAACCATTATTTAATGGAATTCCTGAAGGTACAGTAATGTTAATGGAAAGAGGATTCTGGTGGTTGCATATTATCGGAATTTTGGTTTTCTTGAATTACCTTTATTTTTCTAAACACCTTCATATTTTATTGGCTTTTCCTAACACTTATTTTGCAGATTTGAACCCATTGGGAAAATTTGACAATCTTGAATCAGTGACAAATGAAGTAAAATTAATGATGGATCCAAACGCAGATCCATTTGCCGCAGCTCCAGTTGATGCTAATGCTGCTCCGGCTAAATTTGGTGCCAGCGATGTTCAGGATTTGAATTGGGTTCAATTAATGAATGCCTATACTTGTACTGAATGTGGACGTTGTACATCATCTTGTCCTGCGAATCAAACTGGTAAAAAACTATCTCCACGTAAAATCATGATGGACACTAGGGACAGATTAGTTGAAGTTGGAAAAAACATTGACACTAATAAAGGAGTATTTGTACCAGATAATAAAACCCTTTTAAACGATTATATTACACCAGAAGAGCTTTGGGCATGTACTTCTTGCAATGCTTGTGTAGAAGAATGTCCAGTAAATATTAGTCCACTTTCAATAATTATGGATATGCGCCGTTATTTAGTGATGGAGCAAAGTGCTGCGCCAATGTCATTGAATGCCATGATGACCAATATAGAAAACAATGGTGCGCCTTGGCAATATAACCAGCAGGATAGATTGAATTGGAAAAACGAGAATTAATAGAATAAACTTCTAACCTTATAAGATTATGTCAGAGAGTTTAATTGTACCTACAATGGCGGAAATGCTAGCCGAAGGAAAACAACCAGAAGTATTGTTTTGGGTTGGTTGTGCTGGTAGTTTTGACGATAGAGCTAAAAAAATCACTAAAGCATTTGTAAAGATTTTGAATCGTTCAAATGTTTCATTTGCTGTTCTTGGTACCGAAGAAAGTTGCACAGGTGATCCTGCTAAACGCGCTGGAAATGAATTTTTGTTTCAGATGCAGGCCATGATGAACATTGAAGTTTTGAACGCCTATGAAGCAAAAAAAATAGTAACAGCTTGTCCGCATTGTTTTAATACCATTAAAAATGAGTATCCAGAATTAGGCGGGAAATATGAAGTAGTTCACCATACAGAATTCTTAAAATCTTTATTGGATGATGGAAGACTGACTATTGAAGGGGGACAATTCAAAGGAAAGAAAATTACTTTTCACGATCCTTGCTATTTAGGTAGAGCCAATAAAATATATGAAGCACCAAGGGATTTAATCATGAAATTGGATGCAGAATTAGTAGAAATGAAACGGTCTAAAGCCAATGGTTTATGTTGTGGGGCTGGAGGCGCACAAATGTTTAAAGATGCTGAACCGGGAAATAAAGAAATCAATGTAGAAAGAACCGAAGACGCATTGGAAACACAGCCAGAAATTATTGCAGCTGGTTGTCCGTTTTGCAATACAATGATTACTGATGGCGTGAAATTCAAGGAAAAAGAAAGCGAAGTCAAAGTAATGGATATTGCCGAATTGATTGCCAATGCACAAGATTTGTAGATTAACCACCCTAAGCGCAGTCGAAGGGTAAAATCTAAATTCTAATATCTTATATCTAAAATTATGTACGTTCCATTCGAAAATTTGCCAGAAGAATCCAAAATTTGGATTTACCAATCCAATAGGAAATTCTCTGATGATGAAATTTCTGAAATAGCAGCAGCTACTGAATCTTTCATAGAAAGTTGGGCTGCACATGGAACGAGTCTCGAATCCTCATATCAATTAAAATACAATCGATTTATAATTTTGGCAGTGAATCAAGAAAATCAAATAGCAACTGGTTGTTCTATTGATTCTTCAGTTCAGTTTATTCAGGAACTGGAAAAAAAGTATAGTGTTGATTTATTGGATAAAATGAATGTTACCTTTAAATTAGGGGAACACATCGCACACAAATCGCTAATTGATTTTAAGAAAATGGCAAAAGACAAAGCCGTTACCGAAAACACAGTAGTATTTAATAACCTTGTCAATACTGTAGGGGAATGGCAAGAATATTGGGAAGTCCCCGCAAATGAAAGCTGGCATAGCCGGTTTTTTTAAAATTATACAGTAATGAAATTAATTATATCCAGACTTGGTTTTATGATTTGCTTATTGTTTTTTTCAATAAGCTGTTCCAGTCAAAAGAAAAACCACTCTAAAAATGTAGCAGTAAATCAAATTAAAAAGGAAGTACAGCCTGCAAAAACAAAGGCCTATTTTACTTCTTCGCCATCACAGGAAAAATGGGTAGACAGTGTCTATAACAATTTGACATTTGACGAAAGATTAGGACAACTTTTTATGGTTGCGGCCTATTCCAATAAAGATACTACCCACGTTAAATCCATTGAAAAATTAATAAAAGATTCGAAAATTGGCGGATTGATATTTTTTCAGGGTGGTCCAATAAGACAATCAAGATTAACAAATAAATTCCAAAAATTATCCAAAACGCCACTTTTCATAGGCATTGATGCTGAATGGGGATTGAGCATGCGATTGGATTCTACTTACCGTTTTCCTTGGAACATGACTTTAGGCGCTATTCGGGATACTAAATTGATAGAAAAAGTAGGTGAAAAAATGGGATTGGAAAGTAAAAGAATGGGAATCCATTTTAATTTTGCCCCAGTTTTGGATATTAATACCAATCCACGGAACCCGATTATTGGATTTCGTTCTTTTGGTGAAAACAAAGAAATTGTTACCGAAGATGCGATTGCACTTATGAAAGGGGTACAAAGTCAAGGTGTGTTTTCTACTGGTAAACACTTTCCGGGTCATGGCGATACCGAAACCGATTCGCATCTTTCACTGCCTTTAGTTAATTTTTCGCAAGAACGTCTTAATGAAATAGAATTTTATCCCTATAAAAAAATGTTCCGTGAAGGATTGGCATCGGTTATGGTAGCACATTTGAGTGTGCCTAGCATTGAACCAAGAACCAATTATCCTACATCAATATCGTATAATGTTGTAACGAATATACTTCAAAAACAATTGGGTTTTGAAGGGCTTATTTTTACCGATGCCTTGAACATGAAAGGGGCAAGCAATTTTATAAAAAGTGACGGTTGCCCAGTAAATCCAGGTGAAATTGATTTGGAAGCTTTCTTGGCAGGTAATGATATATTGCTTTTTTCTGAAAATGTTCCAAGGGCTTTGGAAAATATTTGCATGGCGTATCAAAACGGATTGATAACTGAAGACCGTTTGCAACATTCGGTAAAAAAGATTCTGAAATACAAATATTTTGCTGGGTTGAATAAATACAAACCAATTGAACTTAAAAATGTTACTGCTGATATAAATCCAGTTTCTAATGATGCATTGCAATATCAGTTGTATGAAAATGCCGTTACTGTTTTAAAAAATGCAAATGACATTTTGCCAATCCAAAACCTACAGGAGAAAATAGCTTACGTAAAATTAGGTGACGATACAAACAGTGCCTTTATAACTACTTTAAAAAAATATACTGATATTACTGAAGTTGCAAATGAAAATATTGACAGTTTAAAAACTAAATTAAAAGCATTCGACAAAGTAATAATTGGATATCACAAGTCGGATAAAGCATGGAAAAAAACTGATTTTTCAGAGAAGGAATTGTTTTATATCCAAGAAATAGCAAAAAATAACGTAGTCATTTTAGACATATTTGCAAAGCCTTATTCCCTTTTGCCAGTAACTACTTTTGATGATATAGAAGGAGTAATTGTTTCCTATCAAAATGCAGACATTTCTCAGGAAGTTTCGGCTGAGATAATTTTTGGAGCTATAGGTTCAAAAGGAAAATTACCGGTCACAGTCAATTCGGTTTTTAAAGTCAATGACGGAATCGAAACCAATAAAATCAATAGGTTAGGATTTAGTGCTGCAGAGAATGTTGGTATGAATCCACTGATATTATCAAAAATCGATGCATTGGCAAGAAAGGCGATCGATAATAAAATGACACCCGGATTACAGGTTTTAGTAGCGAGAAAAGGAAAAGTAATTTATCAGAAATCGTTCGGTTCACCTACCTATGAGAACCTGACGAAAGTGACTAATTCGGATATGTATGATATAGCGTCATTGACAAAAATCATTTCTACGTTGCCAAACGTGATGAAATTATATGACAATAAAAAAATCACCCTTGAAACCAAACTAGGAACAATGCTTCCTGTTTTTGAAGCTTCTGATAAGAAAAATATTGCTTTCAAAGAATTGCTTTCTCATTATGCAGGTTTTCAGGCTTGGATTCCGTTTTATCAATCCACTATTGACAAGGCAGGTTTTCCTTTAGATGCTTATTATAAAAAAATACCTGATACCCAATTTTCTAAAAAAGTTGCCGATAGTCTTTTTCTGCGAAACGATTATCATGACACTATAATGAAAATGATTATCAACAGTAAACTATCAACTAAGAAAGAGTACAAATACAGTGATTTTACTTTTATTATTCTAAAAGAATATCTAGAAAGAATGTATAGTAAGAAAATCGATGTTATTAGTAAGGAAAACTTTTTCAGTTCACTTGGAATGAACAATACAATGTATAACCCATTGGAAAAAGTGGATAAAAACAGAATTATTCCAACTGAAATCGATAAATATTTCCGTCATCAGACACTTCAAGGCTATGTACACGATATGGAAGCCGCAATGGAAGGTGGTCTTGGCGGACACGCAGGAATTTTCTCTAATGCCATGGATGTTGCGAAAATGATGCAAATGTATATCCAAAAAGGAAATTATGGAAACCAACAATATTTCTCTGAAAAAACATTCAATGATTTTAATACTTGTCACTTTTGTGCCGAAGGCAATAGAAGGGGCTTAGGATTTGACAAACCACAACTTTCTGGAGGAGGTCCAACTTGTGGCTGTGTCCCGATGACTAGTTTTGGACATACTGGTTTTACAGGTACCATGGCATGGGCAGACCCGGATAATGAAATTGTTTTTGTTTTCCTATCCAATAGGACTTTCCCAGGTACAAATCCAGTAAATACATTGTCAAAAGAAAACATTAGAGAGGATATTCAAAAAGTGATTTATGATGCTATTGTGAAATAATATTGAATGGCTGTATAATATAACCTTACTATCAAATCAACAAACCAATTTCTATTTTGAAGTTGGTTTTTTTTATTCTTTAACTTAAATTTTAATTTTAACCAGATATTTTTTTGCTAAATTCGTTCTACAAAAAAACACAGATGAAAATAGCAATTGTTTGTTATCCTACCTTTGGTGGAAGTGGAGTTGTCGCTACAGAGTTAGGTTTGGAATTGGCAAGAAGAGGTCATGAAATCCATTTTATAACTTACAGTCAGCCGGTACGTTTGGCACTCTTAAATCCTAATGTACATTATCACGAAGTAAATGTTCCCGAATATCCATTGTTTCATTATCAGCCTTATGAATTAGCATTGTCCAGTAAGTTAGTGGATATGGTAAAGCTTTATAAGATTGAAATTATGCATGTTCATTATGCTATTCCACACGCTTATGCGGGTTATATGGCTAAACAAATGCTGAAAGATGAAGGGATTGATATTCCGATGGTAACCACATTGCACGGAACTGATATAACATTAGTAGGTAACCATCCATTTTATAAACCAGCTGTAAGTTTTAGTATCAATAAATCTGATGTAGTGACATCTGTATCACAAAGTCTTAAAGACGATACCTATAAATTATTCAATATAAAAAATGAAATTCAGGTTATCCCAAATTTTATAGAATTGAATAAAGATCATACAAATCCCAATATTAGATGCCATCGTTCCGTTATGGCTAAAGAGAATGAAAGGATTATAACCCATATAAGTAATTTTAGACCCGTTAAACGCATTCCGGATATTATTAAAATATTCAATAAAATTCAACAAGAAATCCCATCTAAGTTAATGATGGTCGGAGATGGACCTGATAGAAGTATAGCGGAAAAAATGTGTAGGGAACTCGGTATTGTTGATAAAGTTATTTTCTTTGGCAATAGTAACGAAATCGATAAGATTTTAAGTTATACCGATTTGTTTTTATTGCCTTCCGAAACAGAAAGTTTTGGTCTTGCAGCATTGGAAGCAATGGCGTGGAGCGTTCCCGTGATTTCCAGTAATTCAGGAGGTTTGCCTGAAGTTAATTTTGATGGGGTTTCGGGTTATTTGAGCGATGTAGGTAATGTGGATGAAATGGCAGCAAATGCAATTAAAATCCTCAAAGACGATTTGGTTTTATCCGAATTCAAAAAAAATGCATTAACTGTAGCCAAACAATTTGATATAAAATACATCCTTCCTTTGTATGAAGACTTGTATATGAAAACAATAAACAAACAGTCAGTATGATAAAGAAAATAGTGTTGTGCGCTTTCGCTTTGATTGTAGTTGCCTGCGGAAGTACGGGTACAAAAAAAACAGAAAAGCCATTATTTGAAATCTTAACACAGCAAAAAGATGGTGGAGGAAATATCAATTTTTATGAAATAGTTTCCGAAAAAGGAGAATACAACATGCTGTTAGGGGACAAACATTTAAAAGGTAAAATTAAACCCAATGACATTACAACTGCAACATTTGTTATATTGAACATGGGTGAAAAAAGTCAGGCTGGTAGTTCAATTGATGTGGTTAGTGCAGAAGAAACCCCTACAAGTATTATATTGGTAGTAAAAGAAAATGAGCCACAAACAATAGGCCCTAAATTGGATGATGTCATTTATCCTTATACGATTGTAAAAGTAAACTCAAAAAAAGAAATTATTATTAAATAAAAAAATGCCGTCTAGTTTTAGACGGCATTTTTTGTATTTTATTAAAATGTAAAACGGATTCCTAAAGCAATGTCCGGACCAAAATTGTCATAGTCATCAAAATCACTTCGATCATCCCCAAAATAGAATTCAGGTCTAATGTCTAACGATAATTGAATTGGAGCTTCGGCAAAGTCATATTCTATACCGATATCACCTGCTGCTAAAAGGAAAGTTCCTCTGTTTGGATCTGGGTCACCAGGACCGTTATAACTCCAGCTTCCAATACCACCACCTACACCAGCATACCAATTAAATCCACCGTCAATATTCCAAATCCATTGATAAATACCAACTAGTTTTGTAGCATCAAAATTTTTACTGTCACGCCATCCTAAATCAAGCTCTAGACGATTGTCACCTGCGAATTTTCTTTGGTATGAGATTTCCCCACCGAAACCGTCGTTGTCACCAACTCTAAGTCCTAATGCGTTCTTTGAAACTTCTTGTGCTTCTGCGTTAAATGCTAATCCAATTAGCATCATAACTGATAAAATGATTTTTTTCATAATTAGTAATTTTGTTTTAACAAATATAGAAACTACCAATAGCATTCTTTTACATTATTATAGGAATTTGTTTCACAATTCACTTTTTTAATGTTAAATAAAAAAGTCTGCTATAAAGCAGACTTTAGATTTTAGAGTAAATCGATGTTATTCTACAGAATAAATGTCTAAAAATTCATCTTGAACTTGTGTGCCAGAAGAAGGTATAGGTAATGTCGCACCTCCAGGCAATGCATTCAATTCGTAATCAATCACAGTATTCGTATAAACCATTCCTATGTTTTTTGCATAGTATTGAGTAGAAAGAACTACATCTTGTGCGTCCATTATTGTAATAGGTAGTGAAAAACCTGGTGCAACTTCATAAGTAGAAGTAACTTCCATATTCATTAGCATTTTTACTTTTTTCACATTAGTGTAGGTTTTGCTGTCGGGAGCTGGAGTGGTATAACTTTCCAAGGTTTCAATTGAAGTAGATTTCAAAATATAATTGATTGTCAAAGGAAAAGTACCCACAGTTTGCGTTGTAGTTCCATCAGTTACACTTAATTCTTGGTTGTTACTTGCGCTTTCATTAAATATAACGAAATTAGATACTGGAATTTCTAAATTAAATGTGCCTCCTAAATTAAGACCCAATTTTCCTGTCATTTTTACTGAAGACCCGTCGTTTCTCAATCCATTGTGACGCAATGAATTGGAGAAAAAACCAATGGCTTGAGCTTCGGTTTTCATTATTTTATAAGTTGTAGCATCAATTAAAGTATCATTCCCTACAAAAAGATGATCTTGTCCTGCTGCAGTTGCATCTAAGGAAACATTGTATTTCCAAAAATAACCATCTTCCAATGGAAAATAATTTGTAATTCCGCCACCACTTCCACCATCGTCAGAAGAGCAAGAAAACAATGTTGCTACAAATGCAAAGGCGATTAAAAATTTTGTTTTCATAATAGTATGTTTTTTATTTTGTTGGTGGCTAAAGTAATGAAAATTAGATACAAAATAAAAAGTTTTAACTTAATAACAACTCCATTTCAAATAGCTCTTCTTCCTCATTTTTTTGGTTTAAAGGATGTTGGTATAACTTCCATCTTTTATTGTTATACTCTAAAGCAGTTAAATTTTCAACTCAATCACCCGAATTCAAATAAAGGGTGCTTCCCATTTTATTTTCTTTTCGTATGATTTTTGGTTCATGTATATGCCCGCAAATAACATAGTCGTATTTTTTTTCTATAGCCAAATCTGTTGCTGTAGTTTCAAAATCAGATATGAATTTCACTGCTTTTTTTACACTTGCCTTGATTTTTTTCGAAAACGAATAAGGCTCCCTGTTTATTTTTTTTAAACACCAATTCACAAAACGGTTTAACAATATCAAGTAATCATAACCCATACCACCTAATTTTGCAATCCATTTTGAATGCTGGACTGATGAATCAAAAACATCCCCATGAAAAATCCAGGCTTTCTTATCGTCTAATTCTAATACAATCTTATCTACAATAGAAAAATTACCAATGAAAGTTTCACTGAATTTACGCAGCATTTCGTCATGGTTTCCTGTAACATAATAGACTTGTGTCCCTTTTGATGCAAAGCTTATTATTTTTTTAATGACTTTGAGATGTGCAGAAGGAAAATAGGATTTTCTAAATTGCCAAATATCAATAATGTCACCATTTAAAACTATTTTTTTGGGTTTAATAGACGATAAATATACCAAGAGCTCTTCGGCATGGCATCCAAAAGTCCCTAAATGAACATCAGAAATTACTACTAATTCAACCTTTCTCTTATTCTTCATTTTCATTATTTAGAAGTTATACAAAATAAGGCATCAATTGTTAATTTGACTTTAAGGTAGTATTAATTAGTAGAGGCATAATGTTGTTTTAACGTCAATAAATAGTAAACAAATCCTTGTCTAAGAAATAGTTTTGCTTTTCCTATTGAGGTTACTGTATAAAAACAGAATGTGTAAAAAATATTTAAATTAAAAGCCAATTATTGATTATAATTCTGATTTAATGAATTTTTTAATGCAATTCCGTAATTATTTTCTATATCTACACTATTTAATTTTTAAACAATGAACTTAAATCAATACATTTGTTTAAAATATTTTGAAATGGCGGGAAATAGCTTTGGAACACTTTTTAGAGTCACAACTTTTGGCGAATCACATGGAGAAGCTCTAGGTGGAATTATTGATGGTTGTCCATCTGGAATAGCATTGGATTTTGATGCAATCCAATTTGATATGACACGCAGAAAACCTGGGCAATCAGCTATTGTTACCCAAAGAAAGGAAGAAGATGAAGTGCAGTTTTTGTCTGGAATTTTTGAAGGAAAAACTACGGGAACGCCCATCGGTTTTATTATTCCAAATACTAACCAAAAATCGGATGATTATTCCCATATAAAAGACAGTTACCGTCCTAGTCATGCTGACTATGTGTATGAAAAAAAATATGGCATTCGCGATTATCGCGGAGGAGGAAGAAGCTCTGCCCGAGAAACCGCTAGCCGTGTTGTTGCTGGTGCTATTGCAAAACAGGCTTTACCTGAAATTAAGATAAATGCTTTTGTTTCATCGGTTGGGGAAATTTTTATAGACAAACCGTATCAGGATTTGGATTTTTCAAAAATAGAAGACAATCCAGTGCGCTGTCCAGATCAGGCTTCAGCTGCAAAAATGGAAGCCTATATTAAAGAGATAAAAAAAAGTGGGGATACTGTAGGAGGAACTATTACCTGTGTGATCCAAAATGTTCCCCTTGGCTTGGGAGAACCTGTTTTTGATAAATTGCATGCCGAATTAGGAAAGGCAATGCTTTCCATAAATGCTGTAAAAGGGTTTGAATATGGAAGTGGTTTTTGTGGTGCAAAAATGAAAGGAAGCGAACACAATGATTCTTACAATACGGATGGAACTACGAAAACAAACCTTTCGGGCGGAATTCAAGGCGGAATCTCTAACGGAATGGACATATACTTTAGGGTTGCTTTTAAACCAGTAGCTACCTTAATTCAGAAACAGGAAGTTTTAACGAATACCAATGAGATTATAGAACAACACGGTAAAGGACGCCATGATCCTTGTGTGGTCCCTCGTGCAGTGCCTATTGTTGAAGCAATGGCAGCAATCGTTTTGGCAGATTTTTATCTTTTAAACAAAACCTATCAGAAATAATTCAATAAATAGTATTCAGTTTGATACTATTCATAATATAATGTCCTAACAGATTTTAATGCTGTTAGGGCATTTTTGTTAAGTTTTTTTGTTCCTTAGATTCTGATGAAAAATGTATATTTACCAAAAAAATAATTTATGGAAACTACTCAAGAAGTTCAAAAGAAATCATTATTTTCCAATCTTACGGTTCAAATCCTAATCGCAATGATTCTTGGGGCGGTTTTGGGAATTGCCATTCATAATAATTATTTGCCAGACGAAGCGAAAAGCTTTAGTGACAAAATTAAAATGTTGGGAACAATATTCATCCGATTGGTGCAAATGATTATTTCCCCATTGGTTTTTACAACTTTGGTTGTAGGTATCGCAAAATTAGGGGATTTGAAATCTGTAGGTAGAATAGGGGGAAGAGCAATGGGTTGGTTTTTTTCGGCTTCCTTCATTTCCTTATTGATAGGATTGTTTTGGGTTAACTTTTTGGAACCTGGCGTAGGTTTAAAATTAGGGAATGTAGATTTTACAACTGTAGCAGATGTCACTGATAAAACTCAAGGATTTTCGTTCCAAAATTTTGTTGAGCATATTATTCCAAAAAGTATAGTGGAAGCAATGGCGACCAATGAAATTTTACAGATCGTAATATTCTCAATTTTCTTTGGATTGGCAGCTGCTTCATTAGGGGAAAGCGTGAAACCAGTTGTAAATGCTTTAGACAAGATGTCGCATATCGTTTTAAAAATGGTTAATTATGTAATGAAATTTGCACCTCTTGGTGTTTTTGGTGCTATTGCAGGAGTTTTTGCCATAAAGGACGCTGGCGATTTATTAATTACATATAAAAATTTCTTTACTTCATTTTTAGTCGGAATAACAACTTTGTGGGTTTTTCTTTTGCTTGTAGGTTACATTTTCCTGAAAAGTAGAATGACTCTTTTATTGAAACATATTGTATCGCCATTAGTCATAGCATTTGGAACAACCAGCTCTGAAGCGGTATTTCCAAAACTAACCGAAGAACTAGAAAAATTTGGTGTTAAGAAAAAAGTAGTGTCTTTTATGTTGCCGCTTGGTTATTCTTTCAACCTTGACGGAAGTATGATGTACATGACTTTTGCCAGTATATTTATTGCACAAGTATATAATGTTCCGTTGGACCTTCCTACACAATTAACGATGTTATTGGTCTTAATGCTTACCAGTAAAGGAATTGCAGGCGTGCCAAGAGCAAGTTTAGTGGTAGTTGCCGCTACCTGCGGAATGTTTAAAATCCCAATTGAAGGAATTGCCTTGATTCTTCCAATTGACCATTTTTGTGATATGTTTAGAAGCGCAACCAATGTTTTAGGAAATGCGTTGGCAACTTCTGTGGTTGGAAAATGGGAGAAGGAGGAGTAGATTTATGAAAGGGTTAGTAATGAATGTTTATAATTTACTTAATGTAAATAATAAGTTTAGTAATACTAAAAAAACCAGATACACTATGAATTTACGTTTATTTTTTCTGCTGGTTATTCTTGAATCTATTGGAATTGTTTGTGGAGTTTTTGGAATTATTTTCTTGTTTTTCTTTAATTTCGGGTCAGGAGCTGGAGCAACTTCTCAAAAAGCAATATTGACTCAAAATTTAGCATTAATGGTTTTAGCTTCATTACCATTGTTTTTCGGAATTTTTAAATACAGAAGTTCAATAGGAAAAGGAAAAGCTGAAAGTTATCTCTATTCAGGTTTACTCGTGACAATTGTTAGCGGAATTTGTTTTGGACTATTGATATAACACTATTAACGCAATAAATGGTTTTAGATATTAATTTTCCTTATTCTTCCTAAAATACTCACAAACATCATTAATCGGACATTCCAAGCATTTAGGCGTTGGTCTGCAAATTTCCCTACCTAAAAAAGAAATCGCCATTCCGATTTCTCCCCAAATGGTCTTTGGTAAAACGGACATCAACAATTTTTCGACTTTATTGCCATCTTTGGTTTCTGGAATTAGGCCGATTCTAGGCGCAACCCGAATTACGTGTAAATCAGCAATGATTCCTTCGGCAGAAATTTTTGCTTCGCGCATAATCACATTGGCAGATTTTCTTCCAATTCCTTTTAACGCAGTCAACCCTTCCATTGTGAGCGGAATGTTTTTGTCTTTTTTTACCGTTTGTGCAATTTCAATCAGCCAATTGGCTTTGTTGCCAAAATTCCTAACTTTTGAAATATATGGAATAAGTGCTTCTGTACTTGAAACAGAAAGACTTTCCATATTTGGATACACTTCAAAAAGGGCAGGGGAAATTTTATTGATATTTGCATCAGAATCCTGTGCAGATAAAACCACCATAACCAATAACTCATAAATACTATTGTATTCTAACGGGTGTTTTTTTCCTTTATATTTTATAAGTATAGGCTCAAGTTTTTTTGCCCAATCATTAGAATTTTCAAATAAATCCATAGATTATTTTTCTTTAAAATCTACCGACAATGAATTCACACAATAACGTTGACCAGTTTTAGTAGGACCATCATCAAAAACATGTCCCAAATGTCCGCCACAATTTGCACAAACAATTTCTGTACGGATCATTCCGTGTGTTTTGTCTTTTATATATTGAACTTTTCCTGGAATGGATTCGTCAAATGATGGCCATCCACAATGGGCATCGAATTTTGAATTGCTTTCAAATAAAGGTTCGCCGCAAGCACCACAACAATAGGTTCCTTTTTCATAATGGAGGTTGTATTTTCCTGAATGCGGATATTCTGTACCTTTTTGACGAAGAATTCTATAGCGTTCTTCGCCTAATTCGGATTTCCATTGATCTTCTGGTTTTTCTATTGGATAACTCATTATTTTGCAGGTATAAATTTAACGGATACAGAATTGGTGCAAAAACGTTGACCTGTAGTTTCTTTTGGGCCATCATCAAAAACGTGACCTAAATGTCCACCACATCTCGCACAGTTTACTTCGGTTCTTGTCATTCCCAATGTATTGTCGGTTACATAAGTTACAGAACCTTTTATAGCTTTGTCAAAAGAAGGCCATCCACAATCAGAATGGAATTTAGCATCAGAATGGAACAATACGTTTCCACAAGCTGCACAAACATAGTCCCCTTTTTCAAAATTATCTACATATTCCCCGGTAAACGGTCTCTCAGTTCCTTTCTCCCTTAAAACTTCATATTGCTCAGGTGTCAATTCTTTTTTCCATTCTGCATCTGTTTTGTGAATGGGGGTAGAAGATATAGTATTAATTTTTTTATCTTGACTCTGACAACTGCTTATTGAAAGCAGGATGATAAGCATTAGTGATATTTTTTTCATTTCATTAAATTTTACGATTCAGAATAAATATACGACCACAAAATAAATTTAGTTTAGGGATTTTAAAAAATTAGGAAATGTTTATGATATAAATTTTTTGTCAAATAACATAAATAATACCCAATTGAATTATTGTAAATTTACAATTCAAAACTAAATAATACTAACCATGAAAAAATATATTTTAATCTCAACGCTATTTTTAGCCCTCTCTTGTACAACCAAAAACCCTTTTACAGGTAAAAGCAATTTGAATTTTGTGAGCAATGAACAATTGTTTCCAAGTTCTTTTCAACAATATGGATCTTTTCTTAAAGAAAGCAAGGTAATATATGGAACTACTGATGCAAAAAGAGTAGAGACCGTAGGGATGAAAATTAAAGGCGCAGCCGAAAAATATTTGAATGCCAAAGGGTACCAAGGATATTTAAACGGTTATCAATGGGAATATAAACTAGTAGATAATAAAGAAGTTAATGCTTGGTGCATGCCGGGTGGAAAAATTGTTTTCTATACTGGAATTTTACCTATTTGTAGAGATGATGCAGGAATGGCAACCGTAATGGGTCATGAAGTAGCACATGCATTGGCAAATCATGGAGCGCAAAGAATGAGCGCCGACCAATTGCAACAATTAGGAGCAGTAGGAGTTGCAGTCGCAACTAGTGGTCAAACTGCAGAAAAGCAACAAATGTGGCAACAATATTATGGTTTGGGTTCACAGGTAGGAGTAATGTTGCCTTTTAGCCGAAGCCATGAAAGCGAAGCGGATATGATTGGACTTACGTTAATGGCAATCGCTGGATACAATCCAGATACAGCAATTGTTTTTTGGGAAAGAATGTCTGCGCAATCGGGAGGCAATGCTCCACCGGAATTTTTGAGTACACACCCTTCTGATCAAACTAGAATTTCTAAATTGAGAAGTTTGATTCCAAGTGCCAAAAAAGAAGCTGCAAAATTTGGAGTGGTTTTTAAATAAAAAAATATAGTATCTTCGAAGCTGTCTTTTAGGCAGCTTTTTTTATTTATAAGAATCACACATATGATGAAACTAGAAAAGGGGAATAAAAAATTATTAACTGCTTGGGCATTTTATGATTGGGCAAACTCAGTTTATGCACTGGTAATTTCATCGTCTATTTTCCCATTATATTATGGAGCATTATATAGAATCAAAGGCATTGATGCAATTTCGTTTTTTGGACTATCAATAAGAAGTGAAGCGGTAATAAGTTACGTAACTGCAATTGGATTTTTATTAGTGGCAATTTTATCCCCATTACTTTCTGGAATTGCTGACTATATGGGAAATAAAAAAACATTCCTGAAATTCTTTTGTTATTTAGGGTCTATTTCCTGTATGGGTTTGTATTTTTTTTCGTTGGATAATATCATTTTGGGATTATTGACTTATATGTTGGCACTGATAGGCTTTTGGGGGAGTTTAGTCTTTTATAATTCCTATTTGCCAGATATTGCTTTTCCAGAACAACAGGACAGTATTAGTGCTAAAGGCTATGGTTTGGGTTATCTCGGAAGCGTTATTTTACTGGTAATTAATCTAGCTATGGTAATGACAGCGGATAGCGATAATGATAGAATGCAGATGATGCAATTTTCTTTTTTATTGGTAGGTCTTTGGTGGATGGGTTTTAGCCAATATACTTATCATTATTTGCCCGATTTTAGTAATGGTAAAAAGATTAAAAAAGACATAGTTTTTAATGGATTCAAAGAACTGAATAAAGTTTGGCATCAATTAAAGGAAATCAAACCGTTGAAAAAATATTTGACTGCATTTTTTGTTTACAGTATGGCAGTACAAACCGTAATGATAGTTGCGGCCTATTTTGGAGAAAAAGAAGTAGACTGGGGTAGAGATGATTCCAAACGAACTATAGGTTTAATCAGCAGTATTTTATTGATACAGCTAATAGCAGTTGCCGGTGCTTTATTGACCTCTAAGGCTTCGGCTAAATTTGGAAATATAAAAGTACTGATGTTTATCAATTTCCTTTGGATTTTCATTTGCATCTATGCTTATTTTGTAGTTACCCCAATTCAATTCTATATAGCCGCAGGTTGTGTAGGAATCGTAATGGGAGGAATACAGTCATTGTCCCGTTCAACATATTCAAAATTTATTCCTGAAACTCAGGACACTACTTCCTTTTTCAGTTTTTATGATGTAGCCGAAAAAATAGGAATTGTAATCGGAATGGTCTTATACGGCATTATTACCGACATTACTGGTAAAGCACAAAATGCGATTCTTTTTTTGGTAGTGTTTTTCTGTATGGGATTATTTTTACTATCCAAAGTATCAAAGGAATAAAATAAAATATATATATTTGGGCTCTATTCTAAAAAAAACAAAAACAGAATTATGAAAACAATAAAGTTATTGAGCATTTTTACCTTATTTTTTGCAGCATTAAATTTGACTTCTTGTGCAACAAACGATGAGCCAGTAGATCCAGCTGTTCTTGCTGGGCCAGCTCCGGCTACATTTACTGCTAGTTTTGATGGAGCTACATTTACTGCGACTACTGTAAATGCTATTTTAAGTGGAGATGATTTATCTATTACAGGAGTGAAAAGCAGTGGTGAATTTTTTCAAATTACCATTCCGCAAGTAGCTTTAGGTACATATAAATGGGCAAATTTGGGACCTACAGAAGCTGGTTTTTCATTAGGTTATAGTGCAGGTTCAGGAGCTGTACCATATATTGGAGCTAGAGATGATAGCGGAACTTTTGCGTCATTTACAAATTATACAGACACTGCAGAAATTACTGTAACCAGTGTAGATGCAGTTAATAAAAAAATTTCAGGAACGTTTCGTTTCACCGGAGTTAGATATGTTGCAAGTTCTGTTACTACTGTAGAGACAAAAGAATTTACCAATGGAACATTTACGAATGTTTCTTATGGTACCCCAGATGTACCTGTAACTCCATTACCAGCTGGTGTAGCTTTAAAATTAGACGGAGCAACTTATACCCCAACTAGTGTTAGTGCATTGCAAAATTCAGGTATGATTGGTATTACAGCTGTAAGAGGGACTGATGCAATAGGATTGAATTTTCCTGATACAATTGTAGTTGGAAGTTATCCGTTTAGTAGTACCTCTACTTATGTGGGTCAATATATTACAGGTTCTTCTGTTTTTGCTTCTTCTTCAGGAACATTAACAATCACCAGTCATAATACATCTACTAAAAAGATAATGGGTACATTCTCTTATACTGCAGCTCCTTTTGGAGGTACTGGTTCTAACCATCAAATTACACAAGGAACTTTCAATATTACTTATAATTAAAAAATTATAATTCATTTATTAAAAAGAGCGATTAATTTTAATCGCTCTTTTTTTTATGTGTATATTGTAATTTGCATTATGTTTGTAAATGACATTATCCTAATTCTATGAAGTATCTTCTTTATCTATTCCTTTTTTTTTCAATATCTAGTTTTAGTCAACAAATCCAAAAAGTTGATTTTACAATTATGAAAGCTATGCTAGAGCCTAGTTTTATTGATAAATCAATCTTAGGAACAGTTAATTATGAATTCAATGTGTTTTCAATAATTGATACTATTAGAATCGATGCAATAAATATGGATTTTGATGAGGTTAAAATTAATAATGCCGTTGTGAAATTTAAAAACAACGGTAAAGAATTACTACTGTTTGAAGGCTTTAAAAACGGAATAAACACATTGAAATTTCAATATAAAGCTACTCCAAAACAAACTTTATATTTTACCGGTGAAAAAGAGAACCTGCAAATCTGGACACAAGGACAAGGTAAATATACCAGTCATTGGCTACCTAGTTTTGATGACGTCAATGAGAAAGTGATTTTTAATATGACTGTAGTATTTGATAAAGAATATACTATAATTTCAAACGGTCTTTTATATGCCAGAATATTAAAAGAAACTTCTGAAAATAAGCTGAAATCAGAATACAGAATGAGAAACCCAATGCCTTCCTATCTTGTCATGCTTGCCATTGGAAAATTTGATAAAAAAACGATAAAATCAAAATCAGGAATCCCTTTAGAAATGTATTACCAACCTAAAGATTCCGCTAAAATTGAACCAACTTACCGACATTCAAAAAAAATATTTGATTTTTTAGAGAAAGAAATCGGTATTCCTTACCCATGGGAAGTGTACAAACAAATTCCTGTAGAGGATTTTTTATATGCAGGAATGGAGAACACCTCGGCAACACTTTTTTCACAGGATTATGTGGTGGATAGTATTGGTTACAATGACAGGAATTACATCAATGTCAATGCACATGAACTGGCGCATCAATGGTTTGGCGATATGGTTACTGCAAAAAACGGAAAACACCATTGGTTACAGGAGGGTTTTGCAACATATTATGCTTTGTTAGCGGAACGTCAAATTTTTGGTGAAGATTATTTTTATCAAAAATTATATGATTCAATGCTTCAAATTGTAGCAGAATCAAAAAAAGGTGGAACGCCTATTTTAAGTGAAAATGCAAGTTCGTTGACCTATTATCAAAAAGGGGCATGGGCGATACATTTTTTAAGAAGTGAAGTTGGGGAAAAAACATTCAAAAAAGCTGTAAAAAATTATTTGAAAAAATATGCTTTTAAAAATGTTGATACCAATGAGTTCTTAAATGAAGTTCAAAAATTATCCCATTATGATGTTGATAAATTCAGTAAAGAATGGCTTGAAAGTACTGAATTCCCAATTGAAAAAGCAATTCTTTTATTAAAGAAAAATAAAATGATTGTGTCATTATTGGAAATAGAACAGTTTGCCGAAAGCCCTTTGAATAAGAAAGAATTATATGAAACAATATTAAAATCGGATACTTATTTTTCTATCAAAGAAGAAATAATCAATCAATTAACTGAAATTCCATTTGAAGAAAAGGCAAGTTTAATACGTTTGGCAATGCAATCCAATGATTTTAGAGTACGCCAAATGATTGCTAAAACAATACCTAAAATACCTATTGAATTTAAAGAAGAATACCGGACTTTGTTAAATGACAAATCTTACCTTACTCAAGAAATAGCCTTAAATACCTTTTGGTCTCAATTTCCAGATGAACAAAAAACAGTTTTGGATAAATCCAAAAATTGGGTAGGTTTCAACGATAGAAATCTGCGAATGCTTTGGTTGACTTTAGCACTAATTACAAAAGAGTATGAAAAGGAAAATAAAGCAAAGTATTATGATGAACTATTGAATTACTGTTCTCCAAAATTTGATAGTTCAATTCGTCAAAATGCCATAGAAAAACTTTTTTTCATTAATGAAAACGATAAAAATGTATTGCCATTTTTAGTAAATGCAACTACCAGTTTTAGATGGCAATTTTCTAAATTTGGACGGGACTATATTCGGGTGCTTTTAAAAAATAAAAGTTACAGGAATTATTTTGATGAATTATTGCCACAATTGCCTGAGAATGAAAAAAAACAATTATCAAAACTCTTAAAAGAATAGAATGAGAGCATTAGTAATATCTGGTGGGGGAAGTAAAGGTGCTTTTGCAGGCGGTGTGGCACAATATTTATTGGAACAAAAAAACCATAAATACGATTTGCTCTTGGGGACTTCAACAGGAAGTTTGCTGATACCGCATTTAGCCTTGGGTAATGTCGAGAAAATCCATGAGATATATACCAATGTAGATATGAGTAAGATATTTGATATCAATCCTTTTATTGTTAGGCATAAGAAAGACGTTGAGATTGTTTCCATTAATCATTTTAATGTTTTTTTACAATTTATTAGAGGCAGAAGAACCTTTGGCGAAAGCCATTTATTAAGGAAATACATTAAAGATAATTTCACTCTTTCAGAATTCAACCAACTCAAATCCTCCAATACGGATATTATAGTAACAGTTACCAATATTTCAAAAAACGAAGCAGAATACAAATCAATAAAAGAGTTTGATTATGAGGAATTTTGCGACTGGATATGGATTTCCTGTAATTATATTCCGTTTATGAGTTTGGTTACCAAAAACAATTATGAATATGGCGATGGTGGGTTTTCAAGTTTAGTGCCAATAAGGGAAGCCGTAAATCGTGGGGCTACTGAAATTGATGTCGTTATCCTGGAGACCGAAGTTCAAACCGCACCAAGAGTCATAGGGCGAAATCCTTTTTCTTTGATGGTGGATTTGTTTGGTACACTTCTTGACCAAGTTGAAAAACACAATATCACTATTGGGAAATTAGCCGCAAAAAATAAGGATGTAAATCTAAACATGTATTATACACCCACTAAACTGACAAACAATGCCTTGGTTTTTAATAAAGTAAACATGAGTAATTGGTGGCAGCAAGGTTATGAATATGCACAGAACAAAAGTGAAATTATGAGTGAAATAAAATTATAAATTATAAACCAGATGCAAGTCATTTCTAAAAAAACGAAAATTAAAAGTTTTATACTATAAAAACTGTTAAAAAAACAGTAGTTTTGCACGCAACTTTTTATAAGATTTAGCATCTTATTTTAAAATTAAAAGAACCTCATTATGAATAAATTAAAGTTAGTTATTTTTTTATTAGGCAGTTTGTTAATTGTAAACTGCAGTGATAATGAAGCCGAATTTGATCCTAACAGTGTTGATTTTACTTTAAATTATGGTGGTCCGGCAATTAGGGATTTTATTGGTCAAGTTGTTGACGAGAGCAACAATGCTTTAGTTGGAGCAACTATAAAAATAGGTAGTGTCACAGTCCAAACCGATGTAAATGGGGTGTTTGTTATAAAAGCAGCAAGTGTCAACACGCAGTTTGGTTATATTACTGCAGAAAAAGCTGGCTATATTGATGGTTCAAGAGCAGTAGTGCCTACAGATGGAATCACAAATGTAAGAATAATGCTTTTTTCCGATACAACAACCGCTACAGTTTCAGCAGGTGCGCCAAGCGAAGTGTCTTTGGCTAATGGTGCAAAAGTAAATTTTAAAGGTACTTTTAAAGATGAAAGTGATGTGGCATATACTGGTGCTGTAAAAGTAACATTGCATTTTATAGATTCAGGTGATGATAACCTTACTGTTAAAATGCCCGGGATGCTATATGGTGCAAGTTCATTAGTAAAACCTAGAAATCTAAAAACATACGGAATGTTAAGTGTAGATTTAAAAGGAGCTGCTGGACAGAAATTAAAAATTGCGTCTAAAGCTACAGTTAAAATACCAATCAATAGTACACAATTGACAACCGCTCCCTCTTCACTTTCATTATGGAGCTTTGATGAGGTAAAAGGATATTGGAACCAAGAAGGCGATGCAAGCATCCAAAGCGGAAGTTATGTAGGAACAGTTAAAGATGTTTCTTTTGTAAATAGCGCAACCGACTTTCAAGTAATTGCTTTCCGCCAAAGTTTTTTAAACAGTAACGGGGATAAATTGGCAAATGTGAACATTGGTATTTTGAGAGCTGGCGAAATTTTTCCAATTATAAAAACGACTAATAGAGATGGACAAATTGGTTCTGTAGTTCCTGCAAACGAGGTCCTTACACTTAATGTTTATGATAATTGTGGGAATATTATCAAAACTGCACAAGTAGGTCCGTTTACAATCAATACAACTTCTACCAGCATGACTATTGGAAGTGATATATTGCCCTCAACAGCTATTAAAGGCAATTTATTTAAATGTGATAATACCCCAGTTACGAGTGGATATGTTTTAATCAAAAGCAATAATCAAACTAAACTTTCTTCGGTTCCTGTGACAGGAGTTTTGAATTTAAACACTCTTGTTTGTACAAGCGGAACCTCATTTAGTTTGAAAGCAGGTGATTTTGATAATTCCCAAACAACAGACTACATTAATTATACCCATACTGCCCCGACAACTACTATTGGAAATTTAAAACCATGCAATACTATTACTGAGTTTATTTCTTATAAAATTGATAATGGAGCGGTAAAATATATTGTAGATACCTTTAATGTAAATATAAGCGGCCCTTCAGTAGCGATAAGTGGATCTAATACGATTTCTGGTTTAAATATGGATATCTATGGTAATGCAGCAACTGCTGGAATTTACACTTCAAACCAATTCACAATAGATAATGTAGATGTTGGCGGAACTATAGACAATACTAGTTCTAGTACTGTTTCATTCAATATCAGTCAAATTGGTGCTTCTGTTGGTCAATATGTAGATATGACTTTTGTAGGGACTTACATGACTGGAGCAACAACTCATACTATAACCGGAGTAGCTCACGTGAAAAGGGATTAGAAAAAACCTATATAAATTATAAAAAAACCTTCTCATCGAGAAGGTTTTTGTTTTTAAATAAATAATGTAAATAAGACAAAAAAAATGTTAAATTTATACGCAACCTTTTCTAAAACTTAACATCTTCTACAAAAAAACAAACATTATGAAAAACATCAAATCATTATTATTTTTATTAGCAGTAATGCTTTTTATTGGTTGCGATCCAAATGAAGAAAACAATTCAAATGGCAGTTTTGCAGTAAACTTCGGTAATACAGCCTCAAAAGATTTTCTAGGTCAGGTTGTTGATGAAAACAATGACCCAATTCAAAATGCCACAATTACTATTGGTACTTCAACTGTTCAGACAGATGCCAATGGCGTTTTTATAATTAACGATGCCAGCGTTTATGAAAAATTTGCCTATATAAAAGCAAGTAAAGCCGGATTTATTGACGGTTCCAGAGCTTTGGTTCCTACTAATGGAATCAATAATGTAAAAATCATGCTGCTTTCCGGAACTATTGCTGGAACAGTTGCTTCTGGAACAGTTAGCAATGTCACTCTTTCAAATGGGACCAAAGTAGTTTTTGATGGTAATTTTAAAACCGATACAGGAGCAGCTTATTCAGGAAGTATCAATGTAATTATGCACCATCTTGATCCATCTGATCCAAATGTATCAGATAAAATGCCAGGGATGCTTTTTGCACAAAATTCAAGTGGGGAAGCAAGGGTTTTAGAAACCTACGGAATGATAAATGTGGAATTAAGGGGAAGCGCAGGGCAAAAACTGCAAATCACCAATACTGCACAAATAGAAATGCCTATAACCACATCCCAACAAGCAACAGCACCGGCAACTATACCGCTTTGGCATTTTGACGAAGTAAAAGGCTATTGGATAGAAGAAGGCGTTGCCACAAAAACAGGAAATAAATATATTGGGACAGTTTCTCATTTTTCATGGTGGAATTGTGATGCACAGTTTCCTACCGTTACTTTATCTGTGACATTAGTAAACCCTAACGGAAACCCAATATCCAATGTTGGCATAGGATTAATAAGAAACGGAAACAATTATGCCGTTACTGGAATCACAGATAATAATGGACAAGTTTCTGGTTTGGTTCCCGCGAACGAAACTTTAACAATGGAGATTTATGATTCTTGTGGTAATGTTATAAACACAACTACAGTTGGCCCTTTTGCAACAAACACTTCATTGCCAAATATAACGTTGACAAGCGCAATGATACAATCTACTTTAGTTCAAGGTAGTTTGTTAAAATGTGATGATAGTAATGTAACTAATGGTTATGTACTAATGAAGAATGGTTCCAATACTGCTTTCACAAGTGTTACCAATGGGGCTTTTAGTTTTAATACATTGGTGTGTGGAACAAATACCGATTTTACTTTACAAGGATATGATTATGACAATCTTCAAACAACAGATTCTATTCATTATAATTATACCGTTCCAATTACCAATGTGGGTAATTTAAAAGCTTGTACAGCAGTTACAGAATTCATGTCCTATAAAATTGATAGTAACCCTATCAAATATATAATCAGTAATATTAATGCAAGTGGTTCTGATCCATCAGCTGGCGCTAATGGAATTTATATAAATGGATATAATAGCGGCGCTGGCACTCAAGTAGGATTATATATATCTGGTAACACAAATATACCTGGAATTTATACAACAGCACAATTTCAAATAGAAGGTATAGATGTGGGATATATTAGTTCAGGTTCTACAAATACGGTTTCTTTTAATTTAAGCAATTATGGCGCTATTGGAGAGTACATTGATATGACTTTTAATGGAACTTATATAGATGCTACAACAGGATTAAGCCATACAATTACTGGAACTGTCCATGTTTTGAGAGATAATTAATTGTAGTCTAAGAGTGTTTAAAACAAAAAAAACCTTCTCATTGAGAAGGTTTTTTTATAAATCGAAATTAGTTTTCTACCACAATTGCCCAACTTCATTTTTAATATAAGCCAAAGCAACATTACTTGGGGATTGGCTTTCCATTAAATCACTCAAAATCACTTCTCGCAATTTATCGGCAGTATTCACGCGCTCGCTCATGTTTGTTTTGCGAATCATTTGTATGGTAGCATTTTTTGCGGTAAGGATAATATTCCAGCACTCATCAGAAATGTAAATTTGCTGCGTCAAATTATGCTCAAATTCCTGTTCGATTTGTGCAATTACTAAATTTTCATACCGGTTTTTATCATCAGACAAAGGCTTGATCCGAATCAATAATTGAGAAGGGTTGATACGCTCTAAATATAAGACCATTCTTTCATAAGCTTGTAAACGCATTGGTAATGCATTTTTCTTGGCCTCTTTTTTTATACTGTGGCGACGGCGTCTTTCCTCGTTTTGCGTATGCATTTTAAAAAAATGATAAGCCACGGCACCAGTAATAATTGCAGGAAGTGTGTAACTAAGCAATTCTAATATTCGTATGATTTCTATCTCCATCTTTGTTTTTTATTTGGAATTTTAAGTTATCGCAAATTAACGAATAATCAAATAAATTTAAACCCTACATTTGACAAAATTTTTAAAAATAATGGAGAGTTATATCCTGATTTTATTATGCCTTGCTGCTTTTCTTGCTGGTTTTGTTGATGCCATAGTTGGTGGAGGTGGCTTAATCCAAACGCCTATGGGATTGATATTATTGCCTAATTTACCAGTTGCGAATGTGATAGGAAGCTTGAAAATCCCATCGTTTAGCGGAACAATGTTTGCTGCAATCCAATACTTGAAAAAAGTCGAAATGAATTGGAAACTACTCATCATAATGATGGCATTAGCGGTTCCATCGGCTTTTTTGGGATCGACTCTATTGACGCATGTGAGTAATGATTTCATGAAACCATTATTGCTGGTAATCCTTTCTTTCTTGGTGGTTTATACTTACGCAAAGAAAAACTTTGGTCAGCATACCGATAAATCCCATTCACAAACAAAACAGATTTTATACGCTGTATTGATTAGCTTCATTATTGGTTTTTATGATGGTTTCATTGGTCCAGGGACAGGAAGTTTTTTTGTTTTGGCATTTATAACGTTGTTGGGATTTGATTTTTTACATGCTTCCGCCAATGCAAAAATGGTCAATTTAGCAACTAATTTTGGTTCCATTTGTTTGTTTGTTATCAAGGGAAAAATCCTTTGGGAAATTGCTATCCCAATGGCGATCTGTAATGCTATAGGTGGATTTATCGGAGCCAAACTCGCAATCAATAAAGGGAATAATTTTATTCGGGTTTTCTTTTTAATCGTTGTTATCGGAACATTAATCCGTTTTGGATATGATGTGTTTAAAGATTATTCACTTTAAAATAAATAGAATTAATAATAAATAGAATTTAATTTATTTTAAATAAAATTTAATTATACAAAAAGTAAATTAAATTTATAAATACTGAAATTTAATTTCAGTAAAAGTGAATTAAATATATAAATACTGAAATTAAATTTATAAAAAATGAAATTAAATTATAGTAAAATGAAATTAAATTCATGAATAATGAAATTAAATTTCAGTAAATGTAAATTTAATTCTAGAAAAAGAATATTAAAATTAAATCCTCTAAATAAATTGGTCAAAAGAAAGGAATTGCCATAATTTTCTCTTTAGTTGATAAATGTGTTTCATTTTCATTGTGATAACCCTTTTGTAAACGTATTTTTGTAAACTATCAAAAAGTTACTTTAAAAAGAATGCAAAAATATATAGACCAACTTAACGATGCCCAGCGTGAACCCGTTTTACAAAAAGACGGACCAATGATTATTATTGCTGGTGCAGGTTCGGGAAAAACACGGGTACTCACTATCAGAATTGCTTATTTAATGAGCTTAGGCGTAGATGCATTTAGTATTTTGTCATTGACATTTACTAACAAAGCGGCACGCGAAATGAAAAAACGTATTGCTGACATTGTGGGCCCCAGCGAAGCCAAAAACCTTTGGATGGGAACTTTTCACTCTGTTTTTGCACGCATATTACGCTCTGAAGCAGACAAATTAGGTTATCCGTCCAACTTTACGATTTATGATAGTCAAGACAGTCTTAGGGCTATTTCTGGAATTATAAAGGAAATGCAACTCGATAGGGACGTCTATAAACCCAAGCAGGTACTAAACCGAATCTCATCGTATAAAAACAGTTTGATTACGGTAAAGGCCTACATGAATAATCCTGAATTGCAGGAAGCCGATGCCATGTCCAAAAAACCACGTTTAGGCGAAATATATCAGAATTATGTAGAGCGTTGCTTTAAATCTGGTGCCATGGATTTTGATGATTTACTGTTAAAAACCAATGAATTACTGACACGTTTTCCAGAGGTTTTAGCAAAATACCAAAACCGTTTCCGCTATATTTTAGTTGATGAGTACCAAGATACAAACCATTCCCAATATTTAATTGTCCGTGCATTATCGGATAAATTCCAAAATATATGCGTTGTAGGGGATGATGCTCAAAGTATTTATGCCTTTCGTGGGGCGAACATCAGCAATATATTAAATTTCCAAAAAGATTATGAAGGCGTTAAAACCTTTCGTTTGGAACAAAACTACCGCTCTACAAAGAATATTGTTGAAGCGGCAAATTCCATCATCGAAAAGAATAAAACCAAACTCGATAAGATTGTATGGACCGCTAATGATGATGGACCTAAAATTAAAGTGCATCGTTCTTTAACCGATGCCGAAGAAGGCCGTTTTGTTGCCGGAACCATTTGGGAACAAAAAATGCAAAACCATATGATGAATGGGGATTTTGCCATTCTTTATCGTACGAATGCTCAATCCAGAGCGATGGAAGACGCACTTCGTAAACGTGATATTCCGTACCGAATTTATGGTGGTTTGTCTTTTTACCAAAGAAAGGAAATCAAGGATGTTTTGTGTTATTTGAGATTGGTAATCAACCCAAAAGATGAGGAAGCTTTAGTTCGAGTAATCAATTATCCGGCAAGGGGAATTGGGGACACTACTGTTGAGAAACTGACCATAGCCGCAAACCATTACAAACGTTCTATTTTTGAAGTAATGCAAAATATCGATAAAATCGATTTGAAACTCAACTCTGGGACCAAGCAAAAAATCAGGGATTTTGTTATTATGATTCAGAGTTTTCAGGTAATAAATGAAAACCAGGATGCATTTTATATTACCGACCATGTTGCTAAAAAAACGGGATTGGTTCAGGAATTGAAAAAAGACGCCACACCAGAAGGAATGGCAAAAATCCAAAATATAGAAGAGTTGCTTAACGGTATTAAGGATTTTACCGAAGGCCAAAAAGAAATTGATGGTGCTCGTGGTGCATTGTCTGAATTTATGGAAGATGTTGCCCTTGCCACCGATTTAGACAAAGATACTTCCGATGAAGACCGTGTGGCGTTGATGACGATTCACTTGGCTAAAGGACTGGAGTTTCCTCAGGTTTTTGTGGTGGGAATGGAAGAAGATTTGTTTCCGAGCGCGATGAGTATGAGTACCAGAAGTGAACTCGAAGAAGAGCGCCGTTTGTTTTATGTTGCTTTAACCCGAGCCGAAAAACAGGCTTATCTTACCTATGCCCAATCTCGATACCGTTGGGGAAAATTAACGGATAGTGAACCATCACGATTTGTAGAAGAAATAGCTGGGGAATATTTGGAATACCTGACTCCCGAAGAAAACAACTATCGTTATAAACCTATGATTGACAGTGATATTTTTGGGGATATCGAAAAATCCAAATTGCGATTGGCAAAGCCAATAGGAGGAACGCCACCAAGCCCCCTAACTCCCGAAGGGGGAATAAAACCAGAAATCAACATTCGGAAACTAAAACCAGTTTCCAGTAATTCTGGAGCCGCAAATTTATTTGATAACAAGCTAACCGTTGGGAATATAGTAATGCACGAGCGTTTTGGTAAAGGAGAAATCATAAACCTTGAAGGGGCAGGAGCTGATAAAAAAGCCGAAATTAAATTTGAAGTAGGCGGAATAAAGAAATTGTTGTTAAGATTTGCGAAGTTGGATATTGTGGGGTAAAATTTAATTTATGAAAAAACTTGTTTTAATAGTATCATTACTAACTTTCATTAATGCTTTTTCACAGAAAGCGGTCACAATAAATGATTCTTTATATACTGTAATAAAATATGATACAAATAGAACTTATCCTTTTAAAGATGCTACACCAACGACTTTAAGTAAAGAAGAGATTATTGATATCGAAAAAATTATTTCTAAGGAAATAGATGAAATTCGCTTACGACGTAAAAAATATTTTGATTTATTTAGTCAAAAAAAAATCAAAAGGCGTGATGAAAATTACGTTTATAGAAGACAATATATAGCAGTGATAAATAAGCTTGGTGAAAAAGAGGTTTATATAAATTCTTTTTGTGGAGATGGAATATATGATATTAATTGGAGAAGCAAAATTCAAAGATTCTCCGATGGTGGTGATTGCTTTCTTCATATAAAAGTAAATGTTTCAAAGAAAATTGTTACTGATTTTCATGTAAATTCTCAAGGATAAATAAAAAAATCTAAGAAATCTAAAAGTCTAACAATCCAATAATCTAAATTATGGCTCAATTCATAAAAATATACGAAGACAATCCCAATGAATCGGCAATTGCCAAAGTAGTTGAGGTGTTGAAAAATGGCGGATTGGTAATTTATCCAACGGACACGGTTTATGGTTTGGGTTGCGATATTACCAATACCAAAGCCTTGGAACGCATTGCAAAAATCAAGGGAATCAAGTTGGAGAAGGCTAATTTTTCTTTTATATGCCATGATTTAAGTAATTTATCGGACTATGTGAAGCAAATCGACACATCTACTTTTAAGTTATTAAAAAGAGCATTGCCGGGTCCATATACTTTTATTTTACCCGGGAATAATAACTTGCCAAAAGAATTTAAAAAGAAAACTACAGTGGGGATTCGTATTCCGGATAGCTGTATTGCGCGTAAAATCGTAAAAGCATTGGGAAACCCAATAGTTTCTACGTCAATTCACGATGACGATGATGTGGTAGAATATACAACTGACCCTGAACTGATTTTTGAAAAATGGCAAAATTTAGTTGATATGGTGATTGATGGAGGCTATGGAGACAACATTGGCTCGACCGTTATCGATTTGTCTGGGCATGACCCCTTAGTGATTCGTGAAGGAAAAGGAAGTTTGGATATTTTATAATGCTGAATTGCTAGCAGTGCTTGTCATTGGTGGCTGAGCTTATCGAAGCCGTCTTATAAAAATAAAAAGTCCCCAGTTATAGAACTGGGGACTTTTATTTTGCTTTGACTTCGACAAGCTTAGTTACCGTAGGGAATCTATTTCTTCATTTCTTTTTCAATCATTTCATAGAATTCATCAATTTTTGGAAGAATCACAATACGGGTTCTTCTGTTAATTGCTCTATTATCTACGGTGTTGTTTTGAACTAATGGAATGAATTCGCCACGACCGGCAGCTATCAATTGTTTTGGGTTAACTTTCAAATCATTTGTTAACACACGAACAATTGCAGTAGAACGTTTTACGCTTAAATCCCAATTGTCCAATAAAAATGCATTGGCAATATAAGGAACGTTATCAGTGTGGCCTTCCACCATACATTCAAATGTAGGTTTTGAATTAATCACTTTTGCCACTTTCCCTAAAATTTCCTTCGCACGGTCACTTACCATATAACTACCGCTTTTAAACAATAGTTTGTCGGCAATTGAGATAAAAACCACTCCTTTTTCAACATTTACTTCAATGTCTGGATCAGATATACCCACAGCGCTTTTTAAACTCGTAACTAAAGCAAGCGTTACACTGTCTTTTTTAGTTAGTGCATCTTGCATTCTTGTAATTTTTAAATCTTTTTCTTTAATATTTTCAAGTGCCTTTTCAATATTGGTAGCGCCTTGAGAACTTAAAGTGGTCATATTCCCCATATTATTGATAAGATCCGAATTGTTTTTCTTCAAAAATTCAATTTGGGCTGCAATTGCTTCCTTCTCTGTTAAGCAATTATTTAATTTTACTGTTGCAGTATTCAATAAATCCTGAATCTCCTTGTTTTTGCTTTCTAAGGCAGCGATTTTCTTTTTCGTACCGCATGAGGTTGATAATAATGCAACTATAGATAGTGCTAGAATGACTTTTTTCATCTTAGTGTTTTTTACAAAATTAGGTTTTATTCAAGTTAATCGTCCTATTTTAAGCCTTAAACTATTGTTAAAATAAGTTTGCGAAATAACGTTTTTTCTTTGTATAATAACAGTAAACGACACTTTTTAGTTTGTAGTATTTTTTAATTTGTACTTCGCCGCGTTTTTTATAATTGTGACTAATCAAATGATAAAAATGAAAATGGGCTTTAATAATTGCCCAACAATGCGAAAATTTTCCCTGGGTTAAGAATTTGATTCCCGCAATTCCGTCAAGACACAATCGTAAAAATAATATAGAAAATAATGATGATTTCGGAAGGTTTTTAACCAACATCAATAAGGAATTCCGAAAGTTAAGAAAGGTTTTCTTTGGGTTTCCTTCATTTAAAGTGGCTCCACCAACATGATAAACCGTTGATTTTGAATTATAGCGAACAGTGTAGTTTTTATTAAAGGCACGCCAGCACAAATCGATTTCTTCTTGATGTGCAAAAAAATCAGCGTCAAAACCATTCAGTTCTTTATAAACTGAGTTTCTGATAAAAAAACAAGCCCCTGATGCCCAAAATATTTCACGATTATCCTCATATTGCCCATTGTCTTTTTCAATCGTGTCAAAAATACGCCCACGGCAAAAAGGGAAACCATATTGATCAATAAAACCACCTGCTGCACCTGCATATTCAAAGTATTCTTTGTTTTTATAATCTAATATTTTTGGTTGGATAATGGCCGTTTGTGATTCATTTCCAAATGTTTCAAGAATCGGTTGCAACCAGTTTTCAGTCACTTCAATATCCGAATTGACTAAGGCCAAATAGTCTTCATTAATGAATTTTAAAGCTTCGTTATAGCCTTGGGCAAAGCCAAAATTACTTTGGTTTTGTATAATTTGAACGGTTGGAAAATTTTCTTTGATAAATGAGACCGACGTATCTGTTGAAGCATTATCGGCAACATAAATAACAGCTTCGGGAGAATACTGCACAACAGATGGTAAAAACTGTTCCAACAATTTGTGTCCGTTCCAATTTAATATGACAACTGCTATTTTCATTTTAGATTATTAGATTTTTGGATAACTCGAATTATCGAACAATCGAATTGTCGAACAACGGCAACTCCTTTAAAAAAACATACTTCTCATTTTCAAAATCCATTTGGCAAAAGTAATGATTCAAACCGTTTGTAACCATCAAATATTTTGCTTTCATAGTCATATTGTAGCGTGCAATTTGGTCAAAAGTTGCTTGAGAGATTTTTACTTCAGGAGCTTTGCATTCCACTAAAAGAAATATAGTGCCATCAGAATTAAAAATAACCACATCATACCGTTTCTTCAAATCATTGATTTTTAGCAGTTTTTCGACATTCAGCAAGGATTTCGGAAACTTTTTTTCTGCAAGTAAATACTGGACTACATGTTGCCGAACCCATTCTTCAGGAGTTAGAATGATGAATTTTTTCCTAATTTCATCGAAGATAGCTACTTTATTTTCGTTATTTTTGAAGCGAAACGAATAAACGGGAAAATTCAGTTGTTGCATTAAACAAAAATATAAAATAAGTTGAAAGTTTAAGGTTTTCAAATCCGAAATCTAAAATCTAAAATCGCAAAAATGGACGAGGTTGTCAAGATTGTAAACGATATAAAAAACGGAATCATAAAGCCAATCTATTTCTTAATGGGCGAGGAGCCTTATTATATAGATAAACTCTCGGATTATATCGAACAGAATATTTTATCGGAAGAAGAAAAAGGCTTTAACCAAACCGTTTTATATGGACGAGACGTCACTATAGAAGATATTGTAGGTACTGCAAAAAGGTATCCTATGATGGCAGAACGCCAAGTGGTGATTGTTAAGGAAGCCCAGGATTTATCGAGAACTATTGACACTATCGAAAAATATGCTGAAAACCCAATGCAATCAACCGTTTTGGTTTTTTGTTATAAATATAAGTCATTAGATAAACGCAAAAAAAATCTATTTAAACAGCTAACAAGCAACGGGATTGTTTTTGAAAGCAAAAAACTATATGAGAATCAAGTAGGACAATGGATTTCAAGAGTTTTGCAAGGAAAGGAATATGCCATCGAGCCAAAAGCAAATGCCATGTTAGTCGAATTTCTGGGTAATGATTTGAGCAAAATAAATAATGAACTGGAGAAACTACAAATTATTTTACCAAAAGGAAGTACGATTACTCCAAAACATATAGAAGAGAATATTGGCTTTAGCAAAGACTTTAATAATTTTGAATTACTGAATGCCTTAGGCTCTAAAAACCAATTGAAAGCCTATCAAATCGTTCAGTATTTTGCAGAGAACCCTAAAGAAAACCCAATGGTGGTAACTACAAGTACCGTATTTGGTTTTTTTGTCAAAATATTAAAATACCACGGATTAAAAGACCGAAACCCAAAAACAGTAGCGCCAATTTTAGGGATAAGTCCTTTTTTTCTTAAGGATTATGATGTGGCATTAAAAAACTACCCGATGAAAAAAGTAAGCCAGATTGTTGCCACTTTAAGGGATGTAGATGTTAAAAGTAAAGGAGTAGGGGCAAATGGTTTACCGCAGCACGATCTGTTAAAGGAAATGTTGATTGGGGTTTTTAATTAATATGGTTTTCCTTTCTCAAAAAAACATACAGCGCTTTCTTTTTGGGGCTTTATTTGTCACAATATTGATCATTAAAGTATATTTTCTTTTGCTATATGCTGCGGTGTTTTATCTTTCTTATGAATATCTGAACAGTAATAAAAGCTATTTAGCGAATACAAGACAGACTTTTTATAATTGGTTGTTTATATTTTTTTTACTGTTTGTTGTCTTAGTGAGGTCAAAATGGTTTTTTAATTCACCCAACATGAATTATGATCTTAATATCGCTGAACATTTCTTTTTTGCATTTATAGTGTGTTTGACTTTGAGCATTTATTTCCAAATATTGACCTATAAAAACATACAATTGAAGTCATTGCTACTAATAGTATTGGTTTTTAATATAATTGGATTGTTGAATGAGTGCTTTCAGAATTTTTTTCAATCTAAAGCATTGTTTATATTGGAACAAGAAGACTTGAAGGATATAGTTGTGAATATAGGTGGTTCGGTTTTGTATTTTCTATTGGCATTAATTTCCAAAAAGAAAATTTAATTTCAAAATTCATCATTAATACCGATATTTGCACACGAGTACGGATAGCTATCAGTCAGAATAACAAAATTGTCCGCGAATAAAAACAAACTATGGGAATGAATAAAAATACCATTTTAGGATGGGCGACTTTAATAATGATTCTTATGGGTTTGTTATTAATTGTTTTAGGTGCTTTCAGGTATGACGAAACCGCTGGTTGGGGTTTTGCTGCCGTGGGAGTTGGATTTCTTGCCAATGCTTGGGTTTTCAGCGCATTGAAAGGAAGACTTTGAATCAATTAAAAATTGAGAATTAAAAATAATAATCTAAAAATCTATATAAAATGTCAGACGATAAGAAAGTAATTTTCTCAATGCAAAAATTGAGCAAGACCTATCCAGGAGCAGACAAACCAGTATTAAAAAACATCTATTTGAGTTTCTTTTATGGGGCAAAAATTGGTATTTTGGGTTTAAACGGTTCTGGAAAATCTTCACTTCTAAAGATTATTGCTGGAGTGGATAAAAACTACCAAGGTGACGTAGTTTTCCAGCCTGGTTACACTGTAGGTTATTTAGAACAGGAACCTATTTTGGACGATTCTAAAACCGTAATCGAAATTGTTCGAGAAGGAGTTGCCGAAACAATGGCAGTTCTTGAAGAATACAATAAGATTAATGATTTGTTTGGTCTTGAAGAAAACTATTCTGATCAAGATAAAATGGACAAACTGATGGATCGTCAGGCTGCGTTACAGGATAAAATTGATGCTCTCGGTGCGTGGGAAATTGATACCAAATTAGAAATTGCCATGGATGCCTTGCGTACTCCAGAAGGCGATACCCCAATCAAAAATCTATCAGGAGGGGAGCGTCGTCGTGTAGCTTTATGCCGTTTATTATTGCAACAACCTGACGTACTTTTACTGGATGAGCCTACGAATCACTTGGATGCAGAGAGTGTGCTTTGGTTAGAACAACATTTGGCACAATACGCAGGAACCGTAATTGCAGTAACACACGACAGGTACTTCCTTGATAATGTTGCTGGTTGGATTTTAGAACTGGATAGAGGAGAAGGTATTCCGTGGAAAGGAAACTACTCATCTTGGTTAGACCAAAAGTCGATCCGTATGGGGCAAGAAGAGAAAGTTGCTTCAAAACGTAGAAAAACGTTGGAACGTGAGTTAGAATGGGTTCGTCAAGGAGCTAAAGGACGTCAAACCAAACAAAAGGCGCGTTTGCAGAACTACGATAAATTATTGAATGAAGACCAAAAACAATTAGACGAAAACTTAGAAATCTATATCCCGAACGGCCCACGTTTAGGAACTAATGTTATCGAAGCTAAAAATGTTGCTAAGGCATTTGGCGATAAATTATTATATGACAATTTAAATTTCACATTGCCACAAGCTGGGATAGTTGGAATTATCGGGCCAAACGGTGCGGGTAAATCTACTATTTTCAAAATGATAATGGGAGAGCAAAAAACCGATAGCGGTGAGTTTTCTGTCGGAGAAACAGTAAAAATAGCCTACGTAGATCAATCGCATTCTAATATTGATCCTAATAAATCTATTTGGGAGAACTTTGCCGATGGTCAGGAATTGATTATGATGGGCGGAAGGCAGGTTAATTCAAGGGCTTATTTGTCACGTTTTAATTTTGGAGGCGGGGAACAAAACAAGAAAGTATCGATGCTTTCGGGTGGAGAAAGAAACCGTTTGCACTTAGCTATGACTTTGAAAGAAGAAGGTAACGTACTTTTATTGGATGAGCCTACGAATGATTTGGACGTAAATACATTAAGAGCGCTAGAAGAAGGATTAGAAAGCTTTGCTGGTTGTGCCGTAGTTATTTCGCACGACAGATGGTTTTTGGATAGGATTTGTACTCACATTCTAGCTTTTGAAGGAGATTCAGAGGTGTATTATTTTGAAGGTGGTTTCTCTGAATATGAAGAAAACAAGAAAAAACGTTTAGGTGGTGATTTGACCCCAAAACGATTGAAATATAGAAAGTTGATTAGAAGTTAAAAAAAAGTCCCGATTCATTGAATCGGGATTTTTTTTATTTTAAAACAACTCGCCTATCAAAAGCATAGGTGCGCCTATGAAAATGATAGGCAGACCTGCCAAAACCATAGGCACACCTACCAAAAGCATAGGCGCACCTATCAAAAGCATAGGTTTGCCTATGAAAATCATAGGCAAACCTACCAAAACCATAGGCACACCTACCAAAAGCATAGGTTGACTAAAACGCTATATTGATAATGCTTAATAAACATATCGCTCCTATGGAGCTTGTTTGGGATTAATGATATTATTCTACAAACAGTTCGTCCCGATGGGACTAAAATAGCTCCTTTAAATGTTAGACTGTTTATTAGTGTAAAGTTGTTTTTAGCTCTTTTTTTTGCAACCCATTTTAATATTTCCTTATAGGAATAAAACAACTCCGTTAGGAAATCAAATGTTTGTAGAATGCTAAGTTTGTTTTAAATCCTTTTTACCACCACATTTTAATATATTCGTATAGGAATAAAATAACTCCGTTAGGAAATCAAATGTTTGTAGAATGCTAAGTTTGTTTTAGATCCTTTTTTAGAACCACATTTTAATATATTCGTATAGAAATAAAATAGCTCCGTTAGGAGCTAACTGTTTGTAGTAGAATAATGTGTGAATTTGTTTTTAGCTCCATAGGAGCGACCTCTTTTATAATGCTATAAAAAAATCTATTTTTTATATTTTCATTCGATAAAAATAAATTCCAAAGTTAGAATTTTATGGAATAACAATCTTTTGGAATAAAAAATTCCCGTATCGCTTAGTATAACGAGACGGGAATTTTATTTTTTAACATTGGGTAATTAATACCATCTTTTCTTATTCTGTTTAGAAACCTCTGATTTTCTTGATTTATGAGCGCCACCGCTTCGGTTAGAATTGCTTTGTGGTTTTGCTTCTGCTTCCGCCGAACCAGAATGCCAAGGATAAGGATGGTCAGAAATGGTTTGCACATCTACTTTTATTAACTTCTGAATGTCTTTCCAGTATTGGTGTTCGTCCTTACTGCAAAAAGAAATTGCAATTCCGCCATTTCCTGCACGACCGGTTCTACCTATTCGGTGTACATAGGTTTCTGGAATATTGGGTAAATCAAAGTTGATTACAAACGGCAATTGGTCAATGTCAATTCCACGTGCTGCAATATCTGTTGCTACAAGAACACCCACTTCTTTTTTCTTGAAAGCATCAAGAACTCGTTGTCTTGCATTTTGTGATTTGTCACCATGAATGGCTTCAGCGGGAATGTCATGCTTGCGCAAGGCTTTCACTACATTATCGGCTCCATGTTTGGTTCTTGAAAATACCAAAACATCGGATAGGTTTTCGTTTTTTATTAAATGATAAAGCAAGTTTCTCTTTTCGGTTTTGTCAACAAAATAAACGCGTTGCTCTACGTTTTCTGCAGTTGAAGAAACTGGGGAAACAGTAACTGTGGCCGGGTCCTTCAGGAACATTTCTGCCAGTTCCCTAATTGCAATTGGCATGGTAGCCGAGAAAAACAAGGTCTGTCTGTTTTTTGGCGTAAGCTTTACGATTTTCTTCACATCGTTTACAAATCCCATATCCAGCATTTGATCGGCTTCGTCTAAAACCAAAGTATGCAAATGGTCTAAATCGATAAAACCCTGCTTGTGCAAATCCAATAAACGACCTGGGGTTGCGATAAGGATATCGACACCTTTTCTCAAGGTATCTACTTGTGGTACTTGTGAAACCCCACCAAAAATAGTCAATTGGGTAAGGTTTGTATATTTCCCGTAAGCGTCAAAGTTTTGACCTATCTGCACGGCTAATTCCCTTGTAGGGGTAACAACCAATGCCCAGATTTGTTTTGCTTTTTTAGACGAACCTACTATTCGGTGCAACTGATGGATAATCGGAATGGCAAATGCTGCGGTTTTTCCTGTCCCCGTTTGGGCACACCCTATTAAATCCTGACCTGATAAAACGATTGGGATAGATTGCTCCTGAATTGGGGTTGGTGAAGTATAGCCTTCTTCAAAAACGGCTTTTTGGATACTTTTAGAAAGTGATAAATCTTCGAATAACATATATTTTGTATTAAGATTCTAGTTTTGAGTACTAAAATGCAATGCAAAGATAGGTTATATTAATTTATGTGGTTTCAGGTTAGAAATTGACTTTTATTTTAGCAGTTTTATCCTCTTCTAATGTTTTGGAATTTGCTTTTATAAAGTCGGTAACCAGATAACCAATTAATTTTCCAATCAGGTGGTTGTTCTTTTCTTCCCCTAAATCGGGCGCGCCTTCACAGATATGCAGGTAGGCTGCTTTTTGGTTCTGACTGAAGTGATGAATGAATTGGCGTAATTTTTCAACCGAAAAACCACTCATTGTCATGGCACTGCTTGCAATATTGGGTATTGCATCCAGGTCAATTTCGATTCCGTAATGGTCTTCTTTTATAAAATTATAAGAGTGGGCGAGTTCGTTTTCAAAACTTTTCTGCTTCCTGATTTTAATTTCATCATAAGTATTAAACTGAACGCGATCTTCAATTTTTTTCAAGGAATCCAAGACACTTTTTGAAGTGTAGTTTTCATGTAATCCGAAAATGAAATATTTCTTTAAAAAACCTTCTTCATATGCGTAGGAAAAACCATTCCCGCTATGGCGACCTTCTAGAATCCTGAAATCAGAATGTGCATCAAAGTTGATTGCATTTATAGGTTTTCCTTTGGCAAGTGCGGTACCTTTTATATTACCATATGCATTATTATGGCCTCCGCCAATGACAATTGGGGTTTTGCCAGCTTTTACGATATTAAAAATAATATGGGATACTTCCTTGTCTATCTTTTCGACTAGTAAACTTAATTTTTTTCGGTCATCTGTGTCATGAAAATCCAGGTTCTGTACCGCTTCCATTTCTTCTTTAACATCAAGGTGGCCCAAAATAAGTAACTGGTTTCCTTTACAAAAACGGTTATGCTGGATATTGGCAATGCTTCTAACGGCACTTTCCCATGCAGAAGCTGCGCCTGGACGCCCGAAATTTGCCCTAACACCAATGTCTTCTGGAATCCCGAACAGTACATATTTTGCTTCACAATTGTTTATAAAAGACACTAAGTCAGTATCTTTAGGTACGATAATTATTTTTTCTCCAAACTTTATTTCCCCAGATCTGTAGTTGGTTACCTTAGCAAGATCTTTAATTGTGAAAGGGATTAATTTTTCCATAAAAAAATAATTTTACCAAAAATAATATATTTATACAAAGTATAGTTATTAACATTTAAAAATTATTATTTTAGTAAAAAATTTAAAACAATGGAAAAAACAAAAACAACATCAAATTCAAATACGAATTTAAAAGCAATTATTATCGTTCTAGCCTTGCTATTAGCAGGAAGTTTAGCTTACATTTTCACATTAAAGACTGATGTTACTACGACTCAAACTTCTTTAACTACTGAAAAAACTGAAAAAGATAAGTTAATGCAAGAGTTGCAAACTTTAAAAGCTACTTATGATGCCGCTTTGGCTGAAAATACAACTATGTCAGCTGATCTTGTTACAGAAAGGGATAAAGTAGTTGCTTTAATGTCAGATTTGCAAAAATCGAGAGGAAATGCAAGCTCATTAAAGAAGTATAAAGAGCAGTTTTTAGCATTGGATCTTAGAATGAAAGAATTGTCTTTAGAGAACGAAAGCCTTAAAAGACAAAACGGTAAATTAACTGTACAAAGAGACAGCACTGGTGTAGTTTTATCACAGGCTAGAAACCAAAACCAAGAGCTTTCAGGTCAAAATGAAGAATTGGCCAGAACAGTTGAAAAAGGGGCTAAGCTAAACGTAATGAATGTAAAAGCGGTGGCTTATAAAGTTAAAAAATCTGGAAAACAGACATTAACTGAAAAAGCAGGAAGCGCTGATATTTTAAAAATCAGTTTTACAATTGCTGCAAACCCTATTGCAAAAGCTGGTGAAAAAGAATATTATGTTCAAATCATAGATGCTACAAATGCTATTCTTGGAGATAAAAAACAAACTACTTTTGAAGATGGTAAAACATTGGAATACAGTTTTATTACTACTGTAAAATATGACAATCAAGCGGTAGATGTATCTCAAGACATTGCAGGAAGTAAATTTGCTAAAGGAACTTACTTTGTAAATATCTTTGATAAAGGAGAAATGGTTTCTACATCAAATGTTACATTAAAATAACAAGTATATAAAGTTTAAAAGGCTCCGAATTTCGGAGCCTTTTTTTTGTTTAATGCCTAGCTTAATAAATATTGTCACATGAAATATGGGTTTATTATGAATGATTTAGTCAGTCAATTTAAAGCAATAATGAAAACATTATTCATTCCATGGGTTATAATTAAAAGAGTAGATTTTGGTGAATAAAACATAAGCTTTTTTGATAATAGTAAATAAAAAAGGGCTCCGAATTAACGGAGCCCTTTTGTTATAATTTATAAGAGGTGTTTTATTATACTTTTCCTAAAGCATATAATTGCTCCATTGTAGGCGATGTACTTCCTCCGTCTGGTTCTAAGGTAATTCCAAAACCTTCAGCTCCACTTGTATTCGAAACTGCAAATATCCTTTGATTGTCGGCAGTAAAGTTTTCTAATAAACCAATGCTTGTTGGTGTCAATGTTGGGCTCAATTTTAAAGACCAAACTTGATAAACCATTCCTTTAGGAGGTTCAGGCAATCCAGCAGCATCTACATAAACTACTTGCGTTTCTTTGTTCCAATATATTTTTGCAAATGCTTTTGGAGCAACTGCTTGTCCGCCAAGGCTAATGACCGTGTTTTTGCTGTCACGAACAATAGTTAATGCAGATTCTGTTTGTTTTTTCTGAATTTCTAATGCAACAATAGATTCTTGTAATTTCGATTTTTCATTTTCGACATTTACAATTTGTGAATTGATTTCATTTTGTTGGTTGTATTGATAACCTATACCTATAAATAATAGGATAGCTGCAGCCCAACCAGTATATTGCAACCAATTGTTTTTAGGTTTCATTTCAATTACTTTCGCTTGATGCTTAATATCCAACTTTGCTTTGATTTTAGCAAAATTCTCAACCGAAAGAAATGGTGAGAAACTAGTTGATATATTGACAATAGCTTTTTCTATCGAAATTATTTCGTCATTTATTTCCGCGTGTTTTTTCGCCATCTGACTAACTTCTTCATTTTCAGATTCGCTGAGTAAACCATAAACATAAAGTTCCAATATGCCAGATTCGATGTATGTTTTCTTTTCCATTATACTTTTAAAAAGTTTCTTAGATCATTAATACAATTTCTATTTTGAGTTTTGATGGTTCCTAACGGAATTTCTAACTCATCGGATGCCTCTTGTTGAGTATATCCCTTAAAGAATAATAAATCTATAATTTGGATGCACTTTGGTTTAAGTTTCTTTACAAAATCTTGAATACCAATAGTATCAATCTTATTAGTCAATTTATTGCTCTCGTCTAACAGATGTACGAAATTATCTGAGGATAAGTTTTTCTGACTATTGTTAAAGTTTTTAGAACGTAATTTGTCTATAGAGGTATTTCGGGCAATATTAAGGATCCACGTGTAAAAACGTCCTTTTGTTTCATTATAAGAATCAATGTTTTTCCAGATTTTCACAAAGACTTCCTGTAATACATCTTCAGCTTCTTCCCTGTCTTTTACAAGATTGCTGATTACTGCAAACAAACTTTTTGAATACATATCATAAATATGCGTAAAAGCTTTGTCGTCTTTTTTATAGACTAATATTAATAATTCATCTTGAGTCATATAGTGGTTGATTTTAAAAATGCTAATTTATACAATCTATTCTTAAATTACCTACTTCTGTTTAACTATCCTGTTATTTAGAATTTATAAAACTAAAAGTCACAGTATTTCGTATTTATGGCTGAGAAATAATTTGTTTCCAAATATATTGTATAATTTTATCAAAAAAAATAATTTATGAAAAACCTAATCTTAATTTCTTGCTTTGCGATTTCTTTAATCAGTTGTCAAAACCAAGCACAAACAAAAAAAACAACTACAGATAATAATTTAATTGCCATGAAAAAAGAAAATATCTATCAGTTTAAAGTAAAGGATTTATATGGTAAAGAATTTGACTTTGCTTCTTTAAAAGGAAAAAAAGTAATGATTGTAAATACTGCATCTGAATGTGGATTGACACCTCAATATGAGCAGTTGCAACAAATTTATACGGAATATAAAGATAAGAACTTTGTGATTATCGGTTTTCCAGCAAATAATTTTGGTGCGCAAGAACCAGGAACAAATACTGAGATTGCTACTTTTTGCAAGAAAAACTATGGTGTTACTTTTCCAATGATGGAAAAAGTTTCTGTAAAAGGAGACGATATGACAGCCTTGTATCAGTTTTTGACACAAAAATCAAAAAACGGATTACAGGACAGTGAAGTAGCTTGGAATTTCCAAAAATACTTATTGAATGAAAATGGGGAGTTGGTCAAAGTAATTTCTCCAAAAACATTACCTACTGATGCAGAAATTGTAAATTGGATCAAAGCTTAACAAAATAGAATTATTAAAAGAAAAAGAGATTTTAGGAAACTAAAATCTCTTTTTCTTTTAAAATCAATTGCATAAAAATGGAATCTAGCCAGCGGTCAAATTTATAGGCAGATTCTTTAATGTTACCTACATTTTCAAAACCAAATGTTTCGTGAAATTTGATGCTTCCTTGATTCTCGCTATCAATTACGCCAACCATAGAATGTAGTTTTTGTTCTTTTGCCAACTCAATTAAGTGCAGTAACAATTTTCGGCCAACGCCCTTTCCTTTAAATTCAGGGGATACATAAACAGAATGTTCTACCGTAAACCGATAACCTTCCTTGAACCTGAAAGTTCCATAAGTAGCAAATCCAATTACGCCTTTGTCATATTCGGCTACTATAACCGGAAAGTTTTGTTTTTGCTTGTCTTCAAACCATGCTTTTTGAGTGTCAAAATCCCTAGGCTCATAATCATATATTGAGGTGCTGTTTAGAATCTCATGATTGATTATTTCGAGAATGGTATCTAAATCAGAAAAAACCGCTGCTCTTATTTTAATATTCATAATTGTAGAATTTGTTCTTCAAATGTAAAAAAACCTTTCCAACTTTGTACCTTTGAAAATCAAAAATAAATAAATGATTTATCCCGAAATACCTTTGGCGCAAAGCATTATTCAAATTTGCCTTGCTAAAGGAATAACCAATATCGTCATTTCGCCAGGTTCAAGAAGCGCACCGTTGACAATTGGGTTTGCCAGTAATCCTGAATTCAAATGTTATAGTATTGCAGATGAACGTTGTGCGGCTTTTTTTGCCCTCGGAATTGCCCAGCAAATAAAAAAACCAGTAGTGGTAGTGTGCACGTCAGGTTCGGCTTTACTGAATTATTATCCTGCTTTCGCGGAAGCATTTTACAGTCAGATTCCACTGATTGTTATTTCGGCCGATAGACCACAGGACAAAATTGATATTGGCGACGGCCAGACCATCCGTCAGGAAAATGTTTTTGCAAACCACTCCTTATACAATGCCAATTTAAATGAGACAGCTTCTGCTGAAAATGATATAGAAATCAACGAAGCAATCAATACGGCTTTCGCCAAAAAAGGACCAGTTCACATCAATGCCCCTTTTGAAGAACCGCTTTATCAAATGGTTACTTCGGCTTCACGTGAGCCTTTGATTCAGGCTTTAGCCAAAGAAAACAAACATTTTTCGCTAAACGGAATCGAGTCATATACTGAAATTTGGAATACTGCTGCAAAGAAATTAATTTTAGTTGGTGTTAATGAACCCAATGCTATTGATGATGTTATTTTAGCATCATTTGCTAAAGATCCATCCGTTGTGGTTATGACAGAAACAACATCAAACCTGCATCATCCATCATTTATTAATAATATTGATACGATAATAACGCCATTTGTTCAATCTGATTTTGAAAACCTAAAACCAGATTTGTTGGTTACGTTTGGCGGAATGGTAGTTTCTAAAAGGATAAAAGCTTTTTTGCGCGAATACAAACCGAAACACCATTGGCATATTGATTCGTTAAGGGCCTATGATACTTTTAGTAGTCTGACGAAGCATTTTGTTGTTCATCCAAACGATTTTTTTAAACAGTTTCTACCATATACAATACAGATAAATAGTAATTATAAATCTGATTTTCAAAAAATTACTGCCTTAAGAAAATTAAAACACGAAGAATATTTGTCAAAAATCCCTTTTTCGGATTTTAAGGTTTTTGAAAAAATAATTCCATCATTGCCTAAAAAAAGTCAGTTGCAAATCAGTAACAGCTCGGCTATTCGGTATGCACAATTAATTGATATTGATCCCTCGATTGAAGTTTTTTGCAACCGTGGTACAAGTGGCATTGACGGAAGTACTTCAACTGCAATTGGAGCTGCTTTGGCTTCAAACAAACAAACGGTTTTAATCACTGGGGATATTAGCTTTTTGTATGATAGTAATGCGTTGTGGAATGAATATATACCTAAAAATTTCAAGATTATTCTAATAAATAATGGTGGTGGTGGAATTTTCAGGATTTTACCCGGACACCAAGAAACCCCAGTTTTTAATAAATATTTCGAAACTTGCCATTCGGTAACAGCCGAACAATTGGCTAAAATGTATGGCTTTGAATATTTAACGGCAAGCGATGAAAGGGGTTTAGTAAATAATTTGGAAATGTTTTATAGTCAAAACGAAAAACCTATTATTCTTGAAGTTTTTACCCCTTCATTATTAAACAACGGAATTTTGTTACACTACTTTAAAGAATTGATATAAAGGCTAATATGTTAATTATATAAATTTGAAAATAAATCCCATAAAAAAGAATAATTGAAAATTCAGAATTTTATATCCAAGTAAATTTTTAAATTTAAATTATAAAAAAATGGAAAATTCAAAATCAATTGACGTATTAAATAACCTACTTGAAATCAACAACGATAGAATAGAAGGTTATGAAACAGCTTTAGAGGAAACTACAGACTCAAGCTTAAAAACATTGTTTACAGGATTTATTAATACAAGCCGCAGATGTAAGGACGAACTTACTAGGGAAGTAGTGAGACTGGGCGGTGAACCTGTTGAAGGAACCCGAATTTCTGGAAAATTTTTCAGGGTATGGATGGATGTTAAAGCTGCATTAACTGGAAACGATAAAAAATTCATTTTAAACTCTTGTGAAGAAGGGGAAGATGTGGCCATAAATAATTATGAGCATGCCCTTGAAGAACATTTGGCTGATTTGTCACTGGAACAGCAGGAAATGGTTAGATCCCAATATTTTTCTTTAAAATCTGAGCATGACAGTGTCAAAGTGATGCGTGATACTACTACCTAAATGTAACATTGTAGCCTTCGGTTTCAATTTAAATCGTGAGTTTAAGAGATGAACTTATTTCTATTTTGGTTTAAACCTAACTCTTTTAAATATAAACCTAAGATTTATTAGGATAAACCTGAGACATCGGAGTATAATACCCCATTACTTATAATATAAACCTAAGTTTTGTTAGGTTAAACCTAAGACATTGGAGTATAATACCCCCTTGCTTACAATATAAACCTAAGTTTTGTTAGGTTAAACCTAAGATATGGGAATATAAACCTAAATAAATATAATATAAACCTACTATCTGTTTAAAAACCAAGGACAATCTAAGGTTATGGGTATCATAAAAAAAGTGGATATTTATTTATCCACTTTTTTTATGATTCAGATTCTTTCACATTCTTTGTACCTTTGCTGTCAAAATAGTGCATAAAATGATAGAAATAGGAAAATACAATACGCTTACTATCTTACGAGATACAAAAGTAGGTTTGTTTTTAGGAAACCCAGAAAAAGACCCAGAAGGAATACATGATATTTTGTTACCCAATAAATATGTCCCGAATGAATTTGAGATAGGCGAGGAAATTATCGTTTTTGTTTATCTGGATCATGAAGAACGACCAGTTGCCACTACTCTGGAGCCATATGTGTTACTGAATGAATTTTCACTTTTGCGTGTAAATTATACAAACCAAATAGGTGCTTTTATGGATTGGGGAATGGAGAAAGACATTTTGGTCCCTTTCAAAGAACAGGCAAGGCCAATGGAAAAAGGCAAACGTTATTTGGTTTATCTATATATGGATGAAAAGACCAAAAGACTAGTAGCTTCGAGTAAATTAAACCAGTTTTTGAAAAATGATCATCTAACTGTAGAAAAAGGCGAAGAAGTCGATTTAATTGTTTCCCATATCACAGATTTAGGAATTAATGTCATCATTAATGAACAGCATAAAGGCCTTTTGTATAAAGATGAAGTATATGATGATTCGATAAGAACTGGAGACAGAATGCGAGGTTATATCAAAACCATCCGTCCCGATAATAAAATAGATGTGGCATTGCAAATTCAAGGATACGAAAGCATTGAACCAAATGCCGAAAAAATATTAGATGAACTTAGGGCAAATCGAGGATTTCTGCGCCTAAACGACAACAGTCACCCTGAAGACATAAAAACTGTTTTGAAGATGAGTAAAAAAACCTTTAAAAAGGCAGTTGGTTCCCTATATAAAGAGAAGTTGATCGAGATAAAAGAAGATGGGATTTATTTGGTAAGTAATTAGTAATCAGTAGTCAGTGTTTGGTTTTCAGTGTTCAGTTTCTGAAAATTTAAAATCTTGATTCTAAAATTTGAAAGATGTCTTTAAATCAATTCAAAAATTGGTCGGATGATTTAAAAACCGAAGAAGAACAGCATCCTGTTTTGTTTATTGGTCATGGTTCTCCTATGAATGGAATTGAAGACAACGAATTTTCAAGAACGTGGACAAAATTTGGAAATGAGATTCAGAAACCAAAAGCGGTGCTAGTAATATCGGCACATTGGCTGACAAACGGAACTCATATTACCGCTATGGAAAACCCGAAAACGATTCATGATTTTGGAGGTTTCCCACAAGCATTGTTTGATGTGCAATATCCAGCAAAAGGACATCCGGAATTAGCAAAATTCACATCAGAATTAATTCACACAACTAATGTTGGTTTAGACCATGATTGGGGATTGGATCATGGGACATGGACAGTAGTAAGACATATGTACCCAAATGCAGCTATTCCAATAGTACAATTGAGTATCGATTATAACAAACCCGCACAATACCATTATGATTTGGCAAAACAGTTAAAATCTTTACGAAGAAAAGGTGTTTTGATTATTGGAAGCGGCAATATGATTCATAATTTAAGGATGGTCGCTTGGGATAAATTAAATGAATCAAATTACGGTTTTGATTGGGCGATTGAAATGAATTCCATTTTTAAAGAAAAAATTGGGAATGGAGATTTTCAGTCTTTGATAGATTATGAAAAATTAAACCCAGCAGCAAAATTGGCAATCCCTTCACCAGATCATTATTTTCCTTTGATTTATTCGATTGCATTACAGGATAAAAAAGACGATATCCATTTCTTTAATGACAATTTGGTTGGAGGTTCTTTAAATATGACTTCTGTTAAATTTGGGTAATTATTCAATTATAATATTCGGATTTATTTTTATCAGTTCAGCTATGAATTCTTCTTGTTCTTTGGGCGAAATATAAATATCGTCAAACTGATTGTATCTAATAAGTAATCCATTTGTGCCTAATGCTGGTTTTAGAATTGTTGAGACATACCAACCTGAATGATACGTTACTTCTCTAATTTTTTCAATATCAATTTTCCCCCGAATTGGTCCAGATGAATAATACATCAGTTTGTTTTTAATGATGTACTTTGTATCACATAAAATCCAAATTAACCCAATAACTATTGTTGGGATTAAGATATAAAAAACCCAATCTGGTGGTTGGTTTTCTCTAGTGTCTAATGGTAGAATATAAAGTATAAATAGTAGAAAAACACATAATACAATCATAAATCCATAAAGGAAAATATTCTTAGAAGACGAAAATCTTTTCATTGGCTTTTTTACAAAATTAAGGCTAACCGTTAAGTTAGCCTAGTTGATTATTCAGTTTTTTATTTTTGTTTTATAATGTTGAATAAATTGAAAACTATAAAACAAACAATAAATAAAACAATCATAAAAATAGGTCAGATTGTTCTACATTTTTTTGTCTTTAAAATGTTTTACTGAATTTTAGATGTGTCGAAAACAAACGTTCACTTTGTTACCATTGGGTTTCATCATTTATAAAGATAGACACAAATTATTCCTCTTATTAATTTTCTGGATGAATTGCGACTGAATCCTTCTTTGCAACCTCAGGTGCTACTTCGTTAGTTTCAACTCCGTCTTTTACAGTGACACTGTCAATTTCAGTTTTTTCCATTTGCTCTTCTGCAGTAGGTAAAGTTTTATCTTTACAATTAAAAAGAATTAAAGCAGAAATAAAAGCGACAAAAATTACGATTTTCTTCAAAAAATGATTTTTAAATTAATACTCAGTGACTTAAACTTCTGATTAGAAGATATATAAAGATACAATATATATTTATATCAATAATCTAAAAAATGATTTATTTTTACGAAAAAATTTTACCCTATGAGCACTACAATAAATTGGAAAACCGTAAAAGAGTTTGAAGATATTACCTATAAAAAATGTGATGGCGTAGCCCGAATTGCATTCAACAGACCAAATGTTAGAAATGCGTTTCGCCCTAAAACCACTTCCGAATTATACCAAGCATTTTATGATGCACAGGAAGATACCTCAATTGGCGTTGTTTTGCTTTCGGCTGAAGGCCCAAGTACAAAAGACGGAATTTATTCGTTTTGTTCCGGCGGAGACCAGAATGCGCGAGGTCATCAAGGGTATGTAGGTGAAGACGGTCAACATCGATTGAATATCCTTGAAGTACAGCGATTGATCCGTTTTATGCCAAAAGTGGTGATTGCTGTTGTTCCTGGATGGGCAGTTGGAGGAGGACATAGTTTGCACGTAGTTTGTGATTTGACATTAGCCAGTAAGGAACATGCGATTTTCAAACAAACCGATGCCGATGTAACAAGTTTTGACGGCGGTTATGGTTCGGCTTATTTGGCAAAAATGGTGGGTCAGAAAAAAGCACGTGAGATATTCTTTTTAGGCAGGAATTATTCAGCTCAGGATGCGATGGATATGGGGATGGTAAATGCTGTGATTCCACATGACGAATTAGAAGATACTGCTTATCAATGGGCACAGGAAATATTAGAAAAATCACCTACATCCATAAAAATGCTAAAATTCGCAATGAACCTTACCGATGACGGAATGGTAGGGCAACAAGTATTTGCTGGTGAAGCCACGAGATTGGCTTATATGACCGAAGAAGCAAAAGAAGGTAGAAATGCTTTTTTAGAAAAAAGAAAACCAAATTTTGGTGAAAATAAATGGTTGCCATAAAGATGTTGGTTTTTTGATTTTTATTGGCATTGATTTTTGCTATTGAAATTGATATTTAATCATCAACATAATGTTAATAACTTCGGTCGCAAATACGTTGTTTAAAACTATAAATCATTCTCGTTTTTATATATTTGCGTGTTATACAAAAAATCACAGTTTTTAGAATAAAATTATATGAGCGAAGAAATCAAAAAGGATAATTATTCAGCAGACAGTATTCAGGCATTGGAAGGAATGGAGCACGTAAGAATGCGTCCATCCATGTATATTGGGGATGTAGGTGTTCGAGGTTTGCATCATTTGGTTTATGAAGTTGTAGATAACTCTATCGATGAGGCAATGGGAGGCCATTGTGATACCATTCGTGTAGATATAAATGAAGACGGTTCTATTTCTGTTGAAGATAACGGACGTGGAATTCCAGTTGGGATTCACAAAAAAGAAGGAGTTTCTGCCCTTGAGGTAGTAATGACTAAAATTGGTGCCGGAGGTAAATTTGATAAAGACTCTTATAAGGTTTCTGGAGGTTTGCACGGTGTGGGTGTTTCTGTAGTAAATGCGTTGTCAAACCATTTGCGTGCAACAGTTCACTCTAGCGACGGAAAAATATATGAGCAGGAATATGAAAAAGGAAAAGCGCTTTATCCTGTAAAACAAATTGGCGAGACTACAAAAAGAGGTACTATCGTTACTTTTTATCCAGACCCATCTATTTTTACGCAGTCAATTGAGTATTCTTATGATACTTTATCGGCTCGTATGCGTGAATTGTCTTTCTTGAATAAAGGAATTACCATCACTTTTACAGATAAAAGAGAAGTAGATAAAGACGGAAATTTTGTTTCTGAAGTTTTTCATTCTACAGAAGGATTAAAAGAATATATTCGTTATTTAGATGGAAACCGTGAGCCAATTATTGCACACGTAATCTCGATGGATAATGAAAAAGGAGAAATTCCAGTTGAGGTAGCCTTGATTTATAATACCAGTTACTCAGAGAATATTTTTTCTTATGTAAATAATATCAATACGCACGAAGGAGGAACGCATTTACAAGGATTCAGAACCGGTTTGACGCGTTCTTTGAAAAAGTATGCCGATGCTTCTGGAATGTTGGATAAACTGAAATTTGATATTGCTGGAGATGATTTCCGTGAAGGATTGACTGCAATTATTTCAGTAAAAGTTGCTGAACCACAATTTGAAGGCCAAACTAAAACAAAATTAGGAAATAGAGAAGTTGTTTCTCCGGTTTCTCAGGCAGTTGGTGACATGATTGAAGCTTATTTGGAAGAAAATCCAAATGATGCAAGAATCATTGTTCAAAAAGTAATTTTAGCAGCTCAAGCGCGTCACGCAGCGAAGAAAGCGCGTGAAATGGTACAACGTAAAACCGTAATGGGTGGCGGCGGATTGCCAGGAAAATTATCAGATTGTTCAGAGCAGGATCCAGCAAAATGTGAAGTTTATCTTGTCGAGGGAGATTCGGCAGGTGGAACTGCAAAACAAGGACGTGACAGGGCATTCCAAGCGATTTTACCATTACGTGGTAAGATTCTGAATGTGGAAAAAGCAATGCATCACAAAGTTTTTGAAAACGAAGAGATTCGTAACATATTTACAGCTCTTGGTGTAACTGTGGGAACAGAAGAAGATAGTAAAGCGCTGAATATTTCAAAATTGCGTTACCACAAAGTAATCATTATGTGTGATGCCGATGTTGATGGTAGCCACATTTCTACTTTGATTTTGACATTTTTCTTTAGATTCATGAAAGAATTAATAGAAGAAGGACACATCTATATCGCTGCACCACCTTTATATTTAGTTAAAAAAGGAACTAAAAAAGAATACGCATGGAATGATGTGCAACGTGACCAAGCCAACGAAAGAATGGGCGGAAGTGCTGCTATCCAACGTTATAAAGGTCTTGGAGAGATGAATGCAGAACAATTATGGGAAACTACAATGGATCCAAATTTCAGGACTTTGCGTCAGGTAACTATCGATAGTTTGGCTGAAGCCGACCGTGTTTTCTCTATGTTAATGGGTGATGAGGTTCCGCCACGTAGAGAATTTATCGAGAAAAATGCAGTCTATGCAAATATTGATGCTTAAATAAATTGCAATAGCAATAAAGTAATGTCAATAACAATAGCAAGTCAGTAACAAAATAATAAGTATAAATATTCATCCAGTCTCCCTCTACTTCGAAGAGGGTCGGGGTGAGGAAAAAATAAATCAAGAACAATTAAATACATAAATATGAAAGTTACAATAGTAGGAGCAGGGAACGTAGGAGCTTCTTGTGCAGATGCGATTTCATACAGAGGAATTGCAAGTGAGGTAGTTTTGTTAGACATCAAAGAAGGTTTTGCTGAGGGTAAAGCGATGGACATCATGCAATGTGCTACAAACACAGGATTTAATACACAACTTTCTGGGGTTACCAATGATTATTCTAAAACTGCAAATAGTGATGTAGTAGTGATTACTTCTGGTATTCCAAGAAAACCTGGAATGACACGTGAAGAGTTAATCGGTATCAATGCAGGAATTGTTAAAACAGTTTCAGATAATGTTTTGGCACATTCTCCAAATGCAATTATTGTTGTAGTTTCAAATCCTATGGATACAATGACTTATTTGACATTGAAAGCTACTGGAATTGCTAAAAACAGAATTATCGGAATGGGTGGAGCGTTAGACAGCTCACGTTTTAGATATTACTTATCAAAAGCATTGAATGTACCTTCAAATGATATTTCGGCTATGGTTATTGGTGGTCACGGTGATACTACAATGATTCCATTAACACGTTTGGCATCTTATAATGGTATCCCGGTTTCTGAATTCCTTTCTCAAGCAGAATTGGATAAAGTTGCTGCAGATACAATGGTAGGTGGAGCAACATTGACTGGTCTTTTAGGAACTTCAGCTTGGTATGCACCAGGTGCTTCGGTTGCTTATTTAGTCGACAGTATTTTGAACAACCAAGGAAAAATGATTGCTTGTTCTGTTTTTGTTGAAGGGGAATATGGTCAAAATGATATCTGTATTGGGGTGCCTTGTATTATAGGTAAAAACGGTATTGAAAGAATCGTTGACATCAAATTAAACGATGCTGAAAAAGCATTATTTGCTAAAAGTGCAGATGCCGTTCGCAATATGAATGCTGATTTGAAATCGGTTTTAGTATAAGAATTTAAGGATTATATAAAAAAGACTGCATCATTGCAGTCTTTTTTTTGAGATTAATCAATAAATAAATTGGTTAATCATATGGTTAATTATATATTTGCTCGTTAAAAAAATAAGGGTAAAATTTTTAATTATGCTTTTTTTGAAGTATAGTTAAAATCTAACTTGTTTTTAACAACTAATATTAAAATACAGAAATAAAAATTAATTAATTTTAGCAATAATGCAGAATAGAGGACTTATTAAATTTTTCGCAATTTTATTTGCATTGGTAAGCATTTACCAACTTTCTTTCACTTTCGTTTCTCACAATGTTGAGAGTGATGCCAAGGCTTTCGCCAAAGGGGATTCTACTAAAGAATTAAAATATTTGGATTCTATTGGAAAAGAAAAAGTATTTAATCTTGGATTTACCGACTTCACTTATAACGAAGTTAAAGAGAAAAAAATCAACAAAGGGCTTGACTTGGAAGGTGGTATTAACGTACAACTTCAAATATCTATAAAAGATATTGTTAAGCAATTAGCGAACAATTCAAAAAATCCAATATTCAATCAGGCACTTGAAGAAGCTACTAAAAACAGACAAGGTAATGAAGATTACTTGGATGTGTTTTTCAAGGAATTTGAAAAAGCTTCAAATGGTACTTTAAAATTATCTTCACCAGAAGTTTTTACCAATAAAATCATTGGTACTGATGTAATCAATTACAACACTAGTGATAGTGATGTTAAGAGAATTATTAAAAACAAAGTAAATGAATCAATCGGTAGTGCTTTTGAAGTATTAAGAAAACGTATCGATAAATTTGGGGTTACTCAACCAAACATTCAAAAAATTGGTGAATCTGGAAGAATCTTAATCGAACTTCCTGGAGCAAAAGACGTGGATCGTATTAAGAAATTAGTTTCTGGTACCGCTCAATTAGAGTTTTGGGAGACATACAAAATCGATGAGATGGGAAGTTTCATTATGTCTGCTAACGACGCTTTGAAATTAACTGAAAAAAATGCAATTGTAGATGTTAAAGAAACTGCTACTGTAGCAACCGATTCGCTTAACGCATTACTTACTGATAAATCTAAAGACAGTACTGCAACTGCACAAACAAAAGATGCTGGACCAATATTGAGCAAAATGGTATCGCCAGGTGGTGGACCAGTTTTAATGGTAGTGAACAAAAAAGATGCTGAAGTTATCAGTGGTTATTTGAACAGAGCCGATATTAAGATCTTATTACCAGCAGATAAGCGTTATGCCAAATTTGTATGGGGAAAACCATCTTCGTCAATTGATGAAAAAACCAAAAAAGAAGTTGAAACTGTTGAGCTTTATGCCTTAAAAGGAAATAAAGACAATAAAGCGGCTATGAGTGGCGGAGTGGTTACTGATGCTTCTGATAGTTTTGATCAAACAGGGAAGCCATCGGTTACGATGCAAATGAATGGTCAAGGTGCAAGAGCCTGGGAAGAATTAACTCTAAGAGCTTATAACCAAAAAAGCAATATTGCTATTGTTTTGGATGATGTAGTATATTCTGCACCAGGAGTTTCTACCGGAGCAATTTCGGGAGGAAGATCTGAAATTTCAGGTGTATTTGATGTAACGGAAACCAAAGATTTAGCTAACGTATTAAAAGCAGGTAAATTACCGGCTTCAGCAGAAATTGTACAATCAGAAGTAGTTGGACCATCTTTAGGTCAAGAAGCTATTGATAACGGAACAACATCTGCAATTATTGGATTATTGATTGTGTCACTTTGGATGATGGTTTACTATGGTAAATCTGGTTTGTTTGCAAACATTGCATTGGCTGTCAATCTTTTATTCTTGTTCGGAATTTTAGCTAGTTTAGGTGCTGTACTTACTTTACCTGGTATTGCCGGTATCGTTTTAACAATGGGAACTGCAGTGGATGCGAATATCATTATATATGAAAGGGCAAAAGAAGAACTACGTGACGGAAAAAGTATAGAAGAAGCAATTAAAGCTTCTTTTGGATGGAAAGGTGCGATGCGTTCTATAGTAGATGCAAACGTTACTCACGTTTTGACAGGTGCTGTGTTATTGATTTTTGGAACAGGACCAATTCAAGGTTTTGCAACTACATTATTAATAGGTATAGCAACATCGTTATTTACTTCTATTTTTATTACTAGAATATTATTGGACTGGAGTGTAAACAAAGGAAACAAATTGTCATTCGTAACTGGTTTCTCTAAAAACTTCTTTAGAAACTTCCATTATAATTTCTTGGGAGCTAAAAAATGGACTTATGCATTTTCATCTGTAGTAGTTATAGTGAGTATTATTTCTTTATGTACTAACGGATTGAATCAAGGTGTTGATTTTGTAGGAGGAAGGACTTTCCAAGTACGTTTTGAAAAACCAGTTTCAGCGGAGCAAGTTAGAGGTGAATTAGTAACTGTTTTAGGAAGTGCAGAAGCTAAAGTATTTGGTACAGATAATCAGTTGAAAATCACTACTAAGTATAAGGTAGAGCAACACGGTACAGAAATAGATGAGCAGGTAAATAAAATTTTATACGAAAACCTTAAGAAACATTACTCAGCCAATATGACTTACGAGAAATTTGTAAACAGTTATGATGGTAAACAATTAGGTATTCTTCAGGCTTCTAAAGTGGGACCAACAGTAGCAGATGACATTAAAACCAATTCATATTGGGCAGTAATAGGTGCGATGTTAATCGTATGTCTTTATTTAATGATCAGTTTCAGAAAATGGCAATATAGTTTAGGAGCAATTGCAGCCGTAGCGCATGACGTTATATTTGTATTGGGAGTTTACTCTTTGTTATGGAAATACATGCCATTCGGAATGGAAATAGACCAGCATTTTATTGCAGCAATCCTTACCGTTATTGGTTATTCAATGAATGATACCGTTATTGTATTTGACAGGGTACGTGAATTTTTAGGTAATAAAAAAGCAAAAGGAAACTTCAATAGTATAGTGAACCAATCTATTAACTCTACTATGTCCAGAACCATCAATACATCTTTAACAATGATTTTAGTATTGTTGATTATGTTTATCTGGGGAGGTGAATCAATAAGAGGATTTATCTTTGCAATGCTAATAGGTATTGTGATAGGAACTTATTCTTCATTATTCATTGCAACTCCTGTTCTTTGTGATACTATGTCAAAAGAAGAACATGATAGAATTGAATCTGAACACAATGCATAAATGCATTAAAAAATATAGGAAATGCCCGATGTAAATCGGGCATTTTTTTTTGGAAATTATATTTAGGTAAATCAGTTTGATTAAAAATAGATTTTTAAAAATAAATCACTAATTTTAAAACCGTTAAAAAATATTTAAATTGAAAATAGTTCAGAATTCTATATTTTATTTGGTGCTGTTATTTGCCACTACAGGTTTTGGTCAGAACATTTCATTGTTTAAACAATTTAATGGAAGGTTTGATTTTGTTTTTTTTGGAAATACCCTAAACCAAGCTGAAAACGGACAAGGCGGGCCTTGTGTCATCAACACAAGTTCTATTGCTGCATTAAATCTGGCTTCGGGTGATGTAGTAGAAAATGCTTATCTGTATTGGGCGGGTTCCGGAACTGGTGATATAAATGTTAAGTTAAACGGGGTTAATATTATTTCTCAACGTAATTTTAGTGTTTTACAAGGAACATCTGGATTAACCTTTTTTAGTGCTTTTGCCGACATAACTACTCAAATTAAAAATACTGGAAATGGGTTATATACCCTTTCAGATTTGGATTTAACAGGAGTCATAGATGATTATTGTTCTAATGCAACCAATTTTGGAGGTTGGGCAATAATCGTTGTTTACAAAAATCCAATCTTACCGCTCAATCAATTGGGGGTTTATGATGGATTGCAATTTGTTCCAAGCCAAATTGATATAACACTAAATAGTTTAAACGTTATTGACAACATGGATGCTAAAATTGGTTTTATAGCATGGGAAGGAGATAGGTTGTTGCACAATAATGAAACGCTTCGAATTAATGGAAACGATATTGGAAATCCTCCTTTAAATCCTGTTGACAACGCTTTTAATGGAACCAATAGTTTTACGGGTGCAACCGATTTGTATAATATGGACTTGGATGTATATAATATTCAGAATAATATAAACATTGGAGATACTACCGCAGAAATTCAATTGACATCAAGCCAGGATTTCGTTATGATTAATGCTATTGTGACCAAACTTAACAGTCAATTGCCTGATGCCACAATAAATATAGACGATGTAGTAGTGAACTGTGATTCCAATGTGATTGTAGTTGACTATACTGTTTCCAATATTAATTGTACGGATATTTTGCTAACCAATACACCAATTGCTATTTATGTCAACGGAGTATATTTACAGTCAACAGCAACTGTTGGGGATATACCTGTAGAAGGAACTCAAACTGGTCAAGTAACATTGACTATTCCTGCGGGAACTGTTTCCCCTTTTGATCTTCAGTTTATTGTAGACGATGATGGCACTGGAACAGGCACCGGAATAAGAATAGAAATAGAAGAAACCAACAATAGGGATTTAGAATCGGTGACATTACTTTTTTCGCCAACATTCAACCCTGTAGATAATCTGGAAACCTGTAATTTAGGCTTAAGCCGAGGATTATTTAATTTTGCTAATTATGATGATTTAATTAAAACAAATCCGTCAGACACAGTTCAGTTTTTTGAAACTTTGGTAGATGCACAAAACAATGTAAATCCAGTTTTAAACCCAACAAATTATATTGCAACTACAACTCCCAAACTAATTTTTGCACGTTTGGATAATAGCAATTGCAGTGCGGTTACTTCTTTTTTATTAATTACAAGAAATTGCCCACCTGAGGTTCATGATTTTGTTTCTGCTGATGGCGATTCATTTAATGATTCTTTTTATGTAGAAGGATTAAGGGATATTTTCTTGAATTATAAGACATCAATATATAATCGTTGGGGAACCTTAGTATGGTCAGGGAATAACAATACTCCGGATTGGGATGGTTTTGCGAATAAAGGCGCACTTCTAGATACTAACGAAATTCCTGCGGGAACCTACTATTATGTTATTGAGTTAAATGATCCTGATTATTCAAAACCGTTAACAGGTTATTTGTATTTGACCAGGTAGTTTATAATTTTTTTCTTCGCTCAACAGACGGTAAAGTCCATTTTAATTTTACTACCAATAGCCTAATAAATATAATGGTTAGCGAAGTAATTAAATAAAGTATATCGTTGTTGATTTGGATTTCTTTCAGACAAAAAAAGACAATTCCTCCCAAAATACAAATTGTGGCATAAATCTCTTTTCTAAATATTACAGGGATTTCATTACATAAAATATCACGAATCACACCACCAAAACAAGCAGTCATCGTTCCTAAAGCGATACAAATTACTGGATTTAAATTGATTCCAATTCCTTTCTCCAGTCCAACTAGGGTGAAAACGCCAAGTCCAATGGTATCAAACAAAAATAGGGAAGTCCTTAGTTTATCTAGTTTTTTTCTAAAAAATAATGCTAGTAAAAAACCAACAATAATCACATAAACATAATTTAAATCTAGCATCCATCCCACAGGTGTCCTACCGATCATTATATCTCTTAATGTTCCACCACCCACAGAAGTTACAAAAGCAATAATAAATACCCCAAAAGGATCTAGCTTTTTATTCATGGCAGTCAAAGCTCCTGAAATAGCAAAAGCCATAGTGCCAATAATATCTAAAAGATAAAACATAATTATTTTGAATATTGTAAATAGACTTGTGTAAAAAAATTCTACATACTCTGAGTATAAAAATTATAATCCTTTAAAACTGTTTTTATAAAATCAGGTTTGTTTCCGGATTGATTTTTTATACCTGTGACATTTTCGATTTTTTCGGTAAGTTTTTTAAGTGTGTCATAATCCTTTTTGGCTTTAGCCAAATGAAAGGTTTCTTTGATGATACGCACGTCGTTATCAGAAAGTTTGATTACTGATGGATAAGTAGGAATGTATTCATTACCAATTTCTTCTAAAATAGTACTGTTTATCGTGACATTGTTTTTTAAAGTGATTATTGCCGTACCAGCAGCAATGTCGCCCATCCTTTGGGTTTTGTTGCTAACAATCATCGCAATTAAACCTATTAAACCGCCAATCATATTGTTTTCTATAATCCTAAATAACCACCGAATGAGATAATCGCCAAAACCAGCTTGATAACCATCGATTTTGACCACTTTAATCTTGATTATTTTTTTTCCGAATGTCTGACCTTCAAATATACTTTCCAATGTAACAGAATAGATTATAACTGGAAAATAAAAAATTATGAAAATTGCAATCCGCGACCAATTATCCATTCCATTCATTGCTTCACTAATGCCCAACCAATAAAAAAAAATCGAAAAAACCACAATGGAATAAGCGATTTTAATGAGTAAATCCAATAAACTAGCCATTATCCGCTGACCAATGGATGCCGCTGTAAAATTTATATTAACATTTTGTGTTGTATTGATAGTTAATTCTGACATATTTCATATTTTAGCAATCCATGAGAGAAATTGCGTTTATAAAGCAAAATAAAAAAAAATGGCTTGACTTTGAACAAGCAATTTTCGGTAAAGCTAAAAAAAATCCTGATGAAATGGCAAATTTGTACATTCATTTAGTGAATGATTTGTCTTATGCTCAAACTTATTACCCTAAAAGTAAAACGGTTATATATTTAAATTATTTAGCTTCGGTTATTTATCAAAAAATATACAAAACTAAGAGAACAGAAAGCAACCGGCTAGTCTATTTCTTTAAAACCGAAGTCCCTCTATTGGTTTATGAATACCGTAGATACCTTATATATTCATTTGTCTTGTTTTTTTCAGGTGTTTTGTTCGGGGTTCTTTCGGCAAGATACGATGTTGATTTTGTTAGGTTACTCCTTGGGGATGGTTATGTTAATGAAACTTTGGAAAACATAAAAAATGGAAACCCTGTTGCTATTTATAAATCAGGAAGTAATTGGGGAAGCTTTATTGGGATAACCATGAATAACTTATATGTGGGGATGCAATGTTATATTTTGGGGATTTTTGCAGGAATAGGAACATTTTATATTGCTTTCCAAAATACAATAATGTTGGGGGCCTTTCAATATTTCTTTTATCAAGAAGGTGTTTTTTGGGAAAGCGTAAGAGGAATTTGGATTCACGGCTCAATGGAAATATTTGCAATTGTAATTGAAACGGCTGCCGGTTTTATTCTAGGGGCATCCATACTTTTTCCGCGGACTTATTCTAGGTTGAATTCCTTTAAAATTGGCTTTAAAAATAGTTTTAAAATATTACTGAGTACTTTTCCATTCACTATTGCCGCAGGGTTTCTTGAGGGTTTTATCACACGGTATTCTGTTGATATGGAAAATTGGTTTAGTAGCTTTATCATTTTAGGAACACTTACTATAATCTCTTACTATTATTTGATATATCCTTTTATAGTTCACAAAAAAACACAATCATTATGACGTTTGAACTTTTCACTAAACGCGATTTCAGTGCCTATTTTTCTGATACTGTAACTTTTTTTAAGTTATATGGAAAAAATTATTTTAAAAACTATTTTATCATCAACGGGATTTTCCTAATGATTTTAATAATACTGATTTATTTCATTTCTAAGGTATATGCCGAAATATTGATGGGTGGAAACACATTAAATCAAAATTCTAGTTATCTCATGGATTATTTCAATAATAACTTTGGTTTAGTCATTGGGATAATTATTGTTTTCACACTATTAATAACAATATTGTCTATTTTAAACATCACTTATCCTATAGTATATCTTGGATTAATTGAGAAAAAAGGCAATACTGATTTTGATGTAAAGGAATTAATCACCGCTTTAAAACAAAATATCGGCCGAATGTTTTTGTTCCTATTGGGTATTATATTTATTATTACTCCTTTAATGATGCTGGTTTTTGCGTTATTGATTGCTTTGTGTTTTATCATCATTGGTTTTCCATTGATACTAATTGTACTTCCGGCTTTTATGTCATGGATAGCATTGAGTTATTATGAATTCATTATAAAAAGAGTCAATTTTTTTACAGCATTAGGCAATGGATTGAAGCTGCTCAAATTACAGTTTTGGACAATAGTGGGAACTACATTTATAATGTTGATGCTTGTCCAGATTTTGCAAGGGTTTATAACTATGGTTCCATATATGGTCGGTTTGTTTACGATGTTTACTTCTACAACAGGAATGAATTCTGAGGATAATATGGCTACAATGGCAATGTTAATGTCAGCCTTAATGGTTGTATCTACTGTATTGAGTTACTTTTTTAATAATTTTTTAATTGTCAATCAAGGGTTGATTTATTATAGTTTACGGGAAGAAAACGAAGAAACAAAATCAATAAGCCAAATCGATTTAATAGGAACTGATTTTGAATAAATTTTTACTGCTATTATTCTTTTTTAGTTGCTCCATTATCTATGGACAGGATTCCTTGTTGGTTGAAACCGCTACTTTGGCTACAGCCGAAAATAAAAATGTTTTTTCCGAAAAAGACATCCAAATTGATAATGATTCAATTGAAGCGAAGAGTTTCGATAAGGACTTTAAAAAGAAATACAATGACCCAAAATTCATCTATGAGTTTAAGGCTCCAGAAAAAAACGCTTGGGATCGTTTTAAGGAATGGCTGGCTAATTTTTTCAAAAAACTCTTTGGATTCAGTGACAATCGCTCTTCTCAAAATTTTGTAAGTATATTACTCAAGACCTTGGCAATTGCTATAGTGGTTTATGTAATTTATATGATTACAAAAGCTTTAATGAACAAAGAAGGACAATGGATTTTTGGAAAAAATTCAGATAGGAAGAACATTCAGTACAGCGAAATAGAAAGAAACATCCTCGCCGTTGATTTTGAAAAATTAATAAAAGACACTTTACAATCTGGAGAAAAAAGACTAAGTATCCGTTACTATTATATGTGGTTGCTTAAGAGAATGGCAGAAAGGGAATTGATTGTTTGGGATTTAGAAAAAACAAATTCCGATTATATTTATGAACTGAAAAACGAGAACCAGAAAATAGAATTTGCCTATCTTTCCTATTTATACAACCATATTTGGTATGGTGAATTTGAAATCGACGAAGAATCATTTGCTAAAGCAAAAAATGCATTTATTAATGCCATAAAAACTATTTAGCAATGAACAACACACTTAAATTATATATTTTTTTAATATTCGTTCTCATTGGAGGCATTGTTTTTTTAGATGCCAATGTTCCAAAACCAATCAATTGGTCACCTACCTATTCAGTAAAAGATAAAATTCCGTTCGGACTTTATGTTTTTGACAAGGAATTAGGCTCTATTTGCAAAGGACAAAAAATAGAAAAACTGAATATAACACCTTATGAATATTTTCCGAGTCAATATAATTATGATACTTTGGTCAATAATTATAAAGTCAACGGGACTTTTTTGTCTGTTTCAGAATTCTCTACTATTGACGATGAATCCATTGACGAAATAATGACTTTTGTCAGTTATGGTAACAATGCATTCATTAGTTCAAAATATATTTCGCAGCATTTGCTCGACAGTTTAAAAATAGAAATAAATTCGGAATTCAATTTCAAGGACAGTACCTATAACTGGCTTGCGAATCCAAGATTAGGCACTCAAAAATACAAAATGTCAGAAGGAATAGGCAATACCTTTTTTTCTAAAATTGACACTTTGAACACTACTGTTTTAGGCTATCAAAATGGTGATAGTACTAGGGTTAATTTTATAAAGATAAACTATGAAAACGGTAGTTTCTATTTGCATACACAACCTGCAGCCTTTACTAATTTTCATTTGCTAAAAGGCAACCACCATGAATATGCAGAAAAAGTGTTGTCCTATTTGCATAAGGAAACGATCTTTTGGTACAATAAAAATCAAGATGGAGAAGTTATTTCGGCTTCGCCAATGCGTTATATTTTGAACCAACCGGCATTAAAATGGGCTTGGTATTTATTCTTGATTGGTATAGCTGTTTTTATGGTTTTTAACGCAAAACGCAAACAAAGAATAGTTCCTATCATAAAACCATTAGCAAACACAACCATTGATTTTGCAAAAACCATTGGGAATCTATATTATCAAGAAGGCGACCACAATAATATTATCGATAAAAAAATCATATATTTCCTTGAAAGAATCAGGAATGAATATTTAATGGATACCACTGTTTTGAACGACGATTTTATAAAAAAACTGCATCATAAATCAGGAAAGGATTTAGCCGATATTAAAAATGCAGTTCATTTGATTAACACCCACCGACGCTTATACCACAATGGCATAGAGGAAGATTTAATTCAGCTTAATAACGCACTTGAAAAAATTATAAATTAAAATATGGAAAATAACCACACACCGGAACAACCAACAGAAAACATTAATTTTCAGTCCCGAATCAATCTTGCTCCTTTATCAGAAAGCATTAATGCCATAAAAAAAGAACTGGAAACTGTAATTGTGGGCCAACATAAAATGATTGACCAACTATTAGTGGCGATACTTTCAAACGGGCATGTCTTATTGGAAGGAGTTCCTGGGGTTGCCAAAACAATTACTGCAAAATTAATTGCAAAAACCTTGAATATTGGCTTTAGCCGAATTCAATTCACGCCAGATTTAATGCCTTCGGATATTCTGGGTACCTCAGTATTTGATTTAAAAAAATCGGAATTCGAATTTAAAAAAGGGCCTATTTTTTCTAATTTAATCCTGATCGATGAAATCAACAGGGCGCCTGCAAAAACCCAAGCTGCTTTGTTTGAAGTTATGGAAGAACGTCAAATAACAATTGATGGCAAGGCTTTTATTTTAGACACCCCGTTTTTAGTGATTGCTACCCAAAACCCGATTGAACAAGAAGGAACCTATCGTTTGCCAGAAGCACAGCTAGATCGTTTTCTTTTCAAAATAACAATTGACTATCCTAAATTAGACGAAGAAATTACGATTATCCAACGGGAACATCTTTTGCAAAATCACGGAAAACTGGAAGATATCAAAACGGTATTGTCAGCTATTGAAATTAAGGGTTTCCAGGCGTTGGTAAAACAAATAATAGTTGAGCCACAACTGATTCAGTATATTGCAAAAATAGTAGTAAATACACGCGAAAATGCATTTTTATATCTGGGTGCTTCACCTCGTGCATCGATTGCAATATTAAATGCTGCCAAAGGTTTTGCAGCAATCCGTGGTCGTGATTTTGTAACTCCAGAAGACATAAAAGAAGCTGCAATTCCGGTATTACAGCACCGTGTTATTGTAACTCCTGAACGTGAAATGGAAGGGATTTCTAGTATAGAAATCATCAAGCAGATTATTGAAACAGTAGAGATTCCGAGATAGTTATCGACTAATCCAACACCCAAACTAACTTGAAATTCATAAAAAGCCTATACATCAACAATTTCTTTTTCTACATGCTTTTGGGCATTATAGTTTTATTTTTGTGTGCATTTATTTTTCCGGCATTATATGCAGCTACTTGGTACCTCTTATTGATAATAATGACTTTTTTAGTATTGGATATATTGATTTTGTTTTTCGCCAAAAGCGGAATAGAAGCCAATAGAAAAACGCCCGAAAAATTGTCAAATGGAGATGAAAACCCAATACTTATTAGTCTAAAGAACTATTATACTTTTCCAATTTCGGTAAAAATAATCGACGAAATCCCTTTTCAGTTCCAAGTCCGTGATTTTAAAATCAACCGGAAAATAAAAGCTTCTTCAGAAGATGAATTTGAATATAAATTGCGACCAACAGAACGCGGCGAATATTACTTTGGAAACCTAAATGTATATGTAAGTTCACCATTACAAATCATTTCCAGGAGATTTACTTTTGATAAGGATCAGATGGTGCCCACGTATCCATCCTATATTCAATTACGAAAATATGATTTAATTGCCTTTTCGAATAACCTTTTTCAATACGGAATTAAGAAAATCCGTAGAATCGGACATACAATGGAATTCGAACAAATCAAGGAATATGTTCCTGGGGATGATATTAGAACCTTAAACTGGAAAGCCACTGCCAAGAAAAATGCTTTGATGGTAAACCAATTCCAAGACGAAAAATCACAATCCATTTATATGGTTATTGACAAAGGACGTGTGATGAAAATGCCTTTCAATGGTTTGAGTTTATTGGATTATGCCATCAATGCCACACTGGTTTTGTCTAATGTAATCTTAAAAAAACAAGACAAGGCAGGAATGTTTGCGTTTTCCAAAAAAGTTGAAAATAGGGTAGTAGCGGAAAAGCGTTCTTCACAGATGTACCAGATTTTGGAAAGCCTTTACAATATCAAAACAGATTTTTTTGAAAGCGATTTTAGCAGGTTATATGTAGACATCAAGAAAAACATCAATCATAGAAGCCTCATTATTTTATATACTAATTTTGAAACAATGGATGGTCTTAACCGTCAATTGCCTTATCTAAAAGGAATTGCTAAAAATCATTTGCTCGTAGTTGTTTTTTTTAATAATACAGAACTCAACGAACTCATCAACAAAAAGACAGATACGATTCAAGAAGTATATGACAAAGTTATCGCCGAAAAATTTGCTTTCGAGAAACGACTAATCGTAAATGAATTAAAAAAATACGGAATATATTCAGTACTCACACAACCAGAAAACCTCACTTTGGATACTATCAATAAATATTTAGAGATAAAAGCAAGGGGGATTTTATAGCCAAATAACCACTTAACCATTTAAACCAATTTACATGAAAAATTTTTTACTTTCTATTTTCGTTTCAGTCATTTTTATTCCTCAGTTAATAGCTCAGGAAAACGATACTACCGCAGTATTTATTGACAATATTGAAAAATCATTTAAATATGAATCGGGTAAAATATCTTTGAGCGAAGGAGAAGGAATACTGAATGTACCTAAAGGTTTCAAATATTTAGATGGCAAACAAACACAATATGTTTTAAAGGATTTATGGGGAAATCCTGAAGATACAAAAATTATTGGGTCACTGGTTCCTGACGGAAAAGGAGTTATGAAGGCGAATAGCTGGATGTTTGTATTAAGTTATCAAGCAGATGGTTATGTTGAAGATGATGACGCAGCAGAAATCGATTATGATGAATTGCTCGAAACAATGAAGGAAGATATTAAAGTAGAGAATGAAGAAAGAGTTAAAGGAGGATATGAGGCAGTACAGTTAATAGGCTGGGCATCAAAACCATATTATGATGACAAACTTAAGGTACTTCATTGGGCAAAAGAATTAAAGTTTGGAAAAGACAGTACGAATACGCTAAACTATGATTTAAGAGTCTTAGGAAGAAAAGGAATGTATAATATTTCTGCAATAGCCGGAATGGGGGAATTAAGTGAAGTTAAAGCAAGTATTCCTGGAATTTTAAAAAGTGTAGAATTTAATAAAGGCAGTAAATATTTAGATTTTGATGCCGATACAGATACCGTTGCCGCTTGGACAATTGGCGGATTGGTAGCTGGAAAAGTATTGGCTAAAGTTGGCTTTTTTGCTATCATAGCTAAATTCGGGAAAATAATATTTTTAGCAATTGCCGCAGGTTTTGCTGCTGCTAAAAAATTCCTTTTTGGTAAAAAAGAGCAAGTAGTTTCTAAACCAGTTGAAGAAGAAGTAGCTTTAATTGAAGAAGCGAAAGAAGAATAGTTTAAAAAACCTTTGTAACTTTGAAACCTTTGTAACTTATTAATTTTCGTCTTGAAACAAATAACTTCACTCCAAAACCCATTTGTAAAATCGCTGGTATTATTGCAGGAAAAAGCAAAAAACCGTAAGCAATCCGGTACTTTTTTAATTGAAGGACAACGGGAAATAACTTTGGCTATAAAAGGAGGTTATGAAATAGAAACAATTCTGTTTTATCCTGAATTGATTTCTGAAAGCCAAATAACCAATTTAATTGTCATCCCGAGCATGTCTTCTCGAGCGCAGTCGAGAGACGAGGGAAAGCAAATTGACGTAATTGAAATCAACAAGGAAGTTTTCGAAAAATTAGCTTATCGTGATACTACCGAAGGAATCATCGGAATTGCTAAAAGCAAAAGCTTACAATTATCCGATTTAAAACTAAGCGAAAACCCATTAATTCTTGTCGCTGAAGCGCCAGAAAAGCCTGGGAATATTGGCGCTCTATTGCGAACTGCGGATGCGGCTAAATTGGATGCCGTAATAATTGCCAATCCAAAAAGTGATTTGTATAACCCCAATGTAGTGCGGTCAAGTGTAGGTTGTTTGTTTACTAACCAAATTGCAACTGGAACAACTTCTGAAATTATTGCTTTTTTGAAAGAACGAAAAATCAATTTTTATTGTGCTACTTTGCAAAACTCCACATCCTATCACACTCAGGATTATACATTGCCAACCGCTTTGGTTGTTGGTACAGAAGCAACGGGTCTTACCCAAGAATGGCGTGATGAAGCTACAAGTAATATAATTATTCCCATGCAGGGCGAAATAGATTCTATGAATGTTTCGGTAGCAGCAGCGATTTTAATTTTCGAAGCAAAAAGACAAAGAGGATTTTAAATTTATCAACATGAAAAAATACATTTTATTACTGGCATTTGGCATTTTTCACTTGACTTCGTTTGCACAAATTAGTGAAAAACAAATTGATGAATTGGTAGAAAAAACGTTGACTTCATTTAACGTTCCAGGAATTGCAGTAGCAGTAGTCAAAGACGGAAAAATTATTCATTCTAAAGGATATGGAGTGAAATCAATCCTAACAAAAGAAAAAGTCGATGCAAATACACTTTTTGGGATTGCCTCAAACAGTAAGGCATTTACAACGGCAGCTTTGGCTATTTTAGTAGATGAAAATAAAATTAAATGGGATGATAAAGTGGTACAGTATATTCCAGATTTTAAAATGTATAATGATTATGTCACTAATGAATTTACGATTCGGGATTTATTGACGCACAGAAGCGGATTGGGACTTGGTGCTGGGGATTTAATGATTTGGCCTGATGGTAGTGATTTTACGGCGAACGACATAGTTCATAATTTACAGTTTTTGAAACCAGTTTCGGGCTTTAGAACCAAGTTTGATTATGATAATTTATTGTATGCTGTGGCTGGAAAAGTGATTGAAAAAGTAACTGGAAAATCTTGGACTAATTTTATAGAACAACGTATTTTAGAACCTTTGGAAATGAAAAAAAGCGCTGGATCTTTCGTTACCTTAAAAGATACTACAAATGTTATTATGCCTCACGTTCCTGTGAATGGTAAACTGAAAATAATAGCACGTTACAAAAACCAAATCCTTGATGCTGCGGGCGGAATTTACTCCAGCGTAAATGATATGAGTCAATGGATGATCATGCAGTTGAATAAAGGAAAATATGGCGCAAATCTTGAAAACAAATTGTTTACTGAGAAACAACAAAAAGAAATGTTCCAACTTCAAACGATACTTCCCATAGGAACAAGGCCTCCTTATAATTCGCATTTTAACGGTTATGGCCTAGGGTGGTTTTTAAAAGATGTAAAAGGCTATAAAGAAGCATCACATACTGGAGGATTGGAAGGAATTGTAACGCAAACGACTTTGTATCCAGAACTGAATTTAGGGATTGTAGTATTGACAAACCAGCAATCAGGAGCTGCATTCAATGCCATTACGAACACTATTAAAAATGCATATTTGGATATCCCTTTTGTAGATTATGTTGAAATGTATTCGAAAGCAGAAAAAGAAAATAGCGCCACTGTAGACAAAACTGTTGATGCAGTTTGGGAAACAGTAAATAAAAACGCTAAAAACGCTGTTGTCGATCTTAAGAAATATGTTGGAACTTATACTGATGATTGGTTTGGAGATATTGTAATTTCAGAAAAAAAGGGTAAACTGTATTTTAGTTCGAAACGCTCCCAAAAATTAGCAGGTGAAATTTTTTATTATAAAGAAAATGAATTTGTGGTTAAATGGAATAACCGCGCTTTTAATGCAGATGCTTTCCTGACTTTTTCAGAAAACAATACTAACATTAAAATGAAGGCAGTTTCTGAAACAACCGATTTCAGTTATGACTTTCAGGATTTGAATTTTAACTTGATTAAAAAATAAGTTCTTCCCTTAGGAACATTCAATTTTTTGCCCTAAATTTAGGAATTGAACATGACAATGATATGGTAGAAATAGACATCGAAAAAGAAAATAAAGCAATTGCACACGAATACAAAGAATTGCTCCGCATCAGTTACCAAACACTAACTGCTGAAGATAAAAAACTCATTAGGAAAGCATTTGATGTTGCTGTTGATGCACATCAGGATCAACGTAGAAAATCAGGTGAAGCCTATATTTTTCATCCTATTGCTGTTGCAAAAATTGTTGCGGCCGACATTGGTCTTGGAGCTACTGCAATCGCTGCAGCATTAATGCACGATGTAGTTGAAGATACAGATATTACTGTAGCGGACATTGAAAAAATGTTCAATCCCAAAATTGCCCAATTAGTAGAAGGCTTGACAAAAATAGCTCAGGTTCAAAAAGACATGAACGCTTCAATGCAAGCGGAAAACTTCAGGAAAATGCTGCTTACGCTAAATGATGACGTTAGGGTAATCCTTATTAAGCTTGCCGACAGATTGCATAATATGCAAACAATGGAATCGATGGCGGAATACAAGCAAACCAAAATTGCTTCGGAAACCTTGTACATTTATGCACCATTGGCACATCGATTGGGTCTGTACAACATTAAAACGAAATTGGAAGATTTGGGTTTAAAATATACAGAACCTGCAGTTTATAATGATATTGTAAGCAAAATAAAGGAAACCAAAGAAGAACAAGACGAATACATTAATAATATTACTGAAGTTTTAAAAAAATCACTTGACGAAGAAGGGGTTGAATATATCATTAAGGGACGTCCTAAATCCATTTATTCTATACGTAGAAAAATGCAGGCGCAAAATGTAAGCTTCGATGAAGTGTATGACAAATTCGCACTTCGTATTGTATATAAGTCAAATCCGCACGACGAGAAATTTATCGCTTGGAAAATCTATTCCATCGTTACCGATCATTACCGTCCGAGTCCGAGTAGATTGAGGGATTGGATTTCATCCCCTAAATCCACTGGTTATGAAGCTTTGCACATTACCGTAATGGGACCAAAAGGCCGTTGGGTGGAAATCCAGGTTCGTAGTGAAAGAATGGACGAAATTGCAGAAAAAGGCTATGCGGCACATTATAAATACAAACAAGGCGCCACAGAAGAAAGCGGATTGGATGTTTGGCTCAACTTATTAAAGGAAGCCTTAGAAAACCAAGAAACAAATGCAGTCGATTTTGTAGAGGATTTCAAAATGAACCTATATGCAAAGGAAATCTATGTCTTTACGCCAAAAGGCGAAATAAAATCATTGCCAAAAGGCGCTACTTCACTCGATTTTGCATTTAGCATACATTCGGCAGTTGGGGTTCATACCAGAGGAACAAGGGTAAACGGAAAATTAGTACCACTGAATTATGAATTAAAAAGTGGCGATCAGGTTGAGGTAATAACTTCTGCCAATCAAAAACCAACTTCCCATTGGTTGGATTATGTAACTACTTCCCGGGCCAAAAATAAAATTAGAAACGTATTAAACGAAAACACCAAGAAAACTGCCGAAGACGGAAAAGAAATCCTGACCCGTAAGCTGCGACATCTCAAAGTTTCGTTAAATGAAGCCACGATTAATGAATTGGTTGTTTTCTTCAAACTGAAAACCAGTCTGGATTTATTTTACCGTGTGGGGATTGGCTCTATAGAAAACCAGCAATTAAAGGAATTTGCCGCCCTCAAGAGCAATACTTTGATGAATTTCTTTAAGAAAACAATCAAGCGTACGCCGAGTTTCCAGCCGGAACAAATCCATAAGGAAGAACTAAGCAGTGATTATGACATGCTTGTTTTTGGTATTGACCAAGACAAACTGGATTATAAGTTATCGAGTTGTTGCAATCCCATTCCCGGTGATGATGTTTTTGGTTTTGTAACTATAAACGAAGGCATAAAAGTCCATAAAAAAGATTGTCCGAATGCCTTGAGTATGCAGTCTAATTATGCATACCGAATTATTTTAGCAAAATGGATAGATTCGTCCCAACAAGAATTCAAGGCAACTTTGAGTATTACCGGAATGGATACTTTAGGTTTGACAAATGAACTCACAAAAGTAATTTCGAGTAATATGAACGTGAACATACAAAGTATTTCTCTTAGTGGTGAAGCGGGGCTTTTTAACGGAAAAGTGGCTGTAATTGTTGGTAACAATACTATTTTAAAAAAATTGATTGAGAATATTAAAAAGATTGATGGGGTAGATAAGGTGACTAGGGTTTATTAAAATTATAGAAAATAAATAGTTATTAACAGCAAAGTAACTCATAATGAATGAGGTTGTGCTTTATTTTAATAACCTCACAAACAAATATTACTTATGAAGTTAAAAGAACTTCCCAAACATTATTATCTTTCATATCCAATACCAAATGATACTAAAAAAGTATTCTATCTTGGAACGTCTGATTTGATATCTGAGCACAAAACCGATATTTTTAAAACAAATTATGGCATTTATACTCTTCAATGTGATAATAAAGATTCTAAAATCTATAAAATAGGTGTAACAAAAGACCTCAACACTAGAGTAAAATATTATCAAAAAGAAATAATTGATTTCAGAATAATGAAAAGTTGGAATATTAAAAATCCAATAACTCTTGAAGATGCAATACTAAGTTATTATGAAGATTCGGATTATGATTCTTTTGGCTCTGAATGGTTTTGGGATACAAATTCACTTTTTGAGAATTTAATTGAAAAAATTGAATGGTTTATAGATAACTCATATACAAAAGTTGATAATCATTATGAGTTTTTATTTAAATAAAAACATCACATTTATACCAATATTAAAACCACGAACTAGAAGTCTGAGTTAAGAAAATTAAAAATTCTCTTTCAAACTTTAAACATCAATCTTTTATACTTTTAAAATAAAGATTTATCTTTGCCGTCTATGACACTAATATCCGTTGACAATAGTAAAAACCAAGAGATTGTAAAAAATGTTTTTACAATGTATCTGGAAAACAAAGGACATCGTAAAACCCCTGAACGCTATTCAATACTTCAGGAAATCTACAATAGCGATGAGCATTTTGATATAGAAAACCTCTATGTTAAAATGAAAAACAAAAACTACCGCGTGAGTCGGGCCACACTTTATAACACAATAGAATTGTTATTGGATTGTGCATTGGTTCGCAAGCATCAGTTTGGACAAAACCAAGCACATTATGAGAAATCCTATTTTGATAAAAACCACGATCATATTATTATGACCGATTCCGGTGAAGTTATCGAATTTTGTGACCCCAGGATCCAGACTATCAAAAAAACAATGGAAGAAATCTTTGATATCGAAATCACGAATCATTCTTTGTATTTATACGCTAACAAGCGAATTCCAAAAACTGAAACAGAAAATTAAAAATTAATAGTACGGACACTTGTCCAAAACACAACAAATAAAAACAGAATGACTGTAGATTTATTATTAGGATTGCAATGGGGTGACGAAGGAAAAGGGAAAATTGTAGATGTTCTTACTTCAAAATACGATATAATTGCGCGTTTTCAAGGTGGGCCAAATGCTGGACATACTTTAGAATTTGACGGAATAAAACACGTTTTGAGAACAATTCCTTCTGGAATATTCCATAAAAACAATGTCAACATAATTGGAAACGGAGTTGTTATTGATCCTGTTGTTTTTAAAACAGAAATTGATGGATTGGCAAAATTCAATCTCGACATTAAAAGCAAATTAATCATTTCAAGAAAGGCACACCTAATTTTACCTACACACCGTTTGCTTGACGCTGCTTCTGAAGCTTCAAAAGGGAAAGCAAAAATTGGTTCCACACTTAAAGGTATCGGACCAACGTATATGGACAAAACAGGAAGAAACGGAATTCGTGTTGGTGATATAGAATTGGAAGATTTTAAGGAAAGATACAGAGCGCTTGCCGATAAGCACGAAGCAATGATAAAATTCTATGACGTTGCAATACAATATAACCTTGAAGAATTGGAAAAAGAATTCTTTGAAGCTGTTGAAGAACTCAAAAAACTGGATTTTATTGATAGCGAAGAATATTTGCACCAAGCTCAAAAAGCAGGGAAATCAATTTTATGCGAAGGTGCGCAAGGTTCTTTATTGGATGTTGATTTTGGAACGTATCCATTTGTAACTTCATCAAACACTACTGCAGCGGGTGCTTGTACTGGTTTAGGGATTGCTCCAAATAAAATCAAAGAAGTTTATGGAATCTTCAAGGCGTACGTTACACGTGTGGGAAGCGGACCTTTTCCAACCGAACTTTTTGACGAAGATGGTGCAACAATGGCAAAAGTGGGTAATGAATTTGGATCTGTTACAGGTCGTCAAAGACGTTGTGGGTGGCTTGATTTAGTAGCGTTAAAATATGCTATTCAAGTAAACGGTGTAACTCAGTTAATGATGATGAAAGGAGACGTTTTATCAGGTTTCAGCACTTTAAAAGTATGTACTGATTATCAATATAAAGGAAAAACGATTTCTCATTTTCCCTACAATATTGAACCAGAAAATGTAACTCCGGTTTATAAGGAATTCAAAGGTTGGAAAGCAGATTTAACAGGAATGTCAACCTATGATGAATTGCCAGTTGAGCTTAAGGAATACATAGCATTTATAGAAAAAGAAGTGGAAGTTCCAATAAAAATTGTTTCTGTTGGACCAGACAGAAAACAAACAATATTGAAATAATAAACAAAGCGCTTTGAGTAATCAAGGCGTTTTTTATTGAAAAACACTTTTCCGTTCACTGAGCTTGTCGAAGTGAAAAGGTTGAAAAATAAATCCAAAATGAAACGAACCAATCTCTTTACCGATTTTTTTAACAGCGAAAAAGCTGGCGGGCTTGTATTGGTTTTTGTTACATTGCTTTCGATTATATTGGCAAATTCTTTATTCCAAACGGAATACTTACAGTTTTGGCATTATAATTTTGCAGGAAACTCAATTACACATTGGATAAATGATGGATTAATGAGTGTTTTTTTTCTACTCATTGGACTCGAACTCGAAAGGGAAATATACCAAGGTGAACTATCGGATATCAAGAATGTAACTTTTCCTTTGTTTGGCGCATTGGGAGGAATGCTTGTACCGGCACTTATTTATATGGTTTTCAATTATGGCACAGCAACCCAAGCTGGTGCTGGAATCCCAATGGCAACAGACATTGCATTTGCAATTGGTATTTTGTCGCTTTTAGGGGATAGGGTTCCTTTGTCTTTAAAAATATTCCTTACCGCCTTGGCAGTAATTGATGATTTAGGGGCAATTATTATAATTGCCGTTTTTTATACTTCTAGTATTTCATTATTGAATTTAGGGATTGCATTTGGAATAATGGGATTCCTCTTTATATTAAATCGGTTAAAAGTAAATAATTTAATACCTTATTTAATTGGTGGGGTAGCCATGTGGTATTTCATGATGAATTCTGGAGTCCATCCTACAATTACTGGAGTTTTATTGGCTTTTGTAATTCCTTTTGGGGATGGGAGTACAAATTCTGTTTCCTATAAATTGCAACATTTTCTCCATAAACCGGTAGCTTTTATAATTTTGCCTTTATTTGCTTTGGCCAATACATGTATTGTGATTGAAAACGATTGGCAAAGTAGTTTGGTTCATATAAACACATTAGGAATTATAACCGGACTCGTTGTTGGTAAACCATTAGGGATTTTGCTTTTTTGTTTTATTGGAGTGTGTTTGGGTTATTGTGCCTTACCAAAAGAGTTGAGTTGGAAAAACATTTTGGGTGTAGGACTTTTGGGCGGAATCGGATTTACGATGTCAATATTTGTTACTATTCTCGCTTTTAATGATTTGGCTACAATCAATGACTCAAAAATTGCGATTCTTATAGGTTCCTTATTGTCGGGGATGTTGGGTTTTATAGTGTTGAAACTGACTTTAAAAAAAGAATAATCCTTAAGCCTACACTAAATAATTCTTAATAAAGAGGCTGCTTGTTTCCTTTTTCTTAAATTTGGCAAAAATAAAACTTTTGAAAAAGCACCTAATTTTTTGTTTTATAGTACTCGGTTTCAATATGGTTTTTGCTCAATCTGGTAAAAAAATCATTGTTGAAAATGCCGATTTTTCCGATATCAATCAGTTGGAGATTCCCGATGCAGTTGTACTTACTGGAAATGTTCGTGTCAATCACGATGGTGCAATCCTAACTTGTAACAAAGCCTACTATTTTAATAAAGAGAATTATATAAAAGCCTTTGGAGATGTTCGGATCCTACAAGGCGATACTTTATCGATGACCAGCAAGTATGCCGAATACAATGGAGAAATGAAGCAAGCATATGCTACTGGAAACGTAGTGTTGCAATCACCGGATATGTCATTGGTTACTGATACTTTGAATTTTGACAGAAATACTCAGGAAGCTTACTATAAAACATACGGAACCATTACAAACAAAGGAAACAAGCTCCGAAGCAAATCCGGAAGGTATTATGTTAACCAAAAGAAATACCAATTTCTGACAGCTGTAACCATTACTACACCAGAAAATACGATTAAGTCCAATCACTTGGATTATTACACAAATTCCGGTCATTCGTATCTCTTAGGTCCATCAACAATTGTCGGAAAAGAAAGCAATATTTATACTGAAAACGGCTTTTATGACACTAAAAAAGACATTGCGCGCCTCGAGCGGAATTCGACTATCAGATATAACAATCTTTTAATCAAAGCAGACAGCTTGTTTTATGATAAAAAATTGGCTTTCGCCAAAGGCATCAACAATGTAAAAATCACTGATTCTATCAATAAAATAATTATTAAAGGACATTATGGTGAGGTTTTTAAGGAAAAAGATTCTTTGTTTGTAACTAAAAGAGCCGTTGCGATTAGCCTTGTAGAGAAGGATTCAGTTTATATCCATGCGAAGAAAATGATGGTAACGGGCAAGGAAGGCAACCGAATTATACGTGGTTTTCCAAATGCAAGATTCTATAAAACCGATATGAGCGGAAAATGCGATTCCATTCATTCCGATCAAAAAAAGGGATTGACACAATTGATAGGCAAACCCATAATATGGAATTTTGACAATCAAATGACAGGTGACATCATTCATCTTATAGGGAACAATAAAACAGAAAAACTCGATTCATTAAAGGTTTTGAACAACGCTTTTATAATTTCAAAAGACACTATTGGAGCTGGCTATAATCAAGTAAAAGGATTGAATTTATACGGTAAGTTCAAAGAGAATCACCTTGAAGAAGTTGATATTGTAAAAAACACCGAAATCATTTACTATATGCGAAATGATAAGCAAGAACTTATTGGGATCAATAAAAGTGTAGGTAGTAAAATCAATTTAGTATTGGATAAAAACAAAATCGATACGATAACCATTTTCGACAAACCAGAAGGGGATATACTTCCCGAAAAGGATTTTCCAGAAAACGCAAGGAAGTTACGTGGATTTTTATGGCGTGGAGATGAAAGGATACAAACAAAAGATGATATTTTTCCCGAAGAAGAAAATGAAATCAACGACAAAATTATCGAAGCTTCTAAAAAGGAAAATGCCAAAGAAGTTGTTCCTATGAAAGTGAGAAAAGAAACACTGAATTTCGGAAAAAAGAAGAAGAAAAAATAATAAAAAAAGCGGAAATATTTACTTCCGCTTTTTTCATGAAATGAATTAATTAACCGACTCAACCAATCGAATAAATTCTGCTTTATAACCATCGGTATCACTTGACATTCCTTGTTTTGCCAAATTTTCAATGTCTTCTGTTGATTTGTTTGAAATCAATTTAGAATCCCTAAGTTTCAAGCCGAACCAAGCAACAGCTGAGGTAAATTTAAAATCACCTGAAGCGCTTTCTAATGAAACAGCTTTGTTTTCTATAACATTTACTATTTCGATACTTTTGTCGCCATCCGGTTTTTTATACCTGAATTTGATGGTTGCAAGCTCATCGTTATATGTATTTCCAGTTGTTTCTACCTTGGTATATTTTAAATCGGATATAGTATTCAAAAATTTACTTTCTATACCAGTTGGAATGATTTCATAAATAGCCGTAACAGTATGTCCACTTCCCAGTTCACCTGCATCAATTGCATCGTCCTTAAAATCTTCGGGACGCAATTTCCTATTTTCGTAACCAATCAATCGGTAGGACTGAACGTGTTTTGGGTTGAATTCAATTTGGATTTTCACATCTTTGGCAATAGCAAACATAGAACCTTTGAATTCTTTTCCTAAAAAACGATTCGCTTCCTGTATGTTATCTATATAAGCATAATTCCCGTTGCCTTTGTCGGCCAATGTTTCTAGTTTACTGTCTTTGTAATTCCCCATTCCGTAACCTAAGCACGTTAGGAAAACCCCTGATTTTCTTTTTTCTTCAATAAGAGTTACCATATCGGAGTCAGATGAGCTCCCTACATTAAAATCTCCATCAGTTGCTAGGATTACACGATTGTTTCCTCCTTTAATGAAATTTTCCTGTGCTAATTTATAAGCCAATACAATTCCTTCTCCACCAGCTGTACTTCCGCCGGCATTTAATTTTTCCAATGCATTGATTATGGTTTGTTTTTTATCCCCAGCAGTTGGAGGCAAAACCATTCCTGCAGCCCCAGCATAAACGACTATAGTTACTTTGTCTTCTTTTCTTAATTCATTTACCAGGATTTTCATGGATTGTTTTAGTAGTGGCAATTTATTGTCATCGCTCATAGAACCAGAAACATCTATCAGGAAAACTAAATTGGATGAAGGCAAGTTATCCATCGGAATATTTTTTCCCTGTAAACCAATTTTTAATAACTGGTGCTTTGAGTTCCAAGGACAATTACTGTATTCTGTATTGATAGAAAACGGATTGTCGTTTTGTGGTTGTGGATAATTATATTTAAAGAAATTCATCATTTCTTCTACACGAACGGCATCTTTTGGAACAGTTTGCCCGTTGTTTATAAAACGACGAACATTGGTATAAGAAGCATTATCAACATCAATTGAAAAGGTAGATAAAGGTGCCGATTTTGGGCTTTCGAAAGCATTTTCGACAAAATTATCATATTCTTCTTGATTAGGTTCTATTGGCTGTGAAATTGATATTTTGTCAGTTTCTTTTTTTATTTTTTCAAGTTCTATAAGTTTTTTTCTTAACTCTTTTTTTGAAAGATTCTTAACTGTTCCGTTTTTTGTTATTACTACAACTGCGCCATTTCTTGCTTGTCTGCCATAAAGTGACGAAGCTGATTTGTCTTTTATAACATTCACTGATTGAATGGTATTAGGGTCAATCTTAGAAAGAAATTCTGAACTTACTGGAACTCCATCAACAATACATAATGGATATATGTTTTCTTTGACAGATGCTAAACATCTAATTCCAAAATTATTGTTAGAATTAGCAACTGAATTTATTTGCAATCCAGAAACTTTTCCAGTTAGACTTTGAACTGCACTTGGATTAGCAGATTGAGTTAAGTTTTTAGAACTAACTACTTGGGTTGAGTAAGTTGTTGCAGCTTTCTTTTTTCTTATACCATAGGCAGTAACAACGACTTCACTTATTTGAACGCTGCTTTCTTTTAAAACAACATTAATAATGTTAGAATCTCCAATTTTAACTTTGGATTCTTCCATTCCTATGAAACTAAACACTAATATATCTCCCTTGTTTGCAAGGATAGAATATTTTCCGTCATAATTTGTTTGAACTCCATTTTTAGTTCCTTTTACAACCACATTAGCACCTTGTAATGGACCAGTAGCATCAGATACAATACCTGTTATGGTTTTTTGATTGGACTGTTTACCAGTATTGGAATCTTGTCCAAAAGTCACAAAAGTAATAAGCATAGCAATGCCTAATGAAAACACTTTAAGATTTTTCATGATACAGAATTTATTAAGGTTAGAATTATTTTATAACTACTTTTTCGGGGAAGTACTTAATGGTTTTTTATTTTTAGTGGTAATGATTACAACTCCTTTGGCGCCTTTTTTTCCATAAATGGAAATGGCCTTTTCTTCTTGTAAAATGTTGACGGTTTCTATTTCCTGTTTGTCTAATGGAGCATAAGGACTTGTGGGGTTTGTCCCAAAAAGTTCCTCTTCAGAATATTCAACGCCATTGATAATATACAAAGGCTCTTTTAATACAACTACCGATTCTACTTCGTCAACTTCCAATTCAGCATTAACATTTTTATTTTTAATATGCTTAACATCAATAACCATTAAAGGAGGGTTTTTTTGTGGTATAGCCTGAGTTTTTTCATCCGTTTTATATTCAATAACCTGATCGTCTTGCTTAGTGCTGTGAACTGAAATCGCATCAAAAACCCTACCTTTAAATAAGTAGTTTTGGTTCAAAACACCTACTTTTTTGCCTTCTTGAATATTTTCTTTTGAAGTAATTATTGCGTTATTTGTAGTAATTGGAACCATTGTTTTACGGTTGGTTGCTACAACTTCTGATTGTTTGGTAAGTTGGTTTTTTAAAATTTGCTCCGCTTCTTTTTTTATTATTGGATTTGCAGTTTCTTTTAAAACAATTACTTCTTTTTCTTTAATTATTTGTGGAGCTCTTGGTTTTATATTTTCCTTTGTAACGATTTCATTTTTTGGAGAACTTAATGTTGCGTTCGGTTTCAAAAATTGATATCCTACAGAAATCATTAACAATAGCGAGGCTGCAATTGCAATCTTTTGCCATAGTTTGGATTTTTTTGCTAGTACTTTTTTATCCAATTTTTCATCTACACGAGCCCAGACTTTTTCCATTCCTGGAAAGTCTTTTTCTTCCGCTTTGTTAGCAGCAGTTTTTATTTTTTCGAATATTTTATCTTGATTGTCCATGACTATTTCGCTTGTTGGTAATATAAATTATTTACTAATTCCTTTAATTTTGTTTTAGAGGCATTTAGTTGAGACTTTGATGTGCCTTCGGAAATGTTGAGCATGCTTGCTATTTCTTTGTGTCCATAACCTTCTATAACAAAGAGATTGAAAATAGTTTTGCAGCCTTCTGGAATATGGTTTAATAAATTGAGTAAATCTTCTTCTTCCAAGTTGGTCATTTCATCTGTAAAGGGTTGAGAAAGTGTTTTTACATCATCCAAATACATATTGAAATTGGTGTTTTTCTTAATGCTTGCCAAACAATGATTGACCGTTATTTTTCTCGCCCAAGCTTCAAATGCACCAAATTCCTTGAGTTGGTCTATTTTAGTAAAAATTGTATAGAAGGCATCTGCTAGGGCTTCTTCAATTTCTTCCTCTTTTTTTAGATAGCGCTTACAAGTGCGGTATAATTTTGGTACCATATGTTCATACACTTGACGTTGGGCATCCCGGTGCATTTTTTTACAGGCAGTTATTTGATTTTCGTTTATCACAATTGTGGTGTTTCTATTATAGAGAGATAAAAAATAAAAAAGGTTGGGACACGATTAAAATATTTTTAAATTATTTCAAAAAATTTAGATTTCTGGGATGGTTAATTTATAAACATTGGCCTTTAATTCCTCACTGTCATTGTCTTCGCAAACAAAAAACTCAATCTGTTCAGGTGATTTTTTATATAAAGTCAATCCTTCCAGTTTTTTTGAATTTGAAATTTGCTGGGTAAATTCAATTTTCATTGTTTGCAAATCAATACAACCAATGAGGCTTCCCAGAACTTCTCCATCATTATAAGTAGAATCAGAATCTTCGGCTGTAGCCAAAAAGTAGATATTCTTATCCACCAGAATGGCATCAGTAAATGAAGTTGGGACACCTTTTATTTCAGGTAAGTTGAATTGGTTAAAGAAGATTTCAAAACTACCGCTTTCCCAATTACTGGAAATTGTAAAAATGGCATTTGCTTTATTTTTGCCATTGCCACGATTAAAAAGGTACCAATTTTTAGAAGTCATTATAGCGCCTTCAATATTGAAATCGGTTGGTGCTATCTTTGCGGTATTTTGCATTTTGAGATACAAGTCCGTGAGGTCCTTGTTTGAGATAATTTCTTTTGTATCTGAATCAATTTCTATTAATCGGTTTCTTTTTTCAGTAGAACCAGATCCAAAAATATAGAAATTGTTTTCAAAACTAGCGATTGCTTCAAAATCAGCTTTTTCTTTTTTTATAATGTTTTCTGATGGGTTTTCTAATAAAGGATATCGTTTTAATCCCGTAGTTTCGATTGAATATTCATATAGGAATTTGCTATTGTCTCCAATAATGTATAAAGAATTGTTTTTATAGACCAATCCAGAAGCAGCTCCAATTCCGTTAATTTGAAATTCCAATTCGAAGGTGAATTTTTGCATCATGTGATTTTTATAATAAATAGACTAGCCCAGATGGTAGTGAAAATCCTTTTCTTTTTTTGTTCCCTGAGCTTGTCGAAGGGAGGGAAAAAAGTAAAGATTGTAACGTACAGCTGGAAATAGCTCCTTATAAATTACTATATTTGAGAATGTAAATATAAATTATTTCCTATGGAATCCATTAAGCCCGATGATTTTAAAGTAGTAAAAGAAATTAAGTTATCCAAGATGACTACATTATTGGCTACAGAAATTGACAATGATAAAGTAGAAGAAAAACTGGCTAAAGTAAGATCGAAACTAAGCGAATTACAAGATGTGATGTATGCCCATAACAGATACAGTGTTTTGATTTGTTTGCAAGGAATGGATACATCGGGAAAGGATAGTTTGATTCGGGAGGTTTTTAAAGAAGTAAATGCCCGCGGAATTATGGTTAGTAGTTTTAAAACGCCAAATTCAACCGAATTGGAACATGATTATTTATGGCGCCATTATTTGGCTTTGCCAGAAAAAGGAAAAATAGGTGTGTTTAATAGAACGCATTATGAAAATGTTTTGGTCACGCGTGTACATCCAGAATATATTTTGAACGAAAATATACCTGGAATAGAAAAAGTGGAAGACATCAAACCAAAATTTTGGAAAAACAGGATGAAGCAAATCAATAATTTTGAAAAACACATTAGTGGAAACGGAATTATTGTGCTAAAGTTTTTCTTGCACATGAGTAAGGAAGAACAAAGAAAACGTTTGCTGAGAAGATTGGAAGAGCAAAAGCACAATTGGAAATTTTCTGTTGGGGATTTAAAGGAAAGGGAAAAATGGGATGATTACATGCATTATTATGAAGAGGCGATTAATGCTACTTCGACAAAAAATGCGCCTTGGTATATTGTTCCTGCTGATGACAAAGAGACCACTAGATTAATAATAGGGAAAATAATATTGGAGGAACTCGAGAAATACCATGATATCAAAGAACCAGAAATGGATGATACTATTAAGGAAAATATCGAATTATATAAAAAGCAATTAACCAAGTAAAAAAACGCCTTGAATTTTCAAGGCGTTTTATAATTTAAAAAAGTATGATTATAATCTAAACCCGTAAGCTAGACGTAAAGAAACCTGATCTGTATTGTATTCAATATATTTTTCATAACGAACACTTAAATCAATATATTTTGTAGAATAACCAATTCCTGGTGCCCATAAATAAGTGTCTTGTTCATAATCATTAGTAACGGCAATTCCGCCACCAACTTCTCCTAAAACATAGAATTGATCTTTGAAAACAAATGCTTTAAATCCTGCTTTAATTGGCACAAAACCTAAATCTTTTGCTGGTTCGTCAATAAATAAGTTAGTAAATCCTGAAGTCAATACTACTGAATATCTTTTGGATAAATCATATTGTAGTCTAACATCCCCTCCTAATGCCCAATCATAAGTGTCACTATCTGTAGGTACTCCGGCGTTGATACCAAATCCTAGTCTGAAACCTTGATCATAATTTGTAGATTTTGTTTCTTGCGCTGAAATAGTGTTTGCAAATAACATTGCAAATGCAACTATTAAAATTGATTTGATTTTCATAATTAATTGTTTTTATTAATAAATAGTTTAGTTTTATTTTGATATTATTTTTCATATCAAAATGATATAGTCAAAGATAGTGGGCTACTCTAAAGGAAAGGTTACAAAATTTAAAGGTTTTCTTGCAAAATTATTTTTTTATGTTCTTAAATAAATTAGTGATAATTTAAATTTTCTTGAATATAGTTCTGCTTACCTTTGCAGACTCAAAACCCATACAGTGAATTTTTCGCAATATACAAAGGAGTTCTCCTATAATTTTAAACTCGCATACCCAGTTGTTTTAGGCATGTTGGGACATACACTTATTGGTATTGTGGATAATCTTATGGTGGGAAATTTGGGTTCAACCGAATTGGCGGCTGTTTCTTTAGGAGGAAGTTTTATATTTATTGCAATGTCATTAGGAATTGGTTTTTCTACTGCATTAACCCCAATAATAGCTGAGGCTGATGCCGAAAATGACCATAAAAAAATCCGTACTACTTTTCATCATGGATTGTTGTTGTGTAGCATTTTAGGAGTTACATTATTTATATTAATTGTATTATCTAAACCTATTATGCATTTAATGGGTCAGCCAAAAGCGGTTATAGACTTGGCTTCTCCCTATATTGATTGGGTTGCGTTTTCATTGATTCCAGTTATTGTTTATCAAGGATACAAGCAGTTTGCAGATGGTTTGTCGATGACCAAGTATTCAATGTATGCTATATTTTTGACGAATGTCGTACATGTTTTCTTTAACTATGTGTTGATTTATGGTGTTTGGATTTTTCCAAAATTAGGAATTCTTGGAGCTGCATTAGGAACAGTAATTTCAAGAATAATGATGGTAGTTTTTATGCACTATCTTTTATCCCGTAACGAAAGGCTAAAACAATACTTTAAGGATTTTTCTTTTAAGGAAATCAAGAAATCTATTGTCAAGAAAATTGTAGATATAGGTTTGCCATCAGCGATGCAGATGCTTTTTGAAGTAGCGTTGTTTACTGCTGCAATTTGGCTTACGGGTTCTATAGGAAAAAACAGCCAGGCAGCAAACCAAATTGCACTTACATTGGCAACGACCACATTTATGTTTGCAATGGGATTGAATGTCACGGCGATGATTAGAGTAAGCAATCAAAAAGGATTGAAAGATTATAAAAACTTGATTATAGTAGCAAAATCAATCTTTTTGCTCGCTATACTATTAGAAGTTGTTTTTGCCTTTTTATTTGTGGTTTTCCATAATTTCCTGCCACATTTGTTTTTGAACATGAACGATTCAACTCAGTTGATTGATAACGCCGAAGTAATCCTTATTACCTCAAATTTATTATTGGTTGCAGCAGTTTTCCAGATTTCCGATGGAATACAAGTGGTTGTTTTAGGCGCATTGAGAGGATTGCAGGATGTTAAAGTTCCTATGTACATTACTTTTGTAGCTTATTGGGTTATAGGTTTTCCAATCTCGTTTTATTTGGGTAAATATACTGAACTCAAAGCGGTAGGAGTGTGGATTGGACTTTTAGCCGGATTGACAGCGGCAGCTTTATTTTTGTATATTCGCTTTAATAAACTAACTAAGAAATTGGTTATACAAAATTTGAATTGAAATAGTAATTACTAATCACTATTTACTAATCACTAATTACTTAAAAAATGGAATTACCAAAATTTTTACTCGGAGACAATACCGATTTTACCGAAGATATATTTATCATTCACTTGGATTATCCAAGATTCATCATCAACTTAAAAGACGATGAAGTAGAGTTTATGGAAGAAGCAGAAGACCTTGACGAAGCCGAACTCAATACAGAAATGGAAGGTTTGATTGAACAGGCTAATGCTTTTTATGACCGCGAAATGGAACGTTACGAGAAGGAATAGTTTGCAGTAATCAGTTCGAAATGATCAGTTTGTAGAGACATATAGTAATTACTCTTAAATAAAATATGCTTGACTAATGAATTAATAATTCATCAAAATCACTGAACACTGAACACTGAACACTATTTAAAATACTTCCCCAACAATAACTGAGCAGCTGCAAAAGGTGATATTTCATCGTTTTGCACTGCTTTTTTGTTTTCTTCCAAAAGTTGCTGGATTTCTGGATGATTGAAAAAGTTGAGTTTTAATTGTTCATTAATAGTTTCCAGCATCCAATATTGGTTTTGCTCAGCGCGTTTTTCAATAAAATAGCCATTGCTTTTTGTTAGCTCTAAAAACTGCTGTATCGTTTCCCAAACAGCACTAATTCCATCATGTGTAATTGCACTACAAGTCGAAGTTGTAGGAGTCCAACCCGATTTTTTTGCAGGAAATAAATGCAGTGCGCGATTGAATTCTATTTTTGCTAAATTGGCTTTTTTAATATTATCGCCATCAGCTTTATTAATGACAATGGCATCAGCCATTTCCATAATTCCACGTTTAATTCCTTGCAATTCATCACCCGCACCTGATATTTTTAATAACAAAAAGAAATCTACCATACTGTGAACCGCAGTTTCACTTTGACCTACGCCAACAGTTTCTATGATAATCGTGTCAAAACCAAATGCCTCACAAAGTGTAATCGTTTCTCTCGTTTTTCTCGCCACCCCGCCTAATGTTTCTCCAGAAGCAGAAGGTCGTATGTACGCATTTTTGTCCTTTACCAATTCTTCCATTCGGGTTTTATCACCCAATATACTTCCATGTGAAATCGTACTGCTGGGATCAACTGCCAATACAGCAACTTTTTTTCCTAAACTGGTTAAATGTTTTCCAAAAGCTTCTATAAATGTACTTTTCCCAACGCCTGGAACACCAGTAATCCCTACGCGAACTGATTTATTGGCGTGAGGAAGACAAGCATTGATTACTTCATTGGCTTTCGCCAAATGCAACGTGTTCGTGCTTTCTACTAAAGTTATTGCACGACTCAAGGCAGTAATGTTTCCAGCCAAAATACCAGAAACCAATTCTTCTGAGGAAGGTTGTATCTGCTTTAGGTTTTTTATATGTGCAACAGAAATGGAACTGATGATTTCAGGAGGTGAAATACCCTCTTTTTCGTTAAGTGCAGATTGCTTTGTTTTCTTGTTTTCCAAAACCCAGAATTGTTTTAGTAAAATTAGTATTTAATGCTGAATTAGACTAATTGGCTTTGAAAAAATAAATTGCATTTGAATTTCATTATCAAAATAATCGTTTAAATAAGCAACAATGTCTTGTATTTAATTTTTATAATTGGTTTACTTTGGCGAAGCTTGAAATAGCTATTTGTTTTCATCTTCAAGAAATACTAATTTTACATTTCAAACCAATCAAAAATGCAAAGCCAAATTACGCCAGAAATACTTAAGCAATTCCAACAAATAATAGGGGAAATCTATGTTTTTACAGACCAAGAAACCCGTAATCATTATGGACACGATGAAACCGAAGACTATGTTTTTCCACCATCGGTAGTTTTGAAACCAGGAACTCCTCAAGAAATTTCTGCTATTCTTAAAGTCGCTAATCAATATAAAATACCTGTAACTGCAATTGGTGGAAGAACGGGTTTAAGCGGAGGTGCATTGTCTGTTTATCAAGGAATTGGGCTTTCGATGGAGCGATTCAATAAAATCATTAGCATAGACGAACAAAATTTGCAAGTTACCGTTGAACCTGCAGTTATAACTCAGGTCTTACGGGAATCGGTTGCCGAAAAAGGATTGTTCTATCCACCAGATCCAAGTAGTCAAGGAAGTTGTTTTATTGGCGGAAATGTGGCTGAAAATGCCGGTGGCTCCAGAGCTGTAAAATATGGAGTTACTAAGGATTATGTCTTGAACCTAGAAGTGGTTTTGGCAAATGGCGAAATTATTTGGACTGGAGCCAACACGCTTAAAAATTCAACAGGTTATAATTTGACCCAATTAATGGTGGGAAGTGAAGGGACACTTGGCATTATCACAAAAATCGTAATGAAACTTTTGCCTAAGGTAAATCATAATGTTTTGATGTTGGTTCCTTTTTATTCTGCTAAAGAAGCTTGTGAAGCCGTATCTTCGATTTTTAGGGCGGGTATAATTCCGAGTGCCTTAGAGTTTATGGAACGCGATGCAATTGATTGGACTTTGAAATATGTATCTGGTGTAAATGTGGTCATAAAAGAAGGTGTTCAGGCTCATTTATTAATTGAAGTGGATGGAAATTATCCTGAGGTTCTTTTGGCGGAAGCCGAAAAAATAATGAATGTTGTTGAACAGTTTCAGATTGATGATATTTTATTTGCCGATACTGAAGATGAAAAAAATGCACTTTGGAAAATACGTAGGGCTGTGGGTGAAGCCGTAAAAGCAAACTCAATTTATAAGGAAGAAGATACGGTAGTGCCTAGATATGAACTGCCTAAATTATTGGAAGGGATAAAATCAATAGGAGATAAATATGGTTTTAAATCGGTTTGTTATGGTCATGCAGGTGACGGAAACCTGCATGTAAATATTGTAAAAGCCCATATGTCAGATTCAGATTGGAACACTGAAATACCAAAGGGAATCCGCGAGATATTTGAACTGACAGTTGCTTTAAAAGGAACTTTGTCTGGTGAACACGGAATTGGTTATGTGCAAAAAAACTATATGGACATCGCTTTCCCTAAAGTGCATTTAGAATTAATGGAAAGGATCAAATATGTTTTTGACCCTAACGGAATACTGAATCCCGGAAAGATTTTTCCTGATAATTTATAATATACGTATAATTTCGTATTGTTGTGAATATGCCGTTGCAATAGATTTGCAGTATTATAAACAACAAAACTATTTATTATGAAAAAATTATTTTTTACAGCAGCAGCATTATTTGCTTTTGGATTTGCTAATGCACAAGATGGAGAAATGAGTTACGGAGCTAAAGCTGGTTATGTGGCTTTGTCATCAAAATCAGAAGTTGGTGGAGTATCTGCAACAGGATCTGATGGAGGTTTCTTCATTGGTGGTTTCATCGATATGCCAATTTCTGAATCTATTTCATTTAAGCCAGAATTATTGTATGTATCAGTTACAGATGCTAGCCAAATTCAAATTCCATTGCACATCAAGTATAATATTGGTGAGACTTTCGGGCTTTTAGCTGGACCAAACTTAGCATTTATGACTGGCGCTCCAGAAGGAATTAAATCATTAAACTACGGAATTGATTTCGGTGCCGCTTACAACATCGGAGAGAAAATGGTAGTAGATGTTCGTTACAATTTAGGTCTAGCTAATCTTGCAGATACTGATAAATTAGGGGATGACGATGCTAAAATTACAATGAGTGGAATATACATAGGTTTTGGATACAAATTCTAATATTTTGTTTTAGTTTTTTTGACAAACCATCCCGTTTAAAACAGGATGGTTTTTCATTTAAAAAAAGATTATATTTTAATGATTTACGCATTTGTTAAGGATTAAAAAAATTACTTTATTTTCCTTAACTTCGTTCACGTTAAAATAACGTATTTAAAATGGAGAATTTCACAAACGAAACAATTGATACTGCTCGGCTTCCAAAATTTGAAGAAGTACTTTTAACTCCATTACATCCCAATTATTGGAAAGTTACTATCATTAATCTACTGATTTTCTTTTCGATTCTTGGAACTGCCCTAGGTTTATTTTTGTTTTATGTCGAAGAGGCATTAGATTCAAGAACTCAAATCCTAATTGGCTTCGCAATTTTAGCATCGTTGATTTTTTTCTTTTCTAGGATAGCCTATAAAAAGAAAGGTTTTGCTTTTAGAAACCATGATGTGCTTTTCAGAAATGGCATTATTGCTACTAATACAATAGTAATTCCTTATAATAGGGTACAGCATGTGGCTTTGCATGAAGGATTGGTTTCAAGGTATTTTGGTCTCGCCAAAATAGAAATATTTACTGCCGGGGGGAGTTCCAGCGACATAGAAATCCCAGGTATACAAAAAGAACAAGCCGAAAACATCAAACAACTTTTGATGGGTAAAATCCAAAAACAATTGTAATGGAAAACCATTTCAATGAGCCACAAAGACAATCCCCAATTGGGATTTTGGTTATGTTTTTTGATACCCTTCAGCAATGGGCAAGAGGGTTATGGCCTGTATTTGTAATTTGGATTTTCAAATTTGATGAAATCAATAAAAGTTACCTTTTACTTGGAACTCTAATTTTGATTGGTGGAATTGCAATCGTAGCTTATCTAAAATACCAAAATTTTACTTTTTACCTTGATAATGAAAACGAGGAATTTATTATTGATGAAGGTATTTTCAATAAAACCAAAACAACGATTCAGTTAAACAAAATCCAACAGGTTAATATCAATCAATCCTTAATTCAGCGAGTTATAGGTGTTTATGCATTGGATGTAGATACTGCTGGGGGCGCCGATAAAGAAGGTAAGATTAAGGCAATTTCACATTTTTTAGCATTAGAATTAAAATCTAGATTACTGGATAACGAAAAAAGAAAACCAATTGTAAATGAAGAACCGAGGTCAAATGAAATTCCATTAACAGAAAACCAGCCTTTTATCGAAATTAGTTTTCTAAGCTTACTCAAGGTTGGGATTACTTCAAATTATATTAGAAGCATCGGTGTAATCCTTACTTTTTTTGCCACACTTTATGAAAATGGTGATAATATCTTATCCCATTCCAGTATTTCAAAAAACAAAATTGATAATTACATTGATAAAAGCTTGGCACTTCAGTCCATATTTATTTTAATATTAATCATGCTTTCGGCTATTTTAGTGATAAATGTTTTTAGGATAGTAGTCAGGTACTTTAATTTTAAAATCACGAGACAAAGTGGTTCTTTATTGCTTTCTTTTGGATTATTGAATACAAAAAGCACCATTATTAAACCTGAAAAAGTACAGATCACTACCGTTTCTAGGAATTATTTCCAAAAGAAAATGAACATCTTGGAGCTTGAAATCAAACAAGCTTCCAGTGGCGAAAAAGAAGAAAATAAATCGGCAATAGAAATTCCGGGATGCAATGAACAAGAGCGAATGGACATCATGAAGTTATTGTTCCAGAAAAACCCTGAAAAAGGGATAATGCTAAAACCAAATTACCGCAAATTTGTTTTTTCTATATTTCTGTCAATTGTATTACCTTTAACTGCCTTTTTTCTTTTCGGAAATTATGTAGTAAATGAATTGTTGGATTTCACTTATTTAGTTCCGCTTTATATAATTTTTGTAGGACTGATACGGCATTTCGGATTTCGGAATTATAGAATATTTATCAGTGATGATTTTATTATTAAGCAAAGCGGAGCTTGGGACATTAAAAATGAAATCATTGAGCCAATGAAGATTCAGGCATTAACCACATCACAATTGTTTTGGCATAAAAGTGCCGATATAGGTTATTTGACAATACATACAGCAGGAGGAAACCTATCGTTTCAGCTTGGGGATTTTACAAAAATAAAGCAATATGTAAACCTTTGGTTGTATGAAATAGAGACATCGGATAGCAATTGGATGTAAAAAAAAGAATTAAGAATTAAGAATTAAGAATTAAGAATTAAGAATTAAGAATTAAGAAT
>JAZKDI010000005.1:0-179668 GCA_040387655.1 Bacteroidota bacterium | reverse complement strand
TTAACAGAAAATAATCGGTTTCGAAGCTCGCAACCTCGCCAAGCGCCGGAACGTTGGCAGTAATATCACCAAAAAATCGCAGAAAAATAAATGGAGGAAAAATTAAAAATTTACGAAAAGACAATTAAAAAGAAGCATAGTTTTAATTGGACACCAAAATATAAAGAAGAAGTTAGAACTTCTCTAAACAAAACTGTTTTTATTCCAATTGCAGAAAAAACATTTCAAAAATTAGACTGGGATATTGTTTTTAAAGATGAAAATAAAATTGAAGCCAAACGAAGAGAAAAAGCATTAGGAATTGAAAAATGGACTGAAATAATTACGGCTACTTATAATTTCGGCAATTTAGAGGTAAAAAGTGAATCTTTAGGTAACGAAATGTGGGATAATGGTAGAAACTCTAAAAGAGTTAAACTATTTATTCACGCTCTAAAAGAAACGGAAAACGAGTATGACCGAAATGCTTTAAATGAACTTGAAAAGGAAACCGAAAAGAAAAATAATTGGGATGATTATGTAATTCCTGAAACTTTACCTAAACCAAAAGAATCTAAAAAACCAAGTTTTTTAATTCCAATCATTGGCGGAATAATTATTTCTCTAATTCTTGGGTTTGTAATAGCACAAGTTTCAATTCACGGAATATACTTTATTGGTTTATTTGAGTTTTTAGTTGGATTAGCAATTGCTTTTGCTTTAAAAATTTTAATAAAATCATCGAATTTCACAGACTTTAAAAAATTACATTCCTTATTAATTGCAATGATAATTATTACATATTTATCAAATCAATATTTTCAATATGAAATTATTTTGAGTGAAAACAATTATGATAGAATTGGTTTTTTTGAGTTTATGAAAATTCGATTTGCTCAAGGATTAACAATCAAAACATTAAATACTGGCTGGATTGGATTAGTAATAAGTTGGATTCTACAATTGGGTTTAACATATGCTATTGCCTATTTGAGATTAGTATCAACTATAACTTCTTATCAATTAGAAAGAATTCCTACAGAAGTTTTAGATTTTTCATATTATCATTTGCTCAAAGGAAAATCCGAAAAAGAAGTTAGAATCGAGCTTAAAAATAAAGGTTGGACAGAGGTTGAAAATCAAAATGAAGTTTTTGAAGCAGTCCAAGCAATTTACGGACAAATAGAATTGGGTAGAATCAAATAAAAATACTACTGCCAACACACGTTACAAGTAATTTGGGCATTTGGCTTAATTTAAAGTTGGTCTTGTATCAGATAAATTTGTGTTTATCCGAAGATTTAGCTTCCTTAATCCCAAACTGCTTGTAGTGCGAGAACGTTGTGCGTCATTTTGTAAAAATCGTTGAAAATAAAAATTATGACCAAAAATAAATTAACTTTTTATAATGAAGAATTAAAACGTGTTGGTTTTTTCCCAAACTCAGTTAATGAAATAAAAGAATATTTCAAAAAAAACAATGATGCAACTTTAATAGTAGACTTCGACGATTTATATTGTTACCATAACGATTTCAAAGACTTTACCATAATTAATCAAATAAATATTAGAAAATTATTAATTCAAGGAACACACATTGAAGGAAGTGATACTAAATCATTTCTAGAAATAGAAAACTTAATTGAATTAGATAATAGATATGTTTTTGATTATGACTTTAAAAAATTACCGAATCTTGAAACATTGAGATATTCTTGGAAAAAAAACTCCACAAACTTATCCGAATGTAAAAAACTAAAAGAATTAAGCTTATGGAGTTATAAACCTAAAAATCAAAGCTTAACCGAATTTACAAAATTAAATTCCTTAGAGGAATTGCGAATAGTTCAGAGTAATATTAAAAGTATAAACGGCATTGAAAATCTTCAAAACATAAAAGAAATGGTTTTCATAGCAAATAAACTATTATCGTTTGATGATATGAATTGTATTTTTCCAAATGTAGAAGTTTTGCACATTGAAAGTTGTAAAGAAATAAAGATTGAAAAAATAATCAAGCTATTCCCAAATGTTAAAGATTTGAATTTCTTTAGCAGTAATGAAATCGAAAGCTTAAGAATAATTTTAGATAACTTGGAAAAGCTTGAAAAGCTAAATGTTTACAATTTAAAAATATTAGAAAGTAATAATTGTTTTTGGAAAGATTATAAAAATATTAAAGATTTTAATTTTCAAGATAGAAAACATCATATTTTGAAAAGAAAAGATTTTGAAAACGTATAAAGATAGCTTGTTTTTACAATCCGAGTTGTAGTACCTCAAAACAAACTGACAAAAAACATGAGAAAAGTAATTGCAGCATTCAATATGACACTTGACGGGGTTAGCGACCATACTGCAGGAATTGCTGATGAAGGACTACATCAACATTATTCTGAACTAATAGATAATGCCAGTATTATTTTATATGGACGGATCACCTACCAATTGATGCAGTTTTGGCCAACACTATTACAAAATCCTTCGGGTGAAAAATCAATGGACGACTTTGCCATTTCAATAGACAAAATTCAAAAACTTGTTTTTTCAAATACACTCAAAGACACAAGGTGGGAGAGTGCAAAACTTGCCAATAGAACGCTTGATGAAAAAGTTTTGGAACTCAAACAACAATCAGGAAATGACATACTCATAGGAAGCAGAAGTTTGATTATTCAGCTTTTAAACAGTAACCTTATAGACGAATTTCAAATTTGCATTCATCCTGTCATACAAGGAAATGGGCTGCTATTATTTGACCAGATTAAGGACAGGATTTTATTAAAACTCGTTAAAACAAAATTGCTAAACTCAGGAGCGATAGTGTTATATTATGAGCCGGAAATCTCGGATTTGTAATCCAATTTAAAGAAAAATAAATTATTTAAAAATAATAAAATGTTTAAAAAAGGTATTATTGATACATTAAGTTACTATGGAATTTGTTGCGTAATTTTCGTTGCCATGACATTATTATTAGACGAACCGAGGCATTCACCTGGATTGAATTATATATTTTTATTTCTTTTATTGATTGTATGCACAGGGTTAATCATAAATAACTTACTCAATATTTTAATAAAGAAAAAAAGAGAGTATAATATAGGCTCTATTATAATTCATACTAGTTACGGAATTGGGCTTATTGCTTGGTATTTAATTGGATACTATAGGCAGTTTGAATAATACTTATTGCTAAATATATTTAAAATAAATTTAGCAATAGTCTAAAAAAAACAATCATGAAAAATTTCCTTCTTCTATTCGTCATTATATTAATAAGCTGCAACAGAAACCGCAAAAATGAAACAGTCACAGTGACAGATTCCATCCCTGCCCAATCCCAAGAGATTGTTATAAAGGAACCAATTACTGTTGTTCCAAAAACATATTCAAATGAACGTTTCAAAGATGTAACTATTGAAAAAACTGGAGAACATCAATTCACTATAACTGGTAAAGCACAGGTATTTGAAGCAAATTTCAGTTGGGTTGTAGAAGACGGTCACGAAGAATTAAAAAAAGGATTTCAAATGACTGATGCAGGCGCTCCTGAATGGGGTAACTTTAAATTTAGTATTGATGTAGCCAAAAAACAAGAGAACTCTACGCTTCGTTTAATTCTATTTGAAGCGAGTGCAAAAGATGGTAGCCGTCAGTATGAATTGCCAATTGTACTATATTAATAGCTTTTTGGCATTTTCAATTTTACAAACAATAAACTATCTTCGCTTTATTGAAATTGGCCATTGCACTTGCCATTGTAATTAACTAAAATGTCTAATAATCTCCTACTTACTCCCATCGAATACCTGAAAGGTGTTGGTCCTACTCGCGGCGCTTTGCTTCGAAAGGAATTGGGAATTCATAAATACGGGGATTTAGTTAATTTTTTTCCAAATCGATATATCGACCGTACCCGTTATTATAAAATCAACGAACTTCAAAACACAGCACTTGAAGTTCAGATTATCGGTAAAATAATTCACATCAAAACCGTTGAATTTGGCAAAAACCAAAAACGTTTAGTAGCAACATTTGTTGACGATACAGGCCAAATGGAATTGGTTTGGTTTCAAGGTATCAAATGGATTAAAGAAAGTTTAAAGCTCAATGAAATTTGTGTTGTTTTTGGGAAATGTGTTTTGTTTGGTAGCCAATATAGTATTTCACATCCTGAAATCGAGCTTTTGACAGAGCATGAACATAGCCTGCGTTCCGCTATGCAACCCGTTTATCCATCTACTGAAACACTCACTAATCGTGGCGTAACCAATAAAGTGGTTAACAAAATGATGCAGCAACTGTTTCTTGAAATCAATGGCTTGTTCATTGAAACACTTCCTGAATATCTAATTGCCGAACTAAAGCTAATACCGAAAAATACAGCCATGTTCAATATCCATTTCCCTAAAAGTCCGGAACTTTTGGCGAAAGCCCAATTTAGATTAAAATTTGAAGAATTATTTTTTATTCAGCTTCAACTTATTACCAAAAATTTAATTAGAAAGCATAAAATCAAGGGATTTGCTTTTACGAAAGTGGGTGAAAATTTCAATAAATTCTTTAATAACCATCTGCCTTTTGATTTGACGAATGCCCAAAAAAGAGTGCTTAAAGAAATCAGGAATGACATGGGAAGCAATGCCCAAATGAATCGATTATTACAAGGTGATGTTGGGTCAGGAAAAACAATAGTAGCATTTATGAGTATGCTTCTCGCAATAGACAATGGTTTTCAGGCTTGTTTAATGGCTCCAACAGAGATTCTAGCCAACCAACACTATATAGGTTTATCTGAACTGGCCAAAGATTTGAATATTAGCATAAAAATACTTACTGGTTCAACGAAAACTTCAGATAGAAAAATTATCCATGAAGGATTGGAAAACGGAAGCTTAAATATTATTATTGGCACTCATGCCTTACTCGAAGACAAAGTACAATTTCAAAATCTCGGGCTGGCAATTATAGATGAACAACATCGTTTTGGAGTAGAACAACGATCTAAATTGTGGAAAAAAAATGATATTCCGCCACACGTTTTAGTAATGACCGCCACTCCTATTCCGAGGACATTGGCAATGAGTTTATATGGGGATTTGGATGTATCTGTAATTGATGAATTGCCGCCGGGTAGAAAACCAATTCAGACAGTTCACCGATTTGATTCTAATCGTTTAAAAGTGGTACATTTTATAGGTCAGGAAATTGATAAAGGAAGACAAATTTATGTGGTTTATCCTTTGATTCAAGAATCCGAAAAAATGGACCTAAAGGATTTAATGGACGGTTATGATACAATGGTTAGGGATTTTCCGAATCCAAAATATGCTATTTCGATAGTTCACGGCAAAATGAAACCTGCCGAAAAAGATTTCGAAATGAAGCGCTTTGCCGAAGGAAAGACCAATATAATGGTGGCTACAACTGTAATTGAAGTGGGTGTAAATATTCCAAATGCAAGTGTAATGATTATAGAAAATGCTGAGCGCTTTGGTTTATCACAGTTGCATCAATTGCGTGGTCGTGTAGGTCGTGGAGCCGAACAAAGTTATTGTATTTTAATGACTTCGCATAAATTATCGAACGACAGCAAAACCAGAATGGAAACGATGGTACGAACCAACGATGGCTTTGAAATTGCCGAAGTAGATCTCAAACTTCGCGGCCCAGGTGACTTAATGGGCAAGCAACAAAGCGGCGTATTGAATCTTCAAATTGCTGATTTAGTTAAAGACAGGGATATTTTGATATTGGCTAGAAACTATGCAATCAAATTATTGAAAGAAGATGCATCTATGTCAAGACCCGAACATGCTGCAATGAAAAACGTCTTTATTGAAATGACTAAAAAGAAGAATATTTGGAATTATATTAGTTGATATTAGAATGTGTTTTTTCAATTCTTTTAGCTATTCATATTTTCCAAAACAGCATCTAATTTATGAAGTGATTTTGGATCAATAAATCCAGTGTAAATTATAAATTCCGTGTATACTGTTTTTAAAACATACTCCCCTTCAAATTTTTCAACCTCATTGACTTCATTCAAATTTATTTTTTTGCCGTAAGGCTGATTCATTTTTAATTTTCCGTTATCAATCGTTAAATACTGATTTGTCTTTTCATAAAAATAAATTCCAAAATAGGACAACCCAATTATAAAATATCCATAATCTGTCCAATATTTCTTGTCCACTTTATTTATATACAAAACACCCAAAATCAACCATAATGACCCAAAAATCAAATGGGAATAAAACCTTTTTTTATTGTAATTAATTTTCATTTTATAATTTGTTTGTTAGAAATAATAAATAAATTTAAATACTATTTATCTGCCAAATGTAGCTATTAAATTTCCACCAGATTTCACCAGAAACACTAAAGATGTTAAATAAAATTCAACTTTTTGAGTATTCCATTTCTAAAAGCTATTTTTGCTAATTAAACATTTGTTTAATATAACATTCCTAACAATGAAACTAAAACATCTCCTCTACGCCATATTAATCATTGGATTTATACTCTTTATTGGATACCGGATTACCTCCAATAATGCTAAAGATGAAGACTCTAAAGACAAAGGCGGAAAAAACAAACCGATGATGGTTTCTGGAATGGTAACTAAATTTGAAACTTTCGATAATAACCTTTCCCTTTCTGGTTCACTGGAAGCGAATGAACAAGTAGAAATCCGTAGTGAAGTTTCGGGAATTGTAGAAGGAATTTATTTTCAGGAAGGTAGTAATGTCAATAAAGGACAAGTTTTATTCAAAGTAAATGATATCGAACTTCGCGCACAACTGGGGCAAGCAAAAACCAAACAAAGCTTGGCATCGGAAAATGAAAGAAGAGCAAAATTATTACTCGAGAAAGAAGCTATAAGTCAGGAAGAATATGACGTTGCTCACGCAGATTTCAAATCGGCACAATCACAATCACAATTAATTCAGGCACAAATTTCAAAAACTTCGGTGAAAGCGCCATTTGCTGGAAAAATTGGATTGCGATACATTTCTCCTGGAACTTACCTCACTCCTAGCGTTTTAGTAGCCAATTTAGTTAATACCAGCAAGCTTAAAATCACATTTTCGATTCCTGAAAAATATGCCACACAAGTAAAATTAAATACCAATTTAAGTTTTACAGTTGCTGGTTCTACTGAAAAATATTCGGCAAAAGTATATGCCATTGAACCGGGAGTTGATACCAATACTCGAACTTTGCAAGTACGCGCCGTTGCCGATAATAAGGAAAACAAACTGTTACCAGGAACGTATGCGAATGTAGAACTGCCTTTGGATATTATTAAAGATGCAATAGTTATTCCTACCGAAGCAATCGTTCCTGTTCAAAACGGGAAGAAAGTATTTATTTCAAAAAACGGAAAAGCACAACAAGTTATGATTGAAACCGCTACAAGAACTGATGCTTCCGTTTTGGTTTTATCAGGATTAAAAGAAGGAGACACCGTTCTAACTACTGGCGTGATGAGTTTAAAAAAAGGTGCTCCGGTTAAAGTAAAAATAAAATAGATTCTAGTTTCAGATTTAAAATCTAAAACCCACAATCTTAAATCTAAATCTAAAATGAGTTTATCAACTATAAGTATAAAAAGACCAGTAATGACAATTGTTCTAAACTTGACGATTGTCTTATTTGGGTTTATTGGTTATACTTTTCTTGGCGTAAGGGAATTTCCTTCTATTGATCCAGCACAGGTTTCGGTAAAAACGAATTATGCGGGAGCCAATTCAGATATTATTGAATCCCAAATTACGGAACCACTTGAAAAAGCACTCAACTCTATTGATGGAATCCGAAATGTAACTTCAACCAGTTCACAGGGAAGCAGTAACATTACTGTAGAATTCAATTTAGACAAAAACCTTGAAGAAGCGGCGAATGATGTTCGTGACAAAGTTTCGCAAGCTATAAGAAGTTTACCTCAAGATATTGATGCGCCTCCTGTAGTTTCCAAAGCGGATGCGAATAGCGATGCCATTATTTCGATGACCGTTCAAAGTGATTCCCGAAGTGCATTGGAACTAAGTGATTATGCCGAAAATGTAATCGGACAAAGATTAGAAACCATCCCAGGAGTAAGCGGAATCCAGATTTGGGGACAAAAACGGTATGCAATGCGTTTATGGATTGATCCTATAAAACTCGCTGCTTATGGTTGTACTGTTTCTGAGGTCCGTGATGCATTAAACAAACAAAACGTAGAATTACCTTCAGGTAAATTAACTGGCAAAAATACGGAGCTAACTGTAAAAACGGTTGGCAATTTGGCTACAGCCGAAGAATTCAACAATATTATCATTCGCTCTGATGGTGAAAAAAATGTTCGCTTTAGTGATATTGGCCGTGCCGAATTAGGAGCCGAAAATATCGAAACGAAAATGAGCCAATCCGGCATTCCGTTAGTTGGTGTTGCTATAGTTCCACTTCCTGGAGCTAACTATCTCGATATTTCGAAGGAATTTTATAAAGAATTCGACCAATTAAAAAAAGATTTACCAAAAGACATAAAATTAAATATCGCAATTGACACGACTACTTTTGTGAAAAAATCAGTTGTTGAAGTAGCCGAAACTTTGGGTATTTCCATCCTACTTGTAATCCTCATTATTTATTTGTTTTTTAGGGATTGGGCAATTGCTTTCCGTCCATTAATTGATATTCCGGTTTCATTGATTGCCACTTTTTTCATTATGTGGCTGTTTGGTTTTTCGATCAACGTATTGACTTTGCTAGCAATTGTTTTAGCAACGGGGTTAGTAGTAGATGATGGAATTGTAGTTACCGAAAACATTTTCAAAAAGGTAGAAGAAGGAATGACACCCATTGAAGCGGCTATTAAAGGATCCAACGAAATCTTTTTTGCTGTAATATCCATTTCTATAACCCTAGCTGCTGTTTTTCTTCCAGTAATTTTTCTAGAAGGTTTTGTAGGGCGTTTGTTTAGGGAATTTGGTGTAGTCATAGGAGCTGCAGTTTTAATTTCTGCTTTTGTATCGTTGACGCTTACGCCTATGCTGAACGCTTATTTAATGAAAAGTGGCGAACAGAAAAAATCAAAGTTCTACAATTTAACGGAGCCTTATTTCGTAAAATTGAATACTACTTATGCAACATCGCTTCAAAACTTTATGAAAAAAAAATGGTGGAGTTTTCCAATCATTATCATTTGTTTCGGAATGATTTATTTGTTTTTTACATTGCTTCAAAAAGAAACGGCGCCTTATGATGACCGAAGCGGAATTACAATGACCATAACTGCCCCTGAAGGTGCTTCTTATGAATATACGGATCGTTTTATGCAGGAAATATCCAAATTAGTAGATGATTCAATCCCAGAGAAAAAAGTAGCTTTGATTATTACTTCACCAGGATTTGGTACTTCTACAGTAAATAGCGGACGCGTTAGAATTGCATTAGCAGATGTAGGCGATAGAAAAAAATCCCAAAAAGAAATAGCCGAAAAACTGACCAAATGGACAAAAAAATACCCTGAAGCAAAAACATCCGTAACCGAACAACCAACAATTGCTGTTAATCGTCGTGGCGGGTTACCAATTCAGTATATAATCCAAGCACCGAATTTTCAGAAATTACAAGAGAAAATTCCTGTATTTATGGAAGAAGCGGCTAAGAATTCTACATTTTCTACTACTGATGTAAATCTGAAATTCAATAAACCCGAAATCAATGTGACTATTGATAGGGAAAAAGCAGAAAGTTTAGGCATATCTGTTATTGACATTGCGCAAACACTCCAACTTTCTTTAAGCGGACAGCGTTTTGGTTATTTCATGAGAAACGGAAAACAATATCAGGTTGTAGGGCAATTTGACCAAAAAGATCGTTCCAAACCGTTGGATTTAACTTCAATGTTTGTAAAAAACAGCAAAGGGGAACTCATTCAGATGGACAATGTGGTAACTATCGAAGAGCAGAGTAATCCACCACAATTGTATCATAATAATAGGTATATGTCGGCTACAGTTTCAGCTGGTTTGGCTCCAGGAAAAAGTATCAGTGACGGAATTGATGCGATGAACGAAATAAAAGCAAAAGTATTAGATGATACTTTTACTACCGATTTAGGTGGAGAATCACGTGATTTTGTTGAAAGCAGTTCCAATACTTCTTTTGCATTTGGACTGGCATTGATTCTGATTTTTTTAATCCTTGCTGCGCAATTTGAAAGTTTTATTGATCCGTTTATCATTATACTAACCGTTCCAATGGCAGTAGCGGGAGCGTTATTTTCGCTTTGGCTTTTTGATCAAACCTGGAACATTTTCAGTCAGATTGGAACCGTAATGTTGATAGGTTTGGTAACCAAAAACGGAATCCTTATTGTAGAATTTGCCAATCAGTTAAGGGAACAAGGAAAACCAAAATTAGAAGCCATATTAGAAGCGGCTGAAGCAAGATTAAGACCAATTTTGATGACTAGTTTGGCTATTTCTCTTGGGGCTTTGCCAATTGCGTTGTCTCTTGGGGCAGCTTCAACAAGCAGAATCGGAATGGGGGTTGTAATCGTGGGAGGAACTATTTTTTCATTGGTTTTAACCTTGTTTGTAATTCCGGCTTTGTATTTAATGTGGTCTAAAGCCAGAAAGCATTATCCAGAATTTGACCATATTGATGAATATGAACAAGAAGTAAAAAACAAGTAACATGAAGGCTTATAAATTAATAATCCGAAGTTTTATATTGGTTTTCATTTGCTTTACTAACGCAAACGCTCAAGAAGTACTAACACTTGAAGCAGCAATAAAAGTTGCATTGGAAAACAATTATGAAATCAAGATATCCAAAAACGAACTGAAAATTGACCAATCCAATGTTGCAATTGGAAACGCCGGAATGTTGCCTAAAGTAACAGCGAATGTGGTTAATAACAACAATACCCAAAACACTACTCAAACCAGACAGGACGGAACAATTAACAAATTAGACAATGCAAAAAACAACAGTTTAACGTATGGAGTTGGACTCGACTGGACCGTTTTTGATGGTTTTAAAATGTTTGCAAAACTAGATCAATTAAAAGCTTTACAAAAACTGGGAGAATCAGAACTAAAACTTACTATCATTACAAAAATCAGTGATGTAAGTGCAACTTATTTTGATTTGGTTCAGCAACAGCAGCAACTTTCTGCTTTAGACACAACAATTGTGATTTCTAATCAACGATTGAATTTGGCGCAAAGCAGATATACAATTGGTAAAGCATCAAAACTAGAAGTCTTAAATGCAGAAGTCGATTTGAATACCGATACTACAACTCTTTTGAGACAGAAAGAATTATATGCAAACACTAAGACGTTATTAAACCAACTGCTTGCTCGTGATATAAATACCGAGTTTAAAGTTATTGACATAATTGTTGTGGATGATAAATTGCTGTTGCCTGAATTATCAAAATTAGCTCAAAATATGAATCCGCAATTACAGTCGCAGGTTCTCAATAAAAAAATTGCCGAATTACAATTGAAACAAATCAAAGGTGACCGCTATCCGGTTGTGAAATTGAATTCAGGTTATAACTTTGCTGAAACAGAATCTAGTTTGGGTTTTGTTTCCCAATCCTCTTCAAAGGGCTTGAATTATGGTTTTAGTGCATCATTGAATATTTTTAATGGTTTTGCCCAAAGACGAAATGAAAAAATCGCAAAAATTCAACTGGACAATTCTACACTTGCTGTGGAACAACAAAACCAGCTTTTAGCATCCACTTTAACTACTTCATATCAAACCTATCAGACTAATTTAGAGTTATCAAAACTTGAAGATAAAAATGAAGTGATTGCAAAACAAAATTTAGCCATTACTTTAGATAAATTCAAGATAGGAACTATAACAACTTTAGAATTTAGAACGGCACAGTTAAATTATATCAATGCTAAAGTGCGAAAAAGCAACACGTTGTTTCAGGCAAAATTATCTGAAATTGCTTTAAAAGAATTAGCAGGAAATCTCAGTTTTTAAATTAAGTTTGTAAAAAAAACTTAGAATGATTTCATATAATACTAAAGACTGGTTCACTTTTATTTTCCGTTTTCACAAAGCCGATACTTTTCGAACCTTATTACCTGTGATGCTGGCAATTGGATTATATGCTGGATTTATTGGTTATATGGAAGTAGGATTTTGGAAACTTAATGATGACAGTTATTTAAAGAACATTACGATAATGCACGGAATGTTGGGTTTTGTTATCTCTTTATTGCTCGTTTTCAGAACCAATACTGCCTACGACCGTTGGTGGGAAGGTAGAAGAATGTGGGGAAGTTTAGTGAATAACAGTCGGAATTTGGCATTAAAATTAGCTGTAATTTTAGAAGATACAAGTGACAGAAAATATTTCAGGAAAATGATTCCGATGTATGCTTCCGTATTGCATACACATTTGAACAACACAGATACCGGTTTACAGCTTTTTGATGACGTTGATTTAGAAATTGACCATCACAAACACAAACCAAATCAGGTTGCAAAAATGATTTTCCAAAAAATCAATGATTTGTATTTGGAAAAAAAAATAACTGGAGACCAATTAATAATCCTCAATGCCGAAATACAATCGTTTACCGAAATTTGCGGCGCATGCGAAAGGATAAAAAACACTCCTATTCCCTACTCTTATAGTGCTTTCCTTAAAAAATTCATCTTCTTTTACGTGATGACCTTGCCTTTTGGTTATGCATTTAGTTTAGGATATTTTGTGGCTCCTGTTGTTGTTTTTATCTTTTATGTTTTGGCAAGTTTGGAATTAATTGCGGAAGAAATAGAAGATCCTTTTGGCAATGACGAAAATGATTTACCTACAAGGAAAATGGCTGAAAACATAAAAAAACATACTGAAGAATTATTATAAATTATCGGTCCCCGTCTGGTTTTTTCTTGTTTATTTTAGACTCTAATATTTCAGAATCTCCTGAATGGGAATTGGATACTGTTTTCACAAAATCCTCTTTGCTACTCTCAAAATGGGCTTTATCACCAATATTGAATTCCTTGCCCGGAATATCTTCCTCTGTTCTATGTTCCGCTAAAAAAGAATTTTCCTCAAAGGTTTTGTTTCCAGGCGCATCTGGAATATTTGGCACATTTCCATCTCCGGGAACTTTGTATCCTTGCTTATCCTTATTGTTCTCAGGCTTATGATTTATTGCACTCATCTTGATTCAGTTTAAATTATTATTATAAAATTAATTATAAAACCATTTGATTCAATTATATAATTTTTACAAAATTTTATATTATTCTGTTTATAAAAAGTCTTTACAATAACGTGAAACCTTCATTAATTACGCTACAATTACTATATTTGCAGTCGCATTAAAAATTCGGAAATGAAATGAGCATATAACAGAAATTTGATATTAAATTTTATCTGATATGCGAATTACATTTGACCAATAAAAAACGAAAATTATCAACAGATGAAAATATCTTACAACTGGTTAAAACAATTCATAAAAACAGATTGGAACTCTGAAGAAACAGCTGCTCTACTTACAGATTTAGGTCTTGAAGTTGAGGGGATTGAAAAATTCGAATCCGTAAAAGGTGGATTAGAAGGAATTGTTGTAGGTCAGGTTTTAACTTGCGTACAGCATCCAAATGCAGATAAACTCAAAATTACCACTGTTGATTTAGGAACTGGTTCACCAGTGCAAATCGTTTGTGGTGCGTCTAATGTGGCAGTGGGACAAAAAGTACCAATTGCTACTATTGGAACTACATTATATGATGCGGATGGTGTTGGTTTCCAAATTAAAAAAGGAAAAATAAGAGGTGAAGAAAGCCACGGAATGATTTGTGCCGAAGACGAAATAGGCCTTGGAAGCAGTCATGAAGGAATTATGGTTTTAGACGAAAAATTAAAACCGGGCACACTTGCTTCAAAAGTATTCAATATAGAAAATGACGAGGTTTTTGAAATTGGTTTAACGCCCAACCGTGCAGATGCCATTAGTCATCTTGGTATTGCAAGGGATTTGAGAGCTGGATTAATCCAAAAAAAAATTAATCATTCAGAATTAATTACTCCTTCTGTAAGTAAATTTAGAGTTGATACGCGTACTTTAAAAATCGATGTAAAAGTAGAAGACACTAAGTTGGCGCCTCGTTACTGCGGAATCACAATTTCCGGGATTACCGTAAAACCATCTCCAGAATGGTTGCAAAACAGGTTAAAATCAATTGGATTAACTCCAAAAAATAATATCGTTGACGTTACCAATTATGTAATGCACGAATTAGGACAACCACTCCATGCTTTTGATGCTGCAAAAATCAACGGAAAAATATCAGTTAAAAAAATGCCTACAGGTACAAAATTCACAACATTGGATGATGTTGAAAGGATTTTGCACGAAGAAGACTTGATGATTTGTGATGATAAAGGGCCAATGTGTATTGCTGGTGTTTTTGGCGGAAAAAAATCAGGGGTTTCAAAAAACACATCAAGTATCTTTTTAGAAAGTGCCTATTTTAATCCAATTTCAGTTAGAAAAACGGCAAAAAGACATGGATTGAATACAGATGCTTCATTTAGATTTGAAAGAGGAATTGATCCTAATATTACACAATACGCACTAAAAAGAGCGACAATATTAATTCAGGAAGTTGCTGGGGGCGAAATTTCTTCTGACCTAATTGATATTTATCCTAAGAAAGTGGAAGATTTTTCGGTATTGCTGAATTTTAATAATGTAACAAAAATTATAGGTCAGGAATTGCCGAAAGAAACTATAAAAAATATTTTAGTTTCACTTGACATTAAGGTAAACAGTGTTTCTGATAATAGCTTAGGATTAATAATTCCGGCTTATCGTGTTGACGTTCAAAGAGAAATCGATGTTATAGAGGAAATACTTAGGGTATATGGTTACAACAACATCAATATTTCAAAAAAACTAAATGCAACTGTAGCCAATTCACCTCGAACCGAAGATTATAAAGTTCAGAATATTATTGCAAACCAATTGGTTTCATTAGGTTTTAATGAGATGATGGCTAATTCACTTACTTCTCCTGATTATGTGAAATTTTCAGAAAATTTACGTGAGGAATTCAATGTCAATATCCTTAACCCATTGAGCAACGATTTATCAGCAATGAGACAATCCTTACTTTTTTCTGGATTGGAAGCAGTTTCTTATAATATCAATAGGCGAAATTCAGATTTAAAATTATTTGAATTTGGAAAAACATACCATAAACCGCCATCCGGCTATGAAGAACAAAAGCATTTGAGTTTGTTGGTTTCAGGTAATAGGTTGTCAGAAAGTTGGACAAGCACACAGAAACCTTCAGATTTCTTTTTGATGAAAGGATATATTAATATGATTTTAACCCGATTGGGTATTAATAAAACCCAAAACAATCCAGTAATATCTGATGTCTTTGCAGAAGGAATTGCTATAGGTGTTGGAAATGATACTTTGGTAGAGTTTGGAACTATTAAAAAATCAATATTAAAGAATTTTGATATTAAACAGGAAGTATTGTTTGCTGATTTTAATTGGAATGCAATATTAAAGCAACTTTCAATAAAGATAAAGTTTACAGAAATCCCAAAATATCCGGAAGTAAGACGTGACTTAGCTTTATTGGTTGACAATGAAGTGAGTTTTAATTCAATCTATAGTATTGCAAGACAAAGTGAAAAGTCCCTATTGAAAGAGGTAAACCTTTTTGATGTTTATCAAGGAAGTAATTTACCTGAAGGGAAAAAATCCTATGCAGTCAGTTTTACCATTCAAGATACTACCAAAACTTTGACCGATACTCAAATTGAAAAAATAATGAGTAAGTTACAGCATAGCTTTGAATCAGAATTAGGCGCTGTTTTAAGGTAATTATAGTTCTCAATAAATAAAGCCTGTGTAGAATTCTACACAGGCTTTATTATTTATAATCTGTTCACAACTACGCTTTCACTTACAGATTTATGGAATCAGGAACTACTATAAATAAAAGAATCCTGAATAAAATTCAGGATCCTTTTCCAACAAACAAAACAAAAACAAATTTTTATTTCTTATTGAAATTATGCTTTTGGTGTAACTACAGCGTTGATAACGTGTATTACTCCGTTAGATTGGTTTACGTCAGCGATAGTAACTTTTGCAGTTTTACCGTTTTCGTCAGTGATAACTAAATCTTTTCCTTCCATCCAAGCAGTTAAAGTACCACCGCTTACAGTTTTCAATTTAGCTTTACCGTTACCATCTTTAATAGCTTTAGCGATATCTTTAGCATTCATTTTTCCAGCCACAACGTGGTAAGTCAAAATAGTTTGCAAAGTTTTTAAGTTTTCTGGTTTCAACAAAAATTCAACAGTTCCTTTTGGCAAAGCAGCAAAAGCTTCGTTAGTTGGAGCAAATACTGTGAATGGTCCTTTTCCTTGTAAAGTTTCAACTAAACCTGCAGCTTTTACAGCAGCAACTAAAGTTGTGTGGTCTTTTGAGTTAACTGCATTTTCAATAATGTTTTTAGTAGGATACATTGCAGCACCACCAACCATTACTGTTTTTTGAGCCATTGCTCCGAAAGATAAAGCCAATGTTAAAAAGGCAGCTGATAAAATTTTTCTTGTATTCATAATCTATGTTTTTTTTAAAAGTTATAAATGGATTTACGGGAATGCATCCAAAATGGTTTTACGTTTTTAAATTTTAACATTTATTTAAGGATTGTGTTTATAGAAAAAAACAATATATTTACTTCAAAATGGTTCCTAGTTTGAACCTTAATAAATAATTTAAAGAATACAATATGAAAATACTCGTCCATTTATTTATGATTAGCACGTTGCTGTTTGCAGGTGTAAATAATTCTAACAATACGTCAAAGGCTATTAAAGTATATACGAATCAAGAGGAGCAAAAAATTGTTTACCTATTTTTTAAGATTAAAAAAAACGGCCCAACTTCTAATGAAATTACTTTATATAAGACAAAAACAGTTAAAGGAAAACTGAAAAGCTTGTCCCCTTTTATTCCAGAAAATGTAAAAAATGGAGATTTAATAATCACATTAACAGATAATGAAGGGAATGAAATTATAAAACACAATGCTAAAAATCCTTTGTATCCAGAATTTGAAAGTTTTGGTGAAAAAATAGAACGGTATAATATGACCCTAGATGAAAATGAATTTAATTTTAGATTTTCTTATTCAGAAAAAATAAAAAATATAAAAATCGAACAGCTTATAAATTCTGAAAAGCAAATCCTTTTTATTCAAAAATTATAATTAAAATATTATGAAGCTATATATCTATTTATTTTTAATTAGCAGTTCACTTTCATTCTCCCAAACTTTTAATACATCAACATTACTTAATAATGGTCCAAATGACAATCGTATTAATATTGCGATAGTAGGAGATGGTTTTTTATCGACTCAAGAAACCGAATTAAATACTGGAGCACAATCAATATTAGATTATCTTTTTTTGAAGTCACCGTTTAAAGAATACAAAAATTATTTTAATGCATACGCAATAGCTGTAATTTCCAATGAAAGCGGAGTTAAGCATCCAGGTGATGCTACTGATGTAACAGAACCTGTATTTCCTGTAGCGAATCCTGATAATTATTGTGGTTCTACTTTTGATGTTGGTGCACACCGTTGTGTTTATAGTTTTACAACAAATACCGTTGGCGATATCTTAGCAAGCAATGTTCCTGATTATGACATTGCATATGTAATGGTTAATTCAACAGAGTATGGCGGCTGTAGTGGTGATTATCCTTTTGGGACTTTAAATACTTCTGCAAACGAAACTTTTGTACATGAATTAGGACACTTTTTTGCTTCTTTAGCTGATGAATATTGGTTCACTGTACCTGGAGAATCTATCAATAAAACACAAAATTCTGATCCATCAACAAATAGATGGAAGAACTGGTTAGGAATTAGTGGCATTGGGATTTATCCACATGCAGAAAGTCCAACATGGTTCCGCCCACATCAAAACTGTGAAATGAGATATTTAAACAGACAATTTTGTGCTGTTTGTAAAGAAGGAATTGTGGAAAGAATTCACGATTTAATTTCTCCTATTGACTCTTATAATCCTGCAAACTCTACTGTTATTGATGTAAATACAGATATACCTTTCAGTGTAGATGAGATTCTTCCTTCTCCTAATACGTTAGTAAATACTTGGACATTAAATGGAGTTTTACTTTCTGAAACAAACAGCACAATTACTATCAACCCTGCACAGCTTAATACCGGGAGTAATTCTTTATTGTTCTCAGTCACGGATAATACTTCATTTGTAAAAACAGACAATCATAGTACCATCCATTTTTCTACTGTTTTGTGGACTTTAAATAAAGCGCCTCTTGGAACAACTGATATAATTGTTGAAAAGAAAGAATTTTCTATTTATCCAAATCCATCGACCAATGCTTTTTTTATCAAAGGAAAACAAGCTTTTTCTAGTAATCTAAGAATTAATATAGCTGATATTACCGGAAGAAATATCCCCGTGAAATTTGAACTTATAGATGATACTAATATTGGTGTTGATACAAACGGATTGGCTTCAGGAACTTATATTATGTCTGCAACAGAAAACAACAAAGTAATTTTCTCTCAAAAAATCATAATAAATAATTAGAAACAAATGGATTTAGCCAAAATAGCTTAATTTAAAAACGCGTTCACAGTATATTTATGAAGGCGTTATTATTTCGGAACAATCTTAACAAATCCTCTTATTTACAATTTTAGCATATTATAATATACATTATATATTATTTTAAGTATATTTGCATATTATAATATGCTTTTTATGCTACACTCATTTACAATAAAAGACACAAAACTCAAGATTGGCGAATGGTGCAAACTGAAACGTCAAGGCTATGAACTATCCCAAGAAGAATTGGCAACTACCTTGGACATGTCACGCGTTACCATACAAAAACTGGAAGGCGGAAAAAATGTAACTTTAGATACTTTACTTAAGGTAGCAAATCATTTTGGTGGCTTAGAAACCATTTATGAATTAATAAAACAAAACATAGAAGACAATAATCATAACTCATTATATTAGGCAGTATGGCAACAAACAAACTGATAGACGTAATACTTTTCGGAATCGAAATCGGAAAAGTGGGTTATGACATTGACCAGCGAAAATGCTATTTTCAATATAATCCAGAATTCCTTGAATCGGGTCGATATCAAAAAATATTTCCATATTTAATCAAAAGGGTAAAACCATTACAGGTTTTTTCTCAATTTGAAGGGGAAACTTTTAGGGGATTGCCTCCCATGATTGCTGATTCGCTGCCAGATATGTTTGGAAATATTATATTCAAGGAATGGTTTGAAGCCAATAATAAAGGATTTGAGAAAATTACCCCACTTGAACAATTGGCCTATGTAGCAAATAGAGGAATGGGAGCTTTAGAGTATAAACCAGTAATTGATATCCCGGAAAATTCCAAAATAAACTTAACTGAAATTATCGAAGTATTAAAAGAAGTACTGGATGTCAAAAGAAATACTGCCGAAAAAAACTTAAGTATCCCTGCCCTTCTCAATATTTTTAAAATAGGGTCTTCGGCTGGTGGTGCAAGACCAAAAATTTTAATTTCAGAACATAAGGAGACCAAAGAAATCATTCCTGGAGACATTGTTTATTCTGCCGAATACAATCATAGGTTAATAAAACTTTGCCTTGATGATGAAAGCTATAATAGAGAGAAAATAGAATACGCTTATTATCTGCTGACTCAAAAAGCAGGAATCACAATGATGCATTCGAAATTAATTGAAAATACGCATTTTGCAACGCTTCGATACGATCGTCAAGATGGCGAAAAGCAGCATGTGTTAACGGCTTGTGGCTTAACGGGATGGGATTTCATGAAACCCGAAAATGCTACTTATGAAAATTTATTTAAATTGGCTTTAGATTTAAAAGTGCCGCACAAAGATCTTCACGAACTGTACAGAAGAATGATTTTTAATGTAGTATTTGCCAATCACGATGATCATTTAAAAAACCACAGTTTTATATACAACAAGACAAATGATAGTTGGAATTTAGCGCCAGCATATGATATAACTTACCCTTTCAACCTGAATTTAAACATTTTAACGAAGTCAAGGGCGTTGGCTATCAACAACAAGCGAACAGATATTAATCTGAAAGATGTTTTATTAATTGCGGATAATTATTCAATTAAAAACCCTTTAAAAATAATCCGGGAAGTACAAAGCGCTACAACAGAATGGGAGGAAATAACTAAAAAATTAGAATTACCACAATTTGTAATAAATGTCATTGCAAAGGAATGGCAGGTTTTTGAAGTTTAAAAATTAATAGTTATATTTTCCCATAATACATTGCTTTCACAATACCATCAGCAAGTCCTATTTTTGGAACATAGATATTCCGCGCTCCACTCCATTTCATTGCGTTAAGATAAACTCGAATTGCGGGAACAATAACATCGGCACGATCAGGATTCAATCCAAGTTCCGAAATTCTTTGTTCGTAAGTAAGGGAATTCAAAAAAGCATACTGTGAATTCATATAAATATAGGACAATGGTTTGTCTTCGGCTTTGCCAGACATTTTAAAAATCTTATTGATATTTCCGCCTGAACCTATTAAAGTTATACTATCAAAATCATGTGTGTTGGTTTTGATCCATTTTTCAATTTCTTGCCAAACGATATCACTCACTACTTCATTCAATAAACGAACGGTTCCTGCCTTAAATGATTTGGATGCAATCATTTTACCACCTGAAAATATAGAAAACTCGGTGCTTCCCCCTCCAACATCCACAAAAAGATAGGCTTGCTCTTTTTGAAGTAAAAACTTTAAATCCGTTGAAGCTATAATTGCTGCTTCTTTTCTGCCATCAATGATTTCTATTTTAATATCGGATTTCTTTTCGATGATTTCAACTACTTCCTTTCCGTTATAAGCTTCACGCAAAGCGGAGGTCGCACAACCCATATATTTTTCGACTTTATGGACTTTCATCAATAACTTGAAGGCTTTCATGGCATCAACCATTCGTTCAATGTTTTCTTGAGAAATTTCCCCTACGGTAAAAGCATCCTGTCCTAAACGGATAGGCACACGAACCAACGCACTTTTGCTGAACTGGGTTGGTTTGCCGTCTTCTTCTATAATATTGGCAACCAAAAGCCGCATTGCATTGGATCCAATATCAATAGCCGCATATTTTTTTATTGAAATCATATTTGATGTAGGGATTTTATTTTTTTATTTGGAATTAAAGTTTTTCCTCTATAACATCCAACTTATCCAAATAATAATTATAGGTTTCAGTTTGTGCCCTAAAATCAGGATTCACTCCACGAATACTATATGAATTATCGAGGTTTTCAGAATGGATTCTAGATTTTACATTTCCTTTCCAGCCAATATCAAAAGTATCCATTAATTCTTTTTTGATTTTTTTGTCATAAATCGGGCAAGTAACTTCTACTCTTTCGTCAATGTTTCTTGTCATAAAATCGGCAGATGAAATGAACACATCAGGATCCCCATCGTTACCAAATATATAAACCCTCGAATGTTCAAGAAAATTATCTACAATACTAATTGCCTTTATATTTTCACTCATCCCTTTCACGCCAGGAATCAAACAACAAATACCACGCACCTGTAATTCAATTTTCACCCCGGCATTACTGGCATCATATAGTTTGTCTATCATGGCAAAATCCGACAAGCTATTCATTTTCAATTTCATATAGGCTTTTCTTCCTGAACAAGCATGAGCAATTTCCCTATCAATTAATTTATAAAACCGAGAACGGGTATAATGAGGGGAAACGATAAGATGTTTATAACGATGCACTCTATAATTGACATCAAAAAATTCGAAAATCTTTGTGACATCCTTTAATATCTGTTGGTGACTTGTAAAAAGGGTAACATCAGTATAAACATTTGCAGTAGCTTCATTAAAATTCCCGGTGGATATTAATCCGTATCGTTTTAGTTTCCCATTTTCAATCCGGTCAATAACACAAATTTTACTGTGCACTTTTAATCCTTTAATACCAAAAATAAGTTCAATCCCTTCCGTTTGCATTTGTTCGGCATAAGAAATATTACTGGCTTCATCAAAGCGTGCCTGTAATTCAATCTGTACTATGACTTTTTTACCGTTTTTGGCAGCATTGATAAGTGAACTGATCACTTGAGAATTTTTCGACAATCGGTATAATGTAATTTTTATGGAAGTTACATTGGGATCCAAAGCAGTTTCACGCAAAAATTTGATGATATATGAAAATGATTGGTAAGGTGCGTTTACCAAATAATCTTTTTTGGCAATTTTATTTAAAATACTTCCGTCAAGGCTTAATCCGTCAACAGGCAAAGGTACTTTTTGTTTGTATAACAAATCATACCTTCCCAAGTTTGGAAAATCCATGTAATCCCTTCTATTATGGTATCTACCACCTGGAATAATACTATCCGAGGCATCGATTCCCATATTGGTAAGGAAAAATTTCAAAGTATCTTTTCCAATGGATTGATCATAAACAAAACGTACTGGCTCCCCTATTCTCCTGTCCTTAACACTGGTTGCGATTTTCTGGAGCATACTTTTACTCATATCGCTATCGATATCTAATTCGGCGTCACGGGTAATTTTAATCATATGGGCATTTACGCTTTCATAATCAAATATATTGAAAATGCTTGCAAGATTAAATCGAATCACATCATCCAGCAAAATGATATACTGCTTGTCATCACTAGGCGGTAATACCACGAATCTATTAATGGATTTTGGTATTTCTATAATGGCATAGCGTATTTCGGATTTTAGTTTTACAGATTCAGTTAAATTAGTTTTGGACTTCATTACTAATTTTACTGCCAAATATCCAGAGGTATCCTTAAGTGTAGGGAATTCGGCCAAATCATTTAGGATAATCGTAACCAATGCCGGACTCACTTTTTGAATAAACAAATCCTTTATGAAATTTTCCTGTTCTTTAGAAAGTTCATTTTCATTTACAATAAAAATATTTTCCTTTTCCAGTTTATCCTCAATAACATTCAGTATCCTTAAACTTTCTGACTGCTGTTGTATAACAATTTCGGTAATTTCCTTTACCAATTGCTTTGCTGAAATGCCCCCAAGAACATTTTCCCCAGAAATTCCAGCCAAACTCAACCTACGGATTGCTGCATAGCGAACCCTAAAAAATTCATCTAAGTTATTTGAAAAAATCCCTAAAAAACGAAATCTATCTAATAACGGGACATTTTCATCTGCAGCTTCCTGAAGAACCCTTGCATTGAATGCAAGCCAGCTTTTTTCCCTGTCGATATAACGGTAACCTTTTTCTGTAGTCATAATTTAAAATCTCTCGGAAAAACTACCTGTTGTGTCTTTCCTTTACTAATCGTTTTCCAATTATTGCAATCAAATAATATAGACACTAATCCTGATGTAGGAACATTATCTATAAAAACGTCTCCAAATTTATTAACAAAATTGGTAATAGCCTCATTATGTCCAAAAAGAATAACATTATCATAATCATCATTAAAGGATTTAATGCATTTTTCCAGTTGGGATCCATTAAAAGTGTAAAGTTCTTCTTTAAAAATAATAGTTTCAATAGGTCTAGAAAAGCTAGCCATAAAAATACCAGCAGTGTCTTTGGCCCTTCTTGCTGGACTACAATAAATCCCCATTTTTTGTGGTAGGTCTTTTAAAAAACTGTTCGCTACTAAACGGGCATCGTTTATCCCTCTACTGAGTAATCCCCTGTCTCTATCAAGCAAAGGCTTTTCCCAACTTGATTTTGCATGGCGTATTATGATTAAATTTTTCATGCTTTTGCTATTCGTTTACAAATTACAAATAATTTGGATGAAGAAAAAAGATTTGACTATTAAAAAAAATGTAATATATTTACTAACGAGCTATTAATATCCCTAAATGAAAACAAGAATACTATTTTTCTTTTCTCTATTTACTGTAACATTAAGTTTTGCGCAACAAGATTCACAGTTTACACAATATATGTACAACACCATTAATATCAATCCCGCTTATGCAGGTTCGAGAGGTGTACTAAGTGTTTTTGGGTTGCATCGAACACAGTGGGTTGGAATTGATGGTGCGCCAGTTACTAATGCTTTTTCTGTAAATACCCCTATCAATAATAATAGGTTTGGTGTGGGAGTATCGGTAGTTAATGACCGAATTGGTCCTACAAATGAGAATACTTTTTCAGGGGATGTCTCTTATACTATCAAAACTTCAGAAGATTACAAACTTTCTTTTGGACTTAAAGGAACTTTGAATTTTTTTAATTTGGATGTTAACCGCTTAAATCCTGCCGATCAAAACGACCCAAAATTCCAAAATTTAAATGGTGTTGTTACCCCTAATATCGGAATCGGTTTTTATTTTCATTCTGACAATACGTATTTTGGCTTGTCTGCACCAAATTTTTTAGAATCCATTAGATACAGTGACAATTCCGTTTCCATTTTTAAAGAAAAAGTAAATTATTATTTTATTGGAGGCCACGTTTTTAATGTAAGCCCAAATGTAAAATTCAAACCTGCTTTATTGACAAAAATGGTTCAGGGAGCACCTCTGCAAGTGGATGTTTCCGGTAATTTTTTAATTCAGGATAAATTCACAATTGGTGTTGCCTATAGATATGACGCAGCGATAAGTTTGTTGACTGGTTTCCAAATCACTGATGGTTTGTTTATGGGATATGGTTATGATTTAGAAACAACTAAACTATATAATTATAATTCTGGTTCGCATGAAATATTCTTGCGATATGAATTATTCAAAGAATGTGACTGTATTATAACTCCAAGATTTTTCTAAAATTAAATTATGAAGATTAAATTACTTATATATAGTTTCATTTTGAGTTTTCTTGCATTAAATACCAATGCACAAAATTCACAATTAGAAAAAGCGGATAAGAAATATTCACGATATGCTTATATCGATGCTATAAAAACCTATGAAGTTGTTGCTAACAAAGGCTACAAATCTGTTGACATGTTTCAGAAGTTGGGTAATGCATTTTATTTTAACGCTGAATTGGAAAAAGCTGCAAAATGGTATGCAGCCCTTTTTGCAATGACAACTGATTTTGAACCTGAATATTACTACAGATATTCACAAGCACTAAAATCGATAGGTGAATATGCAAAAGCTGATCAAATGCTAATAACTTTCAACCTAAAGTCAGAAACCGATACCAGAGGAACTCTTTATAATACCCAAAAAAACTACTTAGAAGAAATCAAGGCAAATTCTGGAAGATATACCATTAGTGACGCCGGAATCAATTCAAAATATTCAGATTATGGCAGTGCATTTTTCGCACAAAAATTGATTTTCACCTCTTCAAGGGATACTGGAGGCTTTTTTAAAAGAAAAGATAAGTGGACCAACCAAAGTTTTACCAATATGTATGCTGCCGATATCAACAATGATTTTACGTTGAAAAATGTAAAAAAGTTTGCGAAAAGCATCAATACCAAATTCCATGAAGCTACTCCTGTTTTTACTAAAGATGGAAAAACAGTTTATTTTACAAGAAACAATTATTTCAAAGGCAAAAAAAGAAAAGATGACGAAAAAATCACGCTTTTAAAAATATACAAAGCCACATTAGTTGATAAAAAATGGACTGATATAAAAGAGCTTCCTTTTAACAGTGATCAATATAGTGTAGCGCATCCTGCTTTGAGCATGGATGAAAAAACATTGTATTTTGCCTCAGACATGCCTGGTACAATTGGGCAATCCGATATTTTTATGGTCGAAATAAAAGGCAATGACAATTATGGAAAACCACAGAATTTAGGTCCAATGATAAATACCGAAGGCAGGGAAACTTTTCCTTTTATCAGTGCTAAAAATGAATTGTTTTTTGCTTCCGATGGACGCCCTGGATTAGGTGGCTTGGATATTTATTTATCAAAAATATCCAACAATGGGGTCTTTAGAAAACCGAAAAACATTGGCGAACCAGCCAACTCCCCTAAAGATGATTTTAGTTACTTAATCAATACCGAAACCCAACAAGGTTTTTTAACTTCAAACCGAGAAGGCGGAAAAGGATATGATGACATCTATAAATTTCAAGAAGGAAGAAAATTGGATTGTGAACAATCTTTGTCCGGTATTATTACCGATAGGGAAACGGGTGAAATATTAGCAAAAACGAAAATCACTTTATTCGATTCCAAATTCGTTAAAATAAAAGAGACGATTTCTGATGAAAAAGGATATTATGAATTCAGTAAACAAGAAGATTGGATAGAATGCGGTAAAACTTATTATGCAAGGGCAGAAAAAGAAGAATACAACACAAATGAGAAAAAAGCAATTGCAGCAAATGAAACAGGAAATACTGATTTGCCAATTGAACTGGATAAGAAAGTCAAAAAAGTAACTATTGACGATGATTTAGCAGTCGCTTTTGAAATAAAAAATATTTATTTTGATTTAGACAAGTCATTCATTCGTCCTGATGCTGCTTTTGAACTCGAAAAAATATTAGACGTGTTGACACGGTATCCAACTATGAAAATAGATGTACGTTCCCATACTGATTGCAGAGCAACGGCTGAATATAATTTGGCCTTATCAGACAGACGGGCAAGTTCGACTGTAGATTGGTTGGTTAAAAACGGAATTGAGCCTGAAAGATTGACTTGCAAAGGTTATGGTGAAACTCAATTAGTAAATAAATGCGCCGATGGTGTTGAATGTACCGAAGAAGAACATCAAGCCAATAGACGCAGTCAATTTATAATAACCGATTTATAGTTTTGTGAAAAAAAAGTTTTTAAAAATAGTATTGCTCTTATTCGTTTTAACATTTTACTCTTGTAGAACAAAGCAAACTATGAATCAGGAAAACACTTATGGCAAACAAGAATTATTTCCTAAGGACAGCCTAGTAATTGTAAAGAATGAAATTCCAAAAATTGCCGATACAACCTTCGTCAACTTAAAAAATTACAGTCAGGATTTTGTATATGACATGAAATATGCCACAGCAGATAATTTTTTAAAATCCAAAGTCTATGATTGTGAAGCATGTTATTTGAGATTAAAAACGGTAAAAGCAATGATGGCAGCCAATAAAAAATTTATAAAAAAAGGCTACCGCATAAAAATTTACGACTGCTACCGACCATTGGATATCCAAAAAAAAATGTGGACAATCGTTTCAAATCCTATATATGTTGCAGACCCAAAAAAAGGTTCGATACACAATCGCGGTGGTGCAATAGATATCACTTTAGTAGATAAAAACAATAAGGAACTGGATATGGGAACCGCTTTCGATTATTTTGGGATAGAAGCAAGTCATAATTATCAAAACTTCTCCAATAAAATAAAAGCCAATCGGAAATTGTTGAAAAAAATTATGCTCACATGCGATTTTAAATCATTCGATTCAGAATGGTGGCATTATAACCTTAAAAATTCCCAATTGGATAAAGTGTCCAATTTTAAATGGGATTGCAATTAATTTTCTATACAATGCAAAGCATCTATAAAATAGTTTTCCGGGTGGTAATATAAATTATCCATTTCAGCCTTAAACTCTTTTTTTATTACATAATCCACCATTTCAGTAGTATATTTTATTCTTAGAAAAGAAATCGGTGAGCTTTTTAAATCTTCAAATGTGTTTTTCAAAAACATAAAAACACCAGCTGTAAGCCGATTGTCAAAGCCATTCATATCTTTAACAGAAGTACCACAATTTTCTTGGTCAGTATGAATCAATGTGATTATTTTGCCGTTTTGTAATTGCAGGTAAATTTTTGAGTTTTTATCCAAACAATATGCTTTATTGAAACTTTTGCTTTTTTGTATCGTCTGAACATTTAAAGTGGGTAAACCATCGGTTAACTCCAATGCAAAAAACAAATAATTAGAGTTGCCCCCAAAATTCTTTTCACTCATTAAATACGCTTTTGTTGACTTATAATTCCCTAGGCTATCTTTTACATCAGTCTCAAAATCACATGGTTTTTGCGCCATACAGTTAATGGTGAACAATAGGACAATATTCAATAATAAATGTTTCATTCTGTTATTCTATTTTGGTGCAAATTAAAACTATTTTGCGATTATTCATATCAGTAGTAAAAAAACTATAATGGTTTCCGCCATCTTTTATTTTCCATTTTTTTCGGATAGCATCTACACTATCAGGAAAATTCCTTGTTGTAATATTTGCTTTTTTATTTTCAAAAAAAGATTTCATTTCGGTTTTGTTATACCCAATTATATTTTGAATTTCAAAAACGCGACCCGGAAAATCAATAACTTCGTTAGCAGTATATAAATGTGAATGCGGATGTAATTTAGCAATATTAAAACAAGAACTTACTTCATCAAATCCACCTGATTTCATAATGGCGCTGTTGGGTTCAAACAAATATTTTTTAGGCAAGGCAAAATCAACTTTTTTAGAACCATTTAATCCAAATTCAAAATTCTCATATTTATCCTTTGTTATATTGATGGTTTTGATAATTGGGTTTTCTACAAAATTTTTAGACAATTCCCAGAGCAATTCCTTGACTTCATTGTCTACAGCTACAATATGTATCGCTTTTACATTAGTCAATTCTAACAATCCTGCAGAAATATCTAAAATTGGTGCTGTTTTAATTAAAATAGAATCTGTTTTAGAAAAATAGAATTCCAATAATTCTGGTACATTTGGCAAACAATCCTTTAACATAAAGACTTTACCTTTTGCTTCATTCCTCCTGGATGGATCAATATATATCCAATCCATTTTTCTTACTGTTGACTCTAAAAAAACGAGGCTGTCACCTGAAAAAAATTCAACATTACCAACTTTTAAAACTTCAAAATTGTGTTTTACTATTTCAGATAATTCAGCATTGATTTCGCAATGAATGACTTGGTTAATTTTTTTTGAAAAATAGAAATCATCTACACCAAACCCTCCTGTTAAGTCGATCAAATTTTCTCCAGAAACTATAGTCGATTTGTATTCTGCTGTTTTTTCTGAGGAGGTTTGCTCTACAGAAATTTTGCTGGGATAAATGATATTTTCCGTTTTAAAAAAAGTGGGAAGCTTCGTTTTGGCTTTCGTTTTTGCAGCAATTTGATTTAGAATAATTGTCCAATCGATTTCTTGAAACGGATTTTTTTGAAGTGCTAATTTAACAATGTCGCTTTCTAAATTAGCATTTATATACTTCTGAATTTCAGTATGTAAAAGAGTACTATTCAAACTAATTATTAAATATATAATTGATAATATTGGCACCCATCTTTAATGCTTTCTCCCTTACTTCAAACGGATCATTATTTACATCTGCATCTTCCCAACCATCACCTAAATCAGTTTCATAAGTATACAACAAAACCAATCTTCCTTCTACAAAAATCCCAAATGCCTGTGGACGTTTTCCGTCGTGTTCGTGGATTTTCGGAATTCCAGCAGGAAAAGAATAAGGTTTTTGAAAAATAGGATGGCTTGATGGAATTTCCAACAATTCATTATTGGGAAACAATTTTTTTATTTCTTTTCGGATATATTCGTTCAGTCCATAATTATCATCAATATGTAGAAACCCTCCTGATGTCATATAATTTCTAAGATTTTCAACATCCGACGGACTAAAAACCACATTTCCATGGCCCGTTAAATGAACAAAAGGATAGGAAAGCAAATCAGGGCTACTTGGTTCCACAACTGAGTTTTTCGATTTTATTTTGGTACCAATATTCTGATTACAAAATTTTATAAGATTAGGCAAAGATGTAGGGTTTGCATACCAATCCCCTCCTCCATTGTATTTTAGAAGCGCAATTTCCTGTGCATTAATTGAGATAGCAAAAAGGGAAATTAAAATTAAAAATATTTTTTTCATAAATATAAAATTTTTCTACAGTTTGTAACATCTGCAATTAATTAATCAAATAAATTTTTTGTAGTTCTTTTTCCAATAATATTTAAAAAAGGATTCTCTATGCCTATTTGCTTCAATTATTGAAAAACTTGTCATCAAAGTTTCTTTTTCTTCACTTATAGAATATACATATACACCTTTTTCATCATCCATACATTGCTTATATTTAATAATTCCAATTGGAATTATTTTAAAATCCTTGACCAAAAATAAATTACTAATCCAATTATTTTTCCCACATCCATCGGGAGTATACGAATAATATAATTCAGTACCTTTAATATTTTCTGAGTAAGCATAATCTGGACTATCTATTCCATTAATTTTTACAAATTGTTTAGTTTTTGGGTCAAACAATAAAATCATTTCAAAGAAATAATTACTATTATATCCATATCTAATATCTAGTAAATTATCATTATTAAAATCCTCAAATATTAAAGGAACTGGAGAAAGACCTTCCTCTCTCTGTGCAATTAAAGTGTCGTTTTTAGAGTTTATAATATATAAAAACATATTGCTTCTATAATCAGCTCGATAATTGTCTTCTAATATTTTTGCTGAGACAGAATAAATTAAAGTGTCTTTATATTCAATATTCTGACTAAGAATTACTTTTTTACTGTGATATCCACAAGAAAAGAAAAAGAGAAAATTAAATAATAAAAATGCTTTTTTCATATGTATAAATTTCACTTATTCAATCTTTTATTCATTCACAAAAACTACACTGTGACAAGCAACAATCGCTGCCGTTTCTGTTCGCAATCTTGTGTTTCCCAAAGATACGGGAATGTATTTGTTTTCTATTGCCAATGCAATTTCCTTTGGTGAAAAATCGCCCTCAGGACCAATTAAAACAGTTGTGTTTTCGTTTGGTTTCAAAATAGCTTTCAATGATTGTTTATTGGTTTCTTCACAATGTGCAATTAAAAGTTGACCCTCGTTTTTAAGTTTCATAAAATCCTTGAAAACAATTGGTTCATTCAATCTTGGTAAATAAACCTGATTGGATTGTTTCATTGCTGATTGGATAATTTTGTCAAAACGGTCATTCTTCACAAACTTCCTTTCAGAATGATCACAAATAATTGGGGTGATTTCCGAGATTCCCATTTCAGTAGCTTTTTCCAAAAACCATTCGTAGCGGTCATTCATTTTTGTGGGCGCAACAGCGAGATGCAAATGGTATTTTGGAGTTTCGGATATTTCAAAAGAAACAATTTTTACCGTGCATTTAATATCGGAACCCAACACAATTTCGGTTTTAAATAAATAACCTAACCCATTTGTAACAAACAATATATCGCCACCTTTTTTACGCATTACTTTAATAATGTGTTTGCTTTCTTCTTTGTCAAAAGAAAAACTTTCTGTGGTTTCGTTGATATTGGGATTATAGAATAATTGCATAATTAAAACTGTATTCTTGCTTTTGAAACCACGCTTGAAGATTCAAAATTATTGGATAAAAACTTTTGATAGGCTACAATTCCAATCATGGCTGCATTATCTGTAGTGTATTCAAATTTAGGGATATAGGTTTCCCAACCATATTTTTTTTCCGCTTCTTTTAAGGTATTCCTAATTCCGGAATTAGCAGAAACCCCACCTCCTATTGCGATTTGTTTGATACCGGTTTCTTTAACTGCCAACTTTAATTTATCCATCAGTATTTCGATAATGGTATGTTGGATTGATGCGCAAATATCGTTTCTGTTTTCATCAATAAAATTTGGATTTTCAGCAACTTTCTTTTGGATAAAATACAAAATAGCTGTTTTTAATCCAGAAAAGCTAAAATCCAATCCTGGTACTTTTGGTTTGGTAAAAGAAAATGTTTTTGGGTTTCCCAATTGTGCATATTTATCAACTAAGGGCCCACCGGGATAAGGTAATCCTAAAATTTTTGCGCTTTTGTCAAAAGCTTCACCAACAGCGTCATCAGTGGTTTCACCAATTATTTTCATGTCAAAAAAATCATTTACCTGAACGATTTGAGTGTGACCGCCAGATATTGTCAATGCCAAAAAAGGAAACCTCGGTTTGTTAAAACCCTCTTCGTCAATAAAATGCGCTAAAATATGAGCCTGCATATGATTTACAGCAATTAGCGGAATATTCAAAGCCAATGAAAGTGATTTTGCAAACGAACTTCCAACTAAAAGGGAACCCATTAATCCTGGGCCTTGAGTAAATGCAATCGCGGATAATTGTTCTTTAGTAATATTCGCTTTTTTTAGGGCAGCATCAATTACAGGAACTATATTTTGTTGATGCGCACGCGATGCTAATTCTGGCACTACACCACCAAATTCACTATGAATGAGCTGATTAGCAACTACATTAGACAAAACTTTATCATTTTGCAAAACAGCAGCTGCAGTATCATCACAAGAACTTTCTATTGCGAGTATAAAAACTGGGGAAATATGCATAAAAAGGCACGGATTTTGGGTTATATTTGACGAAACAAAAATAATTTTATTTATTTTTACATCAAAGCCAAAAATAATGCTTTTTTATGCAGCTTTAGTTGTATTCAGAGTAAAATTAATTTTAGAAATCTTTAAATTAAAAAAGTATCAAAAAAGCAAAAAAAATAGTATTCCGCTCCTTGCTAGGACTAATCCTATTGCTTTTGGTACTTGGTATTTCCCTTTCTTTACCTGTAGTTCAGACTCAATTAGGCCATTATTTAACTGATATGCTCCGAAAGGATTATAAGGCCGATATCCATGTAGAACGGGTTACGATTTCCATTTTCGGCGGGGTTAAACTGCGTGAAGTCATGATTAAGGATCATCACAAGGACACTTTGATTTATTCTAAAATAATAAAAACCAATGTTTTAAGCTTTAAAAAAATATACGAAGGCGATTTGCTTTTCGGTGAAATCAGATTGGACGGACTCGTCTTTAATCTAAAAACATATAAAGGCGAAAAAGATACCAATATCGATGAATTCATTAAATTATTTGATTCCGATAAGCCTACTTCCAAGAAAAAATTTTTAATGCAGACAAAAAATGTTTACATCTCCAATGGGCATTTTATTCTTACTGATGAAAATAGGGCGGTCCCGAAAGATGTCGATTTTAAAAAACTAAACGCTGAATTCAGTAATTTTGAAATCCTTGGATCTGACATTTCAATGAATATTATGAAAATGTCATTTTTAGACCATCGGGGGTTATTTGTAAAAAACCTAAAAACAGATTTTAATTACACCTCCAAATACATTAAATTAAAAAACCTGGATTTAACAACAGATCGCTCCTCTTTAAAAGCGGATGTTGTTTTGAATTATGACCGAAAGGATTTTGTGGATTTTAATAATAAAGTCGTTTTTGACATTAAATTAGAAAAGGCCGTACTTTCAACCAATGACATTTTTTATTTTTATAAGGAATTAGGTCCAAACCAATATTTTAAACTAAATGCAAACCTGAAAGGGACCTTGAATAATTTTTATGCCACTAACATGAAGTTGGTAGATGGAAAAAATTCACAAATTTATGGTGATGTTATTTTTAAAAACCTTTTTGGGAATAAAGATCAGAATTTCTATATGAAAGGAAAATTTGATAGATTATCTTCAAATTATCAAAACTTGATTTCATTGCTGCCAAATGTTTTAGGCAAAAAACTACCTAGTTCATTGAATAAATTGGGCCAATTCAATCTCAGGGGAACTACTGAAATTAGTTCAAGTACAATTGATGCTGATTTTTACATGTCAACTGCATTAGGAAATATACAATCCGATTTAGTAATGACCAATATCAATAACATTGATAATGCCAAATACAAAGGGAATGTAATCCTGGAAAAATTTAATATCGGTGGTTTTCTTAACAGAAAAGATCTTGGAACTGTAACTTTAAATTTAGATGTTGATGGACAGGGATTTAAAGAAAAATACCTAAACAGTACTTTTACTGGTGATATTTATAAAATCAATTATAATAACTACGATTACACCAATGTTGCCTTAAAAGGTAATTTTAAAAACTCTATTTTTAAAGGTCAGGCGAATGTAAACGACCCTAATTTATTTATGGATTTTGATGGTGAAGCAAATTTAGGAAAGAAAGACATCCTATATAATTTTCAAGCTAAAATCGATTATGTCAATTTAGTAAAACTGAATTTTGTAAAATCCGATTCGGTTGCTGTTTTTAAAGGGTACATAAAAACAAAAATTGAAGGAAACACTTTGGATAATATTCGGGGAGAAGTTAATATAGCTCGGGCTTCTTACCAAAATAAAAAAAACACTTACTATTTTGATGATTTTTCAGTTGTGTCTAGTTTTGATGGAAACAATGTTAGAACAATCGCTATTAATTCACCGGATATTATAAAAGGTGCTGTAGTTGGTAAATTTCAAGTTGGTGAACTTCAAAAAATAGTTGAAAACTCTTTAGGAAGCCTATATGCGAATTATAGTCCCAATAAAATAAATAGAGGTCAGTTTTTGAAATTTGATTTTACCATTTACAATAAAATCATAGAAGTCTTTTATCCCGAAATATCAGTCGGGACAAATACCACTATCAGCGGAAGCATGAATTCTGATGACAATGACTTTAAATTTAATTTTAATTCCCCACAAATCACTGCATTTGAAAACTATTTTGATAAAGTAAAAATAAATATCGATAATAAAAATCCGTTGTACAATGCCTACATTGAAATGGATAGTATTAAAAACAAATATTATAAAGTTTCAGATTTTAGTTTGATTAACGTAACTCAAAATGACACTTTGTTTTTGAGATCCGAATTTAAAGGAGGGAAAAAAGCAGAGGATTTTTATAATTTGAACTTTTTCCATACCATCGACAAACAAAAAAACAGTATTGTTGGAATCCAAAAATCGGAAGTAATGTTCAAAGATTATTTATGGTACTTGAATGAAAACGACGGCAATAAAAATAAAATAATTTTTGATAAATCACTTTCCAATTTTGCTATTGAAGACATTGTCATGTCGCATGAAAACCAAGAAATAGTATTGGATGGTACAATTTTCGGTCTTACAAAAAAGGATTTGAATCTAAGTTTTGCAGATATCGATTTAAATAAAATAACCCCTGCCGTCGATAAATTTAAAATAAACGGAAATTTAAATGGTGAAATAAATTTCAAGCAGGACAATGCCGTTTACCAACCTACTTCCTCATTAAAAATAACCGATTTAAAGATAAACGATGCCGATTTAGGGGTAATGAACCTGGATATTAAAGGTGATGCTAGCCTTAGGAAATTTTATGTCACTTCCTCTATAGAAAACCAGAATATCGAATCCTTTAAAGCTGAAGGTAACTTTAATGTGGAAAACAAAAACACCTTTGTTGATTTGGATTTTAGATTCAATCGATTCAATTTGGGAATGTTAAGCCTTCTGGGTGGCGATATAATTACAAATATCAAAGGTTTTGCTTCGGGAACTGCGAGGTTTGAAGGAACCTTTGATAAACCTGAAGTAAACGGTCGCCTTTTCTTGGAAGAATCCGGTTTAACGGTTCCCTATATGAATGTTAACTATGAATTTGAAAAGAAAGCCATAGTTGACGTAACAGAAAATTTATTTATTGTTAGAAACGCCACTATTATTGATTCCAAATACAATACGAAAGGAACACTTGAAGGCAGAATCAAACATAATAAATTTGCGGATTGGAATCTTGATTTAAGAATCAAATCAGATAGACTGCTTGCATTGGATACAAACGATAGTGAAGACGCTGCTTATTACGGAACTGCTTTTATAGATGGGATTGCCACTATTAGCGGACCTTCAAACGGGTTGTTTATAAAAGTGGATGCAAAATCTGAAACCGGAACTGCCATAAAAATCCCAATAAATGATGCAGATGCTGTGGGTACGAAAAGTTATATTCATTTCCTTACCGAAAAAGAAAAATATAATATCAAGAAAGGTATCGTTGAAAAAGCAAGAAACTATAATGGTCTTGAACTTGAGTTTGATCTTGACATCAATAAAAATGCAGAAATTGAAGTAATATTGGATCGAAATTCTGGACATGGAATAAAAGGAAGAGGAAGCGGAAACTTATTATTGGAAATCAATACACTTGGAAAGTTTAAAATGACTGGGGATTTTGTTGTTTATGAAGGAATTTATAATTTTAAATACGGAGGATTGATTGATAAAAAATTCCAGGTAAAAAAACTAGGTTCCATAGTATGGGAAGGAGATCCGATGAGAGCAGTACTGGATCTGGAAGCAATCTATAAAACCACTGCAAATCCATCAGTATTAATTGACAATCCAGCTATCAATAAAAAAATACCAGTAGAAGTTACTATTGGAATCAAAGGTAATTTAAGCAGTCCGGAACCTGAATTTAATATTTCATTCCCAACTGCCAGCTCAGTAATAAAATCCGAGATTCAATATAAATTAACAGATAAGGACGTAAGACAAACACAGGCTTTATATTTACTTTCTTCTGGAGGCTTCTTGAGTCCAGAAGGTGTTAATCAATCGGATTTTGCAGCGCCTTTATTTGAAACTGCCAGCGGATTGGTAAATGGGATTTTTCAAGATGCAGACGGAAAAATCAATATCGGAATCGATTATGTGAATGCCGACAGAAGACCTGGATTGGAATCAGACGGAAGATTTGGCGTAAGCGTTTCCAGTAAAATAAACGAAAGGATTTCTATTAACGGAAAATTAGGTGTTCCTGTCGGGGGAATCAATGAATCTGCAATTGTAGGTGACGTTGAAGTACAATACAGAGTAAATGAAGACGGAACACTAAATTTAAGGATGTATAACAAAGAGAACAATGTGAGTTATATTGGTCAGGGTGTTGGATACACTCAAGGACTCGGAATATCCTATGAGGTTGATTTTGATACTTTTAAAGAATTAGTCAACAAATTGTTCAGAAAAAAACAACTTTTAAAAGAAATTAAAAAAGAAGAAGTGATTATAGATTCGAATTTAGAAGACGATTACATCAACTTTGAAAAAAATACTGAGAAAAAAGAAGAAAAAATTAAAATAAATCAGGATGCAATTCCTGAAGAAGATTAATTTATTTTTTTTTAAATCAAAATGAAATGACAAAAGCCATTAAAAAAATAGGGGTACTTACTTCCGGTGGAGATTCACCAGGTATGAATGCTGCTATCCGTGCAGTGGTTAGGACTTGTGCTTTTCACAATATAGAATGTATTGGTATATATCGTGGTTTTCAAGGAATGATTGAAGGTGATTTTAAAGAAATGAATGCCCGAAGCGTCAATAATATTATCAATAAAGGAGGTACGATTCTTAAAACAGCCCGTTCCAAAGAATTCATGACTGTTAAAGGAAGAAAAAAAGCCCACGAAAATCTAGTGAATGCCGAAATAGATTCACTTGTAATCATTGGTGGGGACGGTAGTTTTACCGGAGCAAGCATTTTCAATAAAGAGCACGGTTTTTCCGTAATGGGAATTCCAGGGACAATTGACAATGATATTTATGGAACTTCCTATACCTTAGGTTATGATACTGCACTAAACACAGTAATTGAAGCGATTGATAAAATACGGGATACGGCAAGCTCCCACAACCGTTTGTTTTTTGTAGAAGTGATGGGTCGCGATGCTGGTCATATTGCGTTAAATTCCGGAATTGGTGCTGGAGCAGAAGAAATCCTTATCCCTGAAGAAAATTTAGGTTTGGAAAGATTATTGGAATCACTACGAAAAAGTAAGTCTTCTGGTAAATCATCAAGTATAGTAGTAGTTTCTGAAGGGGATAAAATTGGTAAAAACGTATTTGAATTAAAAGATTATGTAGAAGCCAATATGCCCGAATATGATGTCAGGGTTTCCGTTCTGGGACATATTCAACGTGGCGGTTCGCCTTCTTGTTTTGATAGGGTGCTTGCAAGCCGACTGGGTGTAAAAGCTGTCGAATCTTTATTAGAAGGAAAAACCAATTATATGGTTGGGTTATTAAAAGACGAAATAGTTTTGACTCCATTAAAAAAAGCAATTAAAGGGGAATCTAAAATCAATAAAGAGTTGTTGCGTGTTTCTGATATAATGTCCACTTAAATAATAATATCCAATGAAAACAAAACTCGCCATAAACGGTTTCGGTAGAATCGGAAGAATTGTTTTCCGGGAAACCTTTAATAGAAAAAATATAGAAGTCGTTGCTATCAATGATTTATTGGAAGTAAATCATTTAGCCTATTTGCTCAAATTTGATTCAGTTCACGGTAAATTTTCCGAAAAAGTAGAAGTCATCGACGGAAAACTTTTTGTAAACGATAAACACATACGTACCACCGCCGAAAAAGACCCATCAATAATAAAATGGGATGATGTAAAAGTGGATGTAGTTGCTGAGTGCACCGGCTTTTTTACAAAATTAGAAATGGCAAATGCACATATAAAAGGAGGTGCAAAAAAAGTAGTTATTTCTGCACCATCAGAAGATGCTCCAATGTTTGTTATGGGAGTTAATCATGAAAAAGCAACTGCTAAGGACACTATTGTATCAAATGCTTCTTGTACCACAAACTGCCTCGCTCCTATTGCAAAAGTTTTGCACGAACATTTTGGTATTGTTGAGGCTTTAATGACAACAGTTCACGCCACAACTGCAACTCAATTGACTGTTGACGGACCATCAAAAAAAGATTTAAGAGGAGGAAGATCGGCACTTTTGAACATTATTCCAGCAAGTACTGGCGCTGCAAAAGCAGTTACGAAAGTAATACCTGAACTCGAAGGCAAACTAACCGGAATTGCAATAAGGGTTCCCGTAGCCGATGTTTCGGTAGTTGATTTAACAGTAAAACTTAAAAAAGAAACCACATACAAAAATATAATGGCCGTGCTTAAAAAAGCATCCGAAACTAATTATAAAGGAATAATTGGATTTACTGATGAAGATGTGGTTTCCCAAGATTTTATTTCAGATCCACGTGCGTCTATTGTTGACTCAAAAGCCGGATTGGAATTGAATTCAACCTTTTTCAAAATTATTTCTTGGTATGATAATGAATATGGATATTCCAATAAATTATTGGATTTAGCAGTTCATATTAATAGTTTAAAATAAATCAAAAATAAAAATGAAATTACTCGTAGATAGTGGCTCTACTAAAGCCGATTGGATAGCAGTTGATGTCAATGGCAAAGTATTGTTTACCACTCAAACACAAGGTTTAAATCCTGAAGTTCTAAACAAAGAAGAACTTATTAAGCGTTTAGATACTTGTTTCGACGTATTTCAGAATAAAAATATAGCAACCCATTTATTTTTTTACGGAGCTGGTTGCGGAACTGACCGAATGAAAAACTTCCTGAAACAAGTTTTTCAGGACTATTTCCCAAAAGCCACAGTAGTTGTTCACGAAGATACCTATGCAGCAGTATATGCTACTACTCCAAAAAATGAAAAAGCAATAGTCTGCATTTTAGGCACAGGCTCGAACTGTAGTTATTTTGACGGAAATATTTTGCACCAAAAAGTCCAGTCGCTAGGTTATATTGCCATGGACGATTGTAGCGGAAACCGATTTGGAAGGCATTTGATTAGAGGTTATTATTTTGGCAAAATGCCAAAAAAATTAGCGCAAGAATTCGAGAAAAAATATGACTTGGATGCCGATAGCATTAAACACAATTTATATAAGGAACCTAATCCTAATGCCTATTTGGCTACGTTTGCTGAATTTTTAATCCATCATAAAGACGAAGCATTCTGCCAAAAAATTATTCATTCAGAAATGGAAAATTTTGTTGAATTTTATATCAAACAATTCGAAAATTGTCGTGAAGTTCCCATTCATTTCATAGGATCTATTGCTTTTTATTTAAAAGAAGAATTGAAAATTGTTTTAGATAAACACGGAATGCAATTAGGAAATGTATTGAGAAAACCGATTGATGGCTTAATCGAATTTCATATCTAATTTTTAAAGTATATGGATTATATTCCAATCATAGGGTATGTTGCAGCGGCATTAACAACAATTGCTAATTTTCCGCAGACCTATAAAATAATTAAAACCAAATCTACAAAAGACATTTCATTTACAACATATACTTTTCTTACTATAGGCTGTAGTTTATGGGTAATTTATGGGATTTTAAATAATGATATTCCTTTAATTATCGCCAATGCAATATCAACTACAATTTGTGTTATTATTTTAATTTTAAAATTACTCAGCAAAAAACAACTGAAAAATTTAAGTGATAAAGTAAATTAATATATAATAAAAAAGACCATCTTATTTTACAACAAGATGGTCTTTCAAATTTATAAATAATGTGGTTATTTTTTACTCCATTCAGCGATGCTGTCTTGGTTCATTTTCACATAATCATTATTTTTTGCAGCAGTTGCAGCAGCTAAAGATAATTTTGCAGTTTCAATTGCCCCTTTTTTATCACCTAATTTAGCTTGAATCAATGATTTCAAACGGTTATACCAAAAAGGTTTGTCAGCATTCATATCCAATGCTTTGTTAACATAAGTCAACGCTTTATTTAAATCCCCATTTGACTGAAAATAAAATTGAGCTGAAGAAAAATAATCTCCTGCTGTAGGTCCAGCCAAAGCTTTTTCTATACTTGCAATAGCAGCTTTTTGAGTTGGAACTTCAAATTTAACTGCTACAATAGTTTTTTCCCAAGAAATTTCTAAATGAGCAAAATTATTGTCCAAATTGTTGATTCCGATAGTCATACTTTCAACATTTCTGTTTAAAGATTCAGACTTTACTGTAGTTCTCAAAGCAACATCCGATTCTTTAAATTCATCTGGAGTTCCCCAGTTATCAGTATTGGAATAAAAAATTACTTCCCAGCTTTCTACTTTTGGAGTAGTATATAAAGCATATTTTCCTTTTTTTAATGTTTTACCGTCAATAACTACATCTTCACTAAATGAAATCATTGTGTTTGCATTTGCTCCAGTTCTCCAAAGCTTGCCAAAAGGAACTAAATCACCAAAAATTGTTCTTCCTTTAGCACTAGGTCTAGAATATTCAATCTCTACTTCTGTTAATCCAACCGTTTGGTTTAATACTGATTTCGGACTTGCCTGTGGCGTTTTAACCTGTGCGTTTCCAATAGAAGCAATCATAATTGCTAATGCAATAATTATTTTTTTCATAATTTTAAATTTAATTTACCAGCCAAAAATACAAATTCGATGTATGCGAATATGTTAATTAACTTATTAATTTTATTATTTCCATACCACGATTTTAAATAATTGGTAAACAAACTTTATTTTTACAAAAAAAATGAAAATTTACAGACTTGAGTCCAAACAAAAACTGCCAATAACTGTAGAAGAAGCTTGGGATTTTCTTTCCGATCCAGCCAACTTAAAATTAATCACACCTCCGTATATGGGTTTTAAAACTTTATCGGGTGATGATAAATCGATATTTCCAGGTCAAATAATTCAATATAGTGTGACTCCAATTTTAGGAATCCCAACAAAATGGGTAACCGAAATCACGCATGTAATCGACAAAGAATATTTTGTAGATGAACAACGATACGGACCATATTCACTTTGGCATCATAAACATTTTATAAAAAAAATTCCCGGAGGTGTCGAAATGGAAGATATTATAGACTATAAAATCCCGATGGGTGTTCTAGGTCAACTAATCCATCCTATAGTGGTAAAGCCAAAATTGACAGCAATTTTTGAATTTAGAAGAAAAAAACTAATTGAATTATTTGGTGAATTTAAAGGTGAATAATATGAAAAACATACTCATAATTGGAGGCTCGTACGGCATAGGATTAGAATTAGCTAAAGTATTACAAACTGAAAACAAGGTTTTTATTGCTTCGAGAACCAATGAAAACCTATCAGGTTTAAATATATTCCATATTCCTTTTGATGCTTCTACTGACACATTGGATACTACAATTTTACCAGCAATTATTGACGGCTTTGTGTATTGTCCCGGAAGTATTAATTTGAGGCCTTTTCGTGGTTTAAAAATGGATACATTTGAAAACGATATGCAGATTAATTTTTTTTCAATGGTAAAAGTTCTTCAAAATATTTTGCCTCAGCTAACAGCTTCAGAACAATCAAGTATTGTTTTATTTAGTAGTGTGGCTGTAAAAATGGGAATGCCTTTTCATACCAGTGTGGCTTCTGCCAAAGGAGCCATAGAAGGTTTTGCGAAAGCATTGGCTGCTGAATATGCACCAAAAATTAGAGTAAATGTTATTGCACCATCTTTAACCGATACACCATTGGCGGATAAATTTTTAAATAACGACGAAAAGAGAGAAAAATCTGCTGCCAGGCATCCTTTAAAACGTTTTGGAACTTCTGATGATATTGCCCAGATGGCGAACTTTCTTTTGAGTGATAAGAGTTCCTGGATTTCTGGTCAAATTTTCAATGTTGATGGTGGGATGTCCTCATTATTAGTACATACTTAAAATTTATAAATGAACATATTCTGGTTTAGACGCGATTTAAGGATTGATGACAACAAAGGTTTTTTTGAAGCTTTAAAAAGTGACAAAGAAGTACTGCCTATTTTTATTTTTGACAAAACGATTTTAAACCAATTGGAGAAAAATGATCCACGGGTAAGTTTTATCCATGAATTATTGGACAAGCTGGATATGGAAATGCAAAAATTCGGAAAAAACCTAGCTGTATTTTATGGAGAACCACTTCAAATTTTCGAGCAATTAATTCATAATCATAGCATTGATTCCGTTTTTACCAATCATGACTATGAACCTTATGCAAAAAAAAGGGATGAAGAAATAGCTGCTTTTTTAAATTCAAAAAAAATCCAATTCAACACTTTTAAAGACCAAGTTGTTTTTGAAAAAAGTGAAGTCGTAAAAGATGATTTGACGCCGTATGTAGTTTTTACTCCCTATTCAAAAAAATGGAAGGATCAATTTTCGAAAACAAAACTGGAAAATTATAAATCGGAAGAATTGCTTTCTAACCTCAAAGATCACTCCTACCCTTTTTTAAGCTTAAACGAAATTGGATTTGAACAATCAGATATTAAAGTACCCCATTTTAATACCTCGATTGATTTAATTCAAAATTATGAAAGTACCCGAAATTTTCCAGCCATTTCAGGAACATCAATGTTAGGAACCCATTTGCGGTTTGGTTCTGTTAGTATCCGTAAAATAGTTGCAAAGGCCATTGAACAAAAGAATGAAACATTTTTGAACGAATTGATTTGGAGAGAGTTTTTTATGCAAATCTTATGGCATTTCCCACATACTGTAAATGGAAGTTTTCGTCCCAAATATGATGGTGTGAAATGGAACAATAATGAAGATGAGTTTCAGAAATGGTGTGATGGGAAAACCGGTTATCCTTTTGTGGATGCGGGAATGCGGGAATTGAATACCACAGGTTTTATGCACAATCGGGTGCGTATGATTGTTGCAGGTTTTTTATGCAAACATTTATTAATCGATTGGCGCTGGGGAGAAACCTATTTTGCAACAAAATTATTGGATTATGAGCAGTCAAGCAACATTGGAAACTGGCAGTGGGCAGCAGGTTGTGGTGTTGATGCCGCACCCTATTTTCGAATATTCAATCCAACCGAGCAAGTTAAAAAATTTGACAAAGAATTAAAATACATAAAAAAATGGGTACCAGAATTAGAGGATTTCTCTTATCCGGCACCTATTGTGAATCATAAATTTGCAAGGGAACGATGCTTGAAAGTTTTTAAAGAGGCTGTTGGGTAACTTACTGCAACCCTCTTACTCTCTCAAAACTCAATTCATCAAAATGATTTACCACAACATCTGCTTCAGATAAATCCTGAAGTTTCGAATGGAAACTGTTATAGCCCACGCAAAAAATACCTGCGGCTTTAGCCGCTTTTACTCCATTGCCACTATCTTCAATAACGATACAGTTTTCTTTTGGCGCTAGCGATAATGAAGCAGCAAATTCAAAAATTGCAGGATGTGGTTTTGATTTCGGGAAATCTTCGCCACTTACAATATGCGAGAAATATTGATGCAAATTAAATCGACGGAAAACTCGCTCTATAGTTACTTTTGAAGCCGAAGATGCTAATATCAATTGCATTCCGTTTTGGTATAAATCTTTGATTAATTTTTCGACACCTTCCAATAATTCCAAATCGGATTTATTGTCAAAAGCATCGTTGAAAATTGTTCTTTTTCTTTGGATCAAATCTTCCACTTCGTGGTTTAGCCCAAAGTTTTCTTTTACTTTCTGAAAAACATTCCGGGTAGAATTTCCAGTAAAAGTGGTAAACATTTCTTCGGTTACATTGATATTCAATTCATCAAAATGTTGAAAATAAGCATAACGGTGCACGGGTTCCGTGTCCACAATTACACCATCCATATCGAAAATTACTGTTTTTATCATTTCTTTTTTTTTATGTATACTATATTACAGTATGCTGTATTGTTTTAAAGTAAGCAAACTACTTTATACATTATACAATGCTACAGTATACAATTTTTTATTTTTTACTCTTTTTCTAATAAATATCTAATCACCGTTTCTGCCATATATAATCCAAAAAGTCCTGGCATATAACTGTTTGTTCCATAAAATGATTTCTTGAAATTGGAACCATCGGTCATTTTTAAACTGGATTCATCTTGTATTTCCGATGAAAAAACGACTTTTAATTTATCAATTTTAAATTCTTTTAAACGTCTTCTGATTGTTTTAGCAAAAAAACAATTAACAGTATTCGTTATATTAGCAACTTTCACTTTCGAAGCTTCCATTTTTCCGCCAGCACCCATACTTGAAATTATTTTTACCCGTTTGCGTTTGGCAGCAATAATTAAATTCAATTTTGGCGTTACGCTATCGATACAATCCAAAACATAGTCAAATTCCTCAGAAACAATTTCGAAAGCACGTTCTGGCGAAAGGAATTCTTTTACCCGGGTTAGTTTTAATTCAGGATTGATGTCCATTAATCTATCTCCAACAATCGTAACTTTTGGTTCACCAACTGTTGAATGCAAGGCTGGCAATTGTCTGTTGATATTTGTTATATCTACAATATCACCATCAATAATGGTCATTTTTCCAACTCCTGCCCTAGCTAAGAATTCGGCTGCAAATGAGCCTACCCCACCTAAACCAACTACTAATATATTGGCATTTTTTAAATTTTGCAATCCTTCTTTTTTAAATAAAAGTTCTGCTCTTTCGGTCCATTCAGCCATCCTTTGATTTGTTTAAATTGTTTAACGTTTAAAAACGTTTTTAAAATTGATTTGAACTATTTTTTTTAATTCTTCAATAGCAATATTTTTATACTTTGCTGCCAAAGTATATACTTCTTCAATTGTTTCTTCTACCGTATCGGTTTCAAGAAAAAATCGATCATTCGGAATATTTTTAAAAACAGTTTCTAAATCTGACCCCAAGTTTCGGGATCTCAATAAATACTTTCCAAATGACAAATAAAATCCGTTTTCTAAAAGTGATTTGGCTACTTGTTCATTTTTTGAAAATCCATGAATTAGCATTGGAACAGAAATCTTCAATTTATTTTTGATTTCAATCACTTCCTGAAAAGCCGCTACACAATGAATTACTACTGGTTTTTGATATTTTTCGGCTAAAGCCAATTGCTTTTCAAAAACTATTTGCTGTAATTCCATTGGGGTTTCAATACGTTTGTCCAACCCACATTCACCAATTGCAAGACAGTTTTTTTCTATTAGCTTACTTTCGATTACATTTAAATATTCTTCTATTTTTTCTTCAATAATATACCAAGGATGAATACCTATAGAATAAAAAGGCACAGTTTCATCAAAATCATTTGGATATTGATTGACCAATTCCAAAACATTTGATTGATTTGTATATTGATGCGTATGTAAATTGAAAAATTGCATTGTGCAAAAATAGTTTAAAAGTTACAATGCCACAAAGTCGCAGCACTACAAAGTTGCTTAACTTTGTTAACGAGAAAATTTCATTATGTTAAAAACTGCTTTTCAACGCTATATCGATAGTTTCAGAGGATTTTCAAGAGAAATCTGGATACTTACTTTCGTTACTTTTATCAATCGTGCCGGAACGATGGTTTTGCCTTTTTTGTCTAAATATCTAAATGAAGACTTGCATTTTTCTTATATCAAAGTGGGTACAATTATGGTTTGCTTTGGCGTTGGTTCAATGTTGGGCTCATGGTTAGGCGGAAAATTATCGGATAAAATTGGATTTTATAGAATAATGATATTTAGTTTATTCACCAGTGGATTATTGCTTTTTATACTTCAGTTTATAACCAGTTTCATAGGGTTGTGTATCTCTATGTTCGTTATTATGGTTATTGCTGACATGTTTCGTCCAGCGATGTTTGTTTCCCTGGGTGCATATTCAAAACCAGAAAACAGGACACGGGCATTAACATTAGTAAGGCTTGCCATTAATTTAGGATTTGCTGCCGGACCAGCTTTGGGAGGATTAATAATCATGAATATTGGATATAAAGGATTATTCTGGGCAGATGGTGCTACCTGTATCATTGCTATTTTAATTTTTGCACTGAAAGTAAAAGAAAAGAAAAAATCGGCTTATACAGACAAACAACATCCCGGAGAAGTATTGACACATTCCGTTTTTAAAGACAAAACATTCTGGATATTCATGATGGTTTGCCTTATTACTGGGATTTTATTTTTTCAACTTTTTACAACTATTCCGCTGTATCATAAGAAACAATTTAATTTAACCGAACTACAGACTGGTTTATTATTAATGCTAAATGGTTTATTGGTTTTTTTCCTTGAAATGCCAATTGTAAGCTATGTTGAACGCAAGAAACTCAATAAAGTTAAAGTAGTTACTTATGGTGGTTTAGCCATGACAATCAGCATGTTTTTGCTAACGATTAACAGTTGGTCTGGGATATTGATCATTATGATGCTTTTTATGACTTTTGGAGAAATGTTTGCTTTTCCTTTTTCGAATTCATTTGTAATGAGTCGCGCACCTAAAGGACACGAAGGACGCTATATGGCAATTTTTACTATGGCCTACAGTCTGGCTCATATCATGAGTTCTGGAGTTGGTTTAAAATTAGTTGACAAATATGGTTTTCAGATAAACTGGTTTGTAATGGGAGGTTTAGGTTTACTATGCGTTGTATTAGGAATAGTAGTGATAAACCGGGTTCGGAAAGAGAAAAACCATCAATCGATTTCAATTAAAAATTGATTAAATTTGCAACCTAAAAAATAAATAAATGTCAAAAGGAATATACACTGGAATTATTGAAAAGGACGAGAATGGAAATTATTTTTGCGGTGAAATCCTTTTGGATTATCAAATGGTCGCTAAGGATTTTTCTGTTGGAGATAAAATAACTATTAAAACCGTAATTACTAATCCTAGTGATAAATCCTATGCGGTTTATGAAAAGAAGTCTAGGAATTTTGCTTTATTTAATAATAAACCGGATAAGGATTAAAGGGGTATTCATTACAAACATCTTGATTAAAAAGCACTTAGTTATTCATTTACTAAGTGCTTTTTTATTTAATTCAACTCATTAAACTTAAAATTTAGTTAAATAACTATAAATTTAGTTGCGTAACTATAAAAGTAGTTGTAAGTTTGTTTCAGCCAAATCGATAATGGCAAAAAATAATAAGTATGCAAAAGTTAACAAACAAAGAGGAAGAGATAATGCAAATTTTATGGAAGCTAAAAAAAGCTTTTGTAAAAGAAGTAATGGCAGACATTACGGAAGATCAGCCTCATTATAATACCCTTTCAACCATTATTAGGAATTTAGAGGAAAAAGGTTTTGTCTCCCACAATGCTTTTGGGAACACACACCAGTATTTTCCAATTGTATCAATGGAAGACTACCGAAAACGTTTTATGAATACGGCAATTGATAATTATTTTAATAGTTCTTATAAAAATTTGGTTTCGTTTTTTGCTGAAGAAGAAAAAATTTCGGCAAAGGAACTAAGGGAAATATTAGAGATTATAGAAAATCCCAAAAAGGAAAAATAACAATAATCGATAACAACTAAATTTAAAAAGCAATAATATGGAAACACTTTTCATATATTTTTTAAAAGCCAGTGCCTTACTTGCGGCTTATTTTTTAGCGTATCATTTTTTATTGAGAAAAGAAACTTTCTTTACAACAAACAGATGGTTTCTAATAGCAGGAATGATAACTTCTGTAATAATACCTTTATTGTTTATTAAAAAAACAATTATGGTAGAAAAACCAAAAGTTGATCTTAGTGAAATGGTTTTATATGCTAATCAAACAAATACAAGCATACCAATCCAAGAAACAATAGCAATTGATTGGTCACAAATGGCATTAATAGGGTATGGAATTATTTCGGCACTATTGCTCGTTAAGATACTTACCCATTTATTTTCGCTTTTTAAATTATTGCATAAAAAAGAAGTGATAAAAAAAGAACAGTTTTCTTTAGTTGATTTAAACGAACACATAGCTCCTTTTTCATTCTTCAATTACATAGTTTACAATTCAAGTTTTTATACAAAAGACGAGTTGCAAAGCATATTACAACATGAAAAAATTCATAGTAAGGAAAAACATTCCGTTGATGTTTTGCTCGCCAAAATATTCTGTATTGTTTTTTGGTTCAACCCATTTATGTGGCTATATAAAAAAGCCATTGTCCAAAATCTAGAATACATAGCTGACCAAAAAGCCGTAGAACAAATTCAAGACAAAAAAGTGTATCAAAAAGCGCTTTTAAAAGTAGTTTCCCATCAAAACTGCTTATCGATTACCAGTCATTTTTATCAATCATTAATCAAAAAACGAATCGTTATGTTAAACAAAAATCAATCAAAACAGAGAAACGCTTGGAAGTATGCCTTAATAATTCCAGCATTAGTAACATTTGTAATCTTCTTTCAAGTGAAAGTCATCGCACAGGAAAAGGCAACAAAGGAAATTATAAGAAAATCAAATTCAGTTGATGTTATTCAAATTAATAAAAACACTAGCGACAATGACATTAAGGAAAACAAGGAAAAATTGAAATCCGATTTTAATGTTTCTGCCAAATTCTCAAAAGTAAAAAGGAACAAAAAAGGTGAACTAACTTCTATCAAAGTGATTGTAAAAACACCACAAGGGAAATCTGAAACATATCAATTTTCTGGAGATGAACCAATTAAACCTTTTTCAATCGTGGTAAACCAAAATGAAAATGGTGTAGTGAATGTAGATTTGAATTCGAATTCAAGACCTAGATTTAAAACCAGGGTTTTCACAAACAATAATGAAAACTCCAATGATGAAGATGAAAATGAATTTTCCTTTTCTTTTTCAACTGATGATGAAATAGCGGATATTGAAGCACCTGAAGCCCCAGAGGCTCCTGAAGCACTAAATGCAATGAGAGCACCAAATGCACCTGACGCTCCGAGATTTCCTAAAATTGCCAAAGGGATGAACAAAAGCATTGTAATTAAAAGCAGAAACAATGAAAAACCAACAATAATAATTGATGGCGAAGTGATAGACAATGAAGAAATGCTAGAAAACCTTACACAGGAACTTGAGGGTTTAGATGAATTGAACATTGAGTCTGATGGTGATGAAATTCGTTTTGCAACTGGTAATAATAATCAAAGAGTAAAAGTCATTACCAAAAAAGAAATCAATGACATTACAAAAAAAGCAATGGAAAACGCACGTATCCAAATGAGGAAAGTAAGACCTGAAATGGAAAAAGCGAGAGCCGAAATGGAACTTTCAAGACCAGAAATGGAACAAGCTAGGGAAGAAATGATGAAAGCAAAAATAGAAATGGAAAAAGCGAGAGAAGAAATGCTACAGGCAAAAGAAGAAATGATTAAAGCAAAAGCAAAAAGCAAAACTCAGAAAGCAAAAACGAAAACAAAAACCCAAAAAGTTTAAAAAATTTAAGACTGCCTAATAAGCAGTCTTTTTTTATCTTTACAAAAAAAAATATGTTCAAGTTTTTAGCCAAAATAAACAAACTTATTTTACCAAGTTTTACCAAACAAGGCTTGGATTTGGCCAAAGCCAAAAAATGGCAAATGGCTATAATTGGATGGCGTTATTATGTAACTTCAAGAGCATTAGATTGTTAATTTTTTTCTGAAAATATTTTTACTTTAATTTTGCATTTAGACTTGTAGCTTTATTAAAATTATCTATATTTGCACTCACAAAAAATGGCCTCGTGGCGCAACTGAATAGCGCACTTGATTACGGCTCAAGAGGTTACTGGTTTGAATCCAGTCGAGGTCACACTTTAATCCTTAAACCCTTATAAATAAAGGTTTAAGGATTTTTTTTATTCTTTTGTGCCTTTTTTGTGCCCATTACTCCTATTAAGGTTTTACAAAATAAATTTACTTAAGTTTTACTTTTTTATAATTCTGCACAACAACAATTTAATTTGCTAAGTTGCTACTAAAATTTGGGTTGTAAAATATTTATAATTAATTGTTAAATTATTATATTTGTATAGTATAGAGACTATTGTCTATATCAAATACTGTATTTGTTAGAGTTATTTTTTATTATTTTCGAACAATTAAATTAGAGAGAGATGAAAAAATTAAAATTATTTTGGGTAGGTGGGATAATTATTTTATCCATGGTATTATTTAATAGATGTTCAAATGAAGAGAAATTAACTGAAGCTCCTTCATTAAATAAAGAAAAAAGTTCCACATCAATAAAAAACTCCAACGGTAAAGTTGAAACTATCAATTCGGAAATACCTAAAAAGAAATTTGATGCCGAAAATTCAAAGCAAGTAAATACTTCTTTAAATGATTCTTTATTGGTTACAGATCCCGATTATGAATTACTTTTAAAAACTAGGGATGATTTTACAAAAAGACTCGCTCAGTCCAGCTTAACAGAAATTGAAATCATAAATAAATTTAACAATCAGGAATATACCGCTATCATGCAAGCTGCAGGCTATAGCCAAGCTGAAATGATTATGACCAGCAATCTAATTAAACAGACTTCTAAAAAATTAATTGAACGTTACCATCTGGATACATCAAATATTAATAACAATAGAGACCCGCAACAAATTGCAACAGTGATAATGAATATTCGTGTCTATGGTGACGACATTACTGGAAAAGCTCAATGCCAAAGATATGCATATGCTGCCTGCATGGTACTTACAGCAGAAGCATCTGTAGCATGTACAGTTGGTGCTGGTGCATGTTTTGCTTTAGGTTCCTATCTTTGTTATTGTAGTTATTGCACTGGAGCAGTAGCTAATGCAATTTGCGACTAAATGCGAGTATCAGTATTAGTAAATAATTAAATCATGCCATTCATTATCCTGTTCATTTTGTTATTAGGAATGTTTATGTACCTTGAGTTCAAAAAAAATTCGGGATATAGTGAACCTTTATGGAGATTAATTTTTAGATGTTTAATTATTGTTACTTTGTCAACAGGCCTATTCCTAAATGGGAATCTTGGACCAACTGCAAAAAAATTAGTGCTTATTTTGGGAACTATAATCACTGTTTTAACTTTGATTCAGATTTTTAAAAAAATCAAAACTGATTCACATTAAAGCTATATCATCATAGTAAACCTAGTTTAGGTGCTTTAGGCATAATCAATTTTTAAAAGCGTAAAAAAATGGCGTGTTAGCGTAAATATCGATTCACTCAAAACCACTAAAAAAAACGCAATCTTTAATTTATAAAAGATTGCGTTTTTTTAATTTTCATCAAAAATGGCAGATTATTTTTTCAATATCGAATTCAATTCTATCACCTACCGTGTTGGGGATATGAATTTGAAGGAATTTGAAAGTTGTGTTTTCAATAATTGCAATTTTTCCGAATGCAATTTTATTGGTGTAACTTTTATCGAATGTACTTTTAATAATTGCTGTTTTGACAATGCAAATATCAACCATACTGCATTTAGAACTGTGGATTTTATTCATTGCCAAATCAAGGAAGTCAATTTTGCTATGAGCGATAAATTGATTTTTGAAATACATTTTAAAAATTGTGTTTTGGATTTTTCAAAATTCTACACTTTGAAAATGAAACGGACATCCTTTATCAATTGCAGTATAATTGCCGTAGATTTCATGAATACCGATATAACTGAAGTGGTTTTTGAAAACTGTGATTTGTACCGTTCCGAATTTGAAAAAGCAATTGCAAACAAAACCGATTTTAAAACCAGTTACAATTATACAATTGACCCTTCCAAGACAAAATTAAAGAAAGCGGTTTTTTCGTTGGCAAACGCAAAAGGATTGCTGTATAAACATGATATCTTAGTGAATTGACAATGGCTTTTCCATTATATAATCCTCCATTAAATAGCCATGTTCTAATTCAATATCCTCTTCACCAACTATAGCAAAACCAATTTTTTGATAAAAAATCAAGGCGTTATTAGAGCGGTTTACATTCAAGGAAAGTCTTTCCGAATTATTCGATTTAGCTAAATCCTCAATTTTATCCATCAAGATCTTCCCTATTCCTTTACCTTGGGTTTGTGGCAAAACATAGATTTTATGAATTCTGGTAACCTGTTTTAGGTTGTAATTGTGTTCATATGAAGCAAAACCCAGATTTTGATTTCCTTCTTTAGCCAATAAAAAGCGATGGTTTTTTGAGTTATAATTTTCATTCAGCATTTCTGCGGAATAAAATTTTGCCAACATATAATCCAACTGTGTTTTTGAAAGAATGGCGCCATAAGTATCTGGCCAAATTGAATAAGCTAAATTTTTAATGGTTTCGAAATCAGCTGGTGTAGCATCGTGAATAGTAATCATATATCCAAGATCATTTTAGATTCGTTTTTAGGGAAGTAAATAAAAAAAGTTGTTCCATGGTTTATTTCGCTTTCCACTTCAATAAAACCATTGTGATTATCAATAATTCTTTTACATATAGAAAGGCCAATTCCCGTTCCGGAATATTTAGAACCTGTTTCAAGACGCTTGAACAATAAAAATATCTGATCGGCATATTCTTGTTTAAAACCAATACCATTATCAGAAATCAGTATTTGATGGTAATCCCTGTCAACAATTATTTTACCGTTTATTTTTTTGTTTTTTTCAATTGCTTCAGTGGTAATCTTAATTTCTGGAATAGTGTTTTCTTGACTGTACTTGAGTGAATTCGAAATTAAATTGGTAAATAACTGTTCCATTTGGAAATGAACTGCATACAGCTTCGGTAATTTTTCAACTGTAATTATTGCTTTTTTCTCTTCAATGTCTATCGATAAATCCGCTTGGATTTGTTGCATTACTTCATTTAAATCAATTATTTCAAATATTTTTTCAGCTTTTACTGTTCTTGAATAATTCAACAAATCAATCAAAAGGGTTTGCATTCTATTTGAAGCTGATTTTATTTTAGCAAAATAATCTTTCCCTTGTTGGCTCAATAAATTGATTTCTTTTTCTTCCAATCTGGAAACGAACATTTGGATTTTTCTAAGTGGTTCTTGCAAATCGTGACTAACAATATTGTTAAACGCATTCAGTTCTTCATTAGTCGATTTTAGTTCCTTGTTGCTTTCCTCAAGTTCCATTGTCTTTTTGAACTGATCGGTAACATCATAGTTAACTCCAATTTTCACAAGTTCATTATTATTGTTCCTGGTAAAACTAGCTACGGAAATTACGCTCCTAATTTTCCCATTTGGTAAAACAAATCGAACAACGTGAGAAGTGGGCAACAAATTTTTTAATGAATCGTTATGGGTCTTAATGATGGATGACAAATCATCGGGATGAACGAACTGGTAAACATTTTCTACGGTAGGTTCAAAAGAATTAGGTTCTGTACCTAAAAGGCGATAGAAATTTTCTGATAAAAAAGTATTGCCTGTTTTTATATTAATTTTCCAATGTCCTAAATTTGCTATTTGTTCCGCTTTAGTAAACATCTCATTCAAATACAATAATTCTTCATTCGATTTTCTTAACAAAAGGACATCTGAATTAATTTTATTGAATGATAAAAAGAGGATTAACAAAGAAAGTATAATCAATAAAAAAGCACATAAAATTGAATCTTCCAATTTATTTTGATGGCTTATACTATGTTTTTTTGATTTTTGGTTTTCTAACCTTAGGGTTTTATAAACCATTTTCCGCATTTCTTCGCTACAAACATTGCTTTCTATAAGCTTCGCTCTTATTTGCTCTGGGGTAACCTTTTTTGTTTGGGAGAGAATATATATATCGGTAAAAAGCTTAAATCTATAGTCTATTATTTTTTTTAGATTTTTGATGTCTTTTCCCCTATTCGCATTTTTATTGACCAAAACCTGCAATTGCTTAAAAGTGTTGGCAACTTCCGCTTGGCTAAAAAATTTATTTTTTAAAAAAAATTCATCTTTAGTTATGATATAGCTTCGAAGGCTGGTTTCATAAATACTAATTATGGAAACTAATTTTTCGAGTTCAAACTGCAACTCATTTGAAGTGGAAACCATTTCTATTTCATCTTCCAGTTTTTGCATTTTGGTAAACAAAACAGATGATATATATCCAATAATTAAAAATATAATTATTAAAATGATTTTAAAAACATTCGGATTTTTATATATATCAGTAAACCTCATTTTTGTTTATATGCTCATAAAAAAAGTTTCTTTGTTAAGCCCTGAAGTATGGAATTGCCAATTCATGTTTAACACATCCTTGATTACTTTTTTCAGTTTAGAAAAATCATTTGGCTTTTTAATATAAATATTAGCGCCTTCAACAAAAGTATCTTCAATGTCTTTGTCTGATGAGGATGTAGAATAAATTGCTATTGACATGTCATTAAAACGTTTATCTGCTCTAATTTCCTTGAGGCATTCAATACCGTTTTTATAGGGCATGTTCAAATCCAGGAATAAAATATGTGGCAATGGGGAATCCTGGTTTTTTAAATAATCAATTAAAGCAATTCCGTCATCCACCATGGTCAATTTGTTTTCCATCTTCAATTCATTAATGGCTTCACTAAAGAAGGTGCGGTCATCCTCATCATCATCTGCAATAAGGATGTGGATAGAATCGTTTTTGTTAATCATAAATCAGTTGTTTTGTTTAATTGTTTTCTTTTGTTGCTAATTTTCTTTTTTTGTCTACAATCCTTTTAAACGTTGACGGGGTTAATCCGGTAACCTTTTTAAATTGATTTGACAAGTGAGCCAAACTACTATAATTCAACTCATAGGAAATTTCGGTAAGCGTAAGTTCTTCTTCTAAAATCAGTTTTTTTGCCCTTTCTATTTTTTGAATGATAATAAAGTTCTCAATCGAAGTAAAAGTGTATTCTGAAAAAATATTGGCTATATATCCGTAGCTGAAATTAAGTTTATCGGCTAAATAATAGGATATAGTAGTAAGCGGCAATTTATCTTTTTCATAAACCATTTCTATAATGGTGTCTTTGATTTTTTGTATAAACTGGCTTTTTTGATCGTCTAGTACAGTAATTCCGTAATGGGATAAATTAGCGTGTAATTCCTTTAATGTTGAATCAGAAATCTTCGCTTTTATTTCAACTTCCCCTAAGTTCAATAAATGGTATTTAATGTCTAATTTATCTAATTGTTCCTGTAAAATTATCTTGCTCGTAACAATTGAATCAAATTTTATGTGAAGCTTCATGATTTATGAATTATTTAAAATTTAAGAAAACTGTATAAATATAGGAATAAACTAATAATAACAGTTAAATAAAAGAAAAAATAAAAACAATTTACCTCTTTTATTATATAAAAACTTGATAGTTAATTCATTTTGAATAAATTTTAACAGTCTGATTTTTAAAAAAATTAAGCCGTTTTAAATTTATCCGTGAATGGATTCGCTTTTTCCATAATTGGCAATTACAGAAGCTTCAAATTCTATCCACTCTCTCCAGCGTTTTTCTACATCAATTCCCTGACCGTATTTTCTGGCATAAGTGATGAATGTTGTATAATGTCCAGCCTCACTTTCCATTAATTCCCTGTAAAAGGAAGCCAACTCTTCGTCTTGGATATTTTCCGAAAGCACTTTGAAACGTTCACAACTTCTGGCTTCAATCATTGCAGAAAACAAAAGTCGTTCTACAAAACCTGAAACCCTACTTCCTGTATTGCTTCTTTTCATATACTGCGCGAGTTCCCCCACATATTCATCCTTTCGCTCCCTAGCAAGTGTAAGTCCCCTTTTTATAATGATATCATGTACCATCTGAAAATGCTCGATTTCTTCTTTGGCCAAAGCCAACATATCTGAAACCAAATCCGGGTATTCTGAATTGATAGTAATAATTGTAATCGCATTCGAAGCTGCTTTCTGTTCGCACCACGCATGGTCAGAAAGAATTTCTTCAATGTTTTTTTCTACAATGTTTACCCATCTAGGATCAGTTGGCAATTTTAATCGTAATACGGACATTTTTTAATTTAGTTTAGGAGGTTTATAAGATTAGATGGTTTAGATATTAAAAAGTTTAGAAAATTTAGAACTTGAGGTAGTGACTGAACAAAATCCTTTCTAAACTCCCTAAACTTTTTTTAAAACCTTCTAATCTTTTTTTAAAAAACAAAAATAGCTCTTTCGCTCATCATTTCGTTAACTGCATCGGCAACTTCTTCGATAATGGCTTCATTGGTATGGTTCATTAAAACTTTATCAATCAATTCAACTATAGTTTCCATATCCTCTTCAATCAATCCACGAGTAGTTATTGCTGGTGTACCAATACGAATTCCAGAAGTAGTAAAAGGTGATTTATCATCAAACGGAACCATGTTTTTGTTTACTGTGATTTCAGCTTTAACCAACGCGTTTTCAGCTTCTTTACCATTGATGTTTTTATTTCTTAAATCAATAAGCATCATGTGGTTATCTGTTCCTCCAGAAATTAAATTGTAACCTCTGCTCATAAATGCTGCTGCCATTGCTTTTGCATTCTTTTGAACTTGTACAGAATAATGGAAGAACTCATCAGATAATGCTTCGCCAAAGGCTACCGCTTTTGCAGCAATAGTGTGCATTAATGGTCCACCTTGAGTTCCAGGGAAAACAGATAAATCCAATAAAGAAGACATCATTCTGATTTCACCTTTTGGTGTAGTTAAGCCCCATGGGTTTTCAAAATCCTTACCCATTAATATTAAACCACCTCTTGGTCCTCTTAATGTTTTGTGCGTTGTAGTAGTAACAATATGACAATGTGGAATTGGGTCATTCATCAATCCTTTTGCAATCAAACCTGCAGGATGTGAAATATCAGCCAATAAAAGTGCACCAACACTGTCTGCTATTTTACGGAAACGTTCAAAATCCATATCACGGCAATAAGCAGAGGCACCCGCAATAATCATTTTTGGCTGTTCACTTGTTGCAATTTCCTGTATTTTATCATAATCAAAACGTCCGGTTTCCTGTTCAACACCATAAAAAGAAGGGGTATATAATTTACCCGAAAAGTTTACAGATGACCCGTGAGTTAAGTGTCCGCCATGAGACAAATCAAATCCAAGGATTTTATCGCCTGGCTTTAGGCAAGTTGCATAAACAGCGGTATTAGCCTGTGAACCGGAATGCGGTTGTACATTTGCATATTCAGCACCAAATAATGCTTTTGCCCTATCAATGGCAATTTGCTCCACAACATCTACTACTTCACAACCTCCATAATATCTTTTCCCAGGATAACCTTCAGCATATTTATTGGTTAAACATGAACCTGCCGCTTCCATTACCTGGTCACTCACAAAGTTCTCAGAGGCAATCAATTCCAGTCCATGAATTTGTCTGTCTTGTTCCTCTAATATAAGGTCGAAAATTTGTTCGTCGTGTTGCATTTTGATTTATTTTAGTTAATTTGATGACAAAAATAGTAAAAACGTTTGGTAAATTGAATGATGCCACTATATTTGATAAATGAATTTTCAACAACTAAAAACAGCATAAATGCCAATAACTGCTAATAATCCAAATAAAAAATCCTGGATAAATGTTCCTAACGATAGCGATTTCCCAATTCAAAACATTCCATTTGGAGTATTTTTAACCAAAGAAAATGTAGTAACCGTAGGAACACGGATTGGGAATTGTGTCATAGATTTAGGGGCATTGCATCAATTGAATTATTTTGACGGAATAGAATTAACCGATGATGTTTTTCTTCAAGATACCCTAAATGATTTTATATCACACGGTCAAAAAACATGGCGATTGGTTAGGAACCGAATAGCCGATTTATTTGATGAAACCAACGACACTTTACAAAAAAACACAAAAGATAGAAATATTGTTATTTTTGACGTTGCCGATGTCGAAATGCAATTGCCCGTTTTAATTGGTGACTATACCGATTTTTATTCAAGTAAAGAACACGCTACAAATGTAGGAATGATGTTCCGCGATCCAGAAAATGCATTATTGCCTAACTGGTTGCATATTCCAGTAGGTTATCATGGTAGAAGTTCCACTATTGTACCATCTGGAATCCCGGTTCACAGACCAATGGGACAGACATTGCCAAACGGTGAATCCACACCTGTTTTTGGACCTTCAAGACTAGTGGATTTTGAATTGGAAACCGCTTTCATCACTACAGATGTTAATATAATGGGCGAAAACATCCTTGTCAATGAAGCCGAAGAATACATTTTCGGAATGGTTTTACTGAATGACTGGAGTGCTCGCGATATACAAAAATGGGAATATGTTCCACTAGGACCTTTTCTTGCCAAAAACTTTGCGTCTTCAATCTCCCCTTGGATAGTTACCATGGATGCCTTAGAGCCTTTCCGTACTAAAAGTCCAAAACAGGAGCCAACACCACTACCCTATTTACAACAAAAAGGAAAACACGCTTTTGATATTAATTTAGAAGTGGCTATACAACCCGAAAATGCAGCACCTACTGTAGTTTCCCGTTCTAATTTTAAATATATGTATTGGACAATGAGTCAGCAACTGGCACACCATACCTCAAATGGGTGTCGTGTTAATTCTGGTGACATGATGGGTTCAGGAACTATTTCTGGTCCTACTCCAGATAGTTTTGGTTCTATGCTGGAACTTACTTGGGGCGGAAAAAACCCAATCACGTTAAGCGACGGTACCGAAAGAAAATTCATCAATGACAATGATACGGTAATTATGAAAGGCTTTTGCCAAAATGCACAGACTCGTATTGGTTTTGGAGAAGTAGCTACTAAATTGTTACCGACTTTTGTAAGGAAGTAAATTCTTTAAATTTATATTTAAAACCCAAAGTTCGCTTTGGGTTTTTTGTTTGTTATATTTGTTTAAAAAATTAATTATGAGAAAAATTTCACTTCTTGGCTTTCTGATTTTTTGTCAGTTTCTCTTTGCTCAAAAACCTTGTGATTCGAATCCAAAATACAGTGAATTTAATTTTTGGGTTGGTGAATGGGATGTTTATGATTTGAAAAACAATCTTGCAGGCCATAGCAAAATTTCAAGAATTTTAGATAACTGTGTCATATTAGAAGAATGGACTTCTGCAACCCCACAAAATGGACTAACGTTTACGGGTTAAAGCTATAATACATATAACACAGGTACAAAACAATGGCAACAAACATGGGTAGATAATACTGGAGGAAGCAACGAATACTTAAATGGTTATTTTGAAAATGATGCGATGCATTTTAAAAGTGGTTCTTTCCCCAACGGAAAAAATACCAGTATGAGAACGATTATTTTTTATAAATTAAAAGATGGTAAAGTGCGTCAGCATGGTCAAATTTCTAATGATGATGGAAAAACCTGGACTACCGAATATGATTTAGAATACAGACCGAAGATTTAGGATAGGATACGTTTTTATTAAAATATACATTAAGCCCTCACCAACCAATAAACACACTCCCAAAAACCACCAACACCAATAGGTATGAACGAAATTATTTGCCCAAATTGCGAAGTTTGACGAATTGGAATAGGTACTTTTGAAAGAAAGAGTACTGCTAAACACTCTCTTCTTTTTGGTATCAAAACTTAAAAATTTTAAAATTAAGTATATTTTCTAATTATCCACCTCTTGCTTTTTATATAAATCGTTTATTATATTAAACCAATCTTTAAAAGACATCTTGGTAAATTTATTTTGATAGTACTTTGTGCAAATTTCTACAGCTTCAAGAACTCTATTTTTTTCCAATAACGGGTTTATTAGATTTAATACTTTAGTATTTGTTATTTCATAAAGTTTCTCAGGCAAATAAATTTCGGCTGGCTCAGAAACAATATTCTTTTTAATTTCAATTTGATTTTCAGCAAATAAATCAGGGAGTTTTTCAAAAAATAGGGCCAAGTTTTCTCTTTTGAAAAGGACGATTTTTTCTCCATTAGACAAAAAACCAGTTTTAAATTCAATCGTTTTTATATCTGACTGAAGTGAGTTTCTAGAATATAAAGAAACATTACTTTTTGCATTTAATCGTTCCTTAATTTTTGATGGATTCCAACAGACCACAGTATCATTATCAATATCGTAACCAAGAATTACAAATGGAATATTAGCTTTAAATATTTTATCAAAATGATCGCTAAATGGTAACTGAACACGCGTTATATCTGGAGAATTTTTGAAATAGGCTGGAGATAAATTTTTGAGAAAAATAAAAAATGGTTTATCGTAAATTTTTATGAGAAATGGATTCCCATCTTCATAACTAAATCCGTCAATACCGCTAAGTGTTTCAACGAACTTTATTTTAAGCTCTTTTGCTAATATATTTCTCATATTATGGACTGGACTAAGTAACTATTTTTTTTATTAAAGAATTGTGTAATAAAGAATTGGTTGATACTTTATTTAACTCTTGAGTTTTTGATAAATCAGAATCAAAATGAATATTTGAAATTTCTTGCCTAATAGATGAAACTTCAATTTTCGGAACAAATTCACTATCAAAAAAAGCCAACGAATCCACCGCAAGTTGATAATCAAAATAATTCTCAAATGTCTTTTCTAAATCTCTACCCAAGGTATCTAACAACACTTCATTGATTTTAAATAACACTTCGTTACTTTTAACTCTATCATTAATCAATTTAACTATATCAAAAATAGTTTTACCCATTCCTGTTTCTACAGCAAAGACTGAAGCTATAATGAGATTTGAATTTTTGTTAGGATTTAATTGTTCCAAAGAAAAACTATGAATCCTTCGGCTTTTAGCTGTGCTTTTGACTTCTATTTTATCAATTCCATCATTGAAGTCAAATTTATCTGTTGGGGAACAATGCCAAGCTTTAACTAAATATTCTGGATTACTTGATTGTTCAATAACCACTAGTTCTGCCCAAAGTCCCTGAATTGTTTTAGTTGGTAATTTTGAAAATTTATTAAACAAGCTAACCAGTTTTTCAACTTCAATTTTAAGTTCTTTTAACTTTGTTGTTTCTGGGAGTTTTAATATTACAAAATATAAGATATTTAAAAAATACTCTTGTAAATCAATCGAATCTGTTTTTAATGCGATTACAGTATAAATCCCATCTGCGATTTTTTTATCATTGGATAATAATTGGCATTTTTGATTAAATTGAATTGATATTGATTCTAAATTATAGTCCAATGTTTTCTCATTAGATTCATTCTCACATTTAATAAAAAATAAAGGCAAACCATCTTTAGACAATCCAATTTTATGATTTTTTATTTTGGGCAAATTAGCAATAGTAAAACCGTCAATTTTACTTGGGATTTCATTTTTTAAATCTTGAAATATTTTAAAAATTGATAGCATATATTTATTTATTAACGCCTACAAACGAATGTGCAAAATCTTCTGGATAGTAAATACCAAGAGTGTGAATTAATTTATTATCCCACTGCATTGTTGGATGTTTTAATCTAATTCTATGTATTTGAACACAAATTGAATCTTCAAAACTTACACCTTTATCTCCAGGATATTTATCGGTTCCAGATAATGAACGTCCTGAAAAAATATTACTAATTTTTAATTTTCCACCGTCTGTATCTAAACTTCTTTTTCGTCCTTCTTCAACTGAATAAGCCATTTGGAAAATATAAATATGATTTACTTCGTTTTTATCCGCCAAAAACCTAAGGTATTGAATGGTAGATGATTTTCGCAACGCATCAGGCATATTGGCAATCTTGAAATTCTTTAAAAATTCTATTGCTATATTGATGTCAATTTTTATGTATCTATGACGTCTGTCAGGAGTACCAAAATCTTCAAAGTTTGTAAAAGTGTTGTTGGCTATAAAGTTCTCTACAAAAACATTATTTTCATCAATATGTTGCAAAGCATTTAATTGCCTCCATCCGCTAAGTTTATGCTTTATCAAATCAACTGATAAAATGTTATTTCTTGTTGGATTTACATTTCCGCTTAAAATTAAAAGTTGCTCATATTCTTCTAAAGAATGCTCTTTTAAATTAGCTCTAAATATCTCTTCGTGTTCTACATATTCATGGTATTCCATTATTGATTCATTCGGCAGAAATACTCTACAACTATCTAGAAAATTTCTTTTATACCCAAAAAAACGACAACGCTGTTGAATTGTATCAGCATTAGATTTACCAATGCTGTATCTTGGCATATATGAAACCATTAGGCCCTCTACAGTATAACCACGATTAAGCATATCTGCTCCAACTAAAATATGAGCCGTTGCGTTACTCCAATCAATTTCTCTAGAACCTGCGATAACTAACTCAATATTTGTATCAAGAATAACCTGTAAAACTTCTTCCATTACCAAATTGAAACTTGGCGGATTATCAATTCTTCTTACTGCTTCCAAATAATTTTCTTTGAATTGCTCAATAAGTTCGGATTTACTAGGGTCGCCATTAGGTAATTGTAAAATATCTTCCCAACTATCTTTTAGCATTTTAACCCAATCATAAAATTGACGACTTACATCTTTTAAACTATCTGCGTGAATTAACATAGATAGAAAATTTTCTTTGCCTTGAATATTCACAGTAATTGCAACTCCGCAAATAAAAATTTGCAAAGCATTAATTAAACTTTGAGGACACTCAGGAAGTTGATTGTTTTTATGATGATATACTTCTCTTTCTGGAATTGAGATTATCAAATCCGTGTTATCTTCAAAAAAAGTTTTACCTCCCGTATATGATTTCCCTGGAGTTAATACTTTATGAAATTTTGGCGAAAGTAAATCCATTATATTAATCAATAATGGACCTTGTGGTGTTGCTGTATATTGAATATAGGAATGATTAGGTACTGCTGCTCTTAAATTTAAAATACTTGAATAAGTGGAACTAAACTCATCTTCTTCCCAATCCTCACTTTTACTATTCTTTCTTGCGTAAGTATTTAAACTAGCTTGGTCAGCTTCATCATCAATTATTAAAACGCCATTGTTACCAAGAGCTTCTTTAACTTCGTATGTATCGAAAATCTTTGTTAACTCAGAAATATGCTTATAATGTTTTAAAACCGTAATTAAAATTGCCGGTTTATGATTTAGTAGTAAAGCACCTTTTATTTTTAAATGAACATTATCCTTTATTGTAGGACTTTGATATACTTTATAAAATCTACTATTGTCAGAATCCGTTAGTAAATCTTTCTTTAATCGATTTGTGGTTTGTTCAAGCAAATTAACTTTTATTCCAGCAAAATAAATAATAATGCGAAAACCATTATCAATTGCTAGTGCAGTTAATGTTGTAAAAGACATTGTTTTACCGCTTTGAACATAGCCAATTGCAATACCAGTTGTACTCCCAATGGTTTCAACAGGATTTATACAATTCTTTAAAATACTTTCGGATTCATATAATAATGTTTCCTTTTCTTCACTATCTAATTTTGTTAATCTATCAATTAAATCAAGTGTTCTTGAACCTTGAGTTATACTAAATTCTGATTTATCATTAATAATTGTAATTGTTTCCGACATAGTTTAAAGGTTTTTAATAAAAGAATTAAAATTCAGTCTTACATTCCCTGCTGCCTTAGTTCCTTGAGAAGGAGCAATAATTTCTGCTAAAACAAGTGATCTAATAATAAGTAAAATTGGTTGATAATCCTCTTCCTTTTTTAATCTTTCAAATCTTGTAAAAAAAGGATGTGCTAGATTTATTTTATAAATTACTCTTTTTGAAAAAAGTTCATCCTCCAAAATTATTAACGAATATAAATCTGAAATTGCAGATTCCGTTATTAATTCAAGTATAAGTTTGTATTTATCTCCTTTAAGTTCGATTATTTCTTCGTGAGAATCTATTGTTTCAGCCGTTTTAGAAAACTCTACATTATTGGCTGCTAGAGTTGCATTTTCAATTTCTTTTATAGAAGTTTCTAATTTTACTTTAAGAACTTCTTTATCAGATATTTTCTTTAATGCACTTACAATGTTTTTCCCAACAGCTTTATTGTCTTCTATTGTTTTGGGTTTAATATATTTTTCTGCTTGCGCATACAAATCTAAATCTTTACTAGATATTTCAGTTTGCAAAGCATCCATCAAAGCCTCTAAATCTTCTTGCTCCTGAAAACTTCCTTTGTTAAAACTCACACCGAATCCTTCTAATTCTAATTCGCCAAAAATTCTTTTATATCTGGGAGAACCAACTTGACCACATAAAACTTTTGGTCGATATTTCTCATCGTGACTTCCTTCTATTACCCTACCACGTCTAAAAAGAGAAAGCCCATTAACAGTACTTGTACTCATTGTACTAAGAATTGCAATGAAACCACTAACTTTATATTTACCAGTTGAAAAATTAATTTCCTTTTTCCATTCTATTGATTCTCCTTGAAGATTATTGTAAAATGGTGCCTTTAAAATTTCAGGTTCTTCATATATCAATTCTTCATCATTTATAAAAAGTTTCATATCTCCTTTGCGAATGAATTTTCTATAAATGCTTAACAGATGTCTTTTAATCTTATCTATCTGATGATTTGATGGTGCATTCATTGAAAGATTATGTAACACTATTTCTGTATAATGTAATTTTTGCTTTTTTTCAATATTTTTTACCTCTAATACTTCTTTTTCTTCATCTAAGACTTTTTGCAAATCAAATTCTACAAATCTTAATTCATTTTCTCCCAAAGCTGCCGTTTCAACAGTCCATAAATTAGCCAACCATATAGAAGCAGTCTTCATACCCATACCAAACTCGTGTAATCCAGTATTGTCTATTGGAATATGTGCTGGTTCAAAAGCTCTTTGAAAGTTTATAGAATCTATTCCTGCTGCATTATCAAATATTCTGATAAAATTATTTTCATTATCAATATCGATTCGAACTTCAAATTGATAATTATTATCATTAGCCTGCAATAATTTGGTTTTATTATTTTCAAAACTTTGAACAGCATTATCTACATACTCCCCTAAAGCAAACCAAACTGTATTTTTTAAATTACGGAATTGTCCGTATACACCAGTTTGAATTTTTATTGATACATTTTCTATTTTACTCATAATCTCTTATCAGATTAATTGCTATTTTTTTAACAACACCAACGTTTACAGCATTTCCTAATGCTCTGAAAGCTTTAGCAATTGTAGGTGGTAATTCTTCTAACTCCTCCATACATTGTAATTTCGCAGCTTCTTTTCTTGTCATATATCTTCCGAGCCAAGGAAAAATCGGAATTTGAGTAGTTGTTAATACCAATGCTGGAGAATACGTTGGTTGTTTAACACGAATGCCAGAAGGTCTAAACTGTACAATTTTGTCTTCAATTGTCAAAACTCCTTTATCTCCACAATTCCATTCAAACTTTTGATGACTATTTTCAAACTCTAATATTTTAGGAATCCAGTTATCTAACCATTCCTTATGCTTTTGGTAAAACGCTCTATTAGCTCGGATATAATATTTTTTCCAATGTGGGAATTCTGTCTGACCAGCCTTTACCCCATCTCGTGCATAAGTAGGTAAACAATCAAGCATATCATCTAATGAATTACCTTGTATTAAAGTTCCAAATACTCCTTTTCTATTTTCTAATTCTTCAGTAGATAAATTCACTGGTGCTTTATCTTCAAAAGGGTAATCTGCACCAAATTCCATTGCCCAAATAGGAAATCTTGGAACTTCTTCGGGTTTTAATTTATCTAAAAATTCTTGCCATATTACTAAATGATTTTTTGTATTCTCTTTCAGAGTCATAAAATCATCATCATCTTTAATTATTATATCGTGTATGCTAATATTCTCTTTCTCTTCTTTTTCTGGAAATTTAAAGTCGCATAATCCGCCTTTTTCTTTTAATCTTCCAACAATATAAAATCTTGAACGATGTTGAGGAATACCAAAGTGATGCGGAGATAATATTTCTTCTTTAACATCATATAACTTTGATAGTTCAGTATTAATCACTTGCCAAGTATTTCCCTCGTCGTGTCCTTTTAGATTAGCAACATTTTCAAGAAATATAAATTCCGGTTTATGATAATTTAAAATTTCTACAATTTTATAAAATAAATTACCATTTCTAGGGTCTTCTAATCCTAATCGCGCACCTGCTTTCGAAAAAGGCTGACAAGGAAATCCAGCACAAAGAATATCATGACTTGGGATTTTATTTACTTCAACTAAATTTATATCACCCTCAATATTGGTGTTATGATTTTTTTTATATAAATCTCTTAGTTCACTATTTAATTCGCTTGCAAAAACGCATGAATGACCTAAATCTTGTAAAGCCAAATGAAAACCTCCTAGTCCTGCAAATAAATCAATATATTTTAATGGCATATTATTTTGAATAAAAAAATTACAACTTTCAAAAGTAATAAAAAACACACCTCAAAAAATGAGAATAAAAATATCTTAAAGACTATTTATAAACAATTTACCATTGTATCTTAATTTGACTTTAAATATTAATTTCAAACTCCCTTTTGACAAAAATAATAGATGCAAACAAGTTCACTTTACGTCTTTCCTCATTTAAATAAAAAAAAATTAATTAAATTAAAATTAAATGAAGTTATAATACTAAAAACACTCTTCCTCCCGCGTGAGGGATAGCAGTGCAAAGCCCACAGCGAGGAACGAGCGAGGACTTGTAACGGATAGCCCGACCTTTGTGCCATTTTGCAAATGTTGTTTTATACTAAAATTTTGATGGCACAAAAGGGCACGCCCAAAAAAAATCTTATTTAAAGAATGTAAGCCTAGAACTCTACTAATAGGCACATTTTTTTGTACATTTGTTATATCAAATTTTAAAGTTATGGAGCTTATAATAAGATTAGATCAACGAAAAAAAGAAGCAAAAGCACTTATTGAGTTTTTAAAAAACTTACCTTTTGTTGAAGTTGAAACTGAAAAAAACCGTTATAATGCAGTTACCGAAAAAACAATTCGTGATGCTAAAAATGGAATTGGTGTAACTAAAGTTAAAAATGCAGCAGATTTATTTAAAAAATTAGAAGCATAGATGTATCAAATTTCTTTTTCAAATTAATTCAAAACAGACTATAAACTATGCATAAAAAGAGGTTTTGATATTTCTAAACTTCAAGAAGTTATTACGATTTTAGAAAATGAAGGCAAACTACCTGCAAAATACAAACCTCACAAATTAAAAGGAAATTATAATGGTTTATGGGAATGTCACATAAAACCTGATTGGCTTTTAGTTTGGTTGCAAGACGATAACAAACTTACACTGCTATTAACCAATACAGGAACGAATAGCGACTTATTCTAATCGTAATACTATTTTCTTTTACAGGTTGGACAAACCAAAAAAAATATACAATCTAAAACCTAAACATTATAGACTGCCTCCAAAAGCTGAGATTAACTTATAATTAATTTAGATACTAATGCGCTTGATATGGTGACAGGATCAATCCTTTTAGATTTAATTTGATGCTGTCATTGTTCTAATAATTACCTAATAAATGATTTCGTATTTTAATTGATTAATAGATTCATAGTTTTTAAGATAAAATAATTTTGCTTCTTAATTTTATTATCGTAATATTGCAATAATATAAATATTGAATTATGGGAGCAACTAAAACAGATCACTTTACAGACTATCAAAATGAAATTGCAATTCTGGCTAAAGCATTAGGCCACCCTGCAAGAGTAGCTATACTTGAATATTTGATAAAAGTAGATTCTTGCATTTGTGGCGATATCGTGAACGAATTACCACTTGCACAACCTACAATTTCTCAACACTTAAAAGAACTTAAAAACGCTGGTTTCATCAAAGGAACTATTGAAGGCAATGCGATTTGTTATTGTATTGAGGAAAAAGCTTTTGGAATTCTTCAAAACTTTTTTAAAGTAATGACTACTTCTATCGAAAATAAAAAGAACAACTGTTGTTAATCTTTAAATCTATTATTATGAAATTATCAGAAATCAAAAACCATTTAGAAACCGCCGAAACGGTAAATTTTAAGTTAGAAAACGGTGCTTTAGTGCCAGAACATTTTCATGTTACAGAAATTGGAATTGTAACAAAGCATTTTATTGACTGTGGCGGAAAAGTCCGCTATGAAAGAAAAGTAAACTTTCAGTTATGGGATGCCAATGATTATGAACATAGACTAAAACCAAGAAAACTATTAAATATTATTGCCCTTGCCGAGAAAGTTTTAGAAATGGAAGATTTAGAAATTGAAGTGGAATACCAAGCGGAAACCATCGGTAAATACAGTCTTGATTATAACGGTAATTATTTTATACTCCATTCTACTAAAACCGATTGTTTAGCAAAAGAAAACTGTGGCGTTCCTGAATCTCAAGCGAATAGCTGTGGTCCAAATTCTAATTGTTGTTAACCATGAAATCATTTTTATTAAAATACAAAAAACCAATTATCATTACAAGTTCGGTAATTATTTTACAGCTAATTTTTGGCTGGGATCCAAAATTCTTTATTATTAATTTAATTTGGTTATGCGTTTAAATATGAAAAATATATTAGTCCTATGCACAGGAAACAGTTGTAGAAGTCAAATAGCCGAAGGATACCTGCGCCATTTTGCCGGAAATAAAGCCACAATTTATAGTGCCGGAATTGAAACACACGGCGTAAACCCAAAGGCAATTGCAATAATGAAAGAAGATGGCATTGACATTTCTACTCATACCTCCAATAATATTGACGAATATAACAGGATTGATTTTGATTTTGTAATTACCGTTTGTGACAATGCAAAAGAGAACTGCCCTTTCTTTCCCACAAAAGCAATGAGATTACATTACAACTTTCCGGATCCTGCAAAAGCACAGGGAACAGAAAATGAAATCCTCGAAGAATTTAGAAAAGTTCGTACAATGATAAAATATTATTGTAAGGAATTTATTGTGAATAACTTATAAGATTTAATACGGTTTAATTGATTTTTAATGAAGCTTTTTCGTCACCCGAGCTGAAAGCGAATAGGCGAAGCAGTTCGAGTAATTTTCTCCCGAAGCTTCGGGTAGAAAATTGTATCGAGAACAAGAAAAATTTTATTAAAAACGGTTCTCGATAAATTTTTTGTTACACAAAAAACACTCGAACTGACGGATGTAATAATTACACCCAACAGGTTCCTTACAACTTTCTTTTAAAATGACTTGTTCCTAATATCAAATCGACTTTATTACCCATATCATAAGGTTGAACAGTAAAAGATCTATTGTTATAAATAAAATCATCCGGTCCGATAAACTTTAAGGTATTTGCCTGTAATTCGTATTTACCGGTTTTTTTACTTTTATTATACGTTCTGGAATTTGAATCATACATATTGGTTTCCCACGAAAATGTATTATCGGAGTTAAGTGTTAAAGTCACACCGGAATTTGTATAGGTTTCATTAGGAAAACTTTCAATGGTATATGATTTTGCCAAAGTACATATACCTCCATCAAAACCTGATAATTTTCCGTTTTTAAACTGTGTATTCAAAATTTGAGCACTACCATCAGCCCATTTTATATCAAAACCAGTTGCAGTTTTTGTATAAACTCCTACTGATTTACCATCGTTTGCCAATTCCTTATCTTTCTGAATAGGGTTTACTCCGTAAAAAGGATTTTTAATTATAGTACCATCGCCTCCTAAAAATATCCAGCTAATATTCAAACTACCGCTACCGCTATTATATATCGTTCGCAAATACAATTCTCCAGGGATTTCAGCAGGAATTTCATCTGTAACTTCATCACCTATATCATCATCAGAAGTGCTCGAGATAGAAGATGAAGGACTTTCTGCACTTTTGAAACATGCAGTAAAAGAAAACAACATTATTGCTCCCAAAATTAAAAAACAACTTTTAACTGTGATTTGATTTAGTTTCTGTTTCATTTTTAGATGGTTTTTGTTAATTGTAAAAATAAAAAAAAATATTTTTTTGGCATAATTTTAGGAATACAAAAAGCAGGAAAAATTCCCAAATAAAAATTTATATTTGCTAAAACTTATTCTTATGAACAAAATTACTTTACTCCTGTCCTTATTTATAATAGTAACTTCATGTGGTGTCAAGCAAACGCAAAGCATGCTTAGCGATGGTGATTATGATGGTGCAATAAACCGAGCTGTAGAAGGTTTGAGAAACAATAAGAACGCGAAAGGAAAACAGGATTATGTCTATTTATTGGAAGAAGCATTTGCCAAAGCAAAAGAAAGGGATTTGCGTGAAGTTGACTTATTGATTAAAGATGGGAACCCTTCAAAACTGGAAAAAATCTATAATACATATTTGCAATTAAACAATCGCCAAGAACGCATCCGACCGATATTACCCTTGCAATTAATCAAACAAAACCGTCAGGCTTATTTTCCTTTTGATAATTATAGCGACCAAATAATTTCGAGTAAAAACAATTTGTCAAAATATTTATATGACAACTCAAAGGCGTTGTTAGTTACCAAAGACAAAATGAATTTCCGAAGAGCTTATGATGATTTGGCTTATTTAGAAAATTTAAATCCTGGTTACAAGGATGTAAAAAAACTAATGGGAGAAGCATTGGCTAAAGGAACGGATTATGTAAACGTATATACAAAAAACGAAACCAATATGATTATCCCAACTCGTTTACAAAACGATTTATTGGATTTCAGTACTTTTGGACTTAATGACAAATGGACGGTTTACCACAGTAACAAACAAAAAGGAATCAACTATGATTATGGATTGATTGTTAACTTTCGCCAAATCAATATTTCGCCTGAACAAGTAAAGGAAAAAGAATTCATTAAAGAAAAACAGGTAAAAGACGGTGTAAAGAACTTACTTGACGCAAATGGAAATATTGTTAGGGACAGTGTGGGAAACCCAATTAAAGTAGATAATTTTAAAACAATTCGAGCTAACATCTATGAGTTCAAACAATTTAAAGCCTGTCAAGTAACTGCAAAAATTGATTATATCGATTTTAATTCCAATCAGCTAATTGAAACTTTCCCAATAGCAAGCGAATTTATTTTCGAACATATTTATGCCAATTATCGTGGTGATAAAAATGCATGTGACCCTGGTTATTTACCTTACTTCCAAAATCGGGTAGTTCCGTTTCCAAGCAATGAACAAATGGTCTATGATTCTGGCGAAGATTTAAAAGCAAAGCTTAAAGGAATTATTACACAAAACAGATTTAGAAGATAAAAAGTGATTAACGCATCAAAATTCCCGTAATTTTTACAGTAAACCTGAAAAATTACGGGAATTTTTATTTAATAGGATTCTGAAATTATTGTGTTATTCATTCAACAAGTAACTTTAAATATATTATTTCTTAACAAAAGTGTGAAAAAATGTTTATTTTTTACATTTTTAATATTGTTTTGGCATTTGTATAAAAAAATGATATACATTTGCCACATGAATAATTCAAAGTTACATATAACTTTTACTTCTCGGAAAAACGTCCCCGTAATCTCACGGATGATGTGGTCATTATCTTAGTACCCTAGTTTTTCGTTTTTATTCATTTCTCATTTTTCATACATTGAAAATTTCAATCCAGATTACCCAATTAACAATATCCTTATTTTATAGTTTTAAAACTATAAACACCTCTCCTATTTGCATTGCTTCGCCCATATTGCGGATGTCGCGGATGTAATTTATTTTGCAATTGATTTTTTCTTTTGCACTTCTTAAAACAATTTCATTTTTTATTTAATTTTTTTCAAAATGGACATAACTATTGTTATTGCTCAAAAAGAGCATTATACATATGCGCAGGAAATTTGCGATACCATACAAGCATCGGCATTAGTCAGAGGCACTGGAATTGCTAAAAGAACACCTGAATACATACACAAAAAAATTGACCAACAAGAAGCAATAATTGCCTTGAATAACGGAAAATTTGCTGGTTTTTGTTATATAGAAAGTTGGCAGCACGGGCAATTTGTAGTGCATTCGGGATTAATAGTTCATCCTGATTACAGGGATTTGGGTTTAGCAAAAAAAATCAAAACTGTGGTTTTTGAATATTCTCAAGTAAAATATCCAAATGCCAAAATTTTTGGGATTACAACTGGTCTTGCTGTAATGAAAATTAATTCGGATTTGGGTTATCGTCCAGTTCCGTTTTCAGAATTGACGGATGATCCAAGTTTTTGGGCAGGATGTAAAACCTGTACCAATTTTGAGATTTTAAAAAGCAAAGATTATAAAATGTGTCTCTGTACCGGAATGCTTTATGATCCCAAAGAACCTAAAAAAGAAGTGGAAAAACATCCTTTAAATAAAAAAATAGTATTGAGATTAAAAGACATCAAGCAAATATTATTCTTAAAAAACAAGTAGCAATGAAAACAAAAAAAGTAATTTTAGCATACAGCGGCGGCCTGGATACTTCTTATTGTCTGAAGTATTTAATTAACGAAAAAAAATATGAAGTTCACACGGTACTCATCAATACTGGTGGTTTTGATGCCGAAGAACTTTCAGCTATCGAAGAAAGAGCGTATGAATTAGGAAGTACCCAGCATACGAATTTAGACATCATCGACAAATACTATGAAAAAGCCATTAAATATTTGGTTTTTGGAAATGTATTAAAAAACAACACCTATCCGCTTTCTGTGAGTGCCGAAAGAGTTTTTCAAGCAATTGAAGTAATCAAATATGCGAAAAATGTTGGAGCCGATGCCATTGCCCACGGAAGTACCGGTGCGGGAAACGACCAAATTCGTTTTGATTTGATTTTCCAAACCATTGCACCAGAAATTGAAATTATCACACCTATCAGAGATTTGAAACTTTCCAGACAAGAAGAAGTGGAATATCTGCAAAAAAATGGTGTTTCGTATTCCTGGGAAAAAGCCCAATATTCTATCAACAAAGGGATTTGGGGAACAAGTGTTGGCGGAAAAGAAACCTTGACTTCTAACCTTAATTTACCAGACATTGCCTACCCTTCGCAATTGCAAAAAGAAGAATGCAAAAAAGTTGTACTTCATTTTGAAAAAGGAGAATTGATTGGTATCAATAATAAATTTGACAAGCCAACAAATAACATTATTAAGCTTGAAAAATTGGCAAATGTTTACGCTATAGGAAGAGACACTCACGTTGGCGACACAATCATCGGAATCAAAGGAAGAGTTGGTTTTGAAGCCGCTGCGCCACTCATTATTATCAAAGCGCATCATTTGCTGGAGAAACACGTGTTAGGCAAATGGCAACAATATTGGAAAGAACAACTAGGTAACTGGTACGGAATGTTGTTTCACGAAGGACAGTTTTTGGACCCGATTATGAGAAATATCGAAACCTTTCTAGCTGATACTCAAAAAACGGTAACAGGAACAGTCATCGTTTGTTTAAAACCTTATCACTTTTCGTTAGAAGGAATTACTTCTCCCCACGATTTGATGAACTCAGATTTTGGACAATATGGTGAAATGAACAATGCGTGGACATCAGACGATGCAAAAGGATTTATTAAAATTATGGGAAATGCTCAGGCGATTTATTCTCAGGTTAATGCAGTAGAATATGATTAATATAGGAATTATTGGTGGCTCTGGTTACACAGCTGGAGAACTCATCAGAATATTGATGTTTCACCCAAATGCAAAACTGGATTTTGTTTACAGTACAACCAATGCAGGAAAACCAATTTCCTTTGCGCATCAGGATTTGTTAGGTGATATCGAAATGAATTTTACTGATACCGTAAATCCAAATGTAGATGTCGTTTTCTTGTGTTTAGGACACGGAAAATCAATTTCATTTTTAGAAAAGAATCAGTTTTCAAAACAAACCAAAATCATCGATTTAGGAAATGATTTCAGATTAACTAAAGATGCTGTTTTTAATGGAAAAAAATTCGTTTATGGTTTACCTGAATTAAACAAATCCAACATTAAAAGTGCACAATATATCGCTAATCCTGGATGTTTTGCAACGGCTATTCAATTGGCTTTGCTTCCGTTAGCAAAAAAGCATTGGCTTACAACTAGTATCCACGTGAACGCCACTACTGGAAGTACAGGAGCTGGGGTTCAGCCATCAGAAACATCGCATCATAGCTGGAGAAACAACAATATGTCGCATTATAAGGCTTTTGAGCATCAGCATTTGGATGAAATAAACCAGAGTTTGGCACTCACTCAAATCGGTTTTGACCAAGAATTATTGTTTATTCCCAATCGTGGGGATTTTACAAGGGGCATTTTTGCCACTTTATACACAAAAACAGAAATCGCTTTAGAAACGATTGTGATGGAGTTTGAGGATTTTTATAGAGATGAAGCTTTTGTAATAATTACAACAGAAAACATAAATTTAAAACAAGTGGTTCAAACCAACAAATGTATAATTAGCTTGGCAAAAAAAGGAAACTATTTATTAATCACATCGGTAATAGACAACCTTATCAAAGGAGCTTCCGGACAAGCAATCCAAAATATGAATCTGATGTTTGGACTGGAAGAAAGTACAGGTTTACAATTGAAACCAAGCGGATTCTAATCCCCTCCCCAACCCTCCCCAAAAGGGAGGGAGACTAAATGTAAAAAATATAAATATAAAAACAACACCCCCGTTGTCAAGCTTCCCCCTCCTTCGGAGGGGGTTAGGGGGAGGAAAAAAATGAACTTATTTGACGTTTATCCATTATACAACATCACCCCTGTAAAAGCATTAGGCTGCACCATTATAGACAATAACGGCGTGGAATATTTAGACTTATATGGCGGTCACGGCGTAATTTCCATTGGTCATACACAACCGGAATATGTAGCCAAATTAAAAAATCAGTTGGACAACATTGGGTTTTATTCAAATGCCATCCAAAATCCATTACAGCTAGAATTGGCGGAGAAACTGGGAAAGCTTTCAGGATTGGAAGAGTACTCTTTATTCCTATGTAGTTCAGGTGCCGAAGCCAATGAAAATGCTTTAAAACTAGCCTCTTTCCACAACGGAAAATCTCGTGTAATTGCTTTTGACAATTCCTTTCACGGAAGAACATCAGCGGCAGTTGCTGCAACCGATAACAAGAAAATCGTTGCACCAATCAACGCCCAGCAAATTGTTACTTTCCTGCCATTGAATAACATCGAATTGGCAGAAGCCGAATTAAAAAAAGGAGATATAACCTGTGTAATCATTGAAGGAATTCAAGGTGTAGGCGGATTAGACGAAGGAACTCCGGAGTTTTTTCAGGCTTTGGAAAAAGTTTGCGAAGCCAATGATGTGGTTTTAGTTTTGGATGAAGTGCAATCTGGTTACGGAAGAAGCGGAAAGTTTTTTGCGCACCAACATCACGGAATTAAGGCTGATATTATTTCACTTGCTAAAGGAATGGGGAACGGTTTCCCAATTGGTGGAATCTTAATTTCTCCAAAATTTACTGCAAGTTACGGATTGTTGGGAACAACCTTTGGCGGAAGCCATCTCGCATGCGCTGCTGGAATCGCTGTTTTGGAAGTTATTGAAAGCCAAAAATTAATAGACAATGTAAATGAAGTTTCGGCTTATTTCCTGGAAGCGATTAAAGAAATTCCAGAAGTTATTAAAGTAAAAGGTAAAGGATTGATGCTGGGTGCTGAATTTGCTTTCGACGTTTCTGAATTACGTAAAAAACTGATTATCGAAAAACACATTTTTACAGGGAATGCAAACAACAAGAATTTGTTAAGAATCCTTCCTCCAATGAGTATAAAAAAGTCTGATATTGATACTTTTATCATTGCTTTGAAAGAAACTTTGGCAGAATTAAATTTAAAAAAAGAACAAGAGGTTACAAGTTCCTGTAAGGTTTTCAAAACCTTTTAGGTATTAGAATAATTAGAAATCATACCTACAAGGTTAAAAAAACCTTGCAGGATAAATGAAATGAAAAATATAATGAAAAAATTTACATCAGTAAACGATATAAAAGATTTGGAGGCGCTATTAAAATTAGCAAAGCAAATCAAAGCAAACCCCTATGCAAATAAAGCACTTGGGGAAAATAAAACTTTGGGATTGTTATTCTTCAACCCGAGTTTAAGAACCAGATTAAGTACGCAAAAAGCAGGAGCTAATTTGGGAATGAATTGCATCACGATGAATTTGAATACCGAAGGCTGGAGCTTGGAATTTGAAGATGGCGCCATTATGAACGGGGATAAAGCCGAACATATCAAAGAAGCGGCTCAGGTAATTTCCCAATATTGCGACATTATTGCAATAAGAAGTTTCCCAACATTAACCGACAAAGAAAAAGATGAAGAAGACCATATCATCAATTCGTTTGTAAAATACGCTTCTGTTCCCGTAATCAGTATGGAAGGCGCTACTGAACACCCATTGCAAGCTGTTGCTGATATTTTGACTATTCAGGAATATCAAACCAAGAAAAGACCAAAAGTAGTTTTAACTTGGGCACCGCATCCAAAAGCATTGCCACACGCAGTACCCAATTCATTCGTGAAAATGATGCAATTGGCTGATGTTGATTTTGTAATTACGCACCCCATTGGGTATGAACTAAACCCTAATGTGACTAAAAACAGTGTGATTAGTCACAATCAAGATGAAGCGTTCAAGGATGCCGATTTTATTTATGCAAAAAACTGGAGTAATTATAAGGATTACGGTAAAATACTTTCAGAAGATAAATCTTGGACAGTGACTCCTGAAAAAATGAAGCTGACAAACAAAGCGAAGTTTATGCATTGCTTACCTGTTAGAAGAAACCAGATTGTAAGCGATGCGGTTTTAGATAGCGAATCATCTATTGTTATTCCGCAATCAAATAACAGAACCTTTGCAGCTCAGGCGATATTAACGCAAATATTAAGCACGGCTTCGACAAGCTCAGCCTCCGAAAAAGTGAGAATAAATACAATTGATAATGAAAAATAATTTAACTATTGTAAAAATTGGTGGCAATGTCATCGACGATGCTTTGGCTTTATCCGAAGTTTTAAATAATTTTTCTAAAATTGAAGGCCCAAAGGTTTTGGTTCACGGCGGCGGAAAAGAAGCCAGTCGTATCGCTGAAAAATTAGGTCTTATACCGGAAATGGTTAACGGTAGAAGAATTACGGACGAAGCTATGCTTCATGTAGTTGTAATGACGTATGCAGGATTATTAAACAAAAAGATAGTAGCTCAGTTAAGTACTTTGAAAAATACAGCTATTGGTTTTTGCGGTGCCGATGGAAATCTGATTACTTCCGAGAAAAGAAAAAATCCTGAAGTTGATTTTGGGTTTGTTGGCGATGTGATTTCGGTAAATGGCGGTTTACTTTTCAACTTGGTTGAGCAAGGAATCGTTCCTGTATTTTGTGCCATTACGCACGATGGAAACGGACAACTTCTCAACACAAATGCGGATACAATAACCTCAGAACTGGGTATTGCATTGTCAAAATATTATGACGTAAAAATTGTATATTGCTTTGAAAAAAGAGGTGTTTTAGCAAATTCCGAGGACGATTATTCCATAATAGCAAAAATAAACCAAGTTTCCTATAAAGATTTACTTGAAAAAGGTGCTGTCCATTCCGGTATGATTCCAAAACTGGACAACTGTTTCTACGCCCTGTCAAAAGGAGTAAAAAATATTATTATCGGACATCATTCCATTATTGGAAAACATTATTCAGTTTACACGACTATAAGCCTCTAAAATATGAAATCAATTGAATCACTAATAATAGACGCAATAGCATTATTAAAAAAGCTTATTGCAACTCCTTCCTTTTCAAGTGAAGAAGACAAAACAGCGCTTTTAATCGAAAATTGGTTTACCGAAAATAACATTCCTTTCGAGAGAGAGAACAATAATATTTGGGCATACAATCTTCATTTTGATACATCAAAACCCACATTGTTATTGAATTCCCATCACGATACGGTAAAACCAAATCAGGGTTATACACTTGATCCTTTCAAGGCAATTGAAGAAGATGGAAAGCTTTTCGGATTGGGAAGCAACGATGCTGGAGGTTGTTTGGTTTCATTATTGGCAACCTTTGCACATTTTTATAAAGAAGAAAATCTTTCTCACAATTTAGTGATTGTGGCTTCCGCCGAAGAAGAAAGCAGCGGTCAAAAAGGCTTGAACAGCGTATTAAAACATTTACCAGAATTGGATTGTGCAATAGTTGGAGAACCCACCGAAATGCAATTGGCTATAGCCGAAAAAGGGCTTTTAGTTTTAGATGTAATCGTTTCCGGAACTGCCAGTCACGCAGCACATCCTAATAATGACAATCCGATTTATAATACACTGAAAGTCATTGAATGGTTTAAGAATTATCATTTTGAAAAAGTTTCTGAAGTCCTGGGACCAGTAAAAATGACGGTAACCCAAATTAACGCTGGCAAACAGCACAATGTGGTTCCGTCTGAATGTCATTTGGTTGTCGATATCCGTGTAAATGATAAATACAGTAATCAAGAAATATTGGATATTGTAGTTGAAAATGTAAAAGCCGATGTGAAACCACGTTCGATGCACCTAAACGCTTCGGCGATTGATAAAAACCATAAATTAGTGCAAGCAGGAATAGCTTTAGGCAGAACAACTTATGGTTCTCCTACTCTATCCGATCAATCAGTTTTGAGTTGCCAATCGCTAAAATTAGGACCGGGAAGTTCGCCACGTTCGCATACTGCCAATGAATTTATTTATATTAATGAAATAAAAGAAGGAATTGAATTGTATATAAAAATACTTTCGGACTTCTTGGATTATTAGACTATTCGATTTTTAGATTGTTCGACAGTTCAATTTTAAAATCCCTAAAAATACTAACCAAATTATATAACAATTTAAAAAAAACCAAGAAGTCTAATATTCTAAAAATCGAACAATCAAAAAATCTTATTATGAAACTTTGGGAAAAAGGAATACCAACAGATAAACAAATTGAACATTTCACCGTTGGAAACGACAGAGAATTGGACTTGGTTTTGGCGAAATATGATGCTTTAGGTTCTATTGCCCACGCAAAAATGCTTGGGCAAATTGGACTTTTGACGGAAGTTGAAACCAGTTCATTAGTGGATGCTTTAAACGAAATCATTGCTGATGTTGAGAAAGACAATTTTGAAATTGAAGACAGTTTTGAAGATGTTCATTCTAAAATCGAATATTTACTGACTATAAAATTAGGCGATGCTGGAAAGAAAATCCACACCGCACGTTCGCGTAACGACCAGGTTTTGGTTGACGTAAATTTGTATTTAAAGGATGTGGTTACTGACTTCAAATCGCAAGTAAAAACCTTGTTTGATTTGTTAATGGAATCAGCTGAAAAACACCAAAACGTTTTATTGCCAGGCTATACCCATTTGCAAATTGCAATGCCGTCTTCATTTGGCATGTGGTTTTCTGCTTATGCCGAAACCTTGATTGACGATATAACGATGTTGAATGCTGCTTTGAAAATCGTTGACCAAAATCCATTGGGTTCGGCGGCGGGTTACGGAAGTTCCTTTCCTATCAACAGAACTTTCACTACACAGGAATTAGGTTTTGAAACCTTAAAATACAATTCGGTTGCCGCACAAATGAGTCGTGGAAAATCAGAGAAAACAGTTGCGTTTGCAATGAGTAGCGTTGCGGCGACTTTGTCAAAATTGGCAATGGACGTTTGCTTGTATATGAGTCAGAATTTTGATTTTATCGGTTTGCCTTCTCATCTTACGACTGGTTCGAGCATTATGCCACACAAAAAAAACCCAGATGTTTTTGAGTTGATTCGTGGAAAATGCAACAAGATTCAAGCTTTGCCTTATGAAATCACATTAATCACTAACAATTTACCAAGTGGTTACCACCGTGATTTACAATTGTTGAAAGAAGGTTTGTTTCCGGCGATTCAAAACTTGAAGTCGTGTTTGGATATTGCGATTTTTTCTATCAAAGACATCAAAGTAAAAGACAATATTCTTGCTGATAAAAAATACGATTACCTGTTTACCGTCGACACTTTAAACGAAATGGTTGTTGCGGGAATGCCTTTTAGAGATGCTTATAAAGCGGTTGCGGAACAATTGGAAAACGGTATGTATCAATCACCAAAAGAAACCAAACATACCCACGAGGGAAGTATTAATAATTTGTGTCTGGAGGAGATTAAAGTGAAAATGGAACTGGCTTTTAATACCGCTACACGTCCTTAACATCTGCAGTCGAGTGTCAAATATTCGAAGAATTCTTAAAAAATGAAAAGCTGTTTGAGCGGAGCGAGTTCTTTTCATTTAGAATTCAAGAATTTATTTGACCGACGAAGATGTTTTAGACTTGATTTTTTTGTTTCTTTTTTGATCAAGCAAAAAAGAAAATTATAATTACTTAAAACGAAGATTGTTCTTACAGAAAAAATATTAATGTTCTATTTTGTTCTATAACTTCTAGATAATATAAAAAAATGAGGCCTCTGCCTCATTTTTTGTCTGAAAAAATAATCTAAATTTACCATTCGTAAAATTTCACTATGTCAAAATTACCCAATATCACTTCAAGTATTTTCTCTGTAATGTCTCAATTAGCAAATCAGCACGGAGCAATTAATTTATCGCAAGGATTTCCAAATTTCCCAGTAGATGAACAATTACTAAAAATTTCTGAACAGTCATTGTCAGCTAATATTCACCAATATCCTCCAATGGCGGGAGTTTCAACTTTATTGGAAAAAATCGCACAACTCACATTCAAAAAATACAATCGAAAAATAAATTCGGCAACCGAAATGCTTATTACAACTGGAGCGACACAAGGAATATATACCACTATCAATGTTTTTATAGCCCAAAAAGATGAAGTTATTATTCTTGATCCGAGTTATGATAGTTATGAACCTTCAGTTTTAATGGCTGGCGGAACTCCTGTGCGTATTTCTTTAAACGATGATTATTCCCCGGATTTCAATAAAATTGAAAATGCTATTTCGGCTAAAACCAAAATGATTATCATTAATAATCCCCACAATCCAAGTGGCAAAATTTGGACTGAATCCGACTTTCAAGCATTGGAATTAATTCTCGAAAAACATCCGCAGATTCTCGTTTTAAGTGATGAAGTGTATGAATATATTTCCTTTCTGCACCCGCATATTTCATTTCATACACGAGAAAAATTAATCCATCGAACTATTATAGCTTCTTCTTTTGGGAAATCATTACACGTTACGGGTTGGAAAGTAGGGCATTTAATAGCTCCGGAAAACCTGATGGTTGAAATTAAAAAAGCCCATCAATTCCTAGTGTTTACAGTAAACAGTTTTTCGCAACACGTTATTTCAGAATATCTTGACATTGTAGATTTTGATGCAATTGCAAAAATGTATTTACAAAAAAGAGATTTATTCCAAAATCTAATAAAAGACAGTCGTTTTGAACTTTTACCTTGCGACGGAACTTATTTTCAAGTAGTAAATTATAAAAACATTAGTGACCAAAATGACATTGATTTTTCACGTGAATTAATTACAAAACACGGAGTGGCCTCTGTTCCTATTTCTGTTTTTTATAAAGATGGTACTTATAAAAACAGACTGCGTTTTTGTTTTGCTAAAACCGATGAAACATTGGTTGCGGCGGCTGAGAGATTGAATAGAATTTAAAAAATTGGTTATAAATACTATCATTGTTGGTTACAACAACCAACTCTATTGGTTACAACAACCATTTTTATTGGTTATAATAACCAAGTTTATTGGTTGTTATAACCTTTTTAATTGGTTTAAATAACCAACTCTAATGGTCACAATAACCAAGTTAATTAGTTATTACAACCTAGTTCATTGGTTACAATGACCAATTTAATTGGTTATAAGTACTAACTATAACCCATTGATTGAAATTGTTTTGAAAACAAAAAATTTTTGGATACTGCCTACAGTTATCGGGATTGTATTATTATAGTACACACAAATCATTCGAATTGAAGTTTCAGGAATTACACATAACTGGATAAAAATAAATTCTATATTAGCTAAAAATTAAACCTCAAAACAATGATGAAATTAAAATTCTTCTTCGTAATTCTTTTTCTTGTGCCTAATTTTATTTTTAGCCAAGAAGCAACTGAATTTACAAAAGTAAAGACTTCTACAGGAGTAGTTAAAATTCCTGGAACTTGGACACAATTGAATACTGCTGATGAGTCAGATCAAACCTATCTTAAAAATAATGACGGAGTGGTGATTGCAATTGCTCAAAATCCTAAAAAAGCCTACCCTTTTTTCAAACCTAATAAATCCGCTTTTGAGAACGTAAAAGAATTTTACAAATGGGATTCTGATTACAGAAAGCAAAATAAATTTAAAACCGAAAAATTAAAAGAGAGTTTGAAAAGGGAATATATCATTTGGAAATATAATGATGGGAAAATGGATAATATATTTCTATTTGGTTCCACTGGGAGTGATTTCTCAAACCTACTTATTTATACCAATATTTGGACTCAAGAAAAACAGATAGAATTTTTAGAAAATGTATATCAGTTGAATAATACTTATTGATAAATAAGTTCATAAACAGAACCTGTAAAACATAATGAACCAACGAATAATAGGATTTGATTTAGCGAGAGCATATGCCATTTTCGGAATGTTTATCGTGAACTTTAATTTTAGTTTTGGTTCTATTATGGCACCAACCGATTCTTTGGGGCATTTTCTGAATATCTTTACCGGAAACTCTACTGCTATTTTTATAATTTGTGCAGGAATGGGAGTTTCTTTAATGACCAACCGAACCGATTATACCATTAAAGAGAAAGCAAAGCTAAAATCAACAATACTAAAACGTTCCTGGTTTTTATTTGTTATGGGATTATTGCTTTTTAATTGGTGGTCAGGTGATATTCTTCATTTTTATGGTGGCTATTTGCACTTTGCCGCTTTTCTATTATTTGTGCCGAAAAAGTATTATTTAGTGGGTGCTTTACTAGCAATTGCTATTTTTCATTTACTTCTATTTAGTATCCCAATCAATACCAACTGGGATTTTACTGATTTCAGATATCTTGATTTTTGGACACCTATTGGTTTTTTGAGAAATACTTTTTATAATGGTTGGAATTCAATGTTTCCTTGGCTCTCCTATTTTTTTGTCGGAATGTGGTTAGGAAGATTGGATTGGCGAAGCAAACTTATAAAACGAAATATTTTTACGGTGGGACTAATTGTTTTTATCCTCATTCAAGTCCTACGAATTATAGCCCGCCAACATTTTTTCAATCAGTTTTGGACAGACTATATTATGGCTGAATACTTCCCTCCTTACCTGCCTTTTATTTTGGTTACTATGGCATTTGCCTTTATGGTAATTCCAATTTGCATGTTTATTGGTGAACGATTCTCGACAAATAAATTAGTTTTAGCTTTACAGAAAACGGGACAAATGACTTTATCCCATTATGTGATTCACTTAACTTTAGGGATGATTATTTTCGCATTTATTACTGGTAAGCATTATAGTGGTTTTGTAGAAGATGAACAGCCTACTTCACCTATTTATATCCTAATTTATTCTTTATCATTTTACATTATTAGTGTTGTATTCAGTATTCTTTGGAGCAGAAAATTTAAAAATGGCCCGTTTGAAATGTTGATGCGAAAAATATCTGGATAAAATTGATTGTGATTATTCTTATCGGTTATAATAACTATGCGTTCTGTATTAATTTTTTTGGTATATTGTGAGAAATTTCAAAACAAAACCTACTTCCTCATGAAAAAAATCACCATTCTAATTCTATTACTACAAGTCACTATCCATAGTTTTTCACAAAATATTGAAAAACAAAAAATCGAAGTAGTCAAGGAAGGAAAAATGCTTTATAAATCGGAAATGGCATCTTGGTATGGAACTGATTTATTCATGGAAAAATATAAAGACAAAGAAAATATCGGAGGTTATTTTTCTTATACTGAAGGAAGTGTATCCAAATGTATCTTTTATTCTAAAGCTGAAAAACCTAAAGTAATTGGGACTATTTCTTTTAATCAAGACTATGATATTAAAACTGCAAAAACAGAATTGGAGGAACGTAGCTTTTCAAAAAACGAACTTGATTTGTACGTTATCCGAACAAAAGCTTTTAATGCTATCACAACTGATACAATATTTAAACATTATAAAAATGCAAATCTTAATTTAATTCCGATAATCACAGGTAAAGAAAAGAAAGTTTACATTTTGACAGGTCCTACAAACAATGGAGTTGTATTGTATGGCAATGACTATTTATTGACTTTTTCTAATGACAATCAGCTAAAATCCACAAAAAAACTACATACTAATTTAATTCCTGTTCAATATGGAGATGATAAAGATAGAGTCGCAATAGCAAGTATGCACACTCATTTACCTGAAACCGGCGATTTAATTACTGCGACGGATATATGTACAACTATGCTTTACCAGAAATTTACCGGTTGGGAAAATGTATATGTAATGTCGCAAAAATATGTTTCTATTTGGGATTGTAAAAAGGATGAATTAGTTGTAATGACTAAAGAAGCTTTTGAGAAAATGAAATAACAAACCAAAATTACTTTTTTGATGAAACATATAAATGAATGGGCTACAAAAACACTTTTTGATAAAGAGTTACTTACTGAAGAACAACATCATAAAATATCCCACTATCGAAGTTTTACAATTTTCTCTTTGAATGCAGAATTAAAATTATTTTTATACTTATCAGTTTTGTTGTTTACATCCGGAATTGGAATTTTAATTTATAACAATATTAATACTATAGGTCATTCGATTATAATTGCATTAAACGTCGTTTTGATGATGATTTGTTATTATTTTAGTTTTAAAAAAGCTCCTGTTTTTCAAAAAAAACAGACTCATTTTGAAAGCCCGGTAATGGAATATATCGTGCTTACTGCAAATCTATTAACTTGTATTCTTATTAGCTATCTGCAACTTCAATACAATACTTTTGGTACAAATTACGGTTTGGCAACTATTATCCCTACAACTATTGGGTTATTTTGCGGGTATTATTTCGATAACAAAAATGTACTTTCTTTAGCTATTACAGGATTAGCGGCCTATATCGGGTTAACCGTTACTCCCCAATCACTTCTAAACAACAACTTGTACAATACCGATACTTTAAGTTATTCGGCAATAGGTTTGGGAATACTCTTAATTACTTGGAATTATTACTCATCACAAATTAATTTAAAGAAACATTTTGAATTGATTTTCTTAACTTTTGCAATTCATTTAATAGGGATTGCTTGTGTTAACAACATTTTGGATAATCCATATTACTTATTATTTTCAGTTGCTTTAAGCGCTTCTACTTTTTATTTTTATAAATTGAGTTATAAAATAAAATCTGTTTCATTATTTGTATTCACATTTTTTTATGCTTTTGTAGGCTTTAATATTACCATTTTTAAAATTTTAAATTCCATTGAATTAGATTCATTTTTTGAGTTCTTGTTAGTATTTAGTCCATTCTACTTCATTGGACTTACATACCTTTTTGTACAGATGATTAGAAAATTTAATTTAGAAATAAAAAATGATAGTATACGATAAAACTGAACTTGAAAATCAATTTTTAATTGATGAGGCCCTCTCTTTATTTAAAGCAGGGTTTATTTCTAAAGAACAATACAATCAAACCAAAAAAGAATTTCCAATACCAAAAAGGCAAAAAAATATTTTATTACGATTGGGATTTGCACTTTTAGGTGTATTATTATATGCTTCAATTTGTGGATTTTTGTCAATTTTAGGCCTTAATAATATTGGTGAAAATTTTACATTTTTTCTTTTTACTTTCTCCTTGATTGGTTTTATTGGTACTGAAGTTTTGGCTAAACAAAACACGAAAGGTTATGGATTAGATGATACTTTTTTAATAGGTGGGCAATTATTTTTGGCAGTAGCAATTAGTGGTGCAAATGGTCATGATATAACAGTGGTTATAATTGCTACAATAGTTTCATTATTAACTTATTTGAGATATATTAATAGAATTTCGGTATTAATTTTTTGTGCAGCAAGCACCGCAACGATTGCTTATAGCTTATTTGAAATTGGAACTATTGGTAAAACTATTTTGCCTTTTGTTTTAATGATTTATGCAATTGTCCTTTATTTTATTTCAAGAAAATATACTCAAAAAGTGATTTTTCTTTTTTATCATAAAGGAATACTTCTTGTTAAAAATTTTAGCTTACTATTATTCTATTGCTCCGGAAATTATCTTGTGGTAAGGGAGTTATCAGAAGCATTGTTGGGGAATAAAATTGCGCCTAATTCAGATATTCCTTTTGCATTATTTTTTTATGCATTTACTTTTATCGTTCCAGCTGTTTACATTTTCTATAGCTTAAAACTACAGGAAAGACTAATGTTATGGATTGGTTTATTAACCTTAGGATTTTCAATTTATACGATTCGTTATTACCATCATATCCTCCCTGTTGAAATAGCATTGACTCTTGGCGGACTCTTTCTTTTTGCAGTTTCTTATTTCAGTATTAAAAAACTAAAAGATGCAACAACTGGAATTACTTTTAAACAAGACCGATTTATTAATTCCAGTGATTTTTTACATACCGAAGCCTTAATCCTTACCGCTCAATTTGGTTTAAAACCTGAAGTAAATGCTGAATCTCCAATGGAATTTGGCGGAGGAGGTTTTAGTGGTGGTGGTTCTGGAAGTAGTTTTTAAACTTTGCTTTTCAATTCTCCAGCATCAATATCACTATGGGAAACGTTATAAACTGCCAATCCATTTTTTATTAAAATCAATTGAGGCGACTGATGCTGAACATTAAAACGGGAAGCAATTTCGTTTGAAATATCCCGGTAATTCAATAAATCAAGGAAATATGTAGCGATGTTGTATTGCAACGTCTCTATATCGAAATCATTTTCAAACTGTTTCAAAGCCATTCTGCTAACACTGCAACGGGTACTGTGTTTAAAAATGATTACAGGCTTTTCAGCAGATGTATTTATAATTTCATTCAGTTGACCCAAATTGTTCAATGCTATCCAATTAATTTTGGATGAAGGTTCTTCGCTTTCGTTGCCGAAAAAATTTTTAAACAAACTCATATAATTTTATTTTAAGACATTTTGACTTATATAATAGTTTTATTAACTTTAATATCAGTCAATTAGTCAGACTTATCGTATTGGAATATAATTTGAAATACGACTGTAAAATTACTTAAAAAAGATATTTAAAAACATAAAAACATGAACTTAAATAATTTCACAATCAAATCGCAAGAAGCCATTCAAAAGGCACAGCAAATTGCACAGGGCTTTGGTCAACAGCAAATTGAAAACGAACACTTCTTTAAAGGCATTTTGGAAGTGGACGAGAATGTTGCACCATTTATCCTTAAAAAACTAAATGTAAATGTTGATCTTTTCAAACAGATAGTTGACAGTACTATTCAGAATTTCCCAAAAGTTTCGGGTGGCGAATTGATGCTGTCAAGAGATGCGAATAATACTCTATTGGAAGCCAACAATATTGCCAAAAAAATGAAGGATGAATATGTTTCTATTGAACATTTAATATTGGCAATATTTCATTCCAAAAGTAAAGTAGCACAGATTTTAAAAGACCAAGGCGTAAACGATAAAGGCTTAAAATCAGCAATTGAAGAACTTCGCAAAGGTGAAAGGGTAACCTCCGCCTCCGCAGAGGAGACATATAATTCCTTAAATAAATATGCCAAAAACCTCAATGAACTGGCTAAAAACGGAAAACTCGATCCAGTAATTGGCCGTGATGAGGAAATCCGACGCGTATTACAGATATTAACCCGAAGAACCAAAAACAATCCGATGCTTGTGGGTGAACCTGGAGTAGGTAAAACCGCCATTGCAGAAGGATTGGCACACCGAATTGTAGATGGCGATGTACCCGATAATCTGAAAGACAAAATAGTTTACTCACTGGATATGGGGGCTTTAATTGCCGGTGCCAAATACAAAGGGGAATTCGAGGAACGTTTGAAATCGGTAGTAAAAGAAGTAACTTCTGCCGAAGGCGATATTGTTCTTTTTATTGATGAAATCCATACGCTTGTTGGTGCTGGCGGTGGCGATGGCGCAATGGATGCAGCGAATATCTTAAAGCCTGCTTTGGCTCGAGGAGAATTGCGTGCTATTGGTGCAACAACTCTGGATGAATACCAAAAATATTTTGAAAAAGACAAGGCATTGGAACGCCGATTCCAAAAAATTATGGTCGATGAACCTGATACCGAAAGTGCTATTTCAATCCTTCGTGGTATCAAGGAAAAATATGAAACCCATCATAAGGTTCAAATAAAAGATGAGGCAATTATTGCTGCGGTCGAATTATCGCAACGCTATATTACTAATCGTTTTCTTCCGGACAAAGCTATTGATTTAATGGACGAAGCGGCTTCTAAACTGCGTATGGAAATTAATTCCAAACCTGAAGAATTGGATGTTTTGGATAGAAAAATTATGCAACTCGAAATCGAAATCGAAGCGATTAAAAGGGAAAAAGACGAAAGCAAAATCAAGATTTTGGGGATGGATTTGGCCAATTTAAAAGAAGAGCGCAACGAAATATACACCAAATGGAAATCGGAAAAAGATGTTGTCGATAATATCCAATCGGTAAAAACAGAAATTGAGGATTTCAAATACGAAGCCGAACGTGCCGAACGTGAAGGCGATTATGGAAAAGTAGCAGAAATCCGTTACGGAAAAATCAAGGAAGCACAGGAACGTTTGGACGAGTTCCAAAAAGAATTAATCGAAAACCAAACCGGAACTTCTCTAATAAAAGAAGAAGTAACTCGTGAAGACATTGCAGAAGTAGTGGCCAAATGGACCGGAATTCCAGTTATGAAAATGCTCCAAGGAGAAAGGGAAAAACTCTTGAAACTCGAAGACGAATTGCACCAAAGAGTCGTTGGTCAGGAAGAAGCAATTGAAGCGGTAAGCGATGCTGTGCGAAGAAGCCGTGCAGGTTTACAGGACATGAAAAAACCTGTTGGAACCTTTCTTTTCCTGGGAACAACCGGTGTCGGAAAAACCGAATTAGCAAAAGCATTGGCCGAATATCTTTTTGATGATGAAAATGCAATGACCAGAATTGATATGAGTGAATATCAGGAACGCCATAGTGTCAGTCGATTAGTGGGCGCACCTCCAGGGTATGTGGGATATGACGAAGGTGGGCAATTGACAGAAGCCGTTCGTAGAAAACCGTATTCAGTTATTCTATTGGATGAAATAGAAAAAGCCCATCCAGATACTTTCAATATTCTGTTACAAGTATTAGATGAAGGAAGACTAACAGATAATAAGGGACGTTTGGCTGATTTCAAAAACACGATTATCATTATGACTTCCAATATGGGAAGCCAGATTATTCAGGATAAATTCGAAAACTTAAAAGGAAGTATGGAAGCGGCAACCGAAGCCGCAAAAGTGGAAGTTTTGGGATTATTGAAACAAACTGTAAGACCTGAATTCATTAACCGTATAGATGAGATCGTACTATTTAGGCCATTGACAACTGAAAATATTGCAAAAATAGTCGGTTTCCAATTAAAATCAGTTACCAAAATGCTCGCTTTACAAGGTATAACTATGGATGCAACACCAGAAGCAATTACCTATTTATCAAAAAAAGGATATGATTCAGATTTTGGTGCCCGACCAGTAAAAAGAGTAATTCAGAGAGAAGTATTGAATGAATTATCTAAGGAAATATTGGCTGGAAAAATTGCTACAGACAGTATTATTTTGATTGATGAATTTGATGGGAAATTGGTTTTTAGGAATCAAAGCAAGTAATCACGAGTTATTGTAATTTGTAAAAACATCGGTAGAAATACCGGTGTTTTTTTTATTAAAATATTCCCTATTTTTGACCAAAATTAAAACCACCAATGCAAGAATTTACTCTAAACCAAAAGTTCAAACATCTATTCTCTTTCACAGTAATCGTAGCCGCTTTGAGCTATTTAAAACATTTGCAATTAGTTACTCAATAATATGATTATAATAAAATAAAAAAAGCCTTCAGAAATATGAGCATATTCGAAAAACAATACCAAGAAGTAAACGAATTACTTCAATTTGAGGATTATTCTCAGGTTATTAATCGCATTATCGATTTTACATTAGATACTGAAGATATTCATTTTTATAAAAAAACAAATGATTTTCTGAACTGGAACGACTCAAATCCTGAAAAAACATTAGTTAATGAAAAGTTACAAATCCTTTTAAAAGAATTACATCTAGTTCTAAGTCAAAAAGAATCCAAAACACATCAAACAATAATTTCTATAGAAAATTTAAAGAAAGTATATAATTATAAATTTACTTTGGGGCCTATTTCTTTAAGTATAAAATCTGGAGAAATAATTGGTTTGGTTGGTGAAAATGGAAATGGAAAAACCACTTTATTGCGAAGTATCTGTGGTGAATTATTTCCTACTGAAGGTATTATTAAATATCATTTTCCGTATGATGATCAATATGATTTAAGAACTAAACTTGTTTATATACCACAAAGAACAGAAACTTGGCGAGGGTCAATGTATAAAAATCTTGAATTTGCAGCCAGTTGTTATGGTTATTCTCCAGAAGAAAATAATCTTGTAGTAGATTTAATTATTACGCGTTTAGGATTACGGAAATTTAGAAATTATAACTGGAGTGGATTATCTTCAGGTTATAAAATGCGTTTTGAATTAGCGAGAATGTTGCTTAGAAAGCCACAAGTTCTACTAATTGATGAGCCATTGGCAAACTTAGATATACTTGCCCAACAAACAGTTCTGGACGATTTTAGAAATATTGCAAATTCTGCATTTAGACCGATCGCAATTATTTTGAGTTCTCAACAATTATATGAAGTCGAAAAAACTTCTAATCAAGTAGTTTTCTTAAAACAAGGCGCCCAACGAAACTTAAAATCAGAAGAGTCACAAGAACAAAATTTTATAGTAGAATTTGAAACTTCAGAAACCATAAGTATTTTAAATCAAAAATTAAGTCAACTCAATTTGATTTCTTTAGAACAAAATGGAGGTACACTTATAGCAGTTTTTCCAATTGAAACTACTATTTCTGATTTTATGAAAATGCTAATTGAAGAACAAATCACCATCAATTATCTCAGAAATATTACCCACTCTACCCGAAGATTTTTCGTTAAATAAAAATATGATTATGTTCAAAAATATACAAAAACAGTTATTATTAAAACATCCATTATTGTGGAACACTCGTTTCATACCAATGATTATCTTAGGATTATTTATCAATCTAGTTTATTTTTTTATAGGATATGCAGACGGAACTATTAATTTTGAGGAAAGATATGGTTCCGATATTGATTTTACATTCTTCAGTTTTAGTTTTTTAATTTCCTTAATCATATTGATATTATGGTTAGTGGCTTATTTAAGAAACAATTCTTTTAAATCTTTTTACCCACAATCTAAGAATGCACTCTTTTATGAATGGATTCAAACTGTAGTGATTTGCACTTTATTATCTATGTTTTATTTTACTTTCGATTATGGAAGAGAGTTGCATAAACGAAATTATATGGATGAAGAAACTGCAAAGAAAAGATGCGAAATTATTTCGAAAGCGGATTTCTTTATAGATGCTGGATTTGATGATGCTGAAATTGATTCTACAAAATCATTATTTAAAGATACTATTATTGATGGAACACCAAAATATAGAGATATTGTCTATAAAGATTATGTGGTTATTTTTGGAAAAAAATACTCAGAAACCGCTTTAATTAATAGAAGTATTAATGGATTTAGTTTTAATACAGTAGACCAAAATTATTTACAAAAATTAGCAGTACGAAAAATATTATCTGAAAATAATACCCAAGAAGTTAAAAAAATAATGCAACAATATTTAATTATTGTAAAAGAGCATGGTTTACAAACTAATCTGAGTTTAGATAAATGGTTCGAAATAACTTACAATTATCCTGAGTTTAGTAAATATGAACTGATTATGCAAAATAGCCCATTAGATAAAGATAGAAATTATAATAACTACTATTATGAACAGGAATATGAAGAAAGCATACCTGTTATCAAAAAAAACTATTCTAAATATTTTATAGAAAGATCCACACTTTCTCATAATTATGAAGCAATAGCAAATGCTTACACTAAACCAATTTCTATTGAACCAATCATATTAATGTTTTATTTTGTTTTTGGATTATCATTATTAATTTTTTCTTTTAGAGTAACTTCAGGAAAAAGCTGGTTGATTGCTTTAGTAGGACTTGGAATTTTTAATGCTATATTTGGAATATTATCTGCTGCTTCAAAAGGAATATTAGTTTATAATATAATGATGCTTATTTCCATAATAATATTCTCCATTTACTTTTTCAGTGTTAATTCCAGTAAATCAGGAAAAAAATATTCAATGATTGTACTGAATCTTATTTTATGGTTGTTGGGTGCTTTAATTCCACTTTGTTATTTTATTTATTTGGATTTGTATAAAAAGTCTATAGTACATTTAGAAAATTATTATCATGATAGTCATTACCAATTTTTGAAAGATACTATTCCTTACATGCTAGGAATAAATATTATTGTGGTTTTAATTGCAATGTTTTTAATATCTAAACAAATACGAAATTGGAAAGGAATTTCTGAAGAGTAATTTTTAAATAATTTAAGAATAAAACAAAAAATGAATACATATTCAACCAACCAAAAACTAAAACATCTATTCTCTTTCCCAGTAATCGTAGCCGCTTTGGGCTATTTTGTAGATATTTATGATTTGTTGCTTTTTGGGATTGTTCGTGTGCCGAGTCTAAAAAGCCTGAACCTCAATCCAGATATTGCCGGTACTTTAATCATCAATTTCCAAATGATTGGTTTGTTGATAGGTGGGATTCTTTGGGGAATTTTAGGAGATAAAAAAGGGCGCTTGTCAGTGCTTTTTGGATCTATATTGGTTTATTCTTTAGCAAATATTGCCTGTGGTTTTTTACCCCAAATTCCGTTTGAAGATAAAACTACTTTATATGCTATACTGCGTTTTATTGCTGGTGTTGGATTAGCGGGTGAATTAGGAGCGGGAATTACCTTGGTTTCTGAATCATTACCAAAAGAACTCCGTGCTATTGGGACTTCTATTGTAGCCGGATTTGGTTTATTAGGTGCTGTAGTTGCACAGTTAACAGTAGAACTTGCCGGCGATTGGACAATTGCGTATTTCATTGGTGGCGGATTGGGTCTGATGCTTTTATTATTAAGAGTTAGCGTTGTTGAATCTGGAATTTATAAAGAAATTGAATATTCTGTAACTATTAAAAAAGGAAATTTCTTTTCTTTTTTCACCAATAAAGATAGATTTATAAAATACATTAAATGCATCGCTATTGGACTGCCAACTTGGTTCTGTATCGGGATATTAGCGGTAATGGGAAATCAGTTTGCACCTTCTTTCGGAATTGAAAGCATCAATCCGGGTAAGGCTATTATGTGGGCTTATGTTGGTATTTCTGTAGGCGATTTTGCGAGTGGATTTATTTCACATTGGCTAAAATCCAGAAAGAAAGCCATATTTTACATGATGTTGTTTACGGTTGTTGGAGTTATAATGATGCTTTTTGGCGGAACCAATTCTGAGAATATGTATTATTTTTATTGTGCGTGGTTAGGATTAGGAACTGGTTATTGGGCAATGTTTGTTACAGTTGGCGCAGAGCAATTTGGAACCAATATCCGAAGTACCGCAACTACTACAATTCCAAATATGGTAAGGGGAACATTACCGTTAATGCTAATTGCTTTTGACACTTTGAAAGTCAATAATGGAGTAATTTTTTCGGCGGCTGCAATTGGGATTGCAATCTTCTTTTTAGGGATTTACTCCACTTTAACGATTGAGGAAACGCATAATAAGGATTTGGATTTTATTGAATAAAACCAGTTACTCCCTATACTCTAACAAATCACCAGGCTCACATTCTAACGCTTTGCAAATCGCTTCCAGCGTACTGAAACGTATTGCTTTTGCTTTTCCTGTTTTTAGAATAGAAAGGTTGGAAAGTGTCAAATCTACTTTTTCGGAAAGTTCGTTCAATGACATTTTCCGTTTTGCCATCATTACATCAAGGTTTACAATAATTGGCATAGCTTATACAGTTAGTTCGTTTTCGGATTGGATATCTACTCCTTTTTTGAAAATAGTCGCAATAATATAAATTACAGCTCCCATGAAAATAAATGCCTCACTGTCTACCCAAAATTGGTTTAAGTTCTCGGGAACAAAACTGTGATGCATTAAATTTTTAACTAACTGTCTGGCTATAAAACTTAACAGGCCAATTGAAAGTGTGAAATAACTAATGAGCGAAATTTGTTTTGCAACAAAAGTGCTGAATGGTTTTGATAAATCCATAGTGTGCATTAGTCTAATAACTATATAAAACATAACGGCTTTTAAAATTGAAATAATCAGAATAAAGCTATAGACACCAAAAAAGGCCACTTTACTTTCGTTATACATCTGAATTAAGTCCAACTTTTGATAAAGATTCTGAACAAATTCTGGATTATAAATACTGAAAAAGAAATTTACGATCAGACCTCCCGCTTCAATAGACAAGCCAACAAAAATAAGCCAGGCTATAGTATATAATCCCCAAAATACGAAGTTGTTTGTTTTTGACATAATTATTTATTTTAATATTACGTCACAAATATATAAATATTTATTGATAAACAATAAATATATTTTATTTTATAATAAATATTTGTTTTAATTGTAAGCCAAAAATAATTTAGGCTTGACAAAGAATTGTCGGAGTATTTAAGGTTTGGTTTATTTCGAAAATAAATAAAACAGGTAATAATTTACATGTTTTATTTTGAGTAATTGTTTGTGAACAGATTACAAATCTTCACAGTATATATTAAGTACTATGCAAAAATACTTCTGCTGGAATACCAAAATAATTTTTAAGTTTTTGAGCCATTTTTAAAGTAATCTCACGTTTACCTGATAATATGGCGGAAACGTGTCCTTTACTTCCTATAATAGGTTCTAAATCTTTATTTTTCATACCCATTTCTTTCATCTTAATTTTTATTACTTCTAATGCATCAAGTTCGGGCATTGGGTGATGTTTATCTTCATAATCTTTTATCAAAACTGCCAATACTTCAAGTTCATCATCTTCTGGTGTATTTGCTTCGGCGTGAAAAATTTCCATAATTCTCTTAACCGCTATTTTGTGTTCTTCTTCTGTTTTTATTACTTTCCAATTCATTTTTTCTATATATATAAGTTATAAATTGTCTTTATATTCTACTTTTTCAACATCAATTTTATCATATTCGGAATGTGTACCAAACCAAATAGTATAACAAATTTTACGTCTAAAATTAAATGAGGCAATTAGTCTATAATCGTTTCCTTTAATATTAAAAACTACTCGCTGATTGTTTACCAAACTTGCATTTCCATAAACTTCTTTTAACTCATTGAAATTTTCAAAATCTTTTTTAAGAATTTCATTATACCAAGTTAATAATTGATTTTTTGCTTTAGGATATTTTTCAGTATAATAAGTTACAGTGTTACGGCTTATAATATTCATTCCCCAAAGATACGAAAAGTTTTCATTTTGCAAACATTTAATTTACAATTCAATCTACATAAAATTATATTAAATAATCACGGATATAATTCCCTAATATAATCCGTCGAATTCACAATCAATTTTTCTAAAACAGCCAAATCAACATCACTTAGCTTTTTTATATAAACACAAGCTTTAGAACTTTTATGTTTACCCAAATGCGAAAGCAATTCCTCTCGGTCTTTGAATTCATTTGCTATATAAACTACAAGCGAATCTTTGCGTGGTGAGAAACCTGCCAACGGCGCATCTCCTTCGTGACCACTTGCATACTTATAATGGTAACTTCCAAAACCAATTATTGATGGCCCCCACATTTTTGGTTCATCACCAGTTAGGTTTTTAAAAAAATCCAATAACTTGAAACCGTCTTCTCTTCTTAAATCATTTTCTACTTTATCAAGGAAGTCTGTAACACTGTTGTTCGTTTGGGTTGTTTTTGTTTTTGCCATGATTGAATGTTGATTTAAGATTATTATATTAATCTAGGCTTTACATATGGTTAAAAATCTTAATCGTAGTTTGTGGTTTCATCCCAACTTCAAGGGTGATGTTTAACAATTCTTGCTTTTAATAAAAATTGTATTTCATTTATTTTTTATTCTTACAGTAATTTTTTGTATAAAAAATCAAAGTTATTATATAAGAAATAGTAGTTAAGGTAGTTAATATTAAGGCAAAATAATACAGAGTGTTCAAATAAAAAAATTCCGAAACACCTAGACTAGATATTGAAATTATTAATCCCCACAAATTTTGATTTAAATTTATTTTGAAATTTTCGGTCATAAAATAATATATCTTGGATTAATTTAGATTTTTTTGAATTGCTTCTAAAATATTTTCTTCAGTGGGAGGAGATCCTAAAACTTTTCCTTCTAATAAATGTCTTGACTTTATACTTTTAGGTGGGTCTTCACCTTTTACTATATCAAAAAAAACTTCTTTTTTTGTTTTAATATCAATGTAGGAAATAATTATTTGTTGCTGAATTGCTCTTGCATTTCCTCTTGTGTATCTACCAATATCAACTAAAGTATCTTTTAATATAACAACAGTATTAATATTTTTAATTTTAAATGATTTAAAAATTTCTTTTACTTTTTTATTTAAACTGTAGTCGAAAATAGTGGAATAATATTTGTCTTTTTTATATACTATTATAGGTAAATTAGGTTTATAATATTTATTATTACCAACTTGGCACTTTTCAAATTGTTTCCCAAATTCTTTAACATCAAAGTCATAGTTTAATATAAAAGCTATTTCTTCTTCGCGTTCAATTTTTACTTTCTTTTTTTGCTCAATTACTTTCTTTTGTTTATTTTCAGAATTATTATTTCTAACTATAATTACAGCTGTAATATAAATTAATATTAAAAAAAGCGTTATAAAGCACCCATTATTGTTTTTCATTTTTTATAATTTAATTTAAATATTTATTGAATTTAGATTTCCAAATATATACATTAAAAACTTACAAAATCTCAAGCAAATTCATTCCATAAAAAAACGCCAGCTTCTCAGCCAGCGTTTTCTAATAATATAAAAATTCTAATAATCTAAGAAGTCTAATTCTTATTTATCTCTAGTGAAAGCAAACCTCATAATCCCAGCATTAATAAGCTTGCAACGCTCTTTGAAGTACTTGCAACACTTTTTGAAGTACTTGCAACACTTTTTGAAGTTCTTGCAACGTTCTTTGAAGTAGATGCAACGCTCTTTGAAGTAGATGCAATGCTATTTATACTAGGCGCAATCTATTTTATACTAGACGCAACCTATTTTATACTAGACGCAACCTATTTTAAACTAGATGCAACGCTCTTTGAAGTAAACATCGAGCACTTTAACTGAATCAAAGGATATTTGAATAACTTCAAAAGATGTTGCAAGTATTTCGAAGCTTATTTTTATTGGGTAAACCATTATTTTTCAGAAAATTTTAAACATAAAAAAAACGCCAACTTCTCAGTCAGCGTTTTCCAATAATCTAAAATTCTAATAATCTAAGAAGTCTAAAATCTTACTTATCTCTAGTAAAAGTAAAACTTTGTCCGTTTACACCTAAAGTAAATTCGTTTTTGTTTTCAGTAAACTGAATTACCAATCCTGCCTGAGCTAAAGTAAATTTACCTCCACCTGCAGATTCTAATGGGAAAGGTTGCTGTCCTGTTGCCTGAGCAATTAACGCCCCATCTTCCTGAGTAAATTCAATTTTAATCGGGATGGTTTTGCTAGAAAACTTACCTACATATCCATCAAGGATTACATCTTTCTCTAATTCACTTTTTCCAGCTGTCCATACATTGTTATCAGAGTTTACGTCGGGTAAATTATGGTCAGGGTCAATAGTAATCGTTTCAATTTCTTCGGTAGACATTTGTTTGAATGTCCAAGTATTGTTACGTTCCCAGATCTCTACAGGAAGTTTGGTTCTGCTTGTAGTACCGTTTTTGAATTTAGTTTCAATAGTTACTGCCATTGGCATTTTCTCTAAATTCTCAATAGTGATTACTGCTCCTTGTTTAGGGTCGTTTTTCACATATTTGATTTTGGTAATTGACTGATCCAACCTCCAGTTGTTCATATACCAGCTTCTCCAGAACCAGTTTAAATCTTCGCCAGTTACGTTTTCAATTGTTCTAAAAAAGTCATCCGGCGTTGGGTGTTTGTATGCCCATCTTGCTACATAAGTTCTGAAAGCTTCGTCAAAACGCGCTTCACCTAGGATTTGCTCACGCAACATTACTAATCCGCTTGACGGTTTTGCATACGCCAATATTCCTAAATTAGCTTCTTTTAACCCATCAGGAGCAGTTAATATAGGCTCAATTTCATTGTTAGTAAAAACTTCAGACATTTGGTGCATGTCTTGTTTTTTCTCTTTGTATTCTCCGTTATTGAAATCAACTGAACTCAATGAATTGATAAAAGTATTGAAACCTTCATCCATCCAAGCAAATAAACGCTCGTTTGAACCAACAATCATTGGGAACCAAATATGTCCGAATTCATGATCAGTAACTCCCCATAATCCTTCACCTTTAGACTCCCATCCACAAAAAACAATTCCAGGATATTCCATTCCGCCTTCATTACCTGCTACGTTTGTTGCTGCTGGATAAGGATATTCAAACCATCTTTTTGAGTAGTTTTCGATAGACGATTTAGTATATTCTGTTGAACGCTCCCAAGCATTGTTTCCGTTGCTTTCAGTAGGATAAACAGAGATTGCCATAGATTTTTTTCCGCTTGGCAAATTGATTCTTGCCGCATCCTGAATAAATGCTGCCGATGAAGCCCATGAAGCATCACGAGCATTTTTAAGTTTGAATTTCCAAGTTAAAGTACTTTTTCCAGCAGGACGTGAACTTGCATTCGTAACTTCTTCTGCAGAACGGATAATAACGGTTTTGTCACTCGCTTTTGCCTGTGCCCAACGTTTTTGCTGCTCAACTGTATATACTTCGGCAGGGTTTTGTAATTCCCCAGAACTTACAACAATGTGGGTTGCAGGAGCAGTAATGCTGATATCATAATCACCATATTCTAAATAAAATTCACCCGCTCCTAAATAGGGTAAAGTGTTCCATCCTTTTACGTCATCATACACACACATACGTGGGTACCATTGCGCAATCGTGAATATTTTTCCGTTTTTAGTATCCAATACCCCAGTTCTGTCAGAACCGTATTTTGGTGAAATATAGGAGAACTCCATTTTCAGTTTCACTGAACCTCCGTTAGCATTCAATTCCTGTGGAAGAACGATTTTCATTCGGGTATCAATCACTTCAAACTTCACTTCTTTCTCAACTGGTTTACCGCCAACGATACTTACCATTTTGATGGATTTGATTTTGTGTCCGCCATCAAATTTTTCACCGTCAGCACCATTTCTACTGCCACTCATTGGTATGATTGCGTTTCCACGTGAATCTGCCTTAAAAAGATTTTGATCCACATTCATCCATAAAAAACCTAATTTATCAGGGCTATTATTAGTATAAGTCAATGTTTCTGTACCAATGATTTCATTGGTTGTTTCGTTCAATTTTGCAGTTAACTGATAATCTGCTCTGTTTTGCCAATATTTAGCTCCAGGCTGACCGCTTGCTGAGCGTGTAGCTGTTCCGTTTTTTGTGTAAAAAAGTGGGGCAAAAGCATCATGGTAATTATAATTTGAAGCCGCTGGTGTTTTAGCTTCTTGTGCGTTTACTGAAGAAAATCCAGAAAACAAAGCCGAGAAAAGAATGGCTTTAAAAAAGGTGTTTTTCATTTTTAGTTATTTTGATTGAATTGATTAGACTTATTACTAAGCATTTTGTTACATTATTTTTGGACATAAAAAAACATCAAAAAACAATATGATTTTTTGATGTTTTTAAAAAATTACAATGACTTGTAAATTCTGTTTATCGGAATTACAACTCCTTGTTTAAGGATTATCTCTTCATCTGTAACGCCCCAAATCGTAGTTTCCACTACTTTTTTTGATTGGTCATCCTCAAAAAAGATTTTGATTTTTGAATGTTCTAAATTCCCTAAAGAAAGTGCCCTGTTGAGTTCCGAATTTCTTCTCTGTATATCTTCTTTTTCTTCAAGTACATCAGTATCTGGAAAATGAAGAGCATCAATAGATTCCTTTTCAATTAATTCGTAAGTCGGATTCATAATTTTGGTTAATTTTTGATTGTATTAAAAAGTGGTTTGGAATAAAATTAATAAAAATTATCCAACAAGCAAGAAAAAGAGCAATAATTTTATATTGTAAAAAAAAGAGTATTTTTGAAAATCACTTATATGCAGTAATTATGTTAGAGATTAACTTCACTCCTTTTCCTTTACTTGAAAGCGACAGGCTTTATTTTAGACGTGTTAATAATGATGATGTCCACGAAATGTTTGCGTTGCGCTCCAACCCAGAAACAATGAAATATGTGCCAAGGCCTTTAGTTAAAAACAAAGAAGAAGCATTGGAACATATCGCTCTAATTGAATCAAAAATTGTAAACAACGAAGGAATTAATTGGGCAATTACGCTCAAAGGAAATCCAAAAATGATAGGGATAATCGGATTTTATAGAACTAAAGCTGAGCATTACCGTTCAGAAATCGGTTATATGTTATTACCAGAATATAACGGTAAGGGAATTATAACCGAAGCGGTTTCACGACTTATTAAATATGGTTTCAATGAAATGAAACTACATTCTATCGAAGCTATTATTGATCCTGATAATATTGCTTCCGCCAAAGTTTTAGAAAAAAATAATTTTGTAAAAGAGGCGCACTTGAAGGAAAATGAATTTTATGAGGGTCGGTTTTTAGACACCGTTATTTATTCACTTTTAAATAAATAATTTAAAATTTTGGTAAAGTCCTAATATACAATTCTTCTACTTTTTTTCTAGCCCATTCTGTTTTCCGAAGAAAGGTAAGACTTGATTTTATACTTGGATTATCAGTAAAGCATTTGATTTTAATTAATTCACCTAGCGTATCAAAACCATAAAAACCAACTAATTGTTCTACTATTTTTTGAAGTGTTAATCCGTGAAGCGGGTCTTTTGATTGTGGCTTTTCCATAGAACAAATTTATAGCATTTTTCTAAAAAATAGTGGTGTTTAATTGATTTGTTCCTACATTTGCCATACGATGCTAAAAACAGTAAACATACTTAACAAAAGAGCCAAATTTGATTATGAGATAATCGAAAAGTTCTCTGCTGGAATTGTTTTAGCTGGTACTGAAATCAAGTCGATCCGTTTAGGCAAAGCCAATATTACTGAAAGTTTTTGTGAATTCAGTAGCAACAATGAACTATTTGCCATCAATACTTATATAGAAGAATATAGTTTTGGAAATCAATTCAATCATAAAGCAAGAAGCGAACGTAAACTTTTACTCAATAAACGGGAATTAAAAAATTTGGCCAGAAGTGTTCAAGCAAAAGGCTTAACAATAGTTCCGTTGAAATTATTTACCAATGAAAAAGGATTGGCAAAGCTTGAAATTGGGCTATGTAAAGGAAAGAAAACCTATGACAAGCGTGAATCCCTAAAAGAACAAGATACTAAACGTGATCTGGATAGAATAAAAAAATCTTATTAAATTATTTTTTTCAATTAAATATGACTAAATTTGTCAAGACAATTTAATTCGTATTGTAAAATGAAAACATTACTGAAAAACGCCAGAGAGCAAAAAGGATTAAAAACCAGAGAAGTGGCACAACTTTTAGAAATTGACCAAGCACTAATCAGTAAGTTTGAAAGTGGGGCTAGAAAACCCACGAAAGAACAAGTTGCAAAATTGGCCACTCTTTTAGACATAGATTATGAAACACTTATGGTTGCTTGGCTCAAAGAAAAAATAATTTATGAAATTGGTAATGATGAATTTGCCTTGAAAGCAATGAACATCGTGCGTGAAGAAATTGAAAACAACTATAAAACCAATAAAAAAATATTTTCAAAAGACTTATTGTCACTTCTCAATGAAATTGATGGTTTAAAATCAAAATTAGATCAGTTTCGTCAATTTGACAGTTATAGAATTGCACAGGCTTTAGAACTAGAGTATACTTTTGAAAGTAACCGGATTGAAGGAAATACGATGACACTTCGTGAAACTGATTTGGTTATTAATGAAGGATTAACAATTTCAGGAAAAAGCATGCGTGAGCATCTTGAAGCAATTAATCATCAAGAAGCAATTGCTTACATTAAACATCTTATGGAAAAAGGTACCACTTTAAATGAACGAGAAGTTTTGTCTATTCATAATTTAATCTTGAGAGGAATTCATCCTGAAGATGCTGGACGTTACCGTAAAGTTCAGGTAATGATAAAAGGGAGCACACACATGCCTCCGCAGCCTTATATGGTTTCCAAGGAAATGGAAGACTTTTATATCTGGTATGAAACCAATAAAAACAATTTACATCCAGTAATCCTAGCAGCAGAAATGCACGAACGATTAGTTACCATTCATCCATTTATTGATGGAAACGGAAGAACTTCACGATTAGTAATGAACTTGATTTTATTGCAACACGGTTACATTATTGCAAATATAAAAGGAGATTATGATTCAAGGATGAACTATTATCAAGCGCTTGAAACTGCTCAAACTAAAAACAATAAAGAAGATTTTTTATTGTTTATTGCCCAGATTGAGAAAGAAAGTTTAGAGCGTTACATCAGTATTATTGGTCAATAAAAAAATCCCGTCTCGTATTAAAGAGATGGGATTTTTTATTTAATTTTTATCCTCTAAAAGTGGTACAAATCTAAATTCTCCAAATTCATGTTTTTCAAATTTTGTTTCACTTTTTCTAATTAACAATGTCATGATTTGAGAATCTTCGCCTAATGGGATAACTAATCTTCCTCCAATTTTTAATTGTGCCATTAATGGTTTCGGGATAATTGGCGCACCCGCCGTGACAATTATACTGTCAAATGGTGCATGGTCTGGCAATCCTTTATACCCATCCCCAAACGATAAATGTTTCGGTCTTATTCCTATTTTTGGCAATAAAAGGGAAGTTTGCTTAAATAATTTATTCTGGCGTTCAATACTATAAACATTAGCTCCTAAAAAACACAAAACAGCAGTTTGATAACCAGAGCCAGTACCTATTTCCAATACTTTGTCCCCTTTTTTTATTTCCAATAATTGAGTTTGGAATGCAACTGTATATGGCTGTGATATTGTTTGTTCGGCCCCAATAGGGAAAGCCTTGTCCTGATAAGCATGTTCCTCAAAAGAAGCTGCCAAAAAATAATGCCTTGGTAAAGTGTTGATCGCTTTCAAAACATTTTCGTCGATGATTCCCTTAACTTTTAAAGTCTTTACTAATTGATTGCGAAGTCCTTTGTGCTTCTCGGTATCTTTCAACATTTATGATTCATTTATTTTGGGTAAAATTAGGCATTTTTTAAAAATTTAAAAGATTAAATTCATCTCAAACTTTAAACTTGAAAACTTTATACTTTAAACAAATAAATCTTATTTTTGTTCCAAATCAATTTTTATGTTAAAAGTGGGCGTTTTAGGTGCTGGTCATCTTGGAAAAATACATTTAAGATTACTTCAACAATCAGAAAAGTATGAATTGGTTGGTTTTTATGATGAAAATCAAGAAAATGGTGCCAAAATAGCAGCCGAATTCGGTTACAAACAATTTCATACCATAGCTACTTTGATTCACGCCGTGGATGTTATTGATATCGTTACTCCTACCCTTTCCCATTATAAATGTGCCAAAGTTGCCATCAAATCCGGTAAGCACGTTTTCATTGAAAAACCCATTTCCAATACCGTTGAAGAAGCTGAAGAAATCATTGCTCTTGCCAATGAATATAAAGTAAAAGGACAAGTTGGCCATGTAGAGAGATTCAACCCTGCTTTCATCGCTACCAAAAATATGATTGAAAACCCGATGTTTATTGAAACGCATCGTTTGGCCGAATTTAACCCTCGTGGAACTGATGTTCCTGTAGTTTTGGATTTAATGATTCATGATATTGACGCGATTTTAAGTGTTGTTAACTCTAAAGTAAAAAACATCAATGCAAGTGGAGTTTCTGTAATTTCTGATACTCCGGATATTGCCAATGCCCGAATTGAATTCGAAAATGGCTGTGTTGCCAATTTAACTTCCAGCAGGATTTCCTTAAAGAATATGCGTAAATCACGCTTTTTCCAAAAAGACGCTTATATATCTGTCGATTTTCTAGAGAAAAAATGTGAGGTCGTAAAAATGAAGGATGCTCCAGAAGTTCCAGGTGATTTTGATATGATTTTGCAAAATGCCGAAGGCGTAAAAAAACAAATCTATTTTGCCAATCCTGATGTTGAACAAAACAATGCAATTTTGGACGAATTGGATTCTTTTGCAGATGCCATAAATAATAACACAACTCCAATTGTTACCTTAGAACACGGGACAAATGCTTTGCGGGTAGCATATCAGATTATTGATTGTATGCAAAAATAATCTTTCAATTATTAAATTTTTAAATCTTTTAATATTAAATCATAAAAATGAAAAACATAGCAGTAATCGGAGCAGGAACAATGGGTAACGGAATTGCGCATACTTTTGCACAAAGTGGTTTTACCGTAAAATTAATTGATGTTTCCGAAAAATCTTTGGATAAAGGAATGGCTACTATCGCGGCTAATTTAGACAGAATGGTTTCAAAAGGAACTATTACCGAAGGGGACAAAATGAAAACTATCGGGAATATTATCACTTATACTGATGTAAAAGATGGGGTTACCGGAGTTGATTTAGTAGTAGAAGCCGCTACAGAAAATGTGGATCTAAAACTTAATATCTTCAGACAATTAAATGAAGCTTGTTCGCATTCGACCATTCTTGCAACAAATACTTCTTCTATTTCCATCACTCAAATTGGTTCAGTAGTTTCTCATCCTGAACGTGTTATCGGAATGCACTTTATGAATCCGGTACCAATTATGAAATTAGTTGAAATCATCCGTGGTTACAATACATCCGATGAAGTGACAAAAACCATTATGGATTTATCTGTTCAATTAGGGAAAATTCCTGTTGAAGTAAACGATTATCCAGGTTTTGTGGCCAACAGAATTTTGATGCCAATGATTAACGAAGCAATTGAAACTTTATATAACAAAGTAGCCGGTGTTTATGAAATTGATACGGTTATGAAATTAGGAATGGGTCACCCAATGGGACCATTGCAATTAGCAGATTTTATTGGACTTGATGTTTGCCTTGCTATTTTAAACGTAATGCACGACGGTTTCAAAAACCCAAAATACGCACCTTGCCCATTATTGGTAAATATGGTGCGCGCAGGAAAATTAGGTGCAAAATCGGGTGAAGGTTTCTACGATTATTCCGAAAGCAAAAAAGCAGAGAAAATTGCAAAAATGTTTGCATAAAAAAGTCATCAGTGTTCAGTAATTATTATTCAGTTTTTCTGAATATAGATTTCTGAACACTTTTTACTGAACACTGATTACTAAAATATATGGCAAAAATAATTCCTTTCAAAGCAGTTCGACCTACATCTGATAAAGTAAGTTTGGTTACTTCACGGTCTTACGAAGATTATGGAGCGGCTGAATTGGCAGCGCATTTAGAATTTAATCCATTTTCTTTTTTGCATATTCTAAATCCAGCTTATGTAAATCAGCAAAGATTAGGATGGGAAACGCGCTTTAGAATGGTAGAAAACAAATATCAGGATTTTAAAAAAGAAGGAATTTTGATTCAAGAAGAAAAAGCGAACTTTTATGTATATGAAATTGAGTCTAAAAACCATATCTATACCGGAATTTTAGCTGGGACTTCAATAGAGGATTATAAAAAAAATGTCATCAAAAAACACGAAGACACTTTACAATACCGTGTAGAATTATTTAAGGATTATTTGCATCAAACTGGATTTAATACCGAACCAGTTTTGATGACTTATGAAGATAACCCAGAAGTGAATCAATGGATTGAATCCAAAAAAATCACGACTCCCATTTATCGATTTTCTACAATAAACAAGGAAATCCATACACTATGGAAAGTGGAAGAGGAAAAAGAAATTGCATGGTTACAAAATCAATTTCAGACTATTGGGAATTTATATATCGCTGATGGGCACCATCGCTCTGAATCGGCTGAACTTTTATACGAACAGGACAAAAATTCTGGTAATGAAAATTTGAATTATTTTATGAGTTTCCTTATTTCGGATAAAAACATAAAAATATTTGAATACAATAGAATTATTAGGGATTTAAATGGAAATTCCAACGAAGATTTTATCAAAAAAGTAGCCGAGCATTTTGTGATTAAAACTAAAAAACAAGAATTGTGGCAACCCAAACATAAGTTTGAATTTGGGATGTATTTTGACGGTTCATTTTATGCCTTACGGCTAAAAGAAGAACAGTTTTCATTTGGTAACGTATTGGAAAAACTGGATGCACAAATTTTGTATGATACTATTTTGAGTCCCATTTTAGGTTTAGGGGATTTAAGAACAGACGAACGAATAGAGTATATTTCAGGTTCAAAATCAATTACTTCTATAAAAGACATTGTTGACAGTGGAGAATATCAAGTTGGTTTTATGCTCTACCCTATTGATATTTCGGAAATGAAAGCCATTGCGGATTTGGATTTGATTATGCCTCCAAAAAGCACCTATATTGAACCTAAGTTTAGAAGTGGATTAGTGGTTTATGAGCTTTAAATTTAAAAATTAAAAGATTTAATAATGTCAATTTCTCAAAACCTCCTCCAAATAAAATCCACTTTACCACAACACGTAACCCTTGTTGCTGTTTCAAAAACAAAACCTATTTCCGATTTAATGGAAGCCTATGATGCCGGTCAGCGTATTTTTGGTGAAAATAAAATCCAGGAAATGGCTGAAAAATGGGAACAAATGCCCAAAGATATCCAATGGCATATGATAGGGCACGTCCAAACCAATAAAGTCAAACTCATGGCGCCATTTGTGAGTTTGATTCACGGAGTTGATAGTTTAAAATTACTGGAAGAAATTAACAAACAAGCTCAAAAAAACAATAGGGTTATTGATTGTTTATTACAAATTCACATTGCTGAAGAAGAAACTAAATTTGGCCTCGACAAGAAAGAGTTGGATGAGATCCTCAAACAAGTTCAGCGCGAAAAAATGAAAAATATTAAAATTGTAGGATTAATGGGAATGGCGACTTTTACTGATAATCAAAATCAGATTAAAAAAGAATTTCAGCATTTGAAATCTATTTTTGACTCCATTTTCAGTACAGACGCTATAAATCGCGTCTCTACGACATTGTCTATGGGAATGTCCGGCGATTACCAACTCGCTATTGAATGTGGTAGTACAATGGTTCGGATTGGAAGCAGTATCTTTGGTGGCAGGTAAACTTCTTAAACTTTTTTAAACCTTAAAACTTTAAACAATTTACGCAATACTCGACATAGAAACCACTGGTGGGCAATTCAACGAAGAAGGAATTACCGAAATAGCGATTTATAAATTTGATGGGCACGAAATCGTGGATCAATTTATTAGTTTGGTCAATCCTGAAATTCCAATTCAGCCTTTTGTAGTGAAATTAACAGGCATCAATAATGCGATGTTGAGAAGCGCCCCAAAGTTTTTTGAAATAGCCAAACGTATTATAGAAATGACAAATGATTGTGTGCTAGTGGCACATAATGCTTCTTTTGACTATAGGATTTTAAGAACCGAATTCAATCGTTTGGGATACGATTTTCATCAAAAAACCCTCTGTACCGTTGAACTTTCACAAAAATTATTACCCGAACAACCTTCACATAGTTTAGGAAAACTGGTACGCGCTTTAGGAATCCCAATGGCCGACCGTCACCGTGCAAGTGGAGATGCATTGGCAACAGTGAAATTATTCAAAATACTTCTTGAAAAAGACGTTGAAAAAACTATTGTAAAAGAACTCATTAAAACAGAAATAAAATCAGGAATTACACCTAAGCTTTATGATATTATTGCAAGCGTTCCTTCTAAAACAGGAGTTTACTATATCCATCGCGAAGACGGAAACATAATTTTTATTGGAAGTAATAAAAACATAAAAAAACGCATCAACCAGCATTTTACCGGAATCACTACGAGTGCAAAAAAAATACAAAAAGAAGTTTTTAAAGTGAGTTATGAAGAAACCGGAAGTGAATTAATAGCCATATTAAAAGAAATACAAGAAATAAATATTCACCGTCCTGTTTACAACCGAATGCCAGCAAAGAATAATTTTGGCTGGTCCATATATTCTGAAAAAGACAGTAATGGTTATTTGAATTTAAAATTCCAAAAAACGGATGGAAGAAGAAAGGAAATTACCACTTTTGCTACAGCTATAGAAGCAAAAAATGCAATGTACAGAATTAGTTCCCATTATAAACTATGTCAAAAATTAACGGGTTTATATGAAACGAAAAACCATTGTTTCCAGCATACAATCAACGAATGCGACGGTGCATGTATCGGAAAAATTCCATTCACAGAATATAATACAAGGGTAGAAAATTTTATAGAAAAAAATTTATTTGACAACCAAAATAGGGTTATTGTTGATAAAGGTCGTTCCATCAGTGAATATTCGGCTATTTTAATTGAAAACGGGATTTATAAAGGCTATGCTTTTTATGATTTGAATTATCAAATTCACAATGTTGAAATATTGAAGAACATTATCGTCCCAATGGAAAACAACAGACAATCGCGGTTTGCTATTCAAAATTATCTTAGGAAAAATAAAGTTATAAAGATTTTAAATTTCTAGTAATGGCAAAATATCTAATTACGATTTTGGGTCCCACTGCCATTGGCAAAACTGCTTTGAGCGTTCAATTGGCACAGCATTTTAAGTGTGATATAATTTCATGTGACAGCAGACAGTTTTTTAAGGAAATGAAAATTGGCACTGCAGTTCCAAATGATAGTGAATTAGCCAGTGCTAAACATCATTTTATACAAAACAAATCCATCTTTGAACATTACACCGTTGGAGATTTTGAAAAGGAAGCAATTGCAAAATTGGATGAGTTGTTTTTAACCAATGATTATGCGGTAATGGTTGGAGGCTCCGGTTTATATGTAGATGCAGTTTTAAAGGGATTTGATTCAATTCCAGATATTGATGCTTCGGTTCGGGAGGAAGTAATTTCCAATTATGAAAAACTTGGAATTGAATATTTACAACAAAAATTAAAGGAACTGGATAGTGATTATTTTGAAAAAATAACGATCGATAATCCACAAACATTCCAGAATCCCCAACGAATGATGCGCTTTGTTGAAGTTTGCATTGGAACTGGAAAATCATATTCCTCATTTTTAAATCAGAAAACAAACCTAAGAACCTTCACTCCCATTTTGATTGGATTGGAAGCCGATAGAAATATTATTTATAACCGTATCAATCAGCGAGTAGATAATATGATGAACGAAGGATTATTAACAGAAGCTCAAAAACTATATCCAAACAAAGATTTAAATGCCTTACAAACTGTAGGTTATAGGGAATTGTTTAGTTATTTTGATAGTGAATTTACCTTAGAATTTGCTGTAGAAGAAATCAAAAAGAATACAAGGCGTTTTGCAAAAAGACAGTTGACTTGGTTCAAGAGAAATGAAAATACGAAATGGTTTCATTATGAAACTGAGATAAGTAAAATCATTTCTTACATAAATTCTAAAAACAACGCAACCAAAACAAAGTAAATGCGTCTGTTTTATAAATACTCAACTATGAAAAAAACTATACTGTTTTTTATTTTGCTTCTAATATCTTCTTGTGAGATTCCTTATGACGGAGAAAAAAGACATGTTGTCAATGTTCGTGTACTTAATAGTGATGGAAATCCGATCACTAATCAGTACGTAGAAGTTAATAGTCATAATAGTCGAGGATGGTTTGATTCCTACTCAAATTTAGATTTAATCACCTACGGAAAAACAAATAACCAAGGTGAATTAACACTTATATTCCCTTCTAGCGATACAACATTTAATGTTAATTTTGGAAATTATTATGATAACAATGTAATATATTTAAGAACTAGTTTAGACAATTTAAGATTGGATAATTTTGATAATTTCAAAATAGATTTGAATCCGATTATACTCTACAAATTAGAGGAACTCACTACACTAACTATAGATTTGGTTCATTCAGCACCTCAAACAATACTTCGAAATATTAAAGTTGAAGGCTATACTAGTTATGATCCCTTTTATTTCAATCCAATTCCAATTGAGGAATCCTATTATCCACAGACGGAATTTAAAATTGTGAAAAATAAAAATTTTGTTTTAACCTATATAGTGAAAGATTTAAATACAAGTATTGAATCAACTTATACTGTTAGTCTTACTGTTGCTAATGATCCTATTAGTTATACAATTAACTACTAAATTTATTATTTATGAGAAATTATTTAGTGTTAATTATAGTTTTTATTGGAACTTCTATTTTCGCGCAGTCCCAACCAAAATGGGAATCCCAATTTCGATTCGAATTTATAAGACCAATAGCATTTGGAAATAATTCAATATCAAAAAGTCACGATAATAAATCAGGATTTGGATTTAATTGGTCTCTAATTGAATATGAAAAATTCAGGCTCGGATTTGGAAGCAGTTTTATCACTTTCGGGGTTATAGACAAATCAAAGGCAGGTAATTTTGACAGAACAAACTATAATACCATTTCCGGAGTATTATCTTATGATTATAAAATAAATGACAAATTTATCCTTGTCCCTTATATTTCAATCGGAGGAGTAACACTAAAACAAAGAGCAACAGATATTCGAAACAGTACTCAAGATGGTACAGAATATAAAATAGGATTACATACCGATTATAAACTTGGAAAGTCATTTGTCATCTATTCGAAAGTAAGTTATGCTTATTCAAAATTAAACATTACCACTGCCCCAGAATATGAAAAATTCTTTGGACAAGCTCAACAAATACAAATTGCCATAGGCTTAAAACTATAGAAATGCCAATCTCTCCAAATTTCACCTCTATATTTACTAAAGATTGGGATATCAATTTTATGCAATGTACACCAAACGGATATTTGAAATTTACCGATTTGTGCAACATTTTACAATTGACTGCAGCAGGCCATTCGGAAATTGGCGGAATAAGTTTTACCGATATGCAGGAATTCAATCAAGCCTGGGTTTTGAGTAGAATGCGGGTAGAAATCATTGATTTACCCAAATGGAAAGATACCGTAACTGTAAAAACATGGATTGTAAGCCTTGAAAATTCCCGTTCGGTAAGAGCTTTAGAAATGTATGTAAATGGTAAAAAAATGATAGGTTCAGAAACTTTTTGGGCTGTTTTTAATACTAAAATACGACGCCCTGAAGCTTTGGCTTTGCCTAGCGATCATTTTATAAAATATCCTGAAAATAATCCCACTCAAGAAAACGTTAAGAAAATTAATATTTCAGAAGTAGCCGAAAGAATAACCAAAAGAAAAATCGTGCTTTCGGATTTGGATATTGTTAATCACGTAAACAACGTAAAATATTTAGAATGGTGTCTGGATTTAGTACATCCAGAATTAATTCTTTCTAAAAAAATCAAGAGCTTTGATATGAATTTCATGAAAGAATTGATGCTTGGCGATGAAGTTGCCATTAAGCAATTAAATAATGAAAGTGAATTAGTTTATACTGTTGTGAAAGATGACAAAATTTGTTTTGCGTTACAACTTAATTGGAAATAAAAAAGCTCCGATTCCTCGAAGCTTTCAAACTATTATTTTTTTACAACCAATCTAAAACCTTCTCCGTGAATGTTTAAGATTTCAACATTTTCGTCTGGCTTGATATATTTTCTCAATTTAGCAATATATACGTCCATACTTCTTGAAGTAAAGTAATTATCGTCTCTCCAAATTTTTGTCAAAGCTAATTCCCTTGGCATCAAATCATTTTCATGCATTACCAACATTTTTAGCAAGTCATTTTCTTTTGGGGACAATTTGATTGGCTCATCGTTTTTATGAGTCAAAAATCGCAATTTTGAATTCAGGTGAAAAGTTCCAAATTCAAATTCAAATTTACCAGCATCTGCTTTTGTATCTGCTGATTTTCTTTGGATAATCGCTTTGATTTTCATTAACAAAACTTCTGAATCAAAAGGTTTGTTCAAATAATCGTCAGCCCCAACTTTATACCCTTTTAATACATCTTCCTTCATTGACTTGGCAGTCAAGAAAATGATAGGCACATCTTTGTTTTTTTCCCTAATCTCTTTAGCTAAAGTGTAACCATCCTTATAAGGCATCATTACATCCAATATGCATAAATCGTAAGTGTCTTTTTTGAATTTCTCAAAACCTTCCATTCCGTTTTTTGCAAGTATAACTTCAAAATCGTTGAGCATTAAGTAATCTTTTAGTATTGCACCAAAATTTTGATCGTCTTCAACTAAAAGTATTTTTTTGTTTTCAGTTTCCATAAACTTTAATTAATTAGTGGTATTTTAATTAAAAAGGTGCTACCTTTTCCTTTTTCGCTTTCTACAAATATTTCACTGTTGTGGTCTTCAACAATTCTTTTAACATAGGCTAAACCTAAGCCGTGACCTTTTACGTTATGCAAATCCCCTGTGTGTTCCCTATAGAATTTTTCAAAAATCCTTTTTTGGACCGCTTTAGTCATCCCTAAACCTTGATCCTTTATTTTTATAATTATAAAATCTTTTATATTTTCTGTATAAATATCGATTACCGGTTCATTTATAGAATATTTTATCGCATTGTCAATGATGTTTACCAATACATTTGTAAAGTGTACATCGTTTAATAAAACCGTAGTCCTATTTGCATTGTAATGTGTTGTAATCTTTCCTCCCCTATCTTCAATAATTAAATTAACATGTTCAATTGCTTCATCAATTATGCTTTGAACGTTGTTTGATTCCTTACTGATTTCTAATTCCTTTCTTTCTAATTTTGAAATCCTTAATACGTTTTCTACTTGTGCGTGCATCCTTTTGTTTTCATCTTTAATCATTTGAAGATAACGGTGCACTTTTTCCTTATCATCAATTATTTTTGGATTTTTTATAGCATCCAGAGCTAAATTTATTGTTGCTATTGGCGTTTTGAACTCATGTGTCATGTTATTGATAAAATCTGTTTTAATTTCAGAAATCTGACGTTGTCTTATCAATTGGTTCAATGCGCTTGAATAGGCGATTATTATTATCAGTGTAAATATTATTGACAGTATTGTAATTCCCAATAATTCTGAAAATAAAAATTTCTTTTTATGAGGGAAACTAACTAACAGTTGGTATTTGCTGTTTCCGTCATTATCGGTAAAGATTGGGATAGAATAAGTGGCATATTTATTATATCTAAATTTTTCCGATTTTATTTTTGTTGCTAAGCCGTTACTGTAAATTCCATATTCAAAAGGAGTTTTTACTCCAAATTCATTCAATTCGGTTAGCAGTAATTTTTGCAGTTCTTCATTTGTAATTCTTTCTTGAATAGGCATTGTTGATGCCACATCTTTATAAAATATTTCAAATTGAGCATTATCCAGAACATCCAGGTTTCCTGTTTTTTTAATTTTAGTATCTGGAACAACATTGTTCTGCAGACTGGAATTATCAATACTTCCGTTATTATAAACTTCAGTAACCCTGTTTGATGAAAAACTTTTCAGTTTAACACTATCTTTTTTCTTATCAAAGAACGACGAAGAAATATTATAATCTTCGGATATTATACTATTTGAATATATTATAGTTTCATTAGTCCTATTGTTTTTCTGAACATAATAAATCTCCAACAAATCATTTTTTTGAGGTATTTTTCCCGTACTATCCTTAAATTGATTGTACTTATCATAAAATGTATAAGCCTCTTGTTTTTGTAATTTTTCGGCAACATTACTTATTACCTGCTGAACATGAAATCTAAATTGTTCGTCATTGTTCTTGAATGAGGTGTTAAACCAATAAACTTGCACCAATATTATCCCAATTAAGGATAGACTCATCAGAACAATTAATAATCTAAAAAATAATTTACTCATCCATGCAAATTTAACATTTTAACATTTAGATGTTAAGTTGATTAACCAAAAATTAACAACTTATTCTAAACTTTTTTTCGATATTATTTCGAGAACTTCATCAATTTGTGATTTGGCATTATCTATATTACTATTTTGAATAACATAGTCGCTTTTTTCGATTCGCATCGCATCAGTCCACTGATTATTAATTCTTTTTCTTATGTTTTCAATATCAGATTTATCCCTTTTTACTACTCTTTCAATTCTCACTTCTAAAGGAGCAACTACAGTGATTATGGCAAAACAATCCTTATCACCGCCACTTTCAAAAAGTATTGCTGCTTCTTTGACTATAAAATCAGATTTCTTGTGTTTTTTAAGCCAGTTTTCGAAATGTATTTTAACTGCAGGATGAACAATTTTATTTAATTGCTTTAATTTTTCAGGATTACCAAAAACAATTGCTGCTAATTGCTCTCGATTCAGTTTTCCTTTATCAAAAACAGTTTCACCAAAACTTGATTTTATAGCTGATGAAATTTCAGGCAATTCAATAATTTTTCGTGCTTCATCATCTGCAATATAAATCGGGATCCCTTTCGATTCAATATATTTTGCAATAGTCGTTTTTCCGCTTCCGATTCCGCCAGTCAAGCCAATTATTTTTGTCATAATTTAAAGAATAGTTCTGGAAAAACTTCTTTTGGATTCTTTTTTAAAACAGTAATCTTAATTGTCGATTCTAAAAAACCGACACCATATCCAAAAAATTGTTTCCAAACTGCGATAATCGACAAGTAGCCAATTTTTAAACTTTTATTCTTAATTGTAGCAGTGATGAACAATACAAAAAAGTATAAAAAATAGAGTTGTAACAACCAATCTATATCAAAAACCAATAACAATATGCCAAAGAAAAAACCTATTATAAATAAAGAAGGAAACAAATACGTCCATTTTTTATATTCGGGATGCCAACTGTCTAAAATAGGCCTAACTTTCCCAAATTTATTGACTTGATTAGAGAATTTATCCCAATCTATCCTTCTTTTGTGATATACATACGCATTTTTAAAGAGTTTGGTTTTAAACCCTAGTTTCCATAATCTAATTGTTAAATCTGGGTCTTCACCGGGGTGAATATTCCCAAAACCTGAAGATAATTCAAATGCCTTTTTTGATAGGCCCATATTAAAACTACGCGGTTGAAATTTATCCAACGCTTCTGAACCCCCACGAACCCCACCTGTTGTTAAAAACGAAGTCATGGCAAAGTTGATGGCTTTCTGAATATCAGAAAAAGAACTTAAAGCTGCATCTGGACCTCCAAAACAATCTACATAATTGTTCTGTAAAGCAGAAGACACTTCATTTAAATAGTGTTGTGGAATAATACAATCGGAGTCAAAAATTAAAAAATAATCGCCTTTAGCTTGGTTCATACCAAAATTCCTGGAATCCCCAGGACCTGAATTGTATTTTAAGTAATAGGATATGTTGAGTTTGTCTTTATAATTATGAACTATATTCTGGCAAGGCAATGTTGAACCATCTTCTATTATAACGATTTCAAACTCTTCCTTATAATTTGTATGGGTTAAACTTTGCAGCAGTTCATTTATTTCCTCAGGTCTATTAAAAACAGGAATAATTAAAGAAAAATACATTTATTATTAAATTTTAACGATTTGTGTGACAAAGATAAACTTTCTAAATAAAAAAAACCGAGTTATTGCTAACTCGGTTTATCATTTATAATCTTGAGAAGATCCTATATATAATCAGGATAAGCTATTCCCACAATTTTTATAAAATTGTTTTTCTGCTTATTTTACTTCTTCATAATCAACATCCTGAACATTGTCAGTTTGCGCTTCACCTTGTGGTTCTGCAGCTTGTTGACCTTGTTCTCCTTGAGCGTACATTGCTTCAGTTGCAGTTTTCCATGCAGCATTGATGTTGTCTAAAGCCGTTTGAATTGCAGGAATATCTTGAGATGAATGTGCCATTCTCAATTCAGTTAAAGCATATTCAATTGCAGTTTTATTATCATCAGATAATTTTGCTCCAAGTTCTTTCAATTGAGATTCAGTTTGGAAGATCATTCCGTCTGCTTCGTTCAATTTTTCAGCTCTTTCTCTAGCGATTTTATCTGCTCCAGCATTTGCTTCAGCATCTTTTTTCATTCTTTCGATTTCTTCAGAAGTTAATCCAGAAGAAGCTTCGATACGAATATCGTGAGATTTACCAGTTCCTTTATCAGTTGCAGAAACTTTGATGATACCATTAGCATCAATATCAAAAGTTACTTCAATTTGTGGAACACCTCTTGGAGCTGGTGGAATACCATCTAAATGGAAACGACCGATAGTTTTGTTGTCAACTGCCATAGCTCTGTCTCCTTGTAAAACGTGGATTTCAACTGTTGGTTGAGAATCTGCAGCTGTAGAGAAAACTTGAGATTTTTTAGTTGGAATAGTTGTGTTAGACTCAATTAATTTAGTCAAAACACCACCCATAGTTTCGATACCTAAAGATAAAGGTGTAACGTCAAGTAACAATACATCTTTTACGTCTCCAGAAAGAACTCCACCTTGAATAGCCGCTCCAATTGCAACAACTTCATCCGGGTTAACTCCTTTAGATGCTTTTTTACCAAAGAATTTTTCTACTTCATCAGCAATTCTTGGCATTCTTGTAGAACCTCCAACAAGGATAACTTCGTCAATATCAGAAGTAGATAAACCTGCATCTTTCAACGCTTTCGCAACTGGTTCCATTGAACGTTTGATCAATGAATCAGCCAATTGCTCAAATTTAGCTCTTGTCAATTTTTTAACTAAGTGTTTTGGTCCTGAAGCAGTAGCTGTAACGTATGGCAAGTTGATTTCTGTTTCAGCAGAAGATGACAACTCGATTTTAGCTTTTTCAGCTGCTTCTTTAATTCTTTGTAATGACATTGGGTCTAAACGCAAGTCAATTCCTTCTTCAGATTTGAATTCATCTGCCAACCAGTCAATGATAGTTTGGTCAAAATCGTCTCCACCTAAGTGAGTATCTCCATTTGTTGACAATACTTCAAAAACTCCATCTCCTAATTCAAGAACAGAAATATCAAAAGTACCACCACCTAAATCGTAAACTGCAATTTTTTGATCAGTTCCTTTTTTGTCTAATCCATAAGCTAATGCAGCAGCAGTAGGCTCATTGATGATACGCATAACTTTAAGACCTGCAATTTCACCAGCTTCTTTTGTAGCTTGACGTTGCGCATCGTTAAAGTAAGCAGGAACAGTAATAACAGCTTCAGTTACAGTTTGACCTAAATAGTCTTCAGCAGTTTTTTTCATTTTTTGAAGAGTCATAGCTGACAATTCCTGAGCCGTGTATAAACGACCATCAATATCCACACGTGGTGTGTTGTTGTCACCTTTTACTACAGTATAAGGTACTCTTTTTGCCTCCTCTTGAGTTTCAGCAAAAGTATGTCCCATAAAACGTTTGATAGATGCAACTGTTTTTGTTGGATTGGTTACTGCTTGTCTTTTTGCAGGATCTCCTACTTTAATTTCTCCGCCTTCTACAAAAGCAATTACAGATGGTGTTGTTCTTTTTCCTTCTGCATTAGCAATTACAACTGCTTCCCCACCTTCCATTACAGAAACGCAAGAGTTGGTTGTACCTAAATCGATTCCGATTATTTTACCCATTTTAATTATATTTAATTTATTATCAATTTAATTTTCAAAACTCATGTGCCCTAATTCAATCTTTGTGCCAATACCAGAAAGGGAATAAATTGTCAGTATTGATATGACAAGATGGCATTTTTGTAAGTATTCAGTGTTCATTTTTGTTAATTTTTAGTCATTGCGAGGAACGAAGCAATCTTATTATATAAGTGGAGATTGCTTCGTTCCTCGCAATGACGAGTTTGTATTTTTTTGGTATATTAGCGGAGAGTTTTGTTATTCCGAAGCATTAGAAAACCCATTGAAATTTAGATAGAGATTCCTCATATTTTGGAATGACAAACTAAATGGAATGATAACTATAATCAAAAAATAAAAACATTATCTTAATTAAGTAACAAATCAAAATAATTGGCTACTTATCAACATATATAAATTACAATGAAAAAAATCTTCTTACTTCTCCTCACAATCAATCTTTCCGCACAAGAAGCCACAACCAGAAAAGATAGTCTTCAAGGTGGTTTGCGATTCGAAAGGACTTGTTTTGATGTGCTACATTATAACTTAAATGTCAAGATAAATCCTGATGAAAAATCAATTGTTGGTTATAACGAAATTACATTTAAAGCTATTGAAAATACCAATAAAATCCAACTCGATTTATTCGAAAACATGACTATTGACAGTGTAGTTTTCAATCATAAAAAACCTAAATACCAACGGGAATTCAATGCTGTTTTTATAACTTTTGAAAACACATTAAAAAAAGGTTCCGAAAACAAACTCCGTTTTTATTATTCAGGAAAACCTATCGTGGCTAAAAGAGCGCCTTGGGATGGTGGTTTTGTATGGAAAAAAGATTCAAATGGCAAGCCATGGATTGGTGTTGCTGTTCAAGGAACAGGAGCAAGTTTGTGGTATCCCGTAAAAGATTCCCAATCAGACGAACCGGATTTCGGAACTAATATAAATGTAGCTGTTCCTACAGGATTAATGAATGTTTCCAACGGACGATTTAAAGGTTCTAAAGACTTGAAAAACGGCTACACCCAATGGGAATGGGAAGTAAAAAACCCAATAAACACCTATGACATTACCATAAATATTGGGGATTATGTTCACTTTGGCGAAAGCTATAAAGGAATTGATTTGGATTATTATGTTTTACGTGAAAACGAAGCAAAAGCAAAAAAACAGTTTGAAGAAGTAAAACCAATGATGGATTGCTTTCAGTTAAAATTTGGCGAATATCCTTTCAAAAATGATGGTTATAAACTCGTTGAAACGCATTATTTAGGGATGGAACATCAAAGTGCCGTAGCGTATGGAAACCATTATGGCAAAGGGTATTTAGGTAGTGATTTATCTGGTACTGGCGTTGGGCTGCTTTTTGATTATATCATTATCCACGAAAGCGGCCATGAATGGTTTGGAAACAGCATTACCTCAAAAGACATTGCTGATATGTGGATTCACGAAGGTTTTACGTGTTATACAGAAACGGTTTATATAGAATGCCAATACGGATATGAAAAAGCAATGACTTATATAAATGGCCAAGCCAATAATGTGCGGAATGACGAACCTATTATCGCTAAATATGGTGTCAATAAAGAAGGCTCTGGCGATATGTATTTTAAAGGTTCATTAATGCTCAATACTTTGCGTCATGTAATTAACGACGATAACAAATGGTGGAAAATATTATTGGATTACTCCAATACTTATCGACATAAAATTATTGATACCGAAACCGTTATTGATTATTTCAATAAAGCTTCAGGAAAAAACCTTACTTCTATTTTCAATCAATACCTTCGACACACCACTATACCTACGTTTGAATATTTTATTAAAGACGGAGAATTATGCTATAGATGGATTACGGATGAAATCAATTTTGAAATGCCAATTGATATTCTAATTGATAATAAAAAAATAAGGTTGGAGGCTAACAATCTGTGGAAACATACCAATGTTAGTATAAAAGACAAAAAAGACATAACTGTACTTACGGATCATTTTTTTATCAATTTAAAATAAACCATCAAAAAAAATACCTATCTCATTAATTATTAGTAAATTAGATTAAACTTTTAACTTACTAATTATGGAAACTACAATTAAAGGTCGTAACAAATGGGCTAATTCCCATTCCTATCATGCCGTAGATTTTTTGAGAATGGCGTTGGGTGTTTTTTTATTTATGAAAGGAGTTTCGTTTATAACTGACAGTCGTGCTTTTGAAGATGTCGTTGCTCCTGTAAGTAACTTTATGGGCGGAATGTTTGCTTTTCATTATATAGCATCTGCACATATCCTTGGTGGAATTATGATATTTTTTGGGTTACTTACCCGATGGGCAATTATCGCTCAGCTACCTATTTTACTGGGAGCAGTGATTGTGAATTTCATTGGTGTAATGAATGTTCAAAACTTAATCATTTCGTTTCTTACGTTTTGTATTGCCTTGTTTTTTCTTTATTATGGTAGTGGAAGAAATTCTGCAGACTATTATTTTAAAATGGAAAAATAAATTCTTGACAAGATTTCACAAAATTCACACAAATTAATCTGTTTGAATTTTGTGAAATCTGTGTCATTTTTTTTAATTATAATACTGTTTCAAAGTTTCTTTCCGCATCACTTTTCCGTTTTCCGTTTCAGTAAAATGAGTTACAAACCTAATTTCTTTTGGCTTTTCAAACTTGTTTAAATCTTCAAAAACTAATTCTTCTATCTGGTATTTTTCACCTTCAATAATAAGTATTAATTTTTCGCCTAATTTGTCATCTGGAAATCCGGCAACAAAAAAACGGGAAGCAATTTTATCCGATAGCTTCTCCTCAATTTGTTCTGGAAATAACTTAATTCCACCGCTATTTATAACATTATCTATTCTTCCTTTCAATATAAACTGAGTTTCAGAAACTAATTTTACTATATCATTGGTAATTACTTTTTCATCAGAAACCCTTGGCGCATCAATAACCAAGCAATCCCTTTCATCTTGAGCAATTTTGATATTAGGCAATACCGAAAAAGCGGCTTCGCTAACTTTTTTTGCAGCTATATGCGTAATGGTTTCGGTCATACCGTAAGTTTCATAAACTTCAGTAGGCAATAGCATTAATTCTTTCCTTAAAGATTCGTTTATTTTTGCTCCGCCAATAATCAGTTTTTTTATTTTGGTTAAACCAAAAACAGCGTTTTGAACCTGAAGTGGAACCATTGCTGCAAAATTATAATAGGTCGAATTATTTTCCAAGGGATTGGAACTAGGCTCAACAAAATCCATTTCTAAACCTAAAACTAGTCCGCGTACCAACATCATTTTTCCGGCAATATATTTGGCCGGCAAACAATGCAATGCTTTATCTGTGGGTTTTAAATCAAAGAAAACAGCAGTCGCCAATGCTGAATTGACCATTGCTTCCTTTTTAATTTGAATGGTTTTTGGAATTCCAGTTGTTCCGGAAGTAGTAAGTTGGATAAAAGTTTTTTCATCAAACCAATCGATTAAAAACTGCGCTAGGTCTTTTTCAAAATCCAAGCCTTCTTTAAGTAGTTTTTCTGATTTTTGGCGTAAGCTATTTTCAGTTAACTTAACTCCATTCCATTTAAAATCTGGATGAACAACATTATTCATTTTCCCCTATTTCGTGGATTTCATTTACGTGAGTGTCAATATTTCCAGTTAATTTTTCTTTCCAATTCGTCCAATTGTATTTTTTTGAAAATACAAACAGTAAAATTGGATACACTACAAATATTGGCAAGATAATCTCTAAACCTGCAGCGGGTTCTGAAACATCCCTCAAAATAGAATCTGTCTGAAAAACTGTCCAATCTGTAGTTACCAGTAAAGCTCCAATTAAATTATTAGCGGCATGAAAGCCCAAAGCAAGCTCCATTCCTTCATCCATCAAAGTTAAAATTCCGAGCATAAATCCAGTCCCAATATAATAAATCATAATAATGTCGCCCATCTTCCCAACCTCTGGATTGAAATAATGCATTCCTCCAAAAATTACCGAAGTCATAACAAGCGGAAACCACTTATTTTGGGAAAGATTAGCAAACCCTTGCATCAAATATCCACGGAAAACATATTCTTCTGTACTCGTTTGAATAGGAATCATTATAACTCCAATGATAAATAAAATTAAAAAAGGAATTGGTTTAAAATTAAATACAAAATTCTCAGGACTTGTATAATAAGAAATCAATGTAGAAACTATCGAAAAAATGGCCCATAATGAAAAGGAGAAAAACACTCTACTCCAATCTACTTTTTTACGTGAAGTGGTTACTGATAAAAATGTTTGTCTATGTATGTATTTTACCACCAGATAAACAGCAAACAATGCAACAGCAAATGATAGCATCAATAAAAACAAAGTAAGGTTAGAATCGAGAAAAGTCATCAAATCATTTTCTGATGTTGGAAAAGATTTGTTTTCAGTAAAAACTTTAATCAATATCGCTATTACTAAAGGGATTTGTCCAACTGTAGAAGCAACAGCTATTATTAATGAACCTATTAAATATTTCCAAAATTTATTTTCCGAGTGAATGCCTTGTTCTATAAACATAATTACTAATTATTTTTAAAACGAATTTAATGTAATTTCTATATTATTCAATTACTTTGCAAAAAAATAAAACTACATGATACAAATTTTTCATAATAACCGTTGTTCAAAATCTAGGGAATGTTTGGCTTTTTTAGAAGAAAGCGGTAAAGAATTTGAAGTAATCAAATATTTGGACAACGTTCCAAGTTTTGACGAACTACAAGCAATTATTGAAAAATTAGACATTAAACCTATTGATCTTGTTCGCCAAAAAGAAAAAATATGGATAGACAATTTTAAAGGCAAAGCCCTTTCTGACAAGCAAATTATCGAAGCAATGATTGCCAATCCTACATTAATAGAAAGACCCATTGTTATTAATGGAGACAAAGCGATAATCGCAAGGCCATTGGAAAAAGCTTCCGGAATTATTTAGAATTCAATAACTATGTTTTAACAAACCTTTGTGAATCGTACTTGTAACCAAGCTTTACTTTTGTAGTCTTAGTTCTGTAACTAAAATTAAAGCCTATGAAACGTTTACGATTTGCCATATTATTATTACTGCTTTCTTCTTCTTATTTAAGTTTTTCCCAGGTAAATCCTGAAATAAAAAAAATAAAAATAACCGGTACTGTTGTTGAAAAAATCACCAAACAACCATTAGAATATACAACAGTTTCTTTTGTAAATCCATCAAACCCAAAAGCCTATGCAGGTGGAATTACGAATGCCAAAGGAGAATTTGACATTGATGTTATTCCGGGTACTTATGATATCAAAATTGATTTCATTTCTTTTAAACCTATCGAAATAAAACAAAGAGACTTACAAGTTAATACCAATCTAGGACAAATTTTATTACAGGAAGATGCCTCACAGCTTACTGAAGTAGTGGTTCGGTCGGAAAAAACAACTGTAGAAATAAAACTAGACAAGAAAGTATATAATGTTGGACAGGATTTATTGGTAAAAGGCGGAACCGTAAGTGACGTACTTGATAATATCCCATCTGTTTCCGTTGATGCAGACGGTGCAGTGAGTTTAAGGGGAAATGAAAACGTCCGAATCCTTATTGATGGAAAACCATCAAATGCTATTAATATTGCTGAGGCTTTGCGCCAAATTCCTGCTGATGCAATTGATAAAGTGGAAGTTGTTACCAATCCATCGGCTAGATATGATTCTGAAGGTGGTGGCGGACTTTTGAATATCATTCTGAAAAAAGGAAAAAACCAAGGAATCAATGGAACTGTAATCGCATCTGTAGGAGATCCTGAAACTTATGGTCTTTCTTCAAACGTAAATTACAAATCCAAAAGTTATAACCTCTTTACTAATTTAGGTTACAATTACAGAACCAATCCCGGAAATTCCATTACAAACACTGAATATCTAAATACGGATGGTTCAACAAGAAACTTTATTGACGAAAAACGCGAAAACGAAAGATTGAGCAAAGGGTATAATACCAGTATGGGTATGGATTTATTTTTGAGCAAATCAACTACTTGGACTAATATTTTAAGCTACAGAAAAAACAACGGTGAAAATCCTGATTCGGTTTTCTACAATAATTATGATGTTAATCACGATTTCGTATCTCAAACTTCCCGTTTTAATGACCAGATTAACGACAGTCAAAATATTGAATATTCAACTAACGTAACTAAGAATTTTAAGAGAGATGGACATAAACTGACATTTGATTCTTCTTATTCTGATAATAAAGATAATGATAGCTCTATCATTACTTCTGACGGAATTGAAACTACTCAAAACGTACAAAAACAAACAAGAAGCCAGGTTCAGATGGATTATGTACGCCCATTTGGAAAGGCTAGCCAGTTTGAAGCAGGATACAGAGGGGATTTTAATAAATTATTGACAGATTATAAAGTGGGAAGCATTGACGGAACTGGAAACTATACTCCAAACGATCAGTTTACCAATATTTTGGAATACAAAGAAGTTGTAAATGCTTTTTATACTCAATTGGGTACCAAAATAAAAAAGTTTTCATTCCTTTTTGGATTGCGTTGGGAAGATTCCAATATTGATATCAATCAATTGGTTACCAATGATTACAACACAAAAAAATACAATAATTTTTTCCCGAGTGCCTTTTTTACTTATGAAATATCAGGAAAAAGTAGTGCTTCCATAAGCTATAGCCGAAGAATTTCAAGACCAAGGGGAAGGCAGATAAATCCGTTTTCTAACTATTCTAGTAACATCAATATTTTCAAAGGAAATCCAGATTTGAATCCAGCTTTCACTGATGCTTTGGATTTTGGATATTTGAAAAGATGGGAAAAACTGACATTCAATACTTCGCTTTATGTAAATAAAACAACGGATTCTTTTCAGTTTATCAGAAGGGAGAATGGGGATTTTGTAAACGGAACCCCTGTTATTTTAAGCACACCTATTAACTTGGCTACTGAATACCGTTTGGGTTTTGAATTTACGTTGAATTATACTCCTTACAAATGGTGGAAACTAAACAGTAATTTCAATTTCTTCAGAAATGAAACTCAGGGAGATTATACTTATACTAATTCTGTAGGGGACGTAGTTACACAAAATTTTGACAATACCGCAAATTCATGGTTCACCCGATTGACATCAAAAGTTACGTTGCCATATAAAATAGACTGGCAGACCAATGTTACTTACAACGGTCCGCAAAACTCAGCTCAAGGAAGAAGCTTAGGTGTGGCAAGTGCTAATCTAGGTTTCAGTAAAGACGTGATGAAAGACAAAGGAACCATATCACTAAATGTTCAGGATGTATTTAATTCCAGAAAAAGAATTTTTGAAACCCATTTACCTGGATTATTGAATTCTTATAGCGAAATGCAATGGAGAGTAAGACAAATCAATCTATCGTTTACGTATAGGTTCAATAAGAAAAAAGGCGAAAAAGATAAATTGCCAAAAGGAAATCAAGACGATGGTGGCGATTTTCAGGGATAAAAAAAAGGACTCGTTTTACGAGTCCTTTTTTTATGCTTTCAATCAAACTAAACTGATTGCTCTTTTTTTACTTTTCTAGCTTTATATCTTTCCCAAAGTGCTCCGCCAATCCAATATTGAACGAAACCTACCAAGAAAAACATTAACCAAAATCCTATAGTAAGAATGGTTAAGAAAAGTAAAAAACCTAAGTACTGTGAAAATTCAAACATATTTTCCGGAATTTTTTTGAATATAGGCACAAATGTAACTTTATTTATTTTTCTCAGCAATAAAAACCAAATCAATTTTTATAAAATAGTAATAATGTGTATTTTTGGGCTGAAATTTTGAGAAAAATGTTAGACGTTATAGGTTAAGAGTTATACGTCTAACTCATAACATAAAACTAATAACATATATATTTATGCAAACGGAAGAATTAACTACAATAAACAACAAAATGGAATACAGAATAGAAAAGGATACAATGGGAGAAGTTCAGGTTCCCGCTGATAAATACTGGGGAGCTCAAACGGAGCGTTCAAGAAACAATTTCAAAATAGGCGCTTCGGCTTCAATGCCAAAAGAAATAATAGAAGGTTTTGCCTATCTAAAAAAAGCAGCTGCTTATGCTAATTGTGATTTAGGCGTTTTACCAACTGAAAAACGTGATGCTATTGCTGCGGTTTGTGATGAAATTTTGGCTGGTAAATTAGACGACCAATTTCCATTGGTAATTTGGCAGACAGGTTCAGGAACACAAAGTAATATGAACGTGAACGAAGTGGTTGCAAATCGTGCGCAAGTTTTGGCTGGGCACAACATTGGCGAAGGAGAGCAATTTATCAAAGCTAATGATGATGTAAATAAATCACAATCTTCAAACGATACGTATCCAACAGGAATGCATATTGCTGCCTATAAATCGGTAGTAGAAATCACAATTCCGGGAGTTGAAAAACTACGAGATACGCTTCAGGCAAAAGCAACTGAATTCAAAAACGTAGTAAAAATTGGTCGTACGCATTTAATGGATGCCACACCACTTACATTAGGACAAGAAATTTCAGGTTATGTAGCACAACTGAACTATGGTTTGAAAGCTGTAAAAAATACTTTGGCGCATTTATCAGAAGTAGCTTTAGGTGGAACAGCTGTTGGAACAGGATTGAACACGCCAGAAGGTTATGATGTAAAGGTTGCCGAATATATTGCAAAATTTACTGGTCATCCTTTTATAACTGCTGAAAATAAATTTGAAGCTTTGGCTGCTCACGATGCCATTGTAGAAACTCACGGTGCATTGAAACAATTGGCCGTTTCTTTAAATAAAATTGCAAATGATGTTCGTATGTTGGCTTCTGGACCTCGTTCTGGAATTGGAGAAATCCTAATCCCTGAAAACGAACCAGGTTCTTCTATTATGCCAGGAAAAGTAAACCCAACACAATGTGAAGCATTGACAATGGTTTGCGCTCAGGTTATGGGTAACGATGTTGCGATTGCTGTTGGAGGAATGCAAGGTCATTATGAACTGAATGTTTTCAAACCTTTAATGGCGGCAAACTTCTTGCAATCTGCACGTTTATTAGGTGATGCATGTATGTCTTTTGACGAACACTGCGCTCAGGGAATTGAACCAAATTATACCAGAATCAAAGAATTGGTTGACAACTCATTAATGTTGGTTACCGCTTTAAATACAAAAATTGGATATTACAAAGCGGCTGAAATCGCTCAGACAGCCCATAAAAATGGAACTACTTTAAAAGAAGAATCAGTACGTTTAGGATATGTTTCTGCAGAAGATTTTGATGCTTGGGTAAAACCGGAAGAAATGGTGGGAAGTCTTAAATAATTAAAAATTCAAGATTAAAAATTAAAACCTGTAGCAAATGTTACAGGTTTTTTTATTCTTAATTCATCAATGATATTTTATATCATCCTTCTCGCCTTTTCCAAATCCTCAAGAGTATCAATTCCAATTCCAACGTGAGTGGTTTCGACCATTTTAATTCTTTTTCCGAATTCAAGATAACGGAGTTGTTCGAGTTTTTCTGAAGCTTCGAGTGATTTCATAGGTAAACTATAAAAATCCAATAACGCCTGTTTTCTAAAAGCATAAATCCCAATATGTTTCATATAGCGTACTCCTACATTCACTTCTCGCGGATACGGAATTACGGAACGGGAAAAATACAAGGCAAAATTATTTTGGTCAACAACTACTTTTACATTATTCGCATTATTAATTTCTTCAAGATCTTTAATTTCAACCATTAAAGAAGCCAAATCTACTTTTTTATCTAAATCATTTTTAAAAACTTCAATCACTTTTTCCAAAGGTTCAGCGTTAATAAATGGTTCGTCACCTTGCACATTTACTACAATATCAACGTCTAGATTTTCGACAGCTTCTGCAATTCGGTCACTCCCCGATTCGTGTTCTTTGATACTCATAATCGCTTTTCCTCCATTGGAAACAATTTCGTCAAAAATCAATTCTGAATCGGTTACCACAAATACATCATCAAATAATTTTGTACTTATAGCAGCTTCATAGGTTCTGGTAATTACTGTTTTTCCTCCCAAATCCTGCATTAATTTTGCTGGAAATCTTGTAGAAGCATATCGTGCGGGAATGACTGCTATTATTTTCATTTTTTTATTTAGGTTCAAAGTAGCAAAGGTTCAAAGATACAAAGGTTATTTAAGAAGACATAATTCATATTATTATTCAAAATTTTCATCTTTAAATCCTATCAAATACAATTTATCTTTTGCTCTTGTGATTGCAGTGTATAACCATCGGATATAATCCCTGTCAATTCCGTCAGGTAAATATGGCTGCTCGATAAAAACCGTATTCCATTGTCCACCTTGAGATTTGTGACATGTAATCGCATAGGAAAATTTTATCTGAAGTGCATTGAAATATTCATTTTCTTTTACTTTTTGGAATTTTTTATATTTGGTTTCCCCTTCATAATCTTTCATCACTTCTTGATATAATAAATTTGATTGTTCAAAAGTCAGTGAAGGCGATTCGCTCGTTAAAGTGTCCATCAATAAAACAGTTTCAAGCGGAATCTGATTTGGATAATCAATCATACGGATTTTGACTTTTGCAAATTTGAAACCATACAATTCCTTGATATTGAAAATTTCCAAAACCTCAACAATATCACCATTTGCTATAAAACCAGCTTCATCCGAATCTTTCAGCCAAAAATAATTATTCTTAACCACCATCAAAAAATCTCCCGTCGAAAGTTCGCTTTCTTTATCTAATATTTTTGTTCGTATTTGCTGGTTGTATTGATTCGCTCTTTTATTGGAACGCACTATAAATGCCGTGTCCTCAATACTGTAATTGCTGTAAGCGGAATTGATTGCATCCTGAATATCATAACCATCGGTTAAACGAATAATGTCTTTAAAACCTTTTAGCTTAAACTGAAAATCAGTGATGAAAGTTTCTTTCAAGCCTTCACGCAATTCGGTTGCATTGAATAAAATACCAGAGTTTTCTTCCTGACGCATTACCTCATCCAATTCAATATGCTTAATTTCTTTGTCATAATTCATTCCAAGGGAATCAATATTCAAAGCGGGCGAAATATCTAGATTGACAGGTGGCAATTGAGCCGTATCGCCCAACAAAATCATCTTGCAATTGGTTCCCGAATATACATAGGAAATCAAATCGTCCAGCAACGACCCGTTTTCATACAACTTACTTTCAGAATTGGTGTCGGAAATCATCGAAGCTTCATCAACGATAAAGAAAGTATTTTTATGTTTGTTTTGCTGCATGGTGAAACTCACTCCACCTCCACTGCCTTTCTTGGGAAAATAAATTTTTTTGTGAATGGTATAGGCTGGCTTGTTTGAATAATTTGCAATCACTTTTGCCGCACGACCTGTTGGTGCCAATAAAACATATTTCTTATTGATTTCAACAAGATTATTGACAATCGTAGAAATCACTGTTGTCTTTCCTGTTCCTGCATAACCTTTGAGCACAAAAATCTCATTGTTATCCGAATTGGTAATGAATTCCGCGATTTGCTGAAAGAAAATATCCTGTTTCGTGGTAGGAGCGAAAGGAAATTTTCGGCACAAAAGACTATAAAAATTGCTGGAATTCATTAAAGATTTATTTATCGCAAAGTACAAAATCAATTTTCAATGGCAACAAAAATGACAATTATAAAATATTGATATTATCATTGATTTTTGATATTGCTATTTATTATATGTAAGTTTGCCATCAGCACTAAAACTATGTCAATTACAGAAAAAAATTATAAAAAATTAGCACTTCAGGTTCGCCTGAATGGTTTTTCTTTTTGTGTTTTTGACACTTTACAACATACAATTTGGACAGCTAAAGAAATTGATTTTAGTACTTTTGCAAAAGAAAATACAATTGAAAATCATTTTGCTCAAGCTTTTTCAGATTATCCCGAATTATCTAAAACCTATGATGAAATTGTAGTTCTTCATGATAACAACTTGAATACTTTTGTGCCAAAGCCCTTATTTGACGAGGATTTTCTAGGAAGTTATTTACAATACAATACTAAGGTTTTTGAAACGGATTTTTTCGCATTTGATGAAATCAGTAACTACGAAATCAACAATGTATATATACCCTATGTGAATATCAATAATTTTTTGATAGATACATTTGGGACTTTTAATTATAAACATAGTAATAGTATTTTAGTTTCTAAGCTATTGGATTTATCCAAAAATGTAGATGACAAACAAGTTTTTGTTCATTTTTCGGCAGCTAAATTTGAGCTAATCGTGGCTCAAAACCAAAAATTATTGTTTTTTAATTCATTTGAATATAAAACTGAAACTGATTTCATCTATTATCTTCTATTTACGGCAGAACAACTCAATCTTAATCCTGAGAATTTCAAATTACAATTATTAGGTTCAATTTCCGAAGAAAGCGAACTATTCAAAATTGCCTATAAATATATAAGAAACGTTTCTTTATTGGATGTTTCGATACTGCAAAAAAGCAATGATTTTACAACTGCCCAAAATTTAAAGCATTTTATACTTTTTCAATCGTGAGAATCATTTCAGGAAAATATAAGGGAAGACGCATTTTTCCTCCAAAAAACTTACCGGTTCGCCCAACAACCGATATGAGTAAAGAAGCATTATTTAATGTTTTGAACAATCATTTCAGCTTTGAAGGACTAAAGGTTTTAGACCTTTTTTCAGGAACAGGAAATATCAGTTTTGAATTTGCCTCACGCGGAAGTGACAATATAACATCCGTAGATGAAGATTTTGGCTGTGTAAAATTTATAAAACAAATTGCTGAAGAATACGATTTCAATATTGCAGCAATGAAGAGTGATGTATTCAAATTCCTCGAAAAGAACAAGACATCCTACGATATTATTTTTGCTGATCCACCCTATGCTTTAGATCAGAAAACTTTTGAAAAAATAGTATTGTTGGTTTTTGAAAATGACTTATTAAGAGATGCCGGAATGATGGTTATTGAACATTCAAAATACACCAAACTGGATCACATGATCAACTTTTCGTTCAAAAAAAGTTATGGGGGTTCTATATTTTCTTTCTTTGAATTGGAAGGAAACGAAGAGGAAAGTGATATGGATGATGAAGATGAAGATTAGAATTTGAGATAATTATATATATAAAAAGGCTTCCTGACGGAAGCCTTTATCACTTTAAAAAGACATATAAACCTTTACCTTTTCAAAGAAAAATGCGATTTAAATACATTGTTGTTACCCGTTAAAGGTTCACTATAATTAATTGTAAACCAATAATCTGTTGATGGTAACTCTTCCCCATTGTATGTTCCGTCCCAACCCTCGCCTATTGGACTAATTTGTTTAATCAGTTTGCCATAACGATCAAAGATATATAACTCGGCATTGGGATCATTTACTCCTATTACGTTCCAATTATCATTTATTCCATCCCCATTAGGTGTATAATAATGAGGATACCCAATTACAAATACAGTAAGTGTTTTATCAGTACAGTTATTATTGTCACTTATGTGAACCGTATGGATTCCTAATGCAACAGGGATAAAAATATTGGATTCTTGTGGTATGCCCCCATCTAAACTATATCTGTAATTTGGATTTACAGGAGTTACATTCACAGTTATTGATGGATTATTACTAAAAGGAGCACTAGTGACTGCAGAGAAATCCGTACCTGGATAAGATTCTGTAACTGTAGCAAAAGCCAGATTTGATATACATCCTGTACTAGTATTTGTAGCTTCAACACTATATATGCCGGATTGAGCAGCATCGTAATTATTTTCAAAAGCACCAGATATGGGTGTAGTACTATTATTATAATACCATATAAACGTATATGCCGTATTACTTAAACCTGTATCTAAGTTATAAGTACTAGTTGAGTTTCCTGTAACTTGATCAATACAAATAATACCATCTTCAAGTTCCGGTATTGGTAATGGATTTACTTTAATTTCAATATCAATGGATTGGCCTACACAATTATTGGCAGTTGGAGTAATAGTATAAATTACTGTTCCTGTAATGTTACCAATGGTTTCCAAAATCTGATCTATTATAGCACCTGAACCATTACTAGCTCCTGTAACTCCAATTGCAGCTACTGTCCAAGTGAAGGTAGTTCCTGGAATACTTGGAAACAAACCTATATTTGGTGATTCACCACTACAAATAGTAGATGTTGGTGCTCCAAAAACTTCTGGAGTAGGTTTAACAATTATGGTAACCGTAATTGTATTTCCTACACAACCATTAGTTATTGGAGTAATTATGTAATCAACACTTCCTTGTATTATTCCTACTGTAGTAAGAGTTTGAGCAATTAAATTACCTGTTCCAGATGTAGCTCCAAAAACACCACTCTGTATCACTGACCAACTATAAGTTGTCCCGCCTAAATTGCTACTCATATTTATTGCAGTTGTTGATCCTGAACAAATAGTTTGTTGAGTTGGATTTACAGTCGTTATTGGTTTTGGATTTACATTAATCACTACCATAACAGGCTCGCCTGGACATCCATTCATTAATGGGGTAACTTCATAAACAGCCTGCCCAGCGTTTGTAGTGATTGTCTGGAGTGTCTGTTGTATAGAATTTCCTGTACCTGCACTGGCTCCAGTTACATTGGATTGTATTACATTCCAATTAAAAACCGTCCCAGGAATATTTCCTGTCAAAATAATGTTAGTTGTATCTTCTGAACAAATTGTTTGTATTGGTGGTGTTACTGTGGCCATAGGAGGAAGTGTAACAATTATTGTAACACTAATAGGATTTCCTACACAGGAGTTAACCATAGGTGTGATTGTATATATTACGGTACCTAAACCAGTACTTGTTGCAGTAAGCTGTTGTGAAATAACATTTCCAGATCCGTTACTTGCACCATTAACTCCACTTTGTGAAAAAGTCCAGCTAAAAGTAGTTCCTGATAAATTGCTGGTTAATATAATTCCTGTGGTCTGACCTGAACAAATAGTTTGTAAAGTTGGAGTAGCCATAGCGACTGGCAATGGATTTACTGTAATGGTTACTGTAATTGGAATTCCAGTACACCCATTAGCCATAGGTGTAATTGTATAAATTGCTGTACCTGTAGTAATTCCGTTATTTGTTAAAATTTGAGTAATGCTATTTCCACTACCAACAATGGCCCCGGTCACACCGGATTGAACTACAGTCCAACTAAATATTGTTCCATTGATATTGCTGGTTAAAGCAATATTCGTAGATTCTCCAGAGCATACGGTTTGTAAATCTGGTGTAGCTGTTGCTATAGGCAATCCATTAATAACAACATTTGTAGAAGTAGTTGCCATAGAACATCCTGCACTTGCTGGTATGTTATAAGTTACAAGATATGTTCCTGCAATACTATTACTTGGATTTATAGCTCCAGTGACAGCATCAATAGATAATCCACTTGTTGAACTGTATGCCCCTCCTATATATGCTCCTGTTCCTGTTACAACAACACTTTGTGGAATTGTAGTAGAAATACAAAATGGAGTGGTATAGCTAATTATTGCTGTGGGTGCTGCAGTTATTATTACTGTAGTAGTAACCGGTATTGAAGGACAACCTCCTCCTGCTGGTATTGTATAGGTTACAGTATAATTCCCCACTAAACTTGTATTGGGTGTTATAACTCCTGAATTCGGATTAATTGTCAAACCGTTTGGGGTTGAAGTATAGATTCCTCCTGTATATATAGCGGTTCCTGTTATAGTAACAGCTACAGGTGTTACATTATTATTACAGAATGGAGATCCTGCATAATTAATAGTAGCTGTTGGTAACTCTGTAACAATTACAGTTGTAGTGCCAATTATTGATTGGCAACCTCCACTTCCTATAGCAGTATAGGTTACAGTATAAATTCCTCCTATACAATTGCTTGGAGTTATTGCTCCAGTCAAAGTATCAATAGACAATCCGCTGGTTGAACTGTATGTCCCTCCTGTATAAGCTCCAGTTCCTGTTATAACAACACTTTGTGGATTAGTGATTGAGTTGCAAAATGGTGTGGCATAACTGATAACCACAGTTGGCGCAGGTGTGACTATTATTGTAGTAGTAATAGGTATTGAAGGACAACCTCCGCCAGCAGGAATAGTATAGGTTACGGTATAATTTCCTGGTAAACTTGTGCTAGGTGTAATCGCTCCTGAAACTGGGTCGATGGTCAGTCCAGATGACGAACTATACGTTCCTCCAGTGTAAGCAGCTGTTCCTGCTATTGTAACAGGTTGTTGGGTTACATTATTATTACAGAATGGTGATCCTGCATAATTAATTGTGGCTGTTGGTAAATCGGTGACATTTACCATAGTATTAACAATTAAAGATGGACAGCCACCTGTTCCTAAAACAGTATATCTTACAGGAAAATTTCCTGCGGTGTTAGGAGTAATATCTCCGGTATTTGCATCAATAATTAATCCACCTGATGAACTATATGTTCCTCCTGTATAATTTCCAGAGCCTACTAATGTAACTGCTCGAGAAATAGTATTATCACTACAGAATGGATTTGCATAGCTTATTGCTGCAGAAGATACTACACAAGGAGTAGCATTACAAGTTAGGGTTGCGGCTAAAAAGCAACTATTAGGAGCACTTATTGGAGTGACAGTTATAGTTACTGAATCTGTTGGTAATAATCCTGTAACTATATACGTTAATACATTACCTACCGCTCCTACAGTTACAATAGGATTAATCCCTACCTGATAAGATACATCATAACCTGTAGCTCCTGCTACGGCTGTCCAATTAAACTGAACTGAATTAGTTGTTGATGTTCCACAGGTAATTGTGGTTGAAACTTTAGGATTAACTGTAACTGTCAACTGGGCAGTCGTCGCACATTGTCCAGATGCAGGGGTAAAAGTATAAATCCCTGAGCTAATATTACTTACTAAAGCATTCCAAGTTCCTGTTATTGGAGGAATATTAGTAGAACTCGTAGGCAAAATTGGAGCAACATCGTTAACGCATATAGATGGTGGTGTAACGAAAGTTGGAATAATAGCATTGTTGATTGTTGCCACTACTGGCACTCTTGCACTTTCACAACCAGCAACAATGCAACTTGCATAATAAGTTGTTGTTGTTGTGAGTACAGGAGTTGTATAATTAGACCCTGTAAATATTGATGTCCCTCCTGTAGCAGCAGCAAACCAATTAACTGTTCCTGAACATCCAGTAACTGATAAATCTACACTATTATTTATACATTTAGTTGCCCCGACTGCTGTAGGTGGAGGAGTAACACTTACTGTAACCTCTTTAGAATCTATCGATTTACATACTGAATTACTAGGACTGTAGAAAGAAACGGTATAAGTTGTTGTAGCACTTGGTGTTGCTATCGGATTTTTAATTGCTGGATTATCCAAACCTGTAGTTGGTGTCCAGCTATATATCCAATTCGAAGTGTCAAGTAAACTATCACAATATCCAAATTGTATATTTGGACGAATTTTTGTAGAAGCTTTTGGTGTTATATCATCACAAAGATTGTTCGAAAAAAGTGTATTATTATTATATACAGATTGAAATGTCGTAGTAGTATTTCGGAAAGTTGATGCTGGAGAACTTGTTCCTGAATTGGCCCAACAAATATCAACCAAAATATTAGAAGTTCCATCCCAATTATAAGCCTGATCAAACACTAAAGTATTCCAACCTGCAACTAAAGTAACCGTTTTAGCATTACGAACTGTGGCTAAATTTGGTACTGGACTTACAGATCCATTTGCAAATGCTGTCATTGATGTACAGCCAATTTTTACTATACAATTCTGGAAAGTTTTTGACCCAGTGGACAAACTTTCAACATAAAATCCGATTGAATTAATTTGGCCCGCAGTAGTTGCGGCAGGGAGTTCACTTTTTAGATACAACATCTGCATTCTTGTTGATGCTGACATCCCACCGTCAAATGGAATTCCTGCTGTTGTCGTTCCTGCACCAACCGTTAATAAAGAGGAAGTACCTATACAACCTAAAGAATTTATACCACAAGTTGTAGGTTTTACATTAACATTACCAATCACACTGTCTAATTGACTTGATTGTCCAGGGCATATAATCATTGGAGTTGCCGAAGCTGTTATTGTTGGATTTAACACATTAACAGTTACAGAACTTGTGCAGGTTTCAATTCCATTAGTATAAGTCACTGTATATGTCGTAGTGGTTGTAGGTGTTACTGGCGGAGTAGCTGGAGTAGCTGCTGGACCTTGTACATCATGTGCCCAATTATATGTATAACCTGGTGCAGTAAGAATTATTGCAACATCATCCAATGCCCATGTATCATATTTAAAATCGTCAACTACACCATCGTTATTAGTGTCTACTGCTGATGACGTTTGTTGATACCAACGAAAAGATGTTGTGGCAGTAAATGCAGCCGCTGGAAGAACAAGATTATACTTTTTCCAATTAGTGAATACTGCATCTGTACCTGCGCTTGGCAATGGGTCATTATACATCAGATCTACCCAAGGACCAGCTATACCATTTACTGAATATTGAACATGTACTCCTTCATTAGCGGCATCCGGTCCTTCGCATGGGCTAGCTTGCGCTTGTTTCGAATACTTCATAAAAAAAGACAATGTCCCAGTATTTGAACCACATTGCAATAAATTATAACTATTTGTTTTTAACTCTCTTGGAGCTACTACGTCGTCCCCCATAAACATATAGCTTGTACCTTCCGGAGCTGCACCACCACAAGCATAAGTTCCAGTACCATTCGTTACCACTGCGCCATTTGTACCTTGCCATGAAGTACCTAAATCACCAGTATTAAAATTATTATCCAATGGTCTGCAACCAAAAGGAGTTGCACTTAAAATTGCCTGATCTCCACATTTAATAGTCATAACACTTGAAGTAGCTGTTACTGGACATTGTGAATAACCGATAAAAGAACTTAAAGCAAACAGCAATACAGTAAATATTGGCGTTGTGTATTTTTTAAATGTTATATGTTTTTTAAATAAAGTAATGTAAATCATATTTAAATGTTTTAGAAATTAAAATGCAATTTATTCGGTTACGTAGGCAACTTTAAAGTTCCCTAGATTGAAATCTGTGAGATTGTATTTACTTTCCCTATTTAAACTTTTAGAGAAAATAACCAGCGCTCTATTACTTTCTAAAGAACAAAAGCCCTGTGTTTTTTCATTTGGATTTAAAACAAGGACTTTTCCGTTTTCTATATTTGAAATCTCACAATTGTTGCATTTATCATTATACCAGTTTTCTGAAATCCAATTACATTTAATTTTTTTTGAAGTTTTATTTTGCACTAATAAATAAACATTTTCGGTAAATATTCCATCGTGAATAAAGTTACAATCCTCATATCGGTAACTAACACTTACAATATCGTTATCAATAAGTAATTGCCATTCACTACTTTTTTCTTTTCCTTTGTTAGAGTTGAGCCCGCTAATAGTTTGTGCATTAATTTTGGTTGAAAAAAACAGCAAAAACAAAAGAGTAGTTATGCTAAAATTTTTCATAGCTTTTACTAATCCTAAAATATTAATTTCATAAAATAACAAATAGGTTGGTTTCATAATTTTGGTTGGTTTTTGGTTGGTTAAAATAATTGATTAAAAAAAATGACAGATCTTCACTCCTATTTGATTAATAAAAAATAGAAGTTTTTATAATTGATTTTGAAAGTAATAAGTCTAAAAACCTGTACTTTCAAAACCAGATTTAAATGTTGACTAAATAAATAATTGGAGTAAATTTTTTCATTATTACTATTTTATAATTCAGTTTAGATTTGATTACCAATGGAGTAACTGGTGCCGAATTTATAAAATATATGCATTCAAGAATTGATAAAAATGCAGAAAATAAGGTAAATTAACAAAATGATTAAATAATGTTACAACTAAATAACTTAAAAATGAAGATTTGTTAAATAAAGCGAATAAAAGGCAAAATGCAGGATTTAAATAACAATTTATAAAATTCCTTTTCTTAGTAATCTTTGAAAAAAAGAGATTAAATAAAATAGTTCATAGAAATATTGAATAACTATTTTTAATTTTAAATCAATTGATGAGTGTGTTTAAAAAATGGCCTTAGAATAAAGTAGTTTTAATATAAAAAAAGCAGACCTATAAGCCGGGTTCTGTTCTTTTTGAACTTGTTTACTCTAACAGTTGCTATTGCTCGTGTCAGAATCTAAAACAATTCAAAAATACCTTATCATTTATCTAGTCCCGTTGTTACCAGCGGGATCCATCTTTCTACCCTTCAACAACGAACGAGAAGCCCTTAAATGTTGATATACTTGAAATTTCACCGCATAGAGTTTACCTGGTTTCACTACAGCATTACCTGTACATACTTTCTGTTGCACTTGTCCTATTCGTCCAAAAACGAATGACGGGCGTTACCCGCTATGCTTCCCTATGGTGTCCGGACTTTCCTATTCGCTCAAAAGCGAATCGATAAGGCGGTCTGCTGTCGCAAAAGTAATCATAAGTTTTGAGATTGTCACACGGAATAATTATGCAACTTTTATCTCTAGTTATGTAAGTCCTTATGTTATATAACCGCTTAATTTTATTAAATAAATTTAAACAAAAAAACTATCATGGATTCTAAAATGTATCATTATACAACCGTATCAAAAGCTATAGATGAATTAAAGGAAAAAGGATTTATTGTTGATTTTAATATTCAGGAAAGCAAGATCATAAACAATCCAAATGATTTCGAAATTGTTCATATATACAGATACGAAGGAGATACTGACCCGGCCGATGAAGCCATGGTTTTTGGTATTAAATCCAGTAATGGGGAAAAAGGTGTTTTTGTTGCAGGTTTATCAGCTTTTACAGATAATAGTGCTGCTATGGTTTTAAATGAATTGAGCATAAAAGGCAAACATAAACAAGACGAAGAAAATACATTATAATGTATGGACAGACTCCACTCCAAACTTCAAAAAATTGAAAACAATCCCTTAATTACTGCAAAGGTTGCAGGATTAAGATATTATTGCAATTGTACCAAAGGCTATTTCCGAAAAAAAAACAAAAACTCATTTATTTATTATAATGAAAATGATGAATTGCTTCGGAATCCTGAAATTTTAGAACGCATAAAAAAGCTGGTAATTCCTCCAGCGTGGGAAAACGTCTGGATTTCCCCTTATGACAATGGTCATTTACAAGCAACAGGTATAGATACAAAGGGAAGGAAACAGTACCGATACCATCAAAATTGGAACAAAATCAGAAATCAGTCAAAATTCTTTAGATTAAGAGGTTTTGGTTCTGCACTTCCACTTATAAGAAAACAGGTAGAAAAAGATTTACTGAAGAAAGATTTGTGCTATGAAAAAGTAATTGCGTTAGTCATTAAATTAATAGACATGACTAATATCCGTATAGGAAACGATGCATACAAGAAACTTTATGGTTCTTTTGGGATAACCACATTTCAGGACAAACATGTTAAATTTAAGGATTCGACGATTCAATTCGAATTTATAGGCAAAAAAGGAATCAAGCATAAAATTAGTCTCCAAAGTAAAAAATTAGCAACATTAGTAAAAAAATGCAAGGACATTCCTGGTCAGGATTTGTTCCAATATTATGATGCTTCGGGCAATACACATTGCATTGGATCTGCAGATATAAACAATTATCTTAAAAATATTTCCAATCAAGAATATACTGCCAAAGATTTTAGGGCCTGGTCAGGAACAATCAATGCATTGAGTGAATTTCAGGAAGCAACTGTACCGGAAAGCCAAACAGAAACCAAGCAAAAAATAATCGAAGTGCTTGATAAAGTAGCTCATAAGTTAGGGAACACCAGAACAGTTTGCAAAAAATATTATGTACATCCTACCGTTATAGCTGCTTATGAAAAAGGAACTGTATGGAATTATAAAACTAAAAAAAGCAATGTGTTTTTCAATGCTCAGGAATATTCCCTTATAAAATTATTGGAGAAAGAAAAAATTGCAGAAGTTGTATGCTAATTTTAAATCTTTCAATACTGAAACTTTTACATCTTTAAATTAAAAACTATATTTGTCATCCAATAGAAAACTATGGAAGAATTTATAGTATCGGCAAGAAAATACCGTCCGCAAACATTCAAGGATGTTGTAGGACAGCAAGCCATTACCAATACTTTATTGAATGCCATAGAAACTAATCATTTGGCTTCTGCCCTATTATTTACTGGTCCGCGTGGTGTAGGTAAAACAACTTGTGCTCGAATTTTGGCACGAAAAATTAACCAACCGGGTTATGACGATCCGCTTGAAGATTTTGCCTTTAATGTTTTTGAATTGGATGCAGCTTCCAATAATTCAGTCGATGACATCAGGAATTTGATTGATCAGGTGAGAATACCACCACAAACAGGTAAATTCAAAGTATATATTATTGATGAGGTGCATATGTTGTCATCAGCAGCTTTCAATGCTTTTTTGAAGACATTGGAAGAACCGCCGAAACATGCGATTTTCATTTTGGCTACGACCGAAAAGCACAAAATAATACCTACTATATTATCACGTTGCCAGATTTTTGATTTCAAAAGAATCACTGTAAAAGACGCAAAAGAACATCTTGCCGAAGTTGCTCAAAGTCAAGGCGTTCAATTTGAAGACGATGCATTACATATTATTGCACAAAAGGCTGACGGAGCTATGCGTGATGCTTTGTCAATTTTTGACCGTGTGGTTTCTTATTGCGGGACTAATTTAACAAGACAGGCAGTAACCGAAAACCTGAATGTTCTTGATTATGAAACCTACATCAAGGTAACCGATTTAATTTTAGAAAATAAAATACCGGATATTTTAATAGAATATAATGATATCCTAGCAAAAGGTTTCGATGGTCACCATTTTATCGCTGGTTTAGCATCTCATTTTAGGGATTTATTAGTGAGTAAAACACCTGCTACCTTATCTTTATTAGAAACAGGCGAACAAGCACAGAAACAATATGGAATCCAAGCGCAGAAAGCATCACAGGATTTTTTATTAAAAGGAATTGAACTTGCAAATAATTGTGATTTAAAATATAAAGTAAGTCAAAATCAACGTTTACTTGTTGAGCTTTGTTTAATGCAACTTGCCTCTATCACTTTTGATGGAGAAAAAAAAAAGTTGACGGATATATAATTCCACCCCAGCATTTTTACGGTCGCGTATTTGAAATGGAAATAGAAGCACCAGAAATAATTATTTCGGAGCCTAAAGCTAAAGTCATTCCAGTTTCAGAACCAATTCAAAACTTTGTAGCTGAGCATCCCGTTTCTTTACCTCAAAAAACAATGCCAGCAATTCCAAAAACGGCGTCAGTTTCAGCACTTTCCTTATCAAGCATCCGTGCAAAAAAAGAACTTCAGGAAAGCAATAAATCAATTATAAAAGAGGAGGTTCATTTACCTGTAGAAGATTTTTCAGAAATTGACATGTTATTGCATTGGAATAAATATGCACAAAAATTAGGTGACAAAGGATTCAAGATTATGCAGTCATTATTGCTTATTAACAATCCCACTTTAAAAGGAACACAAATTACGCTTGAATTGCCAAACGAAGGGTCTAAAATTGATTTTGAAACCGAAAAACACGGCTTATTAGGACATCTTAAAGGGCATTTGCACAATCATAATATAACAATTGAAGTGGTTGTAAACGAAACCCTAAAACCCAAACAGGCTTTTAGTGCCCAAGAAAAATACGTTCGTTTGTGCGAAAAAAATCCAAATTTGGAATTACTGAAAAAGATTTTTGACTTGGAAATTTAAATAATCACGGAGCCAATCTATCTATTTTCCAATTAAAATCTTCCCGCAATTGATACCTTATACGATCATGGAGTCTATTTGGCCTACCTTGCCAGAATTCGACCTCAACTGGTTTAATTAAAAAACCTCCCCAATTATCAGGTCTTGGAATCGGCTTTCCTTCGAATGCTACTTCCAATTCTTTTAAATTTTCTTCCAAAAAAGATCTTGAAGCAATTATTTCACTTTGAGGAGAAACAAGTGCGCCTAATTTACTTCCATCGGGTCTTGAATCAAAATAGTTATCTGAAATATTATTTGAAGTTTTCTCAGCGATTCCTTTAATAATAACCTGACGCTCCATTGAATGCCAAAAAAACGAAAGGCATATTTTAGGGTTTTTCAAAATTGCTTTTCCTTTTTCTGAATCATAATTAGTGTAGAAAACAAATCCTTCTTCATTGAATTGCTTTAAAAGAACCACTCTCGATTTCGGAAAACCATCTAATCCATAAGTAGCAATAGTCATGGCGTTCACTTCTTCAGTTCCTCCAAAATCTTCTACTTCATGAAACCATTTTTTGAATAAGTTGATTGGGTCTTCTGGAATATTACTTTCTAGAAGTTCGCTTTTTTCGTATGATTTTCTATAATTGCTTAAATCTTCCATTTTTTAATTAGATTGTTGGATCTTTAGATTGTTGGATTTTTCGAATAGCCGAAAATCAAATAATCAAACCACGGTTTTTAAAATTCAAAACTTCTTCCATCGTCTGCCAAAATCACATTTGGAAATACAGTTTCGGCTTCGTGTTTAAAAAACTCAATATTGTCATATCGGGTTGAATAATGCCCTAAAATTAATTGTTTTGCATTTGATTTCAAAGCAATTTTGGCAGCTTGTTTAGCCGTTGAATGCATTGTTTTAGCAGCCAATATCTCTTCTGAATCCAAAAATGTGGATTCATGATAAAGAACATCTACATTTTTAATAATATCAATTATGTTTTCATTATAAACAGTGTCGGAACAAAACGCATAACTCTTTGGAGGGATTGGATCAAAAGTCAATTTTTCGTTTTCTATTACCCGTCCATCATCCAAGGTAATGTCTTTTCCGTTTTTTATATTTTGATAGTAACAGCTTTCTATTTCAAAATGCTGAACCGCATCCACATTTAATTTCCTCTCACCAGTTTTTTCCTGAAAAAGATAGCCGTTTGTATATACGCGATGCTTTAACGGAATTGTTTTTACAATTACTTTTTTATCTTCAAAAACAACCTCACTTTCTGTTGATTGGAGTTCATGAAAAAACAGGCTATAATTGGTATACGAATTAGAAAGTTTTAATTGCAATAATATAATTTCCTTTATTCCTTTTGGACCATAAATATGTAAATCCTGAGTTCTGTTAAGCAACATAAAAGTAGAAACTAACCCAATCAATCCATAAAAATGGTCTCCATGCAAATGAGAAATAAAAATGTGGTTTATTTTTGAAAACCTGATTTTGTTTTTGCGCAACTGAGTTTGGGTTCCTTCGGCACAATCAATTAAAAACAATCGGTTTCTTATTTCCAGAACCTGTGAGGTAGGATTCGTAAACGTTCTTGGAGTAGCGGCATAACAACCGAGAATGGTTAGGTTCATTTATAAGTTTATTAGGCTTAGGAAGTTTATAAAAAGTTTAGAAGTTTATGCTTAACTAAACAATCTAAACTTTTAAACCTTTTATACTTTTTATACTTTTTTAAAATCCTAAATCACGTTCAATTTCTTCCATTTCAATCATATCGTTTGCTTCGAGTATTGTTGGAACAACCAATAATGATGATGGAACGTCATTGAAATCAATGTTTTCGGCAACAATGACTAATGATTTTTTTGCTTTTTTATGGACTTTAGATAATTCCGAAAATAATTTAATGCTTTTAATAGTAACCGTTTCATCCCGGCTGACATCCAAAATCAAATTTTGATTTTGGAAACTTTTATATTGGCTGTTGATTTTTTCAAGAAAAGCAGCAATATTACTTTCAGTATCTTTTATAATAGTTGTGTGTCCTTTTGTATCTACTTTCATTTATTCTGAATTTATTTCAGAATCTGTATTAAGAGAATCTGAATTATTGGTTCTGTTACTGAATTTTTGAAGCTAATAAATAAATGACTGCCATTCTAATTGCAACGCCATTTTCAACCTGATTTAAAATTACAGATTGTTGTGAATCGGCAACATCTGATGTGATTTCCACACCACGGTTTATAGGTCCAGGATGCATGATTACAATTTCTTTATTTAAGGAATCAAGCAATGCTTTATCTACTCCATATTGTTGTGCATATTCCCTAGTAGAAGGAAAAAAATTCACATCCATTCTTTCGTTTTGGACACGAAGCATATTGGCTACATCACACCATTCCAATGCTTTTCTTAAGTTGGATTCAACTGTTACTCCAAGTGATTCAATATGTCTTGGAATCAATGTTTTTGGCCCACAAACCTTAACTTCTGCCCCTTGCATTTGCAAAGCATAAATATTTGAAAGTGCTACTCTAGAATGTAAAATATCTCCAACAATCACCACTTTTTTCCCTTTTACTTCCCCAAGTTTTTCCCTGATAGAATAACTGTCCAATAAAGCTTGTGTAGGATGTTCATGTGCTCCGTCCCCAGCATTGACAATACTTGCTTTTACATTTTGTGAAAGAAAATGTGCAGCTCCAGGATTACTGTGGCGCATCACTACCATATCTACTTTCATAGATAAAATATTATTTACAGTATCGATTAATGTTTCCCCTTTTTTCACAGACGATTGTGCGGTAGAAAAACTAATCACATCGGCAGATAGTCTTTTTTGTGCCAGTTCAAAAGAAAGTTTTGTTCGTGTACTGTTTTCGAAAAATATATTGGCAATTGTAATATCCCTAAGTGAAGGAACTTTTTTTATCGGGCGATTAATAACTTCTTTAAAATGGTCTGCAGTTTCAAAAATAAGGTTGATATCCTGTTCCTTGATATATTTTATACCTAATAAATGATTTACACTTAATTCACTCATTTTATTGATTGTTATTGATTAAAAAAACACCGTCTTCCCCATCTTGTTCTACCCAACTTACTTTTACTTTCTCATCGTTTATTGCATCTACTTGTCTCCCACGATAATCCGGTTGAATTGGCAAATCCCTACTGAATCTTCGGTCGATTAATGCTAAAAGTTCAATAGATGAGGGACGTCCAAAGGATTGAATTGCAGTTAACGCTGCACGGATACTTCTTCCGGTATATAGAACATCGTCAATAAAAATAACTTTTTTGTCTTCTACTAGAAAATCGATTTTGGTTTTATTAGCTTCTAAAAGCTTGTCGTTTCTCCTGAAATCATCCCTAAAAAAAGTTATATCCAAATACCCTAAGGCAATATTGGGAATATTATATTCTTTCTCTAACAACTCTTTTAACCTTTCCGCCAAGAAAGTACCACGGGGCTGAATACCAATTAAAATTGCATTTGAAAAATCCAGATGTTTCTCAATCAACTGACAGGCCAAACGGTGCAGGATGATATTGACTTCTTTTGAAGTTAACAATACTTTTTGACTCATAGTTTAAAGTGGGTTTGGGATACAAATATAGTAAATAGCATTTATGAATCGAAATTTAAGATTTTATAATATCTAAATTTTACAATTAAGACAAGACATTAAATTATACAACAAAAAACACCAATTGTATAATAGAAAAAAACAGCATTATTTAGAATTTTGTATAAGAACAATCCTAAAAAATAAAATCATGGCAACTCAAACCAAAACAACAACTACAAAACCTAAAACTTTGGCTAAAGCCAAAACTACTTCAAAAGTAGCAAAAGCAGCTTCATCAACAGCCACGTTAAAAACCAAAACAACTGCTAAGACAAAAGCAAAACCTGCTGCTGCAAAATCGCTCAGGGATCTATTTGAAGACAGCTTAAAAGATATTTATTGGGCAGAAAAAGCACTGACAAAAGCATTGCCTAAAATGGCGAAAAATGCTACAGCCCCAGAATTGAAACAAGCCTTGGAAAACCATTTGAATGAAACTATCCAACACATTTCAAGATTGGAAGAAATCTTTAAATTAATTGGGAAAAAAGCGGTAGCAAAAAAATGCGATGCGATGGCGGGTTTAATTGAGGAAGGTGAAGGCATTATAAAAGAAACTGCAATTGGAGATGTTCGCGATGCTGGTATTATTGGTGCTTCTCAAAAAGTAGAGCATTATGAAATAGCAACTTACGGAACCTTATATGCTTTTGCAACTGCCCTTGATGAAGATGAAGTTTCAAGGATTTTATTGGATACTTTAAAAGAGGAAAAAAATGCAGATGTAACCCTTACCGAAATAGCCTTGGCACATATCAATATCGATGCTGCATATAAAAAAGGAAAATAACTTAAAACTACAGATTATGAAAAATTTTATCTCACGAATTTTAATACTGATGGTAGTATTATTTTCATTTGCAAGTTGTGAAATTATTGGGGATATATTCCAAGCCGGAATGGGTGTAGGTATATTTCTAGTTGTTGCAGTAGTAGTACTTATTATTTTTGCCATTAGTAAAATGGGCGGAAGCAAATAAGTTCTTCTGTAACTAATAAATCCGTATCGCTTTTTATAACGATACGGATTTTTAATTTTTATTTTTTTTAAGAATACATTTTCACTCTCAATTCCTGTACTTTTTCATCATCAAGATAATCATCAAAAGTCATGTAACGGTCAATGGCTCCTTTTGGGGTTAATTCAATTACCCTGTTACCTACGGTTTGCGCAAACTCATGGTCATGTGTAGTGAAAATTACTGAACCCTTAAAGTTTTTTAATGAATTATTAAATGCTGTAATTGATTCCAAATCCAAGTGATTTGTAGGTTCGTCAATCATCAGTACATTCGCTCTTTGCATCATCATTCTAGAAAGCATACATCTCACTTTTTCACCTCCAGATAAAACTCGGCTCGTTTTCAAAGCTTCTTCTCCTGAGAAAATCATTTTTCCAAGAAAACCACGAACATAAACCTCGTCACGCTCTTCTTCAGTTTTTACCCATTGGCGCAACCAATCCACAAGTGAATAATCATTCTCAAAAAACGAATGGTTCTCTACTGGTAAATATGCTTGATTAGTTGTAACACCCCAATCGAAAGTTCCTGAATCCGGTTGTTGCAATCCATTTAAAATTTCATAGAAGGCAGTCGTGGCGCGGGAATCTTTTGAAAACAAAACAATTTTATCCCCTTTTGCCATATTCAAGTCTACATTGGTAAACAAAGTATCCCCATCTACTGACGCACTTAGATTCTGAACATTTAAAATCTGATCTCCAGCTTCACGTTCCTGATCAAAAATAATCGCAGGATAACGACGGCTGGATGGTTTGATTTCTGAAATATTTAATTTCGAAATCATTTTTTTACGGGAAGTAGCTTGTTTAGATTTGGCCACATTCGCAGAAAAACGACGAATAAACTCTTCTAGTTCTTGTTTCTTTTCTTCAGCTTTTTTGTTTTGCTGTGCACGTTGTTTAGCGGCTAATTGACTTGACTCGTACCAGAAAGTATAATTTCCGGAGTAGTGGTTTATTTTACTGAAATCAATATCCGATATATGAGTACAAACAGCATCTAAAAAGTGTCTGTCGTGAGAAACAACAATTACTGTATTTTCATAGTTGGCAAGGAAGTTTTCCAACCAAGCAATGGTTTCAAAATCCAAATCATTTGTAGGCTCATCCATGATTAACAAGTCAGGATTTCCAAAAAGTGCCTGTGCCAATAAAACACGTACTTTCAATTTCCCTTCCAAATCTCCCATTAATGTATAATGATTGTCTTCAGTAATTCCTAAACTTGACAACAAAGAAGCGGCTTCAGAATCTGCGTTCCATCCGTTCATTTCTTCAAAACGAACCTGTAACTCCCCTATTCTATCAGCATTTGCATCGGTATAATCCAAATACAATGCGTCCATTTCTTTTTTTACAGCATATAATACTTTGTTCCCCATCAATACCGTTTCCAATACGGTATGCTCATCAAACATATTGTGGTTTTGGTTTAAAACCGACATCCTTTTTCCTGGTTCCAAATGAATATGACCAGAAGTTGGATCCATGTCGCCAGAAATTATTTTAAGAAAAGTAGATTTCCCTGCTCCATTTGCGCCAATAACCCCGTAAATATTTCCGTGAGTAAAAGTAGTATTTACTTCATCGAATAAAATTCTTTTACCAAACTGAACTGATAAATTATTAACTGTTAACATAGAATATCTTTTTATAAAATTTTTGCAAAAGTAAAAAAAATAGCTCGGTTTTATGTCTATAATAATCAGAATTGTAGTTGTTTTTATTTAACTATGCATTAACAGTAAAATTAAAATGGTCTAGATATTTTTGTATATAACATATTACTAAATGACGAGCCATAAAGCAACTTTACTTTTCTTGTTTTCATCTTCTTTATTATTACTAACTTCTTGTAATACAATATTAAAAAACGATGATTATTCGGCTTATTTTGGTGGTGAGGTCATCAACCCTACAAATCCCTATGTTCTTTTTTGTAAAGACTCAAAAGTGATTGATACTATTCCCTTAAAAGCCGACAATACTTTTTTCATTAAATTTGATTCGCTCACGCCAGGCTTGTATACTTTTAAATACGAACCTGAGTACCAGTATATTTATTTTGATAAAAATGACAGTTTGATGGTGCGACTAAATTCAAGGGATTTTGATCAATCCATTGTTTACTGTGGTAGAGGGGATGAAAAAAATAATTTTTTAATGGAGTTGTTTCTTAAAAACGAAGCCGATAGGGAAAAAATGTTTGATGTTTATGATTATGACATTCCGAAATTTGTTGCCAATATCGATGCTACATTCAAAACAAACAAAAAAATATACGACCAGCACAAGGAAGAAATAAAATGGAGTGACGGTTTTGATGTATATGCAAATGCCTCATTGAATTTTTATAATTATTCAAAAAAAGAACTGTATCCTGTAATTCATAAATTAAGAACCGGTGAAGACATTAGCGAAAAACTTCCAAAGGACTTTTATAATTTCAGAAAAAAAATAGATTTTAATAATGTTGAATTATCAAGTTATTCCCCATTTGTAAAATACCTTTCGCAGATGTTGAATAATGTGGGCGCAATCAATTACCACAACCATTTATCAGATGTAGATTTGGCATTGAAAATCAACATCAATAAACTCAACATTGCCGATACATTAATTAAAAACGAAAAAGTAAAAAACACCATTCTTGACAACATTGCTTTTTCCTATCTCCTTGAAGACCAAAACATGGTCAACAACCAAAAATTCTTAGAGATCTACCATAAGTACTCCACCGATAAGAGTTCTAAAAATGAGATTTTAAAAATTGGAAATGCCATTCAATTATTAAAAATCGGAAATACTTTACCCGAAGCCAATTTGATTGATGTTAATGGCAAAATTGTAAACTCATCCTCTTTATTAAAAAAGAAAACGGTTTTGTTTTTCTGGTCAGAAAATGCTGCCTCACATCTTGTGGGCGCACATAAAAAAGTATTGGATTTAAAGAAAAAACATCCTGACTATCAATTTATTGCAGTTAACCTCGACGAAGACCAATCTAAATGGTTAAACATTTTATCCAGGTATAAATTCGAAGGTATAGCTGAATACCGAACTGACAACTTTGAAGCCTTAAAGACTAAATGGGCAATTACCAAAGTTCATAGAACCATTGTTTTAAATGCTGACGCTAGTATTAAAAATGCTTTTACCAATTTATTCAATGTTGATTTTGAATCTAATTTAGATTAAAGTATAGTTTTGAAATATTCTTTTATATATATTTGCATTCACGATTACAAAAAAACCGATGATTAAATCTAATAATAATTTCTCTACTACTAACTTGAATAATAATTTTATTCGAGCAGAGAGACTATTGCTATAAGTATATAAAAAAACTTACACCATATAAAGCCTCTCCTACCCGAGAGGCTTTTTTTATTTCCTAAAATCACAAAACATGCAATACTATTTTTCCAATACTAATTACAATAATAAATCACCACCTTAAGGCGGCTGCTATACTATTGTCTATATGCCCGTCTCTTTGAGCGGGCATTTTTATTTTCAAATTTTTTAAATTAATAACCAAATCAAAATGAAGTATCAAGAAATGTTACAAACTGAAGAATCAATTGCCTTTGTAAAGGAATTTTTCGCAAAAGAATTAGCAACAGCATTAAGCTTAGTAAAAGTATCAGCACCATTAGTTGTGCTAGAAGGAACCGGAATAAATGATGATCTTAACGGAATCGAAAGAGCCGTTTCTTTTCCGGTTAAAGCACTAAACGAACAAACAGCGGTTGTAGTTCATTCATTGGCAAAATGGAAACGCTTGCGCTTAAAAGAATTAGGTGTTGAAACTAACAAAGGCATCTTAACGGACATGCGCGCTTTACGTCCAGACGAAGAATACACTCCTATCCATTCTATCTATGTAGATCAATGGGACTGGGAACAACGTATCAGTGAAGAAGAAAGATCAATTGCTTATTTAAAAAAATCGGTTATCAAAATTTATGATGCTCTCAAAAAAACGGAAAAAACTGTTGAAGGATTATATACCCACATAAAAGCTACTTTACCAGAAACAATTACATTTATCCATTCTGAAGAATTATTGCAGCGCTATCCTTCCTTAACACCAAAACAACGTGAAACAGCAATTACCAAATTATACGGAGCCGTTTTTATTATGGGGATTGGAGGCAAATTATCTGACGGAGAAACCCACGATGGTCGTGCAGCCGATTATGATGATTGGAGTTCTACAAACGAGGCAGGTTTTAAAGGTTTAAACGGAGACATATTGCTTTGGCATCCCGTTCTTGAATGTGCATTTGAAGTTTCTTCTATGGGAATCCGTGTTGATAAAGACGCTTTAATAAGACAACTAAAAGAAAAAGATTGCGAAGAGAGAGCATCGCTCCTATTTCATAAAATGCTATTATCAGACAACTTGCCTCAAAGTATTGGTGGCGGAATCGGTCAATCGCGTGTGTGCATGTTTATGCTGAAAAAGGCGCATATTGGCGAAGTACAGGTTAGTATTTGGGCAGATGAGGAAAGGGAGAAAATGAGATTGGAAGGAGTGAATTTATTGTAAAGGGAAAAGCCAAAAGGGATAAGGAAAGAGCCAATAGTTAAACATCGTTTTAACTATTGGCTTTTATTTATTTATTTTTTATCAATACTTTTCTAACTGCATTATGTAAGATAAAATATTTGTATTTTTCAAAGCCTAAATTTTCAATAACTTGAAGTTCCCTATTTTTAGAAAATAAAAAGTCAATGAAATCTATTCTGCTAACATTCAGATTATTTTTTTGATCAATATCAATTTCAAATTTTCTATTTTGCAAAGTTAGTCTAACAAAACTACGGTTTTTTTGTATATGCATAAATTCAGTTTTTACTAAATCTTTATATTCAAATTCGGTGGTTTTATTTTTATTGATATAAATTAATTTTTCTTCCGTAAACAATATGACATTATCATCTATATCTACTTTTAGTAAAGTATAAATTATTGCAGATAGTACTGTTGTTATTCCAATAATAATTGTAATTATTTTCCCAAAAGTAAGCAGATATCCAAACAAAAAAACAGAAAAAAACAAAATTATCAATATCGTTTCTTCCCTTTTAATTGGATTTATTTTACCAATATATTTATATGAATAATTATCTTTCATTAATCATTAATCATCAATAACTAAATCCTACTTCTCAATCTCCCTTAAATTCTCCATTTTCTTATTTGCTAGGAAACCGGTAATATCTTCAAAATGTTCTTTCACACGTTTATTTCCAAATTCAAAAACCTTAGTCGCCAATCCGTCAAGGAAATCCCGGTCGTGAGAAACCAAGATCAAAGTTCCGTCAAAATCACGAAGGGCATCTTTGATAATGTCTTTCGTTTTCATATCCAAGTGATTTGATGGCTCATCGAGAATCAATAAATTTACTGGCTCCAACAATAATTTTATCATAGCCAAACGCGTTTTTTCTCCACCCGAAAGCACTTTTACTTTTTTAGTAATATCATCTCCTTGGAACATAAATGCTCCCAAAATGTTTTTAATCTGTGTTCTCACATCACCCACCGCTATACCATCAATCGTTTCAAAAATAGTAGCGTTTTCGTCTAATAAGGATGCTTGGTTTTGGGCAAAATAACCAATTTGTGCATTGTGGCCAATATCAACGGAACCACTATCGATTCCAATTTCTTTCATTATTGCCTTTATCATTGTGGATTTACCTTCACCATTTTTTCCCACAAAAGCTACTTTTTCACCGCGCTCTATAACAATGTTGGCATCTTTAAAAACTACGTGATCACCGTATTTTTTTTCTAAATCCTTAACCACTACCGGATATTGTCCCGAGCGAACTGCAGGTGGAAATTTTAATCGCAATGCCGATGTATCTACTTCATCTACTTGGACAATCACTAATTTTTCAAGCATTTTTACCCTTGATTGAACTGCATCGGTTTTAGAAAAAGTCCCTTTAAAACGATCAATGAATGTCTGGTTGTCTGCAATCATTTTTTGTTGTTCGTCATACGCTTTTTGCTGGTGTACACGACGGTCTTTTCTTAATTCTAAGTAATGGGAATATTTGGCTTTATAATCATAAATTCGACCCATTGTAACTTCAATGGTACGATTGGTAATATTATCTACAAACGCCCTGTCATGCGAAATTACCACAACCGCTTTAGCCGAATTAATCAAGAAATCCTCTAACCACTGAATACTTTCAATATCCATGTGGTTGGTAGGTTCATCCAATAAAATCAAGTCTGGTTTACGCAAAAGGATTTTAGCCAGTTCAATTCGCATTCTCCAACCACCAGAAAATTCAGAAGTTTGACGTGAAAAATCCTCACGAACAAACCCTAAACCTACTAATATTTTTTCTACTTCGGCTTCATAATTTACTTCTTCAATCGCATAGAATTTCTCGCTTAAGTCCGAAACTCTTTCAATTAGTTTCATATAGGCATCACTTTCATAGTCGGTACGAATAGTCAATTGCTCATTGATTTCATCAATCTCAGATTTCATGCTAAAGATTTCTCCAAAGGCTTTTGACGCTTCTTCCATTACCGTAGCACCATCGGTAGTTAATAAATGTTGGGGCAAATAAGCAACTACGGCATCTTTGGGCACCGAAACATTTCCGGTAGAAGGTTTGCTTTGTTGCGCAATAATCTTTAGAAGAGTTGATTTTCCTGCTCCATTTTTACCCATAAGGGCAATTTTATCATTCTCATTAATAGCAAAAGTAACATCGCTAAAAAGTGTTGTTCCGCCAAATTGAACAGAAATATCATTGACTGTAATCATTTTTTTTAGATTGTTGGATTATTGGATTATTGGATTTTCGAATAATCGAGAAATCCAGTAATCGAATAATCGATTTTTAAAGGCGCAAAGATAGAAATCTAAATTCGTATTATCGATAGCATACTTTTCTAAAATAATTCATATTCTTTTACCTTCATCATTACTCTTTTTAAAGAGTTATAAAATAGCTTAATAGCAATTACATCGTTCTTTAATTTTTTACATTGCTGTTTTATTGCCCAATAATAAATCTTAAGAGCAAAAAGGATGATTTATTCTACTCAATATATCATACTATCTGAAAAACAACTATTACAATCTGAATAACTACTATTTGAATCTGAAAAATAACAATTACAATCTGAATAAACACTATATGAATCTTAAAAACAACTATTACAATCTGAAAAACAGCTATTATAATCTGTAAAACAACTATTAAAATCTAAAAAACAACTATTTTAATCTGAAAAACCACTATTTTAATATCGATATTCAAATTTTTATAGATTAAAGCCTATAATTTGACAAGAAAACCTTCAGATCAGACTTATAAAACATACCTCCTAACCTTAGCTAAAATATGCTATATTTGAAATCATAATCAAAAACCACATCAATGAAAAATTATTTATTTTTATTAGCAATCATTCTACTTACTATTCCGTCTTTTGCACAAGTGCCTTATAATTCAGCAGTTCCCAACGGCTATACAAGAAAAGCGGTAGTCTCCGAACAAGTGGGTTTGACGCAAATCACAATTACTTATCATCGTCCAGCTGTAAAAGGACGCGAGGGCAAGGTCTGGGGCGAAATCGTTCCAATAGGATTTGTAGATCAGGGATTTGGAAACGGAAAATTAACACCTTGGCGTGCTGGGTCTAATGAAAATACCGTTATTGAATTTGATAGCGATGTAAAAATTGAAGGCCAAAATTTACCAAAAGGGAAATACGGGCTTTTTATAGCATATGGTCCGACTGAAAGCACTATTGTTTTCTCTAAAAGATCAGATTCCTGGGGGTCGTTTTATTATGACGAAAAAGAAGATGCTTTGCGCGTAAAAGTTAAACCGCAGTCGATTGAAAAAAGCGTTGAACTTTTGAAATACGAGTTTTCAAACCAAACATCAGACGCTGCAGTAATCACTCTTTCTTGGGAGAAACTATCCATCCCTTTTAAGGTCAAAGTGGATTATTTGAAACAACAATTTGATGCTTTTGTAACCGAAGCGCAAAATCCCCGCGGATGGACATCACAAGGATTAAACATTGCCGCTAATTGGACTTTACAAAATAATTACCAATTGGAAAAAGGACTGGAATGGGCAACGATGGCGACTAGCCCAAATTTTCCGGGTGATCCTACTTCATTTACAGCACTTTCTACGAAAGCTTTAATTCTGGATAAACTCGGTAAATCCGTTCAAGCGGCTGTAGTTCTCAAAGGTGCTTTGCCATTAGGAAATATGGGGCAACTTCAACAATTAGGGAAACAATTTATAGCTGCTAAAAACCCGAAAATCGCCATAGAGGTTTTTCAATTTAATTATGATAAAAATCCAAACCAATTTGCAGCATTGATAGGAATGGCGAGAGGTTTTTCTGCCAATGGTGAATATACAAAAGCGCTGGAATTTGCGACCAAAGGTCTATCACTTGCACCGAATGATGCGAACAAGCAAGCGGTTCAGACGATGATTGATAAGCTGAAAGCAGGAAAGGATATCAATTAAACTAGTAGTCAACAGATTAATTTTAAAACCACAACTTGAAGTTGTGGTTTTTTTATATACTCATCCATACTATTATCGCTTAAACTTACTGATTTAGAAGTGAGTATATTAATAATAACTCTAATGTTAAAATTTAGTTTATATTTGGCATCAATAAAAACAAATCAAATGAAAAAAATATTTACATTATTAGTGCTTTCAATGAGTTTATGGGTTAGTGCGCAGTGTCCTACGGCTAGTATTAGTTATGCTGGACCGTACTGTAATTCAAATTGTGGGCTAGAATTTCCAACTTTGACAGGAACAAATACTTATACAGGGGGAACCTATTCTGCAAGTCCTGCTGGATTATTTTTTTGGGATACTTCAACAGGAAGTATTAGTCCTTGCAATAGTACACCAGGAAATTATACAGTAACCTATACTCTTGTATCAGCTGGATGTCCTACAATTTCAGCAACTACCACTTTAACTATAAAGGTATTGCCCTCAGCTAATATAAGTTATCCTAATTCAGGTAATTTTTGTCAATTCGACCCTCCAAAGTCTGTAGATTTAACAGGAACTGGCGCTTATATGGGTGGTACGTTTTCTAACACTTCTGGATTAACTATCAATGCGACTACAGGGACAATAACTCCAAGTACTAGCGTGTCAGGTAGCCATTTTGTAAGCTATACGCTTGTTAGCGCAGGCTGTCCTACATATGATTATACAGCAAATGTATTTATTGCAGATGTAATAACTCCAACATTTTCTCCTATTTCTCCTATATGTTCTGGGGCAACAGCTCCAGTATTGCCAACAAGTTCGGATGATTCAACTTCTATAACAGGAACTTGGACACCATCAACTGTAAGCAATACGACAAGTGCTACTTATACATTTACTCCCAATCCAGGTCAATGTGCAAACACAGTCACTATGAATGTTACTGTTAATAATCCAGTAGTTACTGCAACTCCAAGTATTCAATCAATATGTTCTGGAGATAATGCATCAATTAATTTATCAAGTAATATGCCTGGCACCACTTATAGCTGGACAGTTGTTGAGACTAATGCAGGAGGTGCTGCTTCAGGAACTGGTAACATTATTAACCAATCATTATATTCATTAACAAATGACCCAGGCGAAATTGTTTATACTATAACACCAAGAGCAAATGGATGTACAGGAAATTCTATAAATGTTACTGTAACAGTAAATCCATCTCCATCAGTATATGCAGTTGGCGACGTATTATGTTCTGGCAATACTACCAATGTTGTCTTGACGAGTGACGTGACAGGAACCACATATAGTTGGACAGCAATTCAAAATGGTGTCACTGGTGCTACATCTGGAACTGGAAATATTATAAATCAAATATTAACAACAACTGGTAGTAGTCAAGGTCAAGTAACTTATTATATAACTCCACAAATTAATGGATGTTATGGATATATGATAAGTGTTGATGTGACGGTAAAACCTAGTCCAGAAATATTTGGAGCACCCACACAAACTATATTAAGCGGAGAACCTTTCAACACAACATTTAGCTCTAGCTTATCTGGAACAACATTTTCTTGGACAGTCGTTCAAACAGGAATAACTGGAGCAATTGCAGGAAGTGGCAGCAGTATTAATCAAGTTCTTACTACAACAGGGATAACACCAGGAACAGGAGTTTATACAGTAACACCAAATAGAAATGGATGTAACGGTCCTTCTATTGATGTTACAGTTAATGTATTATACGTTCCCGGACTTGTAAGTGGAACAATAGGTACTGATGGAGTAGGAAATGTTACTCAGCCTTATTTATTAGATACACTTTTGAATGACGGTCGTTATACCTGCGAATGGACATTGGACGGTGTAGCATTTAGAGGGACTAATGGGGTTAATGGAATTACTACTAATCAATATTCTGCTACACAGGCAGGAAGGTATTGTGTCGTAGCAGTTAATAATACAACTGGATTTCGCTCTCTCGAAGCTTGCGCCGATGTAACTACACAAGTATTAAGCAACAGCGAATTCAATTCTCTCAAACTTACTTATAGTCCAAACCCAGTTACTGATGTTTTGACTATTCAATCAAAAGAATTATTGAAAAAAGTAACGGTTTATAATACTTTAGGGCAAAAAGTTTATTCGAATGTATTGAATGATTTGAATCCAAAAATAGACTTATCCAGTTTAGTTTCCGGAAATTATTTTGTCAAAGTAGAAGCTGAGAATAAACAGAATGTGTTTCAGATTGTAAAGAAATAAGAAACATAACTTAGGATAATTTTAGACCACAACTCAATGTTGTGGTTTTTTTTATATACTCATCCTAAATTCCTCAATAACCGGATTTGCTTTTCCAAAATCTACTTCCTGAATAAACAATTCAACAGCCTGTCCAGAAGTTCCAAAACCAGCAGATTTTGCTGATTGAATGTTGTTTTTCAACACTGTAGTAACACCAATGTCCTCAATTTTTTGTTGTAATGCCAACGCTAAGATTTCGGTACCCGAAAATATCTTCATTAATCCCATAACTGTAGTTTTTATTTTTCTAAAATAATTTTTAATTCGCTTAAAAAATCTTCATTTTGATTGATGCCTAAATGATCTTCGTTCTTTAAGGTAATAAAGTGGTCATTTGGCTTTATTAATTTGCTTAATTTTTCTGAATTTTCAATCGGGATAAGCAAATCTTTATTTCCGTGAAAAAGATAAATTGGAGCTTTTACCTTTGCAATGAAAACATTCGTTTCAAAATTATATTTTTTTAGGAAGTTTGGTACAAATGGTACTTTACTATCGGACAATTCCGTTAAACTAAAATAGGGCGCTTGTAAAATTAAGCTTTTTGGGTGATTTTTTGAAGCCAGATAAGTCGCTGGTCCAGTTCCAATAGAATACCCCATGATTACAACTTTGCTTTCCTCATATCGGTTCAGCATTTTTTTATAAGCTACAGTAATGTCTTTATAAAACTGTTCTTCGCTTTCAATAGTGCCTTCGCTTTTGCCATAACCTCGATAGTCCAAAACAAAAATATCATAGCCCAAGTTATTATAAACATCTGCAATATTACCCCAACTATCAATAGCTCCCGCGTTTCCATGCAAATAAAAAACAAGTCCTTTTGGGTTTTTTGTTTTAAACAATACGCCGTTTAATTTTTTATTGTCAAAAGACGGAATGGCAATTTCTTCAAAGTTTTGGCTAAATTCATACTTATAATCGGCAGCTAACTTTGTAGGATGAAAAATCATTCCTTCCTGATTAAAATAAATATAAAAAAGTACTACTATATAAATGATAGCGAATAAACTAACTAACGATATAAATACAAATTTCAGGGTTTTTTTCATTTGCTACTCCTCCTCTTCCATTTCGAATAAAATAGGTTCTAACAACATTTTATCAGTTAATATTTCTATTCTTTCTGTCAAAACATCCGAAAAAACTATCCGTTGGGTTTTAGCAATACTATTTGAAATACGCATAATTTTAGTTTCGTGGCGCAATTTTAAAATAGGATCGGCATCGTCTAAAATAAACATTTTTAAACGATTTACATTGTAACCTGCAGAAGAAAACATATCGCTTAATTTATTGGGAGTTCCAATTAAAACGTCCACTCCTGTAGAAATATAGTTTTTATCATAATCCATATCTCCTTTATCATGTACGCCATAAACTTCAAGATTGGAATTTTTTCCGTATTTTTCAAAAAGGGCCACCATTTCCAAGACTTTGGTTTTGTCTTCAACAATAATCAAAGCCCTAGGGGATTCTTCAGTTTGTCCCGATAATTGCTGAATAACATTCAAAACAATGGTAGTCGATTTACCGCTTCCTTCTGGAGAAATAATAATACAATCGGCTCCACTTTTTAAAGTCGAAAAAGTTTCTTGCTGCAATCCATTAGCTTCGGTTAATCCGTTTTCAATTAAAGCCTGTTGCAAGTTTTCGTTTATTTTTTTTAGTTTCATTTTTTTAAAGTAATTAGCAATTAGTAACTAGTAATTAGCGTTATTCACTATTTACTAATCACTAATTACTGGATTTTATTTACTCGCAAACAAAGTCACATCATTCTCAGAAATTTCGTTTCCACCAAGAATAATCAACCTTTCTACTACATTTCGTAATTCTCTAATATTACCAGTCCAATCGTATTCCTGCAATAATTTAATCGCTGAAGCCGAGAATTTTTTAACCGCATTTCCTTGCTCTGATGCAATTTTATCTGCAAAATGCGAAATCAATAACGGAATGTCATCACGTCTATCGTTTAATGCTGGAACCTTAATTAAAATCACTGCCAGACGGTGGTATAAATCTTCACGGAAACGACCTTCGGCAATTTCTGTTTTTAAGTCCTTGTTCGTTGCTGCAACTACACGAACGTCTACTTTTATATCCTTATCTGCACCCACTCTAGTAATCATGCTTTCTTGTAGAGCACGCAAAACTTTGGCTTGAGCCGAAAGACTCATATCGCCAATTTCATCAAGAAAAATTGTTCCTTTATCTGCAGCTTCAAATTTTCCTGCCCTGTCTTTTACTGCAGAAGTAAAGGCGCCTTTCACGTGTCCGAATAATTCGCTTTCTATTAATTCTGAAGGAATCGCAGCACAGTTCACTTCAATTAATGGAAAATTGGCTCTTTCGCTTTTTTCGTGCAATTGATGTGCAACCAATTCTTTTCCAGTTCCGTTTGGTCCAGTTATTAAAACTCTGGCTTCGGTTTGTGCGACTTTATCAATCATCACTTTGATATGATTAATGGCTTCGCTTTCACCAATCATTTCATAATTCTTACTGACTTTTTTCTTTAGTATTTTATTTTCAACTACAAGTTGTTTTTTGTCCAATGCATTTCTAACAGTATTTAGTAACCGATTCAAATCTGGCGGTTTTGAGATATAATCAAAAGCACCAAGGCGCATTGTATTTATTGCTGTTTCCATATCGCCGTGACCTGAAATCATGACCATTGGAATTTCGGGTTTAATTTTCTTAACGGCTTCAAGTACTTCTACTCCATCCATTTTGGGCATTTTGATATCGCACAAAACCAAATCGTAGTCGTTGTTTTTTATTTTTTCAAGTCCAGATAATCCGTCTTCGGCATCTTCAACCTGATACGTATCACTTTCTTCTGAAAGTATTTTTGAAAGCACTCTACGAATAGCTGCTTCATCTTCTATGATTAATATTTTCGACATTTTTTAAATATTTTAGATTAGTTAGATTTTTTGATTATTAGACCTTAACTCCATCTAAGAAGCCTAAAATCTAAAAGTTCTAACTTAATATTTCAACCATTTATACAATTCTTTCCAAGTTGGTTTTTTTCCATACATCAAAATTCCAACACGGTAAATTTTGGAAGCAAACCATACCACAAATATAAAAGTTCCAAAAAGTATGGTTATTGACAGTACAATTTGCCACCATGGCACGCCAAAAGGAATTCGCATTAACATTACAATTGGTGAGGTTAAGGGAATCATTGAAAATACGGTTGCAATAGTTCCGTGAGGATCATTCATAACTGTAAAAAAACCAATATAAACCCCTAAAATCAATGGCATTATAATAGGTAACAAAAACTGTTGAGAGTCCGTTTCATTATCAACTGCAGCTCCAATTGCCGCGTAGAATGAACTGTATAAAAAATAACCGCCAATAAAATATAGAATAAAACTAATCAATAAAGTACCAATAGGTAAATTCCAAAGTTCAGTAATATATAGTTGTGCTGTTCCTGCAAATTCACTTTGAGCAGTCTGCATCATTTCTGGAGAAATCCTAGCTGTTGGACTAGCATTTATTCCAAAAAAAGCCGAAGCAGCAAACATCATGCTCAATCCAATTATTGCCCAAATAGTAAATTGTAAAACCCCCGCTAAAGACGTTCCAATTATTTTTCCCATCATCAATTGAAAAGGTTTTACTGAAGATATAATAATTTCAACAATTCTATTGGTCTTTTCCTCAATAACTGAACGCATTACCATGTTTCCGTATATAATTATAAACATCATGATAAGATAGCCAAAAGCTCCACCAATACCTATTTTTATTTCGTTAAGTCCTTTTAGACTTTCTTCTCCTGAAGCTTTTTTCAGTTCTATATTCACTTTCGCTTCTGCATTTTTGATTTTTAAAGTGTCTAAATTGGCTTTTTCAAAATTTTCTTTAGTTATTTTTTGAGCTATTGCATATTCAATATCTTCAACAAAACCAATACCTGGACTATCATTGGATATATATTCAATTTTATTTTCTAAAGTTTTGTTATCTGCAGTATTCGGAATAATGATTAATCCCTCATAGCTTTCGGCAATAATACTATCCTTAAGTATTTTAGGGTCCACCGACGATAAATTTACATATTTAAACTCTTCATTACTTTTGAATTCGTTTACAAACCTTCCAGTTTCATCATGTATGGCAATGGTTTTTAAATCGGCTTTTATGGAACTTAAATAACCCACGAAAACTCCAATTCCAACAAATAGCAACGGACTCAAAAAAGTCATTACAATGAATGATTTATTGCGCACTTTAGCAATAAATTCCCTTTTTATAATTAATGATAATATTGACATTTTCTTTTTAGTTTTATGATTACTTAGATTATTAGGCAACTTAGATTTTGTAGACAATATACAAAGTCTAACAATCTAAGCAGTTTAATAATCTATTTGCTTACTGTTTGGATAAAGATATCGTTTACACTTGGAATTTTTTCCACAAAATGTGTCACTTGACCCCTTTGGGTTAAAATATTCAGTAACTCATTAGGTGTAGCATTCCCTAATTGTATTTCGAGTTTCAATTCATCATTCAATGATTTGAAATTAGTTTGTCCCACTTTGAACTTTTGAGTAATGTCAAACATCAATCCCTCAATATTATTCGATAATATCCCTACTTCAAAACTGTTTGTCCTATACTCTTTTTTAACATCGTCAAGTTTTCCCTCAATCAGTTTATTTGACTTATGAATCAATGCAATATGGTCGCATAGTTCCTCAACACTTTCCATTCTGTGGGTAGAAAAAATAATAGTAGAACCTTGCTCCCTCAAAGCTAAGATTTCGTCTTTAATTAGATTTGCATTTACTGGATCAAAACCTGAAAATGGTTCGTCAAAAATCAATAATTTAGGTTTATGCAAAACACAAACTACAAACTGTATTTTCTGAGCCATTCCTTTGGAAAGTTCCTGGATTTTTTTGTTCCACCATCCTTCAATTTCAAGTCTTTTAAACCAATATTCCAGTTGGGATTTTGCTTCAGCTTTGGACAATCCTTTCATTTGTGCTAAATACAAGCATTGCTCCCCGACTTTCATCGATTTATACAATCCTCTTTCTTCAGGTAAATATCCAATATGCTGTATGTGTTTTGGCTGTAATTTTTCACCATCAAGGATAATTTCACCACTGTCTGGCATTGTAATTTGATTGATGATTCGGATTAGGGATGTTTTTCCGGCTCCATTTGGACCAAGAAGCCCATAAATACTACCTTTAGGAACAGTAATAGACACTTCGTTAAGTGCTGTATAATCACCGTATTGTTTCACAACTTTATTAACTTCAAGTATATTGCCCATACAAATTTTAGATTTATTTCATCAGTACGCCCTTTTGGGCCTCGTGTGTGTAAAAGTAAATAATTAGTATCGAAAAGGATGGAATTGTTTCAAAAAAAACCCACCCTTATATAAACAAGGATGGGAAAAAATTGTCATAATATTTAAATTACAACAACAAAAAAATTATGAAAACATATCTTTTACTTTTTCGAAAAAGGACTTGTCGCTTTTTTCCGGATTTGGAATAAAGTTTTCGTCGTTTAATGCTTTTTCAAAAAACTGTTTTTGATCTTTATTTAAGGTTTTTGGAGTCCAAACATTCACGTGTACCAATAAATCCCCGCTTCCGTAACCATTTATACTTGGAATTCCTTTTCCTTTCAGTCTTAATATCTTACCTGATTGGATTCCTTCTTCGAGTTTGATTCTTACTTTTCCGTTTACGGCATCTATTTCTTTTGAAACCCCTAAAATGGCTTCAGGAAAACTGATGTAAAGATCCAAATGCAAGTTCTCCCCTTCGCGTTTTAAAAATTCATGCTCCAATTCTTCAATCGCTACGATCAAATCGCCTGGGACACTATTACCTGGGGCATCGTTCCCTTTATTAGAAACCTTAAGCTGCATTCCGTCAACAACACCCGCAGGGATTTTTATTGCAACGGTTTCATCTTCTAAAATCATTCCTTGCGCATCTGCATTAGATGGTTTCTTTTCCAATATTTGGCCAGAACCGCCACAAGTAGGGCAAGTCGATGCCGATTGCATTCTACCTAAAATTGTATTCGTAACACGCATCACTTGGCCTTGACCGTTACATGTTGAACAGGTTTTATAAGAAACGCCTGGAGCTTGTACTTTACGTTTTACTTTTACTTTTTTCTCAACACCATTCGCAATTTCTTCCAAAGTCAATTTTACTTTGATACGGAGGTTGCTGCCTTTAGTTCTACGTTGGCCTCCGCCACCACCAAAACCTCCGCCACCACCAAAAGCGCTACCAAAAATATCTCCGAACTGGCTAAAAATATCGTCCATATTCATATGTCCGCCACTGTAACCACCTCGACCGCCTCCACCATTTTCAAATGCTTGATGGCCAAATTGATCGTATTTTGCTTTTTTGTCAGGATCGCTCAAAACCTCATAAGCCTCTGCAGCTTTTTTGAAATTTTCTTCAGCAACTGCATCACCTGGGTTTTTGTCAGGATGGAACTCAATGGCTTTCTTGCGATACGCTTTTTTAATAGCAGCAGCATCAGCACTTTTTGTAACACCTAATATTTCGTAAAAATCTTTTTTCATTATTTTATTTCTTAACAGAAAGGGATGACATTACGTCTATTTTCAGAATTATTGTCCGATTACAACTTTTGGAAAACGGATAATTTTGTCACCTAATTTATATCCTTTTTCAAGTACATCAACAATTTTACCTTTTAATTTATCAGATGGAGCTGGAATCTGCGTAATTGCTTCGGCAAAATCTGCATTAAAAACATCTCCAGCACGAACAGAAACTTCTTCCAATCCTTTTGAAGTCAATGTATTTTTTAATTTATCATAAATCAATTCCACTCCTTTAAGAACAGATTCGTCTTCCGATTTTTTAATTTCAATGATTGCTCTGTCAAAATCATCCAAAACTGGAAGCATTGCTTGTAAAACCTCTTGATTAGCCGATTTGAATAAGTCAATTCGCTCTTTAGAAGTACGTTTTTTAAAGTTTTCAAATTCAGCAAAAAGACGCAAATGCTTGTCTTTTTCTCTTGCTAAATCTTGAGTCAATTGCTCTTCAATACTTAATTCTTCAACGATTAATTGTTCCCCGTTAGAGTTGTTTTCTAAGGTTACTTCATCCAGTTCCTTATCCATTTCAGTATTTTCCGTCGTCATTTTACTTGTACTTTTAAAAATATTTTTAAACATTATTTTTTAATTCTTTTCTTGCGGAAGCAAAAGTACTGCCAATTATAGATTCGTGTCAAATTGTCACTTCTGTTTTTTTGTTTAAACACAAAAAACTTTAGTATAATATTAAGAAGATTAAACAAATGATTTGATAAGTTTGTTTAGGTTCTATTTAATTAATTATTAATTGAACAACAAAAGGTTTTGATTCTCTTTACATCATTATTAATTCAAACATTATAGTAATGAAAAAGCTCCGTAAATCATACGGAGCTTTTTTATTTTATTGAATTAGTAAATTACTCTTTCTTGATATTTCTCAATTGCTTTAACTTTTCTTTCAACACGTCTAGGTTTTCCTTATGGATAGCTATGTTTTTACGAACTTCCAAAACTATTGAATTTTCTTTCTTTGCATTTTTGGTATTAGTGAAAAATTGAATGTTGTTTTCCAATTGAAATATCTCTCCTTGCACTTCATCGATTTTACGCATCAGGAAAATTTTCTCATTTTCTAATTTACGGGTATCGTCAGAATTGGACAATTGGTCAATTCGGTTTGAAAAACGCATCATTTCTGAATCCTTTTTGCTTAGACTCAGTTTTTCAAATAATACATCCAGGATTTTATTGAACTTTCCTTCGATATGCCTTCTCGCAAATGGAACTTTACCGAAACTTTTCCATGTTTCAATGTGTAATTTTATAGCATCCAAGTCGGTTTTATGTTCTCCAACTAATTGAAATTCCCTTATGGTTTCCAAATATGCTTTTTTCTTTTCAAAAGCTTCAACTTCTTCTTCGTTTACTTCAGATTTTTGGGCTTTTAATTTATCAAAATAATGATTGCAGGCTTCCCTGAATTCTCCCCAGATTTTATCCGAGTATTTTCTAGGTACGTGTCCTACTTTTTTCCAATCTTCTTGAATTTGTTTCATCAATGGAGTTGTTTTTGCAAAGTCTTCACTTTCTTGAAGCGCTTTTGCTTTAGCAACCAATTCCATTTTTTTATTCAAATTATCGTTCTGCTCTTTCTTGATGTCTTTGTAAAAAGAGTTTTTGAAAGTATTAAAATTACGAACTGCATTTTTAAAATCCGACCATGTTTGCTCATTTACTTCATTTGGCACTTTACCTGCGTTAAAAAAAGCAGTTCTTAATGCTTCTACCTTATCAATCTGACCTTGCCACTGTGTATGAACTGCAACTTTTTCGGTTGCCAAAACTTCTATTTGAGCAATAATATCTTTTTTGCTGGCTAAATTTTCAACTTCTGTTTCTCTTAGCTTTTCATACAATCCTTCGCGTTTGTCGTGCATTTGTTTAGTCAAATCACTGAACTTGTTCCAAATTTCATCACGGTGCTCCCTAGAAACTGGTCCTATGTCTTCTTTCCAAATTTTATGCAAATCCTGTAACTCCCTAAAAGCTTTATGAACATCAATTTCATTAACCAATTCCTCTACACGGGCAACAATCTTTTGTTTTTGCTCTAAATTGTGCTTAAAATCCAAATCACGAGCTTCCCTGTCTAAGTGTAGGTAATCATAAAAATTTTCTACATGAAAATGATAATTGTTCCAAACGTGATTGTATTTGTCTTTCGGAATCGAACCTGCGTTTTTCCAACGCTCCCTTAAATCGTTAAATGTTTTTAAGGTATCTTTTATACTTTCTTGGGAATTTATTAATTCTTTTAATTCTTCAACTATTGCTAATCTTGTATCCAAGTTGGTTTTTAGATTATTTTGAAGGCTCTTAAAATGTGTATTTTTTTTGTCTCTATACGAGGAATATAATTGATCAAATTTATTTTTTAAAGGGGAATGATATTCAAATGTTTCATTCGAATCTGTACTTTGACTTTCAAATTCTTCCTTTTTTTCCTCTATAAAATGATTGTACTTTGACAGAAAAACATTTTTAATTTCCTCAACGTGCTCCTTCACCGACATTACTTTTTCTTCGTTAGCCAGTTTTTCGAGTTCAACAAGAAGTTCATCCATCGACAACGCTTCATAATTAAGCATTGGGATTTCATGGCTTTGCTTAATGGACTCATCTTCGTTTTCCGCTGCATTAATTGCTGAAATAGCTGCAATCGCATGACTGTTTTCATCAATTAAAACTTCTTCAACAGGAAGTTCTTCTTTTAGGTCAAGGGGTTCTTCAACAACACTTTCTTCAGTTGATTGACTTTCTAAAGTTGCTTGTTGGGTTTCGTTTTCTACATTTCCATCTGTCTCGTTTTGGTAACTGGACAGGTTATCATTCTTTTCTTCTAACATTTTGTAAAATGTTTAAGGTTTATAAATTATTCAAGGTGGAAAGATACTAAAGACGTGACAAAATTCAAAGGAAATCCTTTGTTTAAAGTCATTTTTATAACAATTTGTACGACTTAGTTTATCGTATTGGAAAAATATAGATATTAAAAAACTATTCGTTCCAAATCCTCCAAGCCTCTTCTGCCTGAAGAACAAGCATTTCAATGCCGTTTTTAATTACTGCCCCGTTTAGTTTTGCTTTTTGTAAAAAAAGGGTTTCCTCAGGATTATATATTAAATCGAAAGCAATGTGATTTGGTGAAAAATATTCATACGGAATAGGTGGACACGTATCAATATTAGGGCTTGTCCCTAAAGGTGTGCAGTTAACGATTATCTGGTAATCATCAAAAATTGCAGCATTGATATCAGTGTAATCCAATTCATTTTGGGAAGCTTTTCTGGAAACAAAAGTATAGGAAATCCCTAATTCCTTTAATGCAAAAGCCACTCCTTTAGAAGCTCCTCCTGTTCCTAGCAGCAATGCTTTTTTATGGTGTGGTTTTAATAAAGGCTCCAACGCTTTTTGAAATCCAAAATAGTCCGTATTATAGCCTATAGTTTTTCCGTTTTCCAAAAATTTTATGGTGTTTACTGCTCCAATCAAAGCCGCTGTGTCAGATAAAGTATCTAAATTAGCCATAACCGATTCTTTATAAGGAATGGTTACATTAAGACCTTTTAGATTGGGGTTGTTATTTATAATAGAAGGGAATTCTTCAATGGTCTGAATGTCAAAATTTTCATACGAACAATCATTTAAATTATTGTCTTGAAATTTTGTGGTAAAGTAGTTTTTTGAAAAAGAATAACCTATGTTTCTCCCCACTAAACCGTATTGTTTATCTTTTTTCATTTATAGAAATTGGGATGAAATAATTTACTCTAACAGCTTTGCCGTTAATTTTTCCGGGAATCCATTTAGGCATTTTCTTAAATACCCGAATTGCTTCTTTTCCTGTTCCAAATCCAAGATCACGCAGTATCTTTATATTTGTTAAAGTTCCGTCTCTTTCTACTATAAAAGACGCAAATATTTTATCTGAAACATTGTTTTTGATAATTTCCTGAGGCACTATGTAATTTTGATCAAAAAACTCTTTAAGCCCTTTTTCACCATTTACAAATTGCGGTTTTTCACTAACTGCCGAAGCATCATAAATGTAGTCTATGGCATTTTTACTTTCAATATGCTGATCAGAATATTTTTTTGGGGTTCCAACTGAAGTAGGTACATTACCTTGAGAAAAGGAAGCATATCCTATTAATGAAAATGAAATGTAAATTATAATTCTCATATCATGATAAAAACCAAACCAGAAATGACAATCCGATTTGGTTTTATGTTTTAATTATTACTATTTTAAATATTTATTAATTGCGTTCTGAACCATTTTTCTTTCCCAAACAACAGGATATAGTTCAGAAAGAATAGTCTGGTCTTTATAACTCAATCGCAAACCATTGCTCAAATGGAATTTCCCTTTTTTATCATCATGAGCCATAAAATACAATCCAGCTAAACGGTATTCGATTTCAAATTCTTCCGGATAAAATTCTGTAGCCTGTAGCAAAGTTTGTATGGCTGTTTCAAATTCACCTTGAAATTGTATGATATCAACCCAATATAACCAAGTGTCTAATTGTGTATCTCCAAATTCTACCGCTTTTCTATAACCAAATTCGGCTTCTTCAAACAGATTCATTTCTTTGTTAATAGATGCATAGCGTTTCCAATAGAATCTATTTTGATTGTTGATGCTTAATGCTTTATTAACGAAAAAAAGTGCTTTTTTAAAGTTCTTTTGGCGAACATAAAAATCTGTTATCGCAATCCAGCCTTTATCAAGAAGCGGGTCTTCATGAACTGTTTTATTGAAATATTTAAGTGCTAAAACCTTATTGCCTAATTTCTCATAGCATTTTCCTATTCTCAATAAGGCGTATGAAGTAGCATCGTCTAATTCTATTGTTCGATTATAACTTTCAATGGCTTCAGCATAATTTTTCAGCCTTTCCAGTGATTTTGCCTTTTCCATAAACGCTCCAAGGAATTCATCATCAATTGCAGTTGCTAAATCAAATGCTCTCAAGGCTTTACTGTATTCTTTAATACCATAATACAAACGCCCTTTTTGATGCCATGCAATTTCGGCATACGGGTTTTTGTCAATATATTTCTTTAAGTATTCTATAGCTTCAAGATTTTGGTCTAAAAACTCAAAACAATATACCACGTTATACAATGCGGCTTGGTCTTCTGGATCTTCTTCGAGGCATTTGATAAAATTTTCCTTAGCTAATTCCAAATTATCCATAAACAAATATTCCATCCCTATTAAATTATACACATCTGCATAGTCATCGGTGTATTTTAAGGCTGTTTGCAAACATTCAACCGCTTTTTCGTGGTTGTCCCTTTTAGAATATATATTAGCTTTTTGAATATAAATTTCCTCGTTTGTAGGTTCTATTGCATAGAGCTCGTTCAAGAGTTTTTCTGCAATATCGAGTTTATCGTCATATACCAGCATTTCTACCTGAACTAATTTCAAACCAGTAGATTTAGGGTGTTGTTCCAATGCTAGTTTTAAGGCTTTTTTTGCCAAAGTGGCTTTACCCATATCCAAATAATGAAGGATAATTTCTTCAAATTCTTCAGAATCAAAAAAGAGGACTTTGTTGGTTTTCAACATCGACTCAAATTTTGATAAGGATAAGTTATAATCTTCTTCTTCGTTGTTTAGTTGCATGGTCGTAAGTTTTAATATTATCCTTTAATAAAGGTAATTATTTAAAATCCGTTTAAAGAAGAAAGGAAAATTATTGTGAACAATTTAATTAACAATAGGATTGCTAATTTATGATTGCAATTGAATCTCGTTCAATGCTTCAAGAATTATAGTACAGCCTTCTCTAATTTCATCTTCTGAAATTGTCAATGGCGGTGTAATCCTTACTGCGCAACCTTCAAATAACAACCAAAACAGAATTAAACCCTTGTCTTGGCATTTGAAAATTACTTGATTGGTAATTTCTGCACTGCTTGTCATTAGTGCCAACATTAATCCTTCGCCTCTAATTTCCTGTATCAAAGGATGTACCAAAAGAGTCCTGAAAAGCTTTTCTTTTATTAATGCATCAGACATTATAGAAGTTTCGATTAATTCTTGTAAAGTTGCCAAGCATGCTGCCGCAATGACAGGATGTCCGCCAAAGGTTGTTATATGTCCCAACTTTGGATTATCACTTAACAAATCCATGTTTTTAGCAGAAGCCGTGAAGGCTCCAACAGGCATTCCGCCCCCCATTCCTTTTCCCATAACAAGGATATCAGGGATGATATCATAGTTTTGAAAACCGAATAATTTTCCGGTTCTACCGAAACCCGGTTGGATTTCGTCCAAAATCATCATGGCACCCACTTCAGTACAGCGTGCCCTTACTTTTTTTAGGAAATCATTATGTGGCTGAATGAAACCAGCACCTCCCTGAATGGTTTCAAGAATGATCCCAGCAGTTTTAGTGGTTATTTTTTGTAAATCGGATTCGTTATTAAACGTAATAAAATCGACATCAGGAATCAATGGGCGAAAAACCTGTTTGCGTTCTTCAAATCCCATTACGCTCATAGAACCCATTGTATTCCCGTGATAGGCATTGTGACAAGAAATCAACTGACTTCTACCGGTAACTCTTCGCGCTAGTTTTAACGCACCTTCAGTAGCTTCGGTTCCTGAATTAACCAAATAAGTTTTTTCTAACGGATAAGGCAATTGCTCCGCCAATAATTTGCAATACTGAACGGCGGGACTTTGAGAATATTCACCATACACCATCACGTGCGAGTATTTATCCAATTGGTTTTTTATCGCATCATTGACTCTTTGGTTTTGATGCCCCAGCGTGCAAGCAGAAACTCCCGCTACAAAATCCAAATATTTTTTATTATTGGTGTCGTATATATAGGAACCAATGGCATGCGACACTTCCATTCCGAGTGGATAAGGAGAAGTTTGGGCTTGGTATTTTAGGAAGTCTGGGTTCAATTTATTTAAGGATTTGTAAATTTGATGATTTGATTGTTATGGTATCAAAACCTTTTTCAACTGGAATTAAAACTTTATTTTTTAAATCTATTTTATATTTATAGGTAAAGATATTGTCAGTTTCTTCAATCAAAGAATCTTTTACTAAAGTAAGAATTGAATCTTTAATTCTATAATTACCTTTTTTATAACAGCTCCAATGATTTTCTCTCATCTCTATAATGAAACTCTGATTTTTATTCAAAATTAAAGATTTGTCATTGTAAAAATTATTTACAGAACCAATAAGTATAGTTTCTTTACTTTCAAATTCTTTCAAATTAGAATTAAATAAAAATAAATTGGATAAAATAAATATTAGGATTAAAATGAAAATTTTATAATCCAGTTTTTTTTTATAGATGTCAATTCCGATGATTATAAGAGAGGTAATTATAAATATAATACAAAAAAATAACCAAAGTAGTCCATCTGGCATTCCTGAACAATAATCTCCAAAATGTATATATCTTTTTACAGTCAGGAACCCTAACAAAGATAAAATTCCATATTTTAAATATTTACCCTTCATTTATTTTAGTAAAAATAACATTTTACTTCTTATTCCCCTTCTCAAAGTCCGCAATAAACTGAGCTAATCCGCTATCTGTTAAAGGGTGTTTCAATAAACCTAAAATAGCCGAAAGTGGCGCTGTAATGACATCGGCACCAATCTTGGCACAATTTACAATGTGCATGGTATGACGCACTGATGCTGCTAGAATCTCCGTTTCATAACCATAATTGTCATAAATCTGACGAATATCATCTATCAGTTCCAAACCATCGGTAGAAATATCGTCCAGTCTTCCTATAAATGGGGAAACATAAGTCGCTCCCGCTTTTGCAGCAAGCAATGCCTGTCCCGCAGAAAAAACCAACGTCATATTAGTTCTGATTTCCTTTTCAGAAAAATAACGGCACGCCATAATTCCTTCTTTCGTCATTGGCAATTTTACGACAATTTGCTCATGTAAATCAACCAGTTCCTCTCCTTCACGAATCATTCCTTCATAGTCAGTGGCATTTACTTCGGCACTCACATCGCCATCCACAATATTGCAGATGTCAACATAATGCTTTAAAATATTGTTCTTCCCTGTGATTCCTTCTTTCGCCATCAATGACGGATTGGTAGTTACACCATCCAGAACGCCAAGGGATTGCGCGGCTTTTATTTCGTTTAAATTTGCGGTATCGATAAAGAATTTCATAATTCTGTTTTTAGATTTTGTTTTTACAAGTTACAACTTATAATGGTTCATTAGCATTTTCTCATATACTTTATCTGGTAAGATGCGTTTTAGTACAATTGAAAACTTCTGCATAAAAACACCTACTTTATAATGAACTTTAGGATTGGGGGTCTGTATGATTTTATATATAGCTTGAGCCATTTCGTTCGGGTTGCTTCCACTATCTACATGCTCGTCCATCATCTTCAAGGTATTTCCGTATGGAATTTCATAAGCAGAATCTTTTACTAAAGGTGCATGAAAACGCCCTGAAGCAATATTGGTTGCAAAATCACCTGGAGCAACATTTGTAATATGGATCCCGAAAGACTTTACTTCCATCCGCAAAGCCTCGGTCAATAATTCTAAAGCTCCTTTTGATGCCGAATAAATTCCGCGGTACGGCAAACCCATATAACCAGCAATGGATGTGATATTAATAATCAGTCCCGATTGCTGGGAACGCATTTGGGGCAAAACGGCTTTTATGACTTCAATTGGTCCAAAAAAATTAGTTTCGAAATTATTCTTGATTTCTTCTGTCGGAATTTCCTCGATTGGTCCCGTTATACCAACTCCTGCATTATTGATTACTACGTCCAGTTTTCCCGAAATAGCTATTATTTTTTCAATTGTAGCAACAATGGTTTCTGGTTTTCTAACATCGAGTGCCAATAACGGAAAAATTGAGTTTACGATACCTTCTGGATTTCGGCTTGTACCATAAACTACAAAACCTTTATGGTGCAAAAACTCTCCAATGGATTTTCCTATTCCTGACGAACCTCCTGTTATTAAAACTACTTTGCTCATTGTTTTTAGATTGTTAGACTAACGTAGATATTTAGATTGTTAGACTTTTCGATTTTTAGAAAACGTATTAAAAACCTTTGCGAAAGTAAGGAAGAAATCATAATAATAAAAATGACTAACCTTTGTTAACCCAAATTGTTTCAATCTTTCAATTTTATTCACATTTAGGATAAAATGATTCACGGTAATATGGCATATTCATTTCATGAACTCTGTTTTGTTCATCAATCTCCATACGATTGTTAAAACATCTAAAATTATTTAGATCATTTGTACAAAATACAAATTGAATAAAATCTCCACATCTAAATAGATTTTTCCCATTAAAAGTTATTAGTTTTTTTTTCAATAACTCTTTCGTTATTTTTTCTGTTTTTTTAGAAGGATCTATTTTTGAATGTTCTAAATCTTTATATAAAACATAAACATCTTCAATAGTTTCGATTTCGAAATAGCTATCAATATTATAAGTATAAAATTTTTCCCCTGGTTCTTGTACAGGATTAAAACTTAGAATATTATGTGTTTCATTTTTTATGACATAACAAACCAAAAAATCAATTCCTCTCTTTTTTAAACTTCTCAATGAGTCTTTAATTACTTTATTGTTTTTTGTTAACTCGATTGCATCATTGATATCACTTTTGGTTTTATTATCATTACAACCAAAAATGACCAAGCAAATTAAACCGATTGAAAAAATATAAATATATTTTAACTTTCTATTGAATTTATTTTTCATATTGCTATCTTTTTTGTTGCAAATATCCACTTAAAATTTCCTATTCTTTTTTAAATCACAATAATAAAAATGATAACCGTCCGTGACGACGTGTTTAGCGTCCTAATCGACGTCTTGAAGGTCCAAATCGACGTTGTTTACGTCCCAATCGACGTCTGTAGCGTCGAAATCGAGGTCATAAACGTCGTCATCGACGTACCAGACGTCCAAATCGACGTTCGAAAGGTCGTCATCGACGTAAACAACGTCGATTTCGACCTATTACATTAGCTTTATCCCTAATCCTGCTTGGTCGGATAGATTTATTTTTCCATTGAGTACAAAACTGCCATTGGCAATATCGTTCGCAATAAGATTCGCTCCATCTAAATCGGCATAATCTACTAAAGGAGCCAGTACTGCACCAGCTGAAATCCCAATCGTGGATTCGGTCATACAGCCAATCATAATTTTAAAATCCATTTTTTTAGCTTCAGCAATTAACTGCAAAGCGGGGGTCAACCCACCACATTTCACTAATTTTATATTAATGGTTCTATAATGGGGTTTTAGGTTTTTTAAATTAGAAATTCCCTGACAGTCTTCATCTGCCATCCAGTTTGGAAAAGCCGACGTTTTTAGATGCGAATAGTACTCCTCACCTATTTGCATTGGTTGTTCTATATAGGTAAATTGTTTGGCTTTCTCACAATTTTCAAGCCATTGACATTGGGAAACCGTAAAACTTCCATTGGCATCCAACCCAATTTCCCTGTTCATGTTGAGTAAGCAATCAATCTGATTTTCATCAAAATGACTGCATTTCACTTTAAATTTTGTCCATTTTGACTTTTCTATTTTATCGATTTGCTTATCAATCGCAGCTACACTAATAGTTATGGAAGATTCGGGAACCTTGTTGAAACTAATTTTATTTAACTCTAAAAAACTTTTATTTTCCAGTTTCCCATACAAATCCCAGTAAGCACAATCCAATGCAGACCGGAGAAAACTCGGTAAATCAAGAGAGAGTAGAAAAATATAAAAATCTGTAGGATAAACAATTATTTGGTTTTCGACGAAAGTCTTAATTTCTTTCAGTTTTTGCGTATAGTCCAAAAGGTCAATCTGATAATAATCTATGGCGGTACATTCTCCGTAACCCGAAATGTTGTTTTTAGTCAAAGTGACAATCAATGCATCTCTATGGGAATAATTTCCATAAGCAATCGCAAAAGTTTCCTTGAGGTTAAAACGGATGATTTGCCAGGATAAATTCATAGGTAAATTTAAAGATTAAGTATTTGGGCGTTACCACAAGGGTCGGGTTTTTCGTTTCAATCTTTTATGAGGCAAAAAAGCCTCAAAAAAGGATTTCCACTGCAACCCCTAACGCAACCTACTGCTAAAATTTAGGATTATTCAAAAACAACAATTACTTAAAACAAAAAAATCTGAACTAGGTTCAGATTAAAAAAAATGGCAAGCGACCTACATCGCACCGCTCAACCACATACTCTTGCTATGTTCCCATCCTGGGAGATTTTGCAGGAGCTGGTCGTGTAGGACTTGCCGTTGCAAATATACAAACATTTTGTATTTTCGCAAGAGTAAAAACATATTCATTTGTATTGTATATTGCAACATCTTTAAAAATAATCATGAAAAATTATAACATACTATCAATCATTTTATTAGGAGCAATTATCATAGGTTGCAATGGTTCAAAAAACACGGCAGAAAAACATTTTAGTTTTGATAATTCAAAGTTTAAGTCGGTTTATCACAATAATGACATCCTTTCGTTAGAATTAACAAATGCCGAAAACAAAAAAATAGACAGTATTATTTATTATGTAAACGATAAAAATATTGGTTCAAAAAAAGATTTGACAAATTTGACTTTTGATTTAAAAGATCAAAAGTTAGGGTATCAAAACCTAAAAGCATTGGTTTATTTTGAAGGCGAAAGCCAGGAAATCACTGGTCGTGTAGAATTGGTTTCCAGCATTCAGCCCAAATTATTGAAGTATAAAATCGTGAATACTTTTCCGCATGATGTAAAATCATTTACAGAAGGCCTGGAGTTTTTTAGAGATACTTTATATGAAAGTACAGGTCAAAAAGGAACTTCTTATTTCAGGAAATACGATTATAAAACAGGAAAAGTTTATAAACAATTAGATTTGACTCCAGAATATTTTGGTGAAGGAATAACAATAATAAACAATAAAATTTACCAATTAACTTGGACAGAAAACACAGGTTTTGTATATAATGCGAATACTTTAAAGAAGGAAAAAACTTTTACTTATGATAAACCAATAGAAGGTTGGGGAATGACAAATGATGGAAAAGTTATTTATCAATCGGACGGAACGGAAAAAATATGGAAAATGAATCCAGAAAATCAAAAATTGATGGATCATGTTAATGTTTATAGCGGCGGAAGTAAAATTAAAAGTATTAATGAGCTTGAATTTATTTTTGGTAAAATCTACGGAAACATTTGGCAAAAAGATGCCATTGCAGTTATTAATCCGGACAATGGTTCGGTAGAAGCTATTTTGGATTTAAGTGGTTTGAAAAAATTAGTAAAAAATGAAGGAGCAGATGTTTTAAACGGAATTGCTTTTAATCCAAAAACCAAAACCATTTTTGTTACTGGTAAAAATTGGGATAAACTATTTGAAATTAGGGTTTCGGAATAACTGATTTAATTTATGATAAAAAAAGCCATTTCATTTACCTTTCTTTTTCTTTATAGTTTTTCTTTTGGGCAAGCCAATAAAGCTCTAAAATTAAATACTACTGGAACTTATACCGAATTTATAAATTCATTAGGAAAATGCATAGAAAATAAAAATATAGCCGAAATAAAGAAAGCTTTTTTTATACTTCCGAACAAAAAAATCGCAGTAGAAGAAGACCACGAAGACCTCTATTTAGAAACCGAAGATTTATGTAAGGAAGAAAGCGTTATAAAATTCGGGAAGTTATTACAGCAAACCCCGAGAAAAGTTACCGATGTTACTTTAATTGCAAATAGAAAAGCAAAGCATAATTTCGGTTTGACCATAGAAAAAGCATTTAAGATATATTTGAATACCAAATCAAGAAAACCACACCTAAATGAAGTTGTTGTTATTTTATATAAAAGGAAATGGTATTTAGTGGATTATTAAATTTTAACCCATAAAAAAAGCCTCACATTACTGTGAGGCTTTTTTAATTATATGAAACGGAAGATTACTTCCCTCCTTTTTCCATTTTAGCTTTCAATTCAGCAAGAATATCATTATTATCTCCTAATGTAGATGCCTGAGCATTGTTATTAGAAGATGTATTGTTAGTCTCAACAGAAGCTTTCACATTTTTCTCTTCTTCTTCACGGAAGATAGCAGTGTGAGAAGCAACTACTCTTTTGAATTCTTTGTTAAATTCGATTACTTTGAAATCAGCAGTATCACCTTTTTTCAATTTCTTTCCGTCTTCTTTTTCAAGGTGACGAGTAGGAATGAAAGCAACGATATCATCTCCGAATTCTACAGTAGCTCCTTTGTCAACGATTTCAGAAATTTCACCTGTGTGGATAGTTCCAACTGCGAAAGAATCTTCATACTGATCCCAAGGATTAGCAGTAGTTTGTTTGTGACCTAAAGATAATTTACGTCCTTCAACATCTAATTCTAATACTACAACGTCAAGTTTTTCACCAACGTTTACAAATTCAGATGGGTGTTTGATTTTCTTAGTCCAAGATAAGTCAGAGATGTAAATTAATCCATCAATTCCTTCTTCTAATTCTACGAAAATACCAAAGTTTGTAAAGTTTCTAACGATACCTGTATGTTTAGAACCTACTGGGTATTTAGCAGTGATATCAGTCCAAGGATCTTGAGACAATTGTTTGATACCTAATGACATTTTACGGTCATCTCTGTCTAATGTTAAGATAACTGCTTCAACAACATCACCTACTTTTACGAAATCTTGAGCAGAACGTAAATGAGTAGACCAAGACATTTCAGAAACGTGGATTAAACCTTCAACACCTTCAGCAACTTCGATAAATGCACCATAATCAGCGATTACAACTACTTTACCATTTACTTTATCACCAACTTTTAAGTCTGCATTTAATGCATCCCATGGGTGAGCGTTCAATTGTTTAAGACCTAATTGAATTCTTGTTTTCTCATCATCAAAATCAAGGATTACAACATTTAATTTTTGGTCTAATTCAAGTACTTCACTTGGGTGGTTGATTCTTGACCAAGAAAGGTCAGTAATGTGGATTAATCCATCAACACCACCTAAATCAATAAACACACCATAAGAAGTAATGTTTTTAACAACACCTTCTAATACTTGTCCTTTTTGTAATTGACCGATGATTTCTTTTTTCTGTACTTCGATATCAGCTTCGATAAGCGCTTTATGAGAAACAACAACGTTTTTGAATTCGTGGTTAATTTTTACCACTTTGAATTCCATCATTTTGTTTACATATACATCGTAGTCTCTAATTGGTTTAACATCAATTTGAGATCCTGGTAAGAAAGCTTCAATTCCGAAAACGTCAACGATCATACCACCTTTAGTTCTGCATTTTACAAAACCATTAACGATTTCTCCTGTTTCGTTAGCCGAAATAACTCTATCCCATGATTTGATAGTACGTGCTTTTCTGTGAGATAATACTAATTGACCTGTTTTATCCTCACGGATGTCAATCAATACTTCTACTTTATCCCCAACTTTTAAGTTTGGATTGTAACGGAATTCGTTTAATGAAATAACACCTTCCGATTTTGCATTGATATCAACAATAGCGTCACGATCTGTAATTCTCACTACAGTTCCTTCTACTACTTCTTCTTGATCTGTATCAATAAAAGTTTTTGTTACTAAATCTTCAAATTCTTGCAAGTTTTTTGTATCAACAGCATCAATACCTTCTTCGAAGTTGTGCCAGTTAAATTCTGCTAAAAACTGCTCTTGTGATTTTAATGTTTCAGACATATCTGATAAAAATTTGTATTCTGTGTTTTCTTGAGTTTCTTAATGCAATAGAAAATAACAGAAGTTGTTTGTATAATTAATTGATCCTAAAGGAAACTCTTATTTGCCAAAAGGCTTGCAAAAGTAATTCTTTTATTTTGGTTTACAAAATATATTTTCTATCTACTAAATTAATAACTAAAAAAGGCTTATTCCGAATGGATGAAGCAAAAGGTTTCCTTTATTATAAGAAGCAAACCCAGAATGGACGTTAAAACATAAAAAAAGAGCCCCAGTCTAAAAGACCAGGGCTCAGTAGAATCTGAATCA